>WGMT01000086.1 GCA_016124945.1 bacterium | reverse complement strand
GGTTCTGGCACCTTCTGCATTCAGTTGCCATCTTGGTTCCCTGTTCTCGATTGCCTTCGCTTTCGGTACAGACCAAGGCTATGGTTGTTCTCTTGTTAATGTGCTTTTACATCCCCTCTACTGGGGGTGTCTAACTCCTCACGGATCACGGATCACGGATCACGGATCACGGATCACGAATCACGAATCACGAATCACGAATCACGAATCACGAATCACGAATCACGAATCACGAATCACGGATCACGGATCACGGATCACGAATCACGCCATCCTCAAACGATCCCAATCACCCGTCAAGGAGTCTCCCATGCCCGTTCCCGTAACCATGCCCAAACTCGGCGAGACTGTCGTCGATGGCACGGTGGCGCGCTGGCATAAGCGCCCCGGCGAGCACGTGGACAAGTTGGAGCCGCTGCTCGACATTAGCACAGACAAGATCGACACCGAAGTGCCCTCCCCCGCCGCGGGGACGTTGACGCAGATCATTGTGGAAGAGGGTGAGACGGTGGAAGCGGGGACGGTGCTGGCCTACATTGACGACGGACGACAGACGACAGACGACGGATCACCGTTGACGTCGATGATGCCATCAGACGAAGTCTCGCCGGATAGTGGACGGAAGCTCGAGGTGCGTCCGTCGTCGGTCGTCTGTCGTCCGCCGTCCTCAGCGCCTGAAGACAGCGCCGCCGTCCGCCCCCAAGGGCGCACCTACATCAGCCCCGTCGTCGCCCGCATGGCGGCAGAACACAACGTCGAGCTCGATCGGGTCCCCGGCAGCGGATTGCATGGACGGATCACGAAGAAGGATGTGTTGACGTATATTGGTGAAAAAGGATTGGTGATTGGTGATTGGGCAGAGGACCGAGGGCAAAGGACCGGCGATAAACGCGAAATTATTGCCAACCCAGTCACCCAATCACCCAGTCACCGCCCCACCCCCCCACAGAGCGATCCCAATCACCAATCACTAATCACCAGTCCCCTCTCCACCATGCGCCGCGCCATTGCCGAACACATGACGCGCAGTGTACGCACTTCGCCCCATGTGACGACGATCCACGAGGTGGATATGACGGCAGTGGTGCGTCACCGCGAGGAGGTGAAGGGCGCGCTGGCGGCCAAAGGCGTTCGTTTGACATTTACGCCCTACTTTGTGGCGGCGACAGCGGCGGCGTTGCAGGCCATGCCCCGCGCCAACAGCCGCTTCAGCGAGGACGGGTTGATCTTCAACCCGCGCATCCACATCGGTGTGGCTGTCGCCATGGCAGATGGACTGCTCGTCCCCGTGATCCGCGATGCCGATGAGCGCAACCTCACCGGCCTAGCCCGCGCCGTCAACGACGTGGCCGAACGCGCCCGCCAGGGCCGGCTCCAGCCCGACGAATTGCAGGGCGGCACCTTCACCCTCACCAATCACGGCGTGGCCGGTAGCCTCGTGGCTACGCCGATCATCAACCAGCCGCAGTCGGGCATTTTGGGCATTGGCGCGATTGTTAAGCGCCCTGTAGTGCGCAGTGGCGACCACCCGCTCCTGCCCAGCGCCGACGACGCCATCGTCATCCGCCCCATGTGCTACCTGAGCTTTTCGTTCGATCACCGCGTCCTCGACGGCGCGGAGGCAGATGAATTTGTGGGCAAAGTCAAGACAATATTGGAAAATTGGAGTGGTGAACTTATAGTGCGTAGTGCGTAGTGCGTGGGTGTGGTTCGTCAAATGGAAGCGAGTCGCTTTACGGACTACGCACTACGCACTAAACTGTTTACAGCAAGACTGATAAACGCACGAACAAACATAACCGGAGGAACACCGTGGCAAATTATGATTACGACGTCATCGTCATCGGCAGTGGACCCGGCGGGTACGTGGCCGCGATTCGGGCAACACAGCTTGGGCTGAAGACGGCAATTGTCGAACGCGAGAACATGGGTGGCGTCTGCCTCAACTGGGGCTGTATCCCCAAAAAGGCGCTGCTTAAGAATGCCAGTGTCCTCGAAACGTTGATGCACGCCGCAGAGTATGGCATCACCTTTGAGAACATGCAGGTCGATTTCAGCAGCGCCGTCAAGCGCAGCCTGGATGTGGTGCAGCGCCAGACCAAGGGCGTCAGCTTCCTCATGCGTAAGAACAAGATCGACGTCCTCGAAGGACATGGCGCTTTCACCGATGCGCACACGTTGAAGGTCACTCCCGCCGAAATCAAGCCTGATGCCAAGGAACGCACCGTCACCGCGGCCAACTTCATCATCGCCACGGGAGCACGCGCCCGGGATCTACCCGGCGTCACAGTGGACGGTGAACGTATCCTGCAGTACCGTCACGCCATCCGCCTGCAAGAGAAGCCGGCGTCGATGGCCGTCATCGGCGCGGGTCCTATCGGCATGGAGTTGGGCTATTTCTACAACGCCTACGGCACCGACGTCACCGTGATCGAGATGCTCGATCATGTGCTGCCGCTGGAAGATCCTGAAGCCGCCGCCGAAGTAGCCAAGGCGTTCAAGAGCAAAGGTTTCACGCTGCTTACCAGCGCCCGCACCGAAAAGGTGGAAGTGAAGGACGACGGCGTGGAATTGACGATCAAGGACATGAAGAAAGAGACCACACAGACGATCAAGGTGGAGAAGGTCCTTGTTTCCATCGGCATCACGCCCAACACCGAAAATGTGGGCCTCGACGCCGCCGGTGTGCAGCTCGACAAGCGCGGCTACATTGAAATCGACGAGTACATGCGCACCAACGTGTCGCACATCTACTCCATCGGCGACTGCACCGGGAAATTGGCATTGGCCCATGTGGCCAGCGCACAGGCGCTTGTGGCGGCGGAAGCCATCGCCGGTGTGGAAACCATGCCCATCCCCAACGAAAAGTATATCTTTATGCCCCGTGCCACCTACTGCAAGCCCGAAGTCGCCAGCTTGGGCATGACTGAGGCGCAGGCCAAAGAGGCGGGCTACGAAATCAAGGTGGGCAAGTTCCCCTTCCTGCCCAACGGCAAGGCAGTGGCCATCAACGCCAAGACAGGCTTTGTGAAGATCATCTCCGACGCTAAGTATGGCGAGATCCTGGGCGCGCACATTGTGGGCGACGAGGCTACCGAACTGCTGCCCGAACTCTCGCTGGCGCAGATGATGGAGATCACGCCCGCCGAGATCGCCCGCAACGTCCACGCGCACCCGACGTTGAGCGAAGTGGTGATGGAAGCGGCACATGCGGTTGAGGGGCATCCGATTCATATGTAGTGGAGAGGACGGAAGACGAAAGACGATAGACAAACGTATTGCGGATATTCACCACAGTTGGGGAGTTGGAGGTCGGCAGTAACGCCATTACAGGTCGATCTCCAACTTCTTGGAAGGCAGAAAAACAAGTCACTGGTTAGGAGAGCAACCCGACCATGGAGTATGAGATCATCTATGCTCCGCAGTTCCGACGACATATGCGCTGGATTGAACGGAAGTATTACGCGTTGATTCAATCTACAATTGCGGAACAGCTACGGTATGAGCCAACTGTGGAAACACGCAACCGAAAAGCACTCAGACCAACGGATTTCGATGCGGACTGGGAGATTCGTTTTGGACCAGATAACCGCTTTAGAGTGTTTTACTCCGTTGATCAGGATGAAGTAAGAGTCTACGTGCATGCAATTGGGATCAAGGTTAGTAACCGATTGCTGATAGACGGGCAGGAGGTGATTTTATGAAAACACTAACGGTTGTAGAAGCCAAGGAACGTTTGCAGGAGATCTTGCACGAACCAGGCTCTGAACAGATTCTTATCATCCAAGACGGTGAACCTGTGGGCCTTTTGTCACCGATCACCGATCCAGCAGAAATTGAGCGCTTAAAGATGGCATACTCGGCTCAGCTTCAAGCGATTCTAGCCGAAGGGCGACGCGAGATTGCCGAAGGCAATGGCATCCATCACGATGACTTCTGGAAAGACCTCGAAGATGACAAGTGAGTTGGAGGCCTTCCCCCCCGTCCCTGTAGACGTGACGGTACGCTTCGCCGAGACGGACATGATGGGTGTGGTGCATCACAGCGCCTACATTGTCTGGTTCGAGATGGGCCGCATCGGCTGGATGGACGCTGCCGGGGTGCCCTACACGCAGATTTCGGGGGCGGGTTACAACTTCGCCGTCACCGAGGTGGGGGCGCAGTATCGGTCGGCCATTCGCTTCGGCGATCCGGTGCAGGTGATCACGCGGCTGACGACGCTGCGCAGCCGTCAGGTGGCGTTTGAGTACGAAGTTCGCCACCGCTGCGAGGACGTCCTCTACGCCACCGGCTTCAGCCGTCACATCTGTGTGGACGACGACGGGCGTAGCGTCAGCATTCCTGGATGGGTGAGCGACGGTTTGCGTGTGGGCGCACAAACATTCGGCAATCGTTGATGATTAGTGGGTGAATTGCCACTTGCACCCATAGCCAATTCAGCGTAATCTGATACGTACGCGCAGTAGTATCAGGGTACCGAAAAGACTTGTGTGGTGTGGAGATCTGGCACAGGAGCGTGGATCTGGCTCAACCCAATCCCCGGTCTCTAGTCCCCAGTCCCCACTCTTTGCATCGAGAGGTAGATCGAGGATGATCCAGGTTCAGCAGCATGGCTCGGTAACGGCGATTCGCATGGCGCGCACCTTTCTTGGCCGCCCGATCTATTGGACGACAGCCTATTGGTTCGACGGCCTACTGATCGACAGTGGACCGGCTTACCTCGCCGGTGAGTTGACCCGCGTCCTGGCCGACCGAGAGGTGAAACAGATCATCCTCACCCACGCCCACGAGGATCATATCGGCGGGCTGTACGCGCTACGCCGCCGCTTTCCCAACGCCCGTATCTACGCTTCTCCCCAATCTGTTGAGATCATCCAGGATCCCAGGCGGCTGCACCCGCAGTTTTACCGGCGGGTCCTCTGGGGCGTGCCCAAAGCGGTGCACACGGTGGAACCGCTGCCCCTGCAAGTGGAAACGGAACAGTTCCGGCTGCGTGTCGTGGAAACCCCCGGCCACAGCCCCGATCACGTCAGCTTCTTCGAGCCGACGCACCGTTGGGTCTTCACTGGAGACGCCTTCATCGGCGGCAAGGACCAATCCTGGGCCGCTGAATACGAGATGTTCGGCATCATCAGCAGCCTGCGCACATTGGCGGCGCTGCGGCCTGAACGGCTCTTCCCCGGCAGCGGCAATGTGCGCCGCACAGCCCAGCCCGAACTGCACGGCAAGATCGCCCAACTCCTCGGGCTGTGTCAGGAAGTCTCCCGTCTCGACGCCAAGAAGTTCACCACCGACGAGATCGTAAAACAACTTCTCGACGGTGAATCGCGTATGCGTTTCTGGACACAAGGACACTTCTCCGGCGCGCATCTGGTGGAAGCCTGCCGCCGCTACAACGAGATCTTCGATCCCTCCGCCATTGACAACGTCATTATCAGCACCACCACTGACGACGATGTCGATGATTCCTCGACCAGCGAGTCGGCGGATCAAAACGACTGGCGCTCGACGAAATAGCACAAAAAACCCGCCAGGTTTTCGGAAACCTGGCGGGTTTGATTTTGCCTCTACATTCTCCATCAAGGAGTATCCCAATGAGTCAACGTACCTTTTCTTTGCTGTTGGTTTTTGTCCTCTTCGTGGTGAGTACAATCGCCTGTTCCGGTGGTGGACTGGGCCTTAACCGCTCCGATCCCACGCCGACGCCACGCACAGTGGAAGTAAGCGAACAATCGGCCCAAGAAGCGCAACAGGCCGTGGCCACCGCTGTGGCCGGGGGAACGCTACGCCTCACCGAAGCTCAATTCACCAGCCTGATCGCCACCCAACTGGGGCAAGGCGGTGGCATTCCCGTCAGTGACATCACGGTCTGGTTTGATCCCGGCGTGATTACCGTCGGCGGCGTGCTGGCCGAAGGCGTGGTGCCGCTGGTGAGTGGGCCACTGACGCTCAAGGGAACGATGGCAGCGGTAAATGGAGTGGTCACCTTCGACATTACCGAAGCCGTGATCAACGGCATGTTTATGCCCGGCGCGGCCTCCAACGTCATCGAACAGCAAGTCAACGACGCTCTGACCCAAACCAATCTGGGCAGCCGTGTTCGTTCAATTACCATCAACCAGGGTGAACTCGTCATCGAACAGGAATAACCATGCCGACCCATCTCTTCCAGCCGTCCCACTACTTCAACACGATTGGCTCACACGAACCGGTGCTTAAGATCGCGCCGGGCGACACCGTCATCACCACCACCGTCGACGCCCGCGGCGGTGACATGCACGAGCAGCAGGCCACCACACCCGGCAACCCCATGACCGGTCCTTTTTACGTGGAAGGGGCCGAACCCGGCGACACGTTGGTGGTCGTCCTCGATCGGCTGACGCCCAACCGCCCATATGGGTGGACACGCAAGACAGTTGCGCCCAACGTCGTCGATCCCGAATATGTGATGGAATTGCCCCATCAGCCCGCTGATCAGCTCCTGGCGCGCTGGCGTGTTGACAACGAGGCCGGCACTGTCACACTGACCGAACCGGCGGATACGAAATTGGGTGAGTTCACGATACCGCTGGCCCCGATGGTGGGCTGTTTCGGCGTCGCCCCCGCACGAGGACAGGCTATCTCGACGGCCACATCCGCCGAACACGGCGGCAACATGGACTACCGCGGCCACACCACCGGCGTTGTCTGCTACTTCCCGGTCTTCGTGCCGGGCGCGCTTTTCCACATCGGCGACGGCCACGCGGTGCAAGGGGACGGCGAAATTGTGGGCACCGGCGTTGAGATCTCGTTTGAGGTGCAGTTCACCGTCCACTTGCAGAAGGGGAAGCGCATCGGCTGGCCGCGCGGCGAAAACGCCGACTACATCTTCACCGCCGGCAACGCCCGTCCGCTAGACCAGGCCACACAGCACGCCACCACCGAAATGCTCCGCTGGCTACAAAGCGACTACGGCCTCGATCCCATCGGCGCCAACATCCTCATGGGCCAGTGTGTCGAATACGATCTGGGGAATATCTATGATCCGGCGTATACGATGATCTGCAAGGTGCCGAAGCGGGTGCTCAAGTAAATTTACGATTTGCGATTGACGATTTACGATTGTCTGGTCAAGGATATGACCGCGTCGCGGAACAACTTCGTGTTGAGTGTCACAGCACCATCGCCCCAATCACTCAACCGCATCCTCAACACGACAATCGCAAATCGCAAATCGTAAATCGCAAATCGTCAATCGTAAATTTTTCCCTGCTTCATCTTCCTAAGCATAAACATCGCGCTGCCGATCATGGTGAAGAAGGCCAGCCCCAGTTTGGTGACATCGACAACGGGTTCGACTTCGACGCCTTTGGGGCCGATGCTAATCACCGCTACAGGACGGCTCCAGCCGCCGCCACCACCACCGCCGCCACCGCCGCTTCCGCTTTCGGGGGCGGCGTTTTCTTTGGCTTCATCGGCGCTCAGTTCCTCGGTACCGCTGCCTGCGCCGGTGCCCAGGCCCAGGCCCATCGCCGTTTCCGACGCCGTGATCACCGTGTACTCACCCTTCTGGATCGGCTCACCAAAGGCCGCCGACGGTTTGGCAACCTCGAAAAGACGGTTGAGCACGTTCATGCTCTTTTCCCAATTGGCGGTGATGACGTGGGTGTAGTCTCTGTTTTCAGTCATTGCTTATCTCCTTTTCAAGCCAATCAAAATGAACAAAATCGCCAGCCCAATCAAGGCCCACTGCCCCCAACGGGTGACGTCGGGGATGGCGATTTCGTGACGAACGCCCTCTTCTTTGACGACGATGGCGCTGGGATGGTTGACAATCAAGCCACCGTTGGGCCAGCGCACACTGAGGACGCGACTCTGCGGAAGCAAGGTGCGTGCCCCCACGGTGATGGGTTCACCGTCCACCATTTCGTAACGTAGCGAGAGACCTGGTTCTTCCATGCCTGCTCCTTTTTCAGCGAAAATTTCAGGACAAAAGTGATTCTATTCCAGCATACGCGCTCGGTTTTGCATTGTCGTCCCCCATTTGGGGGTGTTGGATTGGGGCAAATGATGGAGGCGCATGGAATTGCCAAATGCGGATCGCTGCGCTAGATTGAACGACAGACGACGGACGACAGACACGTCATCTACATACCTGCATACTTGCCACCTGCAACCTGCCACGCCCAAGACCGACAACGTGAGGAACGCGCCATGACCGCAACGCAAACCACCTTTTCTCTGCCCGAACTCTCTCTGCCCGAGGCGGACATTGTCATCGTTGGGCTGGGGCCTGGCGGCGTGGAAAACATGCCGTTGGCGGTTTGGCAACTGTTACACACCACAGATCAGGTGATCCTGCGCACCGAGCGCCACCCCGGCATAGAGACGCTGCGCCGGTCGGTCTCGTTTGAGACGTGCGACGATCTCTACGAATCACACGCCGACTTTGCCGACGTCTACGGCGCAATCGTGGGGCGCGTGCTGGAACGGGCGCAGCGAGGACACGTCGTCTACGCCGTCCCCGGCCACCCGTGGATCGGCGAGATGACCACGCCGCGCATCGTCACCGCGGCGGTGGCAGCCGGCCTCTCGGTGGACGTGCTGGGCGGCGCCAGCTTCATCGAATCCAGTTGGGCCGCTGTGGGCATCGACCCAATGGACGGTAGCCAGATCGTAGACGGCATGCTGCTGGCGCGGCGTCATCACCCGCAGATCGATGTCCAATTTCCTGCGCTCATCGCCCAGGTCTACGCCCGCCACGTGGCCTCGGATGTGAAGTTGGTGTTGCTCAACGCCTACCCACCGGAGCATCCGGTGACGCTCATCCACGCCGCGGGGACAGACGAAGCGCGCACCCAAACCGTCCCCTTGCACGAGGTGGATCACCGCGACGATTTCGATCACCTGACGTCGCTCTACGTGCCGCCGCTCCCACGTGCCAGTCTGGTGGATTTGCAGGAGTTGATCGCGCACCTGCGCGCGCCTGATGGCTGTCCTTGGGATCAGGAGCAGACGCTGGTCACACTCAAAGGATTTCTCCTCGACGAAGCCGCCGAGACGGTGGAGGCCATCGACAACGAAGACGACGATCACACCGTCGAGGAACTGGGCGATCTCATGGGCATCGCCGTCATGATCGCGCAGGTGGGCAGCGAGGAAGGTCGCTTTCAGATGGCCGATGCCATCCGCACCAGTGTGGAAAAGCTGACACGTCGCCATCCCCACGTCTTCGGTGAGACGGATGTGGAAAACATGGATGCGCTCTACGTACAGTGGGACGAGATCAAGGCGCAGGAACGCAAAGCCAAAGGCCAGGCCCCCAAAGGGCCACTCGATCTGCCTGCCTCGTTGCCCGCGCTGGAAAAGGCGCGCCAGATGCAATCCAAAGCCGAAAAGGCGGGTCTACTCAGCCGCAAAGCGCTGGCGCAAGAGAACCCGGCGCTGGCCGCACTGCTGCCTGCCGGCACCAACGAAGAAGAACTGGGGCGCGTCCTCTGGCAGTTGGTGGCCGTGGCCAAGCAGCTCGATCTTGAACCCGAAGCGGCGCTGCGCAGTTTCGCCGTCCGCTTTCGAGAGGAAGCAAAACCAAACGAGTGAGTTGAGAATCTCATTTTCCAGGAAGGCTGAACCTATGCGCTTGACCCTGATCCATCCCGCGATTGGACGTAAACCCGGCCAGAAGTACATTGGCACGTGGCAGATGGAGCCGTTGCCCGCCGCCACCCTGGCCGGGTTGACCCCGCCCGACGTGGACGTGAAATTCTACGACGACCGCATGGAGGCGATCCCCTTCGACGAGCCGACCGATCTGGTGGCGATCAGCGTGGAGACGTACACGGCCAAGCGCGCCTACCAGATCGCCAGCGAATACCGCAAGCGCAAGATCCCGGTGGTGATGGGGGGCTTCCACGCCATGCTCTGCCCCGAAGAAGTGGCCGACTATGCCGAAGCGGTGGTGGTGGGCGAGGCCGAAGCCATCTGGCCGCAGGTAATCGACGACGCCCGCCACGGCACGCTGCAAAAGATCTACCGCGCCGCCGAACGTCCCCATTTGGGTGGTCTGCGCCCGGATCGCTCCATCTTCCGCGGCAAGAAGTACCTGCCCATCGGCCTCGTGGAAGCGGGCCGCGGCTGTCATTTCAAGTGCGATTTCTGCGCCATCCAGACCGTCTTCGAGCGGACGCAGACACGCCGCCCCGTCGACGACATCATCGCCGAGTTGACCCGTCTACGCGGCGAGAACAAACGCTTTTTCTTCTTCGTCGACGACAACATCACCTCCAACATGCGCCAGGCCAAGGAACTCTACGAGGCGCTGATCCCGTTGAAGATCCGCTGGGTGAGCCAGGCCAGCATCAACGCCGCCCACGACGAGGAATTCCTGGATCTGATTGCACGCAGCGGCTGCGAAGGGCTGCTCATCGGCTTCGAGAGCCTCAACCCCGACAACCTCAAGGCCATGGACAAAGACTTCAACACCATGAAGGGGGGCTTCGAGGTGGCCCTGGCCAACCTGCGCCGCTACGGCATCAAGCTCTACCTCACCTTCGTCTTCGGCTACGACGAGGACACCCCCGAGTCCTTTATGCAGACGGTGGAATTCGCCAAAGATCACCGCATCTACATCGGCGCCTTCAACCACCTCACGCCCTTCCCAGGCACGCCGCTCTACGACCGACTTGCCAATGAAGGACGGCTGCTCTACGACTCCTGGTGGCTGGACGACGCCTACCGCTACAACATGATCCCCTTTCAGCCCAAGCGCATGTCGCCCGAGGAGCTGCAACGCGGCTGTCTTGAGGCGCGCAAAGCGTTCTACTCCGTCCCCAGCATCGTCCAGCGCAGCATGGACAGGGTCAACCGCCCCGACTTCTTCATGTTTTGGAACTTCTACCTGATCAACTGGATGATCCGTGGCGAGGTCGCGGCGCGGGATTTCTATCCACTGGGCGATCCGCTGTGGCAGGGAGAGCTGCTCAAAGCATAGCCCACCGAAACCAAAACCCGCCAGGTCACAGAAGACCTGGCGGGTTCGCGTTGACCAACCTGCCGGGTTTTCTGCAACCCGGCGGGTTTACACATTCTTGGCCCGCACCATCTGCACGGCCACGTCCACCGCCGCCAGCAGACTTTCTTCGCTGGCGATGCCTGTGCCGGCGATGTCGAAGGCGGTGCCGTGATCCACGGACGTGCGGATGATGGGCAATCCCATGCTCACGTTGACGCCGCTGTCGAACGACAACACCTTCATGGGGATGTGTCCTTGATCGTGGTACATGGCGACGACGATGTCGAATACGCCCTTGACCGCGCGCAAGAAGACGGTATCCGGCGGCTGTGGATCAGAGACCGTCCACCCACGGGCGCGGGCTTGCTCGATGGCAGGCTGCACTTGTTCCGCTTCTTCGTTGCCGAACAGACCGTTCTCGCCGGCGTGCGGGTTTAGCCCGGCCACGCCGATGCGCGGTTCGACGATCCCCAGAGCACGGCAGGATTGGTAGGCAAGTTCGATTACCTCTAGCACGCGCGGCGTGCGCACCCGGCGTATGGCCTCGGCCAGTGAAACATGGGTGCTCACGTGCACCACACGCAAGGACGGCCCCACCAACAGCATCGAAATACGCTCTGCCCCGGTGCGCTCGGCCAGCAGTTCGGTGTGGCCGGGGTAGAGGAAACCGGCGCGGTGCATCGCTTCTTTGTTAAGCGGGGCGGTCACGATGCCGTCTACAGTTGAGTCCAGGGCGAGATCGCAGGCGCGGAAGACAGCCTCGACCGCGGCCCGGCCGGCGGCGGCACTGACTTTGCCCACGGGGATCTCAGCGGGGTCGGCGTTGTGCAGGTCCACCAGCGGCACGGTGCCAAAGGCAAACTGCCCCTGGCGTGGATCTTCGATGAGTTCGTAGGCGTCGGGCGCGCCCTCGATCCACGCCGCCGCCCGCGCCAAAATACGCCGATCCCCGATGACGAGAGGCCGACAACGCTCGAAAAGTTCGGCATGGCGCAACGCTTTCAAAATCACTTCAGGGCCAATCCCGGCAGGATCGCCCAACGTAATCGCCAGCAAGGGACGAGGATCGGAAGTCATGGTAGATCCTTTCTGAAGGTAAAAATGCAGGGTGGCAGGTGGCAAGTGGCAGGTAGCAAGTCAATGTCGTTAAGTTAAGCGCGGAGTGAGCATCCTCAGATGCGGGTGCACACTGGTAGAGCCGCATCTGAGGATGCTCACTCCGCAGTATAATCGGTGCAGAACTGCCTAACTTAATGACATCGGGTAGCAAGTTGCGACATTGTCTACTAGGATACAGGATTGCTAGTATGCCGGTGACACTTGTTTCCTGCCACCTGCAACTCGCCTCCCTCAAGTTGCGTCTGTACCACAATCCATTAGACTAAAGGACGTTGCGCGGCGAACCATTCTTTCCCCACGCAACACGAATCACGAATCACGTTCATTTATCCCACGGAGAAACAAAATGATCAACGTCGCTCTAGTCGGCTGTGGACACATTCACACCCCCGGCTTTGTCAAACGCTTGCAGGCTCGCAACGATGTCACCGTCAGCGCGGTGTGGGATCACGACCGCGCCCGCGCCGAGAAGAATGCTGCCCTGCTCAGCGCCCCCGTCGTCGAGGACCTGGGCGCAATCTGGGCCGATGGGTCGATTTCGGCGGTGGTGATCTGCTCGGAGACGGATCGCCATGCCGATCTTGTCCTCGCCGCGGCGGAGGCGGGCAAGCACATGTTCGTGGAGAAGCCGCTGGGCCTGGGCACCGAAGACGCCTACCGCATGGCCGACGCCATCGCCAAAGCGGGTGTCCTCTTCCAGACGGGTTACTTCCAGCGTGGCATCCCGTCGCATCTTTTCCTCAAGCAGCACGTCGATGCAGGCACTTTCGGCAAGATCACGCGCGTGCGCGCCAGCAACTGCCATTCCGGCGCGCTGGGCGACTGGTTCACCCCCGAATGGCTGTGGATGACCGACACCGAGCAGGCCGGTGTGGGCGCGTTCGGTGACCTGGGCACCCACGCCCTCGATCTGCTGCTGTGGATGTTCGGCAGCGTAGACCGTGTCACCGCCACGCTGGATCGGGCCATCAACCGCTACGGTGAAGATTGCGACGAGACCGGCGAAGGGTTGCTCGTCTTCAAGAACGGCATTATTGCATCCCTGGCCGCCGGCTGGGTGGACGTGGCCGATCCCATCACCTTCGAGATCAGCGGCACCGAAGGGCACGCCTACGTCGTCGATCGCACCGATGTCTACATCAAGAGCGCCAACCTGGAAGGGGCAGACGGCAAAAGCCCGTGGCCGAATCTGCCCGAAGCGTGGCCCCATGCCTTCGAACTCTTCCTCGACGCCGCCAATGGCGCATCGACACCGCTGGTCAACGTCCACGAAGCGGCCTATCGCAGCTCGGTCATGGAAGCGATGTACAAAGCGGCCAAGGGGCAGGGCTGGGTAACATTGAGTTAAAGAATGATGAATGAAGAATGGGTGGAGATGCTCTGCCCATTCTTCATTCATCATTCTTCAAGACTCATTCTTCAAGACAAAGGACAGCAAGCATGTTACTTGAAAACAAGGTCGTATTGGTGACAGGCTCTACCACCGGCATCGGTGAGGCGATTGCACGCCGCGCCGTGCAGGAAGGGGCGCGGGTGATGGTCCACGGGCTGGAGGAAACGTGGGCGCGCCGCGTCTGCGAAGATCTGGGCCAGGACGTGGCCGATTTTGTGATCGCGGACATCGGCGACCCGGCAGCGTGTGCGCATCTGGTGGACGAGACGGTGACTCGCTTCGGTCACATTGACGGGCTGGTGAACAACGCCGCCACCATGAAACGCAGCAACCTCGACACCACCGACGCCGATGTCTTCGACTTTGTGATCAACATCAACCTGCGCGCCCCGCTGCTCATCGCCCGCGCCGCTGTCCACGCTTTCCGCCGCCAGGGGACAGGCGGCAGCATCGTCAACATTGGTTCGATCAACTGGCTGAGCGGCGAACCCAATCTGCTCGTCTATTCGGCGGCCAAGGGTGGTCTTGTCACCATGACGCGCAATTTGGCAAATGCACTCGGTCCTGAAGGCATCCGCGTCAACCAGATCAACCCCGGCTGGGTGCCCACACCCAACGAGATCGCGCTGAAAATTTCCGAAGGATTGTCCCCCGACTGGCACGAAACCCTGCCCCGCCACTACGCCCCCAGCGGTCGTATGACCCAACCCACCGAGATCGCGTCTCACGTCGTCTTCTGGCTCTCGCCCCAATCGGCCCCCGCCAGCGGAATCGTCTACGAAGCGGAACAGTACTCGCCGTATGGGCGGAATACGCCGAAGAACTTTTGAGGACGGACGACTGACGACAGACGACCGACGTCAGACGACGGATCGTGTGGGGGCGTTGGTTCGGCGTTTGTCTTTCGTCCTCCGCCTGCACATTATTTGAAGAACCAATATCCTCTACACGTCGTCCGTCGTCCGTCGTCGGTCGTCCGTCGTCCGTACTCAATGCTCATGCCGATAATGATGCGCCAACAGATCCGCCCCAAAGTCGCCAATGGGATCGCGCCACACCGAGTGGATGTGGTTGGCGTCGTTTTGCGTGTTGTCGTATTCCACGAGGAAGCGCACGCCTTGCAGCCGGTAGTAGTGGGGCTGGTGACGCTCGATGCCGCCCGCCCAGGCAAAGTGGACGCTGTCGATGCCGCGTGATTGGAGTGCGTTCCACTCGATCTGGGCCAGTTCGTCGGGCATGCGCTGGATGTACTCCTGGATCAGCGCTTCGAGGATCTCACGCTGTCCGCCGTTCATGGACGTGGCGGCGACGCCTCGCGGCGTAGACGTGTAGTGCAGCGCCTCCACCTCGTCGTGGCTGACGCCGTGACGGTGCATCCAGCGGTGCAGTTCGGCGGGATCGTCGATGTCAAAGGCTGGTTCCACCACGTAGGGCCGGTTGCGCATCACAATGTCCGCCGGGGCGGCGTGGGCCAGGATCGCTGTGGCGCGCTGTCCTTCGTTGAGGTTGTGGAGCAGATCGCGGGCCAGGTCCTCGACGCCGCTGAGTGGGCGCAACGTGGCCACATTCCCCAGGGCCGCTTCGGCGGGGTTGGCCCCGAAGAAGGTCGGCGTCGGCGCGATGATCTCCCCTTTGGCGATGGTGTAGTTGAGCGAAATGTGATGCCCCTCAAAGCGCCAGCCCCACGGGTTTTCGCTGTGCGGTTCCCCGAAGATGCTCAGGTAGTAGCGCACGGGATCGCGGTCATCGCGCGACCAGCCCTCTTTGGCGTCCAACGTCGTCTCCAAGCCCATGATCGTCGACGCCGTGTTGTAACCGGCATGGCTCAACCCCGTCGCCACCACCTTCATCGCCAATCGCTGCTGAGGACGGGTCATCTCCGTCAACGGCAGCCCGGCGCGGAAGATTGGCGTGTAGTGCCAGTTCGTCCGCTCGGTTTCGTCTGCAAAGGCGATGACGGCCTTATGCCGCTGATCCCGGGTCAACGCGGCCAGGTAATTCGTCACCGCTTCGCCCATCCGCTGTACGACCACACGAGTTTCTTCCATGATTGCCTCCTGAAAATAAGGGTGATTGGTGATTAGTGATTGGTGATTAGGCTTGTGGATTGGCCAGTGAAAGGGCACTCTATGGTGTTGACTACCACATGAATTTGCGGAATCAATCACTCGTTGCAAGACCTAATCACTAGTCACCAATCCGCGGACGATCCCCGTCCCAGGTGACGGCGACGCGGGAGAGATACCAGCTTTGCCCGTTGTCGTTGTTGCCCTGGAAGAATAGATGCGTCGATCCGTCCGCGTCCACAAAGACGTAGGGATGGCCCGATTCGCTGGCGTTCCACGTCCCCGGCGCGCCGTTGGGCAGGAAGGGTTCATCGAAAAGTCGCTGCCAGGAGACGCCATCGTCGCTGACGGCGCAGCCGATCTGCTGCGGCTTGTTGTTGTACGCCCCGGCGTAGAACATGAAAAGCCGCCCGTTACGACGGCAGAGCGCCGCCGCCTCGATACATTCCTGCTCCCAGGGCAATTCCGGCTTGAGGATCGGCCCGTTGTCGATCTGCGTCCAGTCTGCGCGGCCAAAAGACGACGTCAACGGCGCCGCCGCCACCCCCAACATCTGAATCCGAAAATCGGGGTCACGTGTGGCGTAGTAGAGCAGCAGACGGTCACCGTCTTCGATGACGTCGGCGTCGATGGCGCGGCCACAATTCCAATCACCGCTGGGCTGAAAGACCGGGTTGCTCTCGTCCCGTTCAAAGTGTATACCATCCACCGACCAGGCATGACAGATGGCGTCTTTGCGACCATTGCCGTAGGTTTGGTAGAAAAGGTGGATCTTGCCGCCATGCACCCACGCCCCCGGCGCGCAGATCCCATTCCGTTCACACTCCTGCACAGGACGGATCTCGTCGACGCGCGACCACGTCTCCAGGTCAACACTGTGGGCCACGCCGATGGCCCAGCCGTCACCGCTACGCCCGTCGCCAAAAGGCGGGATTGAATAGTAGAGAAAATAGCCGTCCCCAAAGCGAACCACTGCCGGATCTTTGGCAAAGGGGCGGCCGCGGGAGGTGTCGGTGAAGAGCATGTAGATCTCCTTTTGGGTGAAGAAATTGAGCAATAGAACGCGGATTGAGCGGATCGGGCAGATCTAGGCGGATTTCAGAACAATTTGAGTAAAATCTGCACTAATCCGCCCGATCCGCTCAATCCGCGTTCTATCTCTGGCAATTGCTTCGTATCTACTTTCCAGAGATTTCTTCGTTGTATCGCAGCAGTTTCCCCATCGCTTCATCCAAATCGCCAAACTCCCCCGCGCCCACCGCCGCTGTCATCGCTGCCCCCGCCGCGGCTTCTTCGCTCAGCGCGGGGACGTGTAGCGGCATGTCAAAACGCGCCGCCAGGATCTCGGCCAGCAGCCGGTTGCGGCGCACGCCGTTGCCCGCACCTACCAGCGGCGACCGGTCCCCGACCACGGGTTTCATCTGTTCATGGAATTGATGGAAGCCCTCGGCCATCCCCTCCAGCAAAGCGCGGGTGACATGACCGGGTGTGAAATTCTGCGGCGACAGCCCCGTGAACGACGCCCGCAAGGACGGGTCTACGCGGGTGCCGGTGAAGAGGGGCGAACAGCGCAACCCGTCACACCCGGCGGGCGCGGCCGCGGCCAGCGCCGTCATGCGGTCGTAGAGGTCGTCGTCCGCGGCGGCGTGGAAGAGATCCGCGCCGGCCTGGCGGAAGAATTCGAGCAGGTACGCGTACGAACGTCCTCCAAACAGGCCGCCGCCGATGAGCAGGTAATGCCCACCAGGGAAAGGTCGATTCTCCAGCCCAGGGATGAAGTGAAACTCGTCGGTGCGCGCCGAAATCTGCCCGCCGGTGCCCACGTTGATGAGCAGGCTGGCCGTCGGGTCCTGTACGCTGCCGATGAAACTGGCCTGGTTGTCGCCCACGGCCACGCCCACGGGGATGCCCGTAGGTAGCCCGACCTTCTGGGCAATCTCCGCGCGCAGACCACCCAGGCGTTCCCCGGCGCGGCCAATCGGTGGCAGCAACGCCGTGGACAGCCCAACCCGCGCCAACAAGTCGGCGTCCCACTCGTTCGAGACAATGTCGAAGACGCCCGCGCTCCCTGCCAACGTGGGATCGACGCGCGGCGTCTCCCCGGTGAGGAAGGCGGCCACGGCGTCGGGGATGAAGCAGGCGATGGACGGCGGCGCGGGGAGTTGGCCTTCCTCTTGCAGCCAGAAGAGTGTCGTGCCCAGGAAGCCCGCCGCGGGCAAACAGCCCATGCGACGGAAGGCGTCACGTCCCCCGGCGCGGTCGACGAACGCCTGCAAGTAGCTTGTCTCTGTCCCCGGCATGGGGGATTGGACGCGGATATCTTGCCACGTAATCGCTGGGCCTACCGGCGCGGCGGACGCGTCCACAAAGGCGACGCCGTGCTGTTGGCCCGTCATGCCGATGCCGCGGATCTGCGATCCGTCCACACCTGCCGCGGACACAATGTCGGCCAGCGCGTCCACCGCCGTCTCCTGGATGCGCGCCAGATCCACTTCGGCGCGGCCCGGCCCTGCCGTCACCGCGGCCCGGTTCGCAACCGTGTAATGCGCCACGAGCGCGCCTGTCTGCGTGTCCAACACTACGGCGCTGATGCTTGTTGTCCCGATATCGAGTCCGATGTACATGGCTTTTCCTTTGGGGATTAGGGATTGGGGACTGGCGACTGGGGATCGGGGATCGGGTTGGGATTGTGAGATCGGCTTGCGTTTGAATCGTCGTTGAGCACGCCGTCACGCTGGTTGAACATTAAGAAATTATTCTGGTAATCACACCCGCCGAATGAATTCGGCGTCTGATACGGGAAACCGGCTGAAGCCGGTTGTGAGAACACGATAAATCGTGTTTCCCCTACCAGCCGGCGGTTTCAACCGCTGGGTTACCGGATTATTTTGTTAACCTTCAACCAGAGTGACCTACGAAATAGGTAATCGTCTCGTCTGTCGTAGCTGCGGTTACCAACCGCAGGACTTCGGCATCGAGACCATTTTCTGAAATCCCCTAATCGCCCAATCCCCAGTCCTAATTACCAAGTAACCCAGTCACCGAATCAACAACATCCTCCCGCCAATTTCCCCGGCGTATGCCCCCACGCGATCAAGTTCTGCTGGGCTTCGCTGAGTTCGATCCAGGGTGCAACAGGACCGTCTGGGCGGCGTTCCATCTCCTGGCCGTTGACGATGGTGAGGGTGTTACAGAGCAGTTGTTTGCTTTCGCGCTTGTTCATGAAGACGTCGTAGAGGGGAAAATTGCCCTCTTGGACCTTAAACAACGCCACATCGGCCAGCGCGCCCACCTTGAGCGTACCAATTTCATCACCCATGCCCATCGCTTCAGCGGGGTGGATCGTGGCGGCGCGTATCACATCTTCCAACGTCATGCCCAGTGCCAGGAATTTGCTCAGACAGGTAGGCATGTCGTAAAGCGGACCATGAACGCTTATCTGGTGGATGTCCGACGAGATCACATCCGGCTTGTGGCCGGCGTCGATGAGTGCTTCGGCCGTCTCAAACGAGAATGAACCGGCGCCGTGGCCAATGTCCATGATAACGCCGCTGTCCCAGGCGCGTTGGGCGGCTTCGATCAACTTACCGCTGTCGTCGATGATGCGCATATCGTGGCCGGTGAAGCAGTGGGTCAAAATGTCGCCGGGGCGTAGGTATTCGAGCACATCCAAAACCGAGGGCGGCCCACGGCCAATGTGAACCATCATAGGCAGTTGGGCTTGTTCGGCGGCGATGCGCGCCCGGCTCAGCGGTTCGAGGCCATTGTTGCCGGTGGTGGCATTGTCGATGCGGCACTTCACGCCGAGGACAAGTCCTTCGTGCAGTTGCATCAGCTTCACACATAGATCGACGTCGCAGTAGTTAAGGTTGGCCAATTCCCAGGTGGTAGCCGTTAACCCGATGGACGAAATGTTAAGCAGAGCATAGATGCGCGACTTCGCCGGTTTAACGATCCATTCGCGGAAGCCGGGCATGTTGTAGGCGCCTGCAGAACCCACGTCAAGCCAGGTGGTGACGCCCGTCCTTGCCGCTACAGGATCAGCTTCGATCCCCCAAAAAGTAACTTTGTGGTAGACATGAGTGTGCAGATCCACCAGGCCGGGGGTGACGATTTGCCCAATTGCATCGACGACCTGAGCCGCCGAATCTGCTGGGATGTTGTGATCTACGGCGGCGATGCGATTGCCCTGAATGGCAACGTCGAACTGGCCTATGTGGCCGCCGCCGGGATCGATCACCTCACCACCTTTGATGAGTAGATCAAATTGCATGGGTATTCTCCTGGGTTGAAGGACGGGTTGGGGACGAACCAACTAAAGCGGTTCAAGAGAAGTCTAGCACAGGGGGGGAGAGTGGACAACCGATGACGGACGACGGACGACGGACGACCAACGATGGACGACCGACGACGGACGACTCGTAGGGTCTGTTGGTGGTACAAACAAAGATCGACGGAGGACGAAAGACGGAGGTCGATCGTCAACGCTGTTGCCACCGTAGCGACAAGGTTGACGTTCGACCTCCGTCGTCCTTCACAAGTTGCAGATCAAGAACCAACAACCTCAACACGATCCGTCGTCCGTCGTCAACTATGTTGGCGCGCGCAACAACAACAACGGACACGGCGCGCTGTGCAGCACCTTTTCTGCCACGCTGCCGTAGACCCAGCGGCTGACGCCGGAGCGGCCATGGGTGCTCATCACAATGAGATCGACGTCGTTCAATTCCGCGGCGTCGAGGATCACTTCGGCAGCCGATCCGTGGACGATCACCGATTGCTCGACGAAGTTGGTATTTTTCATGGCTTCCACGATGTCGGCCATGTAGAGATCTGCGGCGTCGCGCTCGATCACCCGTACCGGCGCTTCTGCCGGTATCGGCGCAGCCGGATCCGATGTAGCCGAATCGGCACCGATGACCGTTGCGGGTTCCAGCGCCCGCACTAGGATCAGGCCGGCATCGCGCGAACGGGACAGCGCTCCGGCCACGTTCAACGCCAATTCGGCCAACCGCGATCCGTCCAGCGGCACCAGGATCCGGCGCAGCGAAACCGTACGATCTCCTGTGGCTTCGTTGGGGTGGACAAGGAATACCGGCTTGTCGGTGGCGCTCACCACACGGCTGGCCACGCTGCCCATCAACCAACGGGGCAGACCGGCGCGACCGTGGGTGGTCATCGCAATCAAATTTACCCGTTCCGCATCGGCCACGCGGCAGATTTCTCCCGCCACATCGTTGCCTTGAAGGATTAGTGAGCGTACAGTGTAGCCACAAGCGCGCAGATCTTCCGCCATATCCGCGTGATATTTCCCGGCCTGCGACGTCCACGCAGATACAGGTTGATTGCTGATGGGGAGCGGCCCTGGTGTGAGGTATGCGCCGTAACGTTCCTCTTCCAGAATTTGAACCAAAATCACTTCACTTTCGTTTTTTTGATCAACCTGGGGTAGATAGGCAAGAACGCCTTCGGCAAACGGGGATCCATCCAACGGCACCAAAATTTTGTGGTACATGGCTCTCTCCCTAACAGTGAGGTACGATAGCAGCACTGTCTATTATAGCTTGAGTTTTTCATAAGACCGTTAGAGAATTGGGCAGACTCTCTCCTGACCAAATGACCAGGAGCAATTGTTCGCCGAAGAGGAGACAATGATCCGAACCATGAACTTACATGTCAATGGTCGTGTATTCAACGTGGAAGTGGACCCCGAAACGCCGTTGCTCTACATTTTGCGCAACGATCTGGGGCTGAAAGCGGCCAAACCTGCCTGCGGCCTGGAGCAGTGTGGCGCGTGCAAAGTGCTGGTGGATGGGCGGGGGATGCCTTCGTGCCGCAAGCCGGTTTCGTTCTTTGAGGGCAAAGAGATCGTCACCCTCGAGGGGATTGATGAGGCAGGCATGCACGTGGTGCAGCGTGCCTTTGTAGCAGAACAGGCCGCCCAGTGTGGCTACTGCACAGCAGGCTTCATTCTGGCAACGGTGACGTTGTTGCGCCAGAACCCTCACCCCAACGACGACGAAATCCGTGCAGCATTGGCGCGTCACCTGTGCCGCTGTGGCACCTACGATCGCATCCTGCGCGCCGTACGCCGCGCCGCCGAGGAGGTCCGTGTATGACATCCGCCCCTTTACCTGATGCGCTGCGCCAAGCGCCGGATCTCGACCGCTGGCTGCGCATTGAAGACGATGGCACGATCACCCTCTTCACCGGCAAAGTTGAGATCGGCCAGGGCATCCGCACGACCGTGGCCCAAATCGCCGCCGAGGAACTCGACATCGCCCCCGAACGCATTCGCGTTGTCCTGGCCGATACGGCGCGCACACCCGACGAAGGCTACACCGCCGGTAGCAATTCCACCCAGGGCAGCGGGGGCGCCATTCGGCAGGTGGCCGCTGAAGCCCGTCATCGGTTGCTCGAACTGGCCGCGGCCCACCTACATGCACCGATGGATCGCCTGCGTGTTGTTGATGGGATGATCATCGATCCTGTCTCCGAAGAGCAGCTCAGCTATTGGGCGCTGCATGGCGGGCGTCTCTTTCATCGCCAGGTGACAGGCGAAGTGCAGCCCAAAAGTGTAGAGAGCTACACCCTCGTCGGCACATCTCTGCCGCGCATGGACATTCCCGCCAAGGTGCGCGGCAAGCCCGTCTTCGTGGCCGATATGTCATTGCCCGGCATGGTGCATGGGCGTGTGGTGCGCCCACCCAACCCCGCCGCCCACCTGGTAGGTGTTGACATCGCTGCTGTGCAAACAATGCCCGGTGTGCTGGCCGTGGTGCGCGACGGCAGCTTCTTGGGCGTGGTGGCCCAGCGTGAGGAACAGGCCGTTGCCGCCGCCGACCGATTGCGCCAACTGGCCCACTGGGATGGCGAAACCATCCTACCGCCGGACGATTCGATCTTTGATCGGCTGCGCCAAGGCGCAACTGAGTCGTTTCTGGTGGTGGACGGCACCCCAACCGACTCGCCCATCCCGCCAGTGACGCCGCCCACCCACGCCGTCCACACGCGTCAAGCCGCCTACTACCGTCCCTTCACCATGCACGGCGCGCTAGGACCGTCCGCCGCGCTAGCCGAAGTGATGGGGGATCGACTCACCGTGTGGACGCACAGCCAGGGCGTCTTTCCACTGCGCGGGGCGCTGGCCCAAGTGTTGAAGAAAGACGAATCGACAATCCGGCTGATCCATGTGGAAGGGCCGGGCTGCTATGGACACAACGGCGCCGATGACGTAGTGCTCGACGCCGCGCTGCTGGCCGCCGCTGTGCCGAAACATCCTGTCCTCGTGCAGTGGCGGCGCGAAGACGAGCACCGCTGGGAGCCTTTCGGCCCGGCCATGCGGCTCGAACTTTCGGCCAGTTTGGATGACCAAGGCAATGTGATCGACTGGAACCACGACGTCTGGAGCTACACCCATTCAGGCCGCCCCCGCCCACGTGGAGACGGGACAAGCTTGCTCGCTGCTCACTATCTGGCCGATCCGACACCACCGCCGCCTGCCCGCCCCGGCAAAGGACGCCACACCGGTAGCCACCGCAACGCCGATCCACTCTACGACTTTGCGCAAAAACGCATCGTCAAACACTTTGTGCCCGACAGTCCGCTGCGCACTTCTTCGTTGCGCAGTTTGGGCGCGTTCGCCAATGTCTTCGCGATTGAGTCGTTTATGGACGAGTTGGCCGAAGCCGCTGGCGTTGATCCGCTGGCGTTTCGGCTGCGTCATCTAGGCGATCCACGTGGGCGGGCTGTGCTGCAAGCCGCCGCCGACGCGGCAGGATGGTCCTCGCGCAACGGCGGCGACGGCACCGGCAAGGGCATCGCCTTCGCCCAGTACAAGAACGAAAAAGCCTACGCCGCCGTCGTGGCCGACGTCTTTGTCGACGAGGAAGATGGCGCGATCCACGTTGAGAAACTCACCATCGCCGCCGACGCCGGGTTGATCATCAACCCCGACGGTCTGCGCAACCAGTTAGAAGGCGGCGCGGTACAAGCCGCCAGTTGGACGTTAAAAGAAGCAGTGCGCTTTGGCCCACAGGGCTTTGCCAGCTTCGATTGGGAAAATTATCCGTCGTTGCACCTCCACGAAGCGCCGCGCATTGAAATCGAACTCATCGACCGCCCCGATCAGCCGCCATTGGGCGCGGGTGAAGCTACCACCGGCCCTACGCCTGCGGCCATCGCCAACGCCGTCTACGCCGCCACAGGCAAGCGTCTCCGTCACCTGCCATTGCGACTTAGCGGCAAGTAATAATTCAATGTCATTAAGTTAAGCGCGGAGTGCTCACTCCGCTGATATTCGAGCCGCACGAGGGCGTGCTCACTCCGCGGATATTCGACTGTTGGTCGCTTAACTTAATGCCATTGAGTGATTACTCACGCTTAGAGCGAAAAGAGTCTCTATGTCCACAGCTCAAGTTGCCGTCAATCGACCTGCAGCCCGTTTTGGCACCTTTGCCGGTGTCTTTACGCCGAATGTGCTCACGATCTTGGGCATCATCCTCTTTTTGCGTTCGGGGTGGGTGGTGGGGCAGGCCGGTTTGACCGGCGCGTTGATCATTGTGGCGGTTGCCAATGTCATTTCGCTGCTCACGGGGCTTTCGCTTTCGGCCATTGCCACGAGCATGACAGTGCGCGCCGGAGGCAATTACTACATTATTTCGCGCTCGCTGGGGTTAGAAATCGGCGGCGCGATTGGGATTCCACTCTATCTCTCACAGGCGATTTCGGTGGCGTTTTACATTATTGGCTTTACCGAGGCGTTGCAGACGGTGGAATTCTTCCGCCAATTCGATCCGCGCCTCATCGCCACATTGGTGACGCTGATCTTCTGTGTCATCGCCTACATCGGCGCGGACTTTGCGCTAAAAATCCAGTATGTGATCCTGTCGATGCTGGTATTGGCGCTGATCTCCTTTTTTAGCGGCGGCGCGGAGACGTTCCTCACGCCCATATTCGAGCCCAACTATGCGCCCGGTGTCACCTTTTGGATCGTCTTCGCCGTCTTTTTCCCCGCGGTGACGGGGATCGAAGTCGGCACGAGCATGTCGGGCGATCTCAAGAACCCCAGCCGCAGCATCCCCGTGGGGACGATTGCCTCGATCCTGGTGACGATGTTGGTCTACTTCGGTGCCGTCATCTGGCTGGCGTTGAATGTGACGCCAGATGAGTTGATCAACAACAACATTGCTATGCAGTCGGTGGCGCGCTGGCCGGTGTTGATTTTGTTGGGCGTGTGGGCCGCCACACTCTCTTCGGCGCTGGGCAGCATCATGGCGGCACCGCGCACGTTGCAGGCCATTGCCCGCGACGATGTTGTGCCGCGCTGGTTGAGCGGTCAACTGGGCAGCGCCACCGAACCGCGCGTGGCTGTGCTGGTGACCACAGCCATCGCCGTCGCCGTGATCTGGGCGGGTGACCTGAACTTTGTTGCGCCGGTAATCAGCATGTTCTTCCTCAACACCTACGGCATGACCAATCTGGTAGCTGGGATCGAAGGACTGGTGAACAATCCCAGCTTCCGGCCTCGCTTTAAGATCCACTGGAGTGTGTCGATCCTGGGCGCACTGGGTTGCTACGGCGTGATGTTCCTGATCAACCCGCTGGCCACCGTCTTCGCCGTGATTGTGAGCTACGGCATCTACTTTGCCCTGCAACAACGCGCCATCACCCGCACGTGGGGTGATGTACGCAGCGGCATCTGGTTTGCGCTGGCGCGACGGGCGCTGCTTCAGCTTGAGGCGCAGCGCTACCACGCCAAAAATTGGCGACCGAACCTGCTTGTCTTCACCGGGCAGCCCCACAACCGGCAGCAGTTGGTGGAAGTGGCAGAGTGGCTAAGCATGGGGCAGGGGATCGTCTCTTTCTTTCAATTGTTGGTGGGCGACGTGAAACAGTTGGCCGATCACGGCTTACGCGAGACGGCGCGGCGACAGATCCGCGGCTACATCAAGGATCAACGCATGACCGCCTTTGCCGAAGCCGACGTCGTCACCGATTTCTACCGCGGCGCGGTGACGGTGGCGCAGTCGCACGGTGTGGGGGGGCTGGAGCCTAATACCGTTCTTTTAGGTTGGAGCAGATCGCCACAAGGGCGTGGGCAGCAGATGGAATTGCTCGATACACTGGTGGCGTTGAACAAGTCTGTCCTTTTTCTGCAATATAACAGGCAACGTGGCTTCGGCAAAAAGAAGGTAATCGACGTCTGGTGGCGTGGACGCAGCCCAAATGCCAGCCTGATGCTGGTGCTGGCGCACATTGTGTCGGAGCATCCTTCCTGGCGACGCGGGGTGACGTTGCGGTTGCTGCGTGTGATCCACAGCGAAGAGGGGCGCGCTCAGACCGAAGAACACCTGCGCTCTGTCCTACAAAGCGTACGCCTGAACGCCGAACCTGTGGTCATCGTCGCACCCGAAGACGAATCCTTTGAGCAGATGGCCATTCGCTACAGCCGAGAAACCGATCTTACGCTGCTGGGGATGAACCGTCCTGGCGCGGGGGAGCGAGAATCGTATGCCGAGCAGATGCACCGGCTTGTCAGCGCCATCGGCACAGTGCTCATGGTCCACAGCAGCGGTGACGACAACCTCCCCGCAATCGATTGAACTATAACCCAGGCCGTGTACAGGGTTGCCCACCCACTTGCATTACACCTCGCCTGTGCAGTAGAACACAGCCATCCTCTTTTGCGCCTCTTATACTGAACATATCCCGAAATCTTGAACTGAAAGTTTTGAAAAAGTGGGAACAATTGGCGGGTTGGTTCGTCCTAGGATAGAAGGACGGCTAAAAAACACCTGTAAGGACATCGATAGGTTGAAGTTCCGCCAAAAGTTGTAACCGCAACAATACTTTCGGTGCATTCCTACATTTACAATCAGGTGTATAGTAAGAAGGGCCGGACTCCTTACAACATCATAACAATCACCGATGACAGACGAACTCGATCTCCAGCTTTACCAGAGCGTCGGACAACGGTCCGAAAGGGATCTTGAGTAAGTCAAAGAGAGAATCTGATTTATCGGTATAGTGGAGTCATGAAGCAGATTGAACGGTTTGGCAGCCACCACAGACAGCCAAACTTACAGATAAAGACCGATGGGAGGCCAGAGATGAGCTTACGAAAATTGTTGATGATGATGGTTACACTTTTGTTGATCGGCGCCGTCTTTGTCGGCATGGTCAGCGCACTGGAAACTGAACAGAAGCCCACGGTTGCCACCTTGCAGAACGTGCGGGACTTTGCACCCGCTTATGAAATCGACGGCGTGAACTACGCCATCGACGCCGGTGAACTCTTCGCCGGGATACCGGGTGCCTGGCGCTCCGTCGCTACGCCTGAAGGTGTGATTGTGAATGCCGTAGCCGTCAGCCGCCAGGACGGCACACTCTACATCGGCGCCGCCAACGAACTGGTCATTTATCGCTCTGCCGACAATGGCGAATCCTGGGTGCGCATTCCGCTGGACACCAACGCCATCGGCGGTGTTACCGACATTGCTGTCGATGGATCGAATCGCCTCGTCTTCGTGGGCACCGACACTGACGGTCTGCACCGTCTGCGTGATGTGGGCGCCAGCATGATCGAAGGTGGACAGTTGGTCCTCGACGAGCCGGTGCTGGAAGTTATAGCGGCGAGTGATGGTTCGGGCATGGCCCTCGTGCGCACGATGTGGAACCTCTACCGCGCCGAAGACTTCGGCCTGCGTTGGGTGGCGGTTGAGAATCTGCCCAGCCCAGCCACCGCCGTCGCCATCGCCGAAACCAATCCTGCGACGGTTTATGTAGGTACTGCCTCGAGCGGTATGCGCATGAGCCAAGACGGTATCAACTGGCAGGCCGTGAATAATGGCCTGAACTATGCGCCCGGTTCGCAGCTCTTCATTGACGATGTGGCCGTAGACGCAGCACAGCCGCAGGTTGTCTATGTAAGTTCCAGCCTGTCTGTGGGCGGCACGAGCTTACACACCACGCCGCTGGGCGTGAGCATGAGCACCGATAGTGCGCAGATCTGGCAGCCGCTGGAACGTGTCGAGAATGTGGCCGTTACCGACCTGATGCCGCTGAGTGGACGCACCGGGGCCGTCTATGCGCTGACCGAAGCCAGCCGCACACCGCTGGCCCTGGGTGAAGCGCAGGCCATCGAGTTGGCAAGCGTGAATGTCCAGCCTGTCGAGGGTGTTGAAGCGCCGTTGGCCCCCGTCGTCGCCGCTGAAGAAGGCGTAGACATCCTGTCTATCCTGGCCTGGGTCCTCGCCGGACTGGCTGCCGTGGGTCTCCTCGCCATCCTGTGGCTCGACCTGGCCCGCCGTCGCAGCGCACAGCCCGAAACGGGTGTGCTGGCCGCTCAGCTGATTCGTAACGGTAAAGATGCATAAGCTGTAACAACCCAAACAGTACCCTGAGAGAGACGTCCTTTCCCCCGAGGACGTCTCTTTTTTGTGGGTGCATCTCAGTCTGGAAGGTTTGCCTCCAAACTAAGATCACCCTTTTTTATGCTTTACTTGTCCTTTCCCTGGTTTGGATGGATAATCGCCATAACCTCCTCAACACCGCTTAACTCAAGAAAGGACCCACCCATGCCCACCCCGCTGATCTTTGACGGTCACAACGACACCATCCTACGGCTGGTCAACCCAAAACCAGATCGGCCTGATTCCTTTTTCACCGAAAACGCGCATGGACACATCGATCTACCCCGCGCCCGCGCCGGTGGACTGGGCGGCGGCTTTTTCGCGCTCTTTGTGCCCAATCCGCGCAAGGCCGAGACAACTTCCGTCTTCCCCGGCGAGGGGCTGAAAAAGGACGGCCCCGCCCAATACGAAATGCCGTTGCCGCCCATGCTCGATCATGCGTACGCGTTGCGCTACGCCATGGACATGATGGCGAAACTTTTTGAAATCGAGAAGGAGTCAGACGGCGCAACCAAGATCGTTCACAATGCCGACGAACTGGAAGCCTGCCTGGCCGACGGCACATTGGCCATGATCCTCCACTTTGAGGGCGCTGAGGCTATCGACGAAGATCTCCACGCGCTTTACACCTTCTACAACGCCGGGCTGCGTTCCATCGGCCCGGTGTGGAGCCGCCCCAACATCTTCGCACACGGTGTCCCCTTCTCCTTCCCTGCCACACCCGACATCGGCCCAGGCTTGACCGAGGCGGGCAAGCGGCTGGTGAAGGCGTGTAATGAGTTGGGGATCATGCTCGATCTCTCTCACCTCAACGAGAAAGGCTTTTGGGACATCGCCGAGCTGAGCAACGCGCCGCTGGTGGCCACCCATTCCGGCGCACACGCCATGAGCGCCAGCCCACGCAATCTCACCGACGCCCAATTGGACGCTATTGCCAAATCGGGTGGGGTAGCAGGCGTCAACTTTCACATCGGCTTCCTGCGCCAAGACGGCCGCGCCGATGTGGAGACCTCCTTGGCCGAGATTGTGCGTCATGTGGATTACATGGTGGAACGCATGGGCATCGATCACGTGGCCCTTGGCTCGGATTTCGACGGCGCCACCATGCCCCATGATCTCAAAGACGCCGCCGGTTTGCCCAAACTGGTGGAAGCATTAGAAGATCGCGGCTATACTGGAGAAGCACTGACGAAAATCGCCCACGAAAATTGGGTGCGCGTCCTGCGCAAAACATGGAAATGAGACAATTTACGATTTTCGATTGACGATTTCTTGGTTGAGGATGTGAATGGGTGGCTTGTCAGTTTTGTGGGACAAGCAAGTTCCAAACAGCCCATTCATGGGCTAAACCCGACAATCGTCAATCGTCAATCGTCAATCGTCAATCGCAAATCGTCAATCCACAAGGGGGTTCCCAATGAACAAACTCGGTTTTTACACTCAGAACTCGCAGGGCGTGCACCCGTGGATCAACGAGGTGCAGCCGCCTGTGATCCTACTGCATGCCTGGGATCAAGGACTCTTGACCGAGATCCGGCAGTTCCGCTCGCCCGATACGTTTGTCATTGGGCGCATGGACTACATCCACTTCAACGGCAACAAGCAGGCGATTACACAGAACCTGATCAACCAGTGGTTGGATGGCCCTGATCCAGCGGGCGCGGGGCGGGTGCTGGCTGAGCATATCCTTAACGACAACTTTCAACTGGCCCAACGCCGCGAAAGTGGACGGCTGCTGATCGACGCCTGGATGAGCCTCAACGAGTCGATCCCCGGCCCGGCGTCGGGCGCGTTTGGCCGGGGTGGCGCCGAACGGGCGGAAATCGAACGCCGCCTGCGCGCCTATGATCGCTTCCAAGTGGCCTTCCGCGATAAATTGATGGAACATGACATCGAAGCGGTGGCCTTCAACTTCGGCGCAGGCAACTTTACCCAGCCCGAACACTACCTCGACTACTTCGATGGCACCCTCGACAGCTACACCTACCTCGGTTTTCACGAGTACGGTTGGCCCGCCCTCAACACCGCCGTCGATCCTGCCGCCGTCTCCAGCGCGGGGACATACCGCCCCATTGTCAAGGGCATCCGCCAACGCACAGGACGCGATTACAAAGTGATCATGACGGAAGCGGGCCTGGCGCGCATGTACAAGCACCAGGATGGCGCCGGTGACGTGGGCTGGCTCTACCCACCTGAAAGTGTCAGCCAGGATCACTACTGGGCCTCGCTCGATTGGTTCAACGACTACATGGTGCAAGACGATTTCGTGATCGGCGCCTGTCTTTTCCAGGTAGGTCACGGCGCCGGGTGGGACACTTTCCGCCTCTTTGGGCAAGACAACCAGGGGCAACCCATCGATATCCTCAATCGTGTCAAAGCGCTGCGCGACAAGGTACGCCCGGCTCCTGTGGATACGGTTGAGGAAGAAGAACCGGTCGGCATTCAGCCTGTGGAACGCCCCGATCTCCTCGAACTGCCTACTCCTGGGCCGATACACGAACCGATTACATTGCCAACACCTGCGCCGGCGCTCCCCGCCATCGATCTGCCACGCATTTACACTAACCAGCAGATGATCGACGCCTTTGCCAACGCCGCCGCCCGTTTCAACCTCGACCGCTGGGATCTGCTCAGCCGCGCCGGTTTCAACGTCAACGATCTGGCGCAGGCGCGGGAGGCGATCTTCAACGGGCCACCGCCGGGGCAGATGCGTGCGCTTTCCGCTGCCGAGCAGGCTGTCGTGGCGCAGGAACTGTTGGGCGAACTGCTGCAAAGGGTGCGCTGGGTGGGCCTTGTCACCGCGGGTGACGGGTTGAACGTGCGCAGCGGTCCTGGCGCGGAGTTTCCACGCATCGACGGCATCCCCCACGAAGAACTGGTGCAGGTGCTTCACGAACTAGACGGCTGGCTCTTTGTCGTCTGGCAGGGCAGAATGGGCTATGTCTCCGCCGACTGGGTGACCAGACGCACATCAGCAGCGCCCACCGTCGCTGCCGTTTCGACCAGCACCGATGTCAACACGCTGCTGCGCCAGGTGTGGGACGTCCACAGCGGCCTGATCATGGACGAGTCTTTGCGCTTGGGCATCGACCCAGGCATGGCCCTGGCCGTGCTCATGGCCGAATCCAACGGGCGCACCACCGCCGCCGACGGACGCCTCATCATCCGCTTCGAGGCGCATATTTTCTTCGATCAGTGGGGCTTCCAGAACCCTGAACTCTTTGGCCGTTTCTTCGAGTTCGATCCCAACGAACGCTGGAAAGGACACCGTTGGCGACGGCGCGCAGAAGATTCGTTCCAGGCCATGCACAACTCACAGGCCGACGAGTGGGCCGTGCTCGACTTTGCCCGCAGCCTGCACGAGGAATTGGCCTTGCGATCTACCAGCATCGGCGCGGCCCAGATCATGGGCTTCAACCACCGCGTGGTGGGCTATAACTCGGCTACCGAGATGTTCAAAGATTTCCAGCGTAGCGCCGACAACCAGATCCGCGGCTTCTTCCGCTTTGTGGAAGGCCGCGGCCTCGATGACGCCCTGCGCCGCGGCGACGTCCTCGCCTTTGCCACAGGTTACAACGGCAGCGGACAGGCTGAACTCTACCGTGGCATCATTCTGCGCTACATCGACCGTGTGCGCGCACAGATCCCCGAAGCCGCAAGCGTCGGCACGCGCGATCTCGGCCCCGACACCGTGGATCGCCTGCCCCAGCCGCTTGGGCCGGATCAACTGGGCGGCAAGACGCTGGCCGAAGTCGATCTGGCGCTCTACGAAGCGTGGCGATCGCACATCGAACAGGGCTTCAAAAACAACCAGACCATGTTCGACCGCATCCTCAACGGCTTTATGAGCCCCTACTGGACGACGGTGTGGATGTACCGAGCGCTCTTTGTGGTGGGCATCCTCGCCTTTGTGGCGGCTATCGTCCTCGCCTATGTGACCCAGGACAACCCCACCACGGCCATCGGCGGCGCGGCTGTCTTCGGTGGCGTGGGTGTGCTGGCCTTCCTCGCCTTTTTCATCAGCCGCCCGCTGCAAGCGCTGGAAGAGAACCTGCAACTGATCACCTGGCTGGGCATCATCTACAACACCTACTGGACGCGCATGGCCTACATCTCCAAGCTCGACACCGTGCAAGAAGAGATCGACGCCGCTACAACGAAAACAGTGGATCAGATCAAAGAGCTGATGGACAAACACGGAGAGATCAGCGGGAAACGGGGAGGGCTGAGATAGCAGATAGCGGTTAGCAGATAGCGGTTAGCGGTTAGCAGTTAGCCGGAAAGCGAGAGTCGCCTACATCGAACCAATGCTGTCAACCCACTAACTGCCAACTGCTATCTGCTATCTGCCACACGGGAGGTTCTTCATCAACTACAAAAACTTTGATCTCTTGCTCACTCCCTACGAGGACGGCTACAGCGCACGGGTGATCGGTTCGCCAGTTGGCGAATCGTCGCCGGTGCGCTTTGGGCTGCCCGCGACACAGGACGAGGTGAACGCGCTCTTCTGGCGCGGGGACGAGCGCGCGGTTGAGTTGTTTGGGGCGCAGCTGTTTGATGCCGTCTTCGCGCCGCCGGTGGGGACGTTGCTGCGGCGTAGCCTCGATGCCGTGGATCGGGCGGGCGAGGGGCTGCGCATCCGTCTGCGCCTCAACGACACGCCCGAACTGGCCGATCTGCCCTGGGAATTCCTCTACGCCGCCGATTTGGGGCGCTTTTTGGCCCTTTCGGATCGCAGCCCGGTGCTGCGCTATGTGGAACAAGACGAGCCGATCACAGCGCTTGCTGTGTCGCCGCCGTTGACGCTGTTGGCGGTGGTCTGCGATCCCGGCGGCGATTTTGAACCGCTCAACGTGGAACAGGAGTGGACACGTCTTCAGCAGGCCCTCGCCAATGCCGAGGCTGGACACGTCCTACACTTGGAGCGTTTGGCGGCGCCGACGCTCTCTGCGCTGCAAGATCGGCTGCGTGCAGGCGAGATCCATCTGGTCCACTTTATTGGGCATGGCTATTTCGACGAGGAGACGGACGAAGGCGGGCTGGTGCTACTCGACGACACGGGCAAGGGCGTTCTGGTGTCGGCGAAACGGTTGGCGGCGCTGGTGCACGATCACGCGGCGCTGCGCCTTGTCTTCCTCAACGCCTGTGACGGGGCGCGAGGGGGGCGGACGCTGTTCGGCGGGGTGGCGCAGAAGCTGGTGCAGCAGGGCGCCCCCGCGGTGGTGGGGATGCAGTTTGAGATCGGTGACCGCGCCGCCGTGGCGCTGGCCCAGGAATTCTACGAATCTATCGCCGCCGGCCTGCCCGTGGACAGCGCCGTGGCCGAAGCACGTAAAGCCATCTACGCCGCCGGGGACAACCGGGCCTGGGCTACGCCCGTCCTCTTTAGCCGCTCGCCCGACAATCGCCTGTTTGCACTGCCCGAAGGTGACGCCCGTCCTGTCATCGCTACGCAGCCCTTCGAGCCAGAGACGATCCTGATCCCCCCCGGTGCTTTCCGCATGGGGCAAGATGGGGCAGGTACGGCGTCACCGGCGCACGAGGTGACATTGCCCGCCTTCCGCCTGGGCAAGTCGCCGGTGACCAATGCCCAGTACGCCGAATTTCTGCAGCGGGTGCGCAGCCAGGAAGAGCCGCGCCGCGCTGGCTGGTTCTTGCGCCGTCCTCCGGCGGATGCGTTGGATCAGCCGGTGGTGGGGATCAGTTGGCACGATGCCCTGTCCTATTGCCGCTGGTTGAGCGAGAGCACAGGACGATCCTACCGCCTGCCCAGTGAGGCCGAATGGGAAAAGGCGGCGCGGCAGGGTCACCTGGAACGGTTGGGCGGCGTGGAAGAGTGGACGCTGACGGCATGGGGCGACGATCCGAGTGTGTCCCGTTTCGGCTACCCCTACCGCGGCGACGACGGACGCAACGATCCCGAAGCGGGGCGCTGGTTGCCCGGTCTACTGCGTGTGGTGCGCAAGGGCGCGTTTGGCGAGGCCGCGGATTTTGAGGTGACCCGGCGCGCTGCGTCTGCCCCTGATAGCCGGGTGCGCTGGCGTGGCTTTCGGGTTGCCCTGGCGCTGGAGGAGGGAGCGACATGAAGTTCGATTTCAAGGGGATTGCACCGCAACCGAGGGCCAAGAGCAGCAAAGAGACGATCATCGAGCGCATCGACGACGGCAAGGTGGTGCCCATCTTCGGCAACGCCTTCACCGACGATCTGCTCTTTGGCAGCCATGAGGCGCTGCGCGACGGCTGGATCAACTACACCCAATATCCTGTGGCGCAGTCGGGCCATAGCCCGGCCCAGGTGGCGCAGTACACCAGTGTGGCCGCTTACGGCGAAGACGGCGCGGGCGATCCGTTGCGCATCAAAGAGCTCTATCTCGGCTTCCTCAAAGCGGCGTTGCAGATGATGTCTGAACAGGACCCGAACCTGCCGCCCAACTTGCGCGCCGAAGTGGAAGAGGAGGCGCGTGATCTCACGGTGTCGAAAATGGCGCGGCGCTACGGCTACCCCACCCTCGACGATGCCGCGGCCAACCCGCTGTTGATGCTGGCGGCGCTGCCGCTGCCCATCTTTGTGACCACCAGCTACCACGATTTTTTAGAAGTGGCGCTGCACGAACGGGCGGGCAAACGTCCGCACAGCGAAATCTGTGTGTGGAACGACAGCCTGCGCGCAATCCCCTCTGTCTTCGAGCACAATCCAGACTACCAGCCCACACCCGAAGAGCCGTTGGTCTATCACCTGCACGGCATTGACGCTTACCCCGAGTCGCTTGTCTTGACCGAGGACGACTATCTTGATTTCCTGGCCTACATCGCCAAGGATCCACGCGCCATCCACCCACGGGTGCGCCAGGCGCTGACAGATTCCTCGTTGGTGATGATTGGCTACCACCCGCAAGAGTGGGATTTCCGTGTCATCTTCCGTGGGCTGGTGGCTACACGTCCGCCCGGCATGTGGAAGACGAGCATCGCCATCCAGCTTGAACACGAGCCGCTGATCCAGGAGTACGTCCAGCGCTATCTGCGCCAGTCCAGGTTCGATGTGGAGTGGACGGAGGCGGGGGCGTTTATTGAGGAGTTGTATCGTGGGTGGAGGAAGTAATGCGTAATGCGTGATGCGTAATTGGTAGACCAAACGGTTCCAATGAAACAACCAACTTCGTTGACCAATTACGCATCACGCATCACGCATTACGAATACATCGGACAAACACCATGACCCAAACCACCACAAACCAGGCCGCAGAGATCGTTCAAGGCGAAAACCCTTATGTGGGGCCGCGGACCTTCACGCGCAAGGAAGCGACGCGCTTTTTTGGGCGCGAGCGAGAAGCGCGCGAGCTGCTTTCGCTGGTGATCGCTGAGCGCATGGTCCTTTTTTACGCGCAGTCCGGCGCGGGGAAGAGTTCGCTGCTCAATACGCGCCTGATTCCACAATTGCGTGAGAGTGGTTACCTGGTGCTGCCCACAGGACGGGTGGGCGGCGAATTGCCCGATGCCGTGCAGGACGTGGGCAATGTCTACGTTTTCAACTTGTTGCTGGCGCTGGACCAGAGCCGTGATCACCGGCAGGGCGATCTGCGTCACTTTGCGCACCTGCCGCTGGCCGAATTTATGCGCGGCCTGCGCACCGCGGACGGCGAACACTACGTCTACGATGAAACCCTGGCTGCCGAGACGGCTGCGGCGACGGACGACACTGGGGCGGACGAGACACAGCCGCCACATGTGCTGATTATTGATCAATTTGAAGAGATCGTTGCCACCCACCCCACACGTTGGCGGGAACGCGCCGAGTTTTTCCGTCAACTGGATGAGGCGATGGCGGCGGACCCTTTGTTGTGGGTGGTGCTCACCCTGCGCGAAGACTTCGTGGCCACGCTCGATCCGTACACGCGGCTGGTGGCGGGCGGTATGCGTACCCGCTTCTACATGCAGCGCATGGGTGTTGATGCCGCGCTGGACGCCGTCTGCCGCCCGGCGGAAGCGGCGGGGCGTCCTTTCGCGGCGGGGGTGGCCGAAAAACTGGTGGACAACCTGCGCCAGGTACGCCTGCCCGGTCAGCAACAATTTCACCTGGGGCAGTACGTCGAGCCGGTGCAACTTCAGGTGGTCTGCTATCAACTTTGGGAGAACCTGAAGGATCGTCCGCTGGGGCCGATCACCGAGGCCGATCTGACTGAGGCAGGCGACGTGGACACGGCGTTGGCCGACTTTTACGAAAGCGCGCTGGCTGCGGTGTTGGATGATCAACAACTGGACGTACCCGAGCAACAGTTGCGCAACTGGTTCGACACCCAGTTGATCACCGAAGCGGGGACACGCGGCACCGTCTACCAGGGCGACGAGACCACGGCAGGCATGCCCAACAGCGTGGTACGCCGTCTACAGGATCGCTTCTTGCTGCGCGCCGAAGTACGGGCAGGCGGCACCTGGATCGAACTGATCCATGATCGTTTTGTGGGGCCGATTCAGCAGGCCAACCGCCGCCGCCAGACGCCGCTGGCCCAGGACGCCGAAGCGTGGCGCGCCGCGGGTGAGGCAAAAACACAACTCTACACCGGCTATCAACTCGAACAGGCACAGCATCAACTCGAAGAGCGCCCCGAAACGCTGACGCCACTTCAGCGCAAGTTCGTTGAGGCATCGCTGCGCCAGGACCAGCGCCGTGTCCACCGCAACCGTCGCTTGATTACCACTGGCAGCTTGCTGGCCATCCTCTTGTTGACGGCGGTAGCAGTGTGGTCTTTTTGGCAGCAGTATCAGCTCAACACCGCGCTGGATGAACGCAGTACAGCACTGGTTGAGATGCAAATTGCACAGTCTACCAGCCAGGCGGCACAGTTGACGGCGGAAGCGGTGCTCAATGTGCGCAGCACAGCGCTCTCGATTGCCGAGTCGGATTCGGGAGCGGCGGCGCAGGCATTGATCGAAGTGGAGGCACAGCGAGCCAATCTCGCCTCGGCACAGCGGGCAGCCGAAGCACAAGCGGCCACCGCCCAGGCAGTGCAGGCGGATGCCACGCAGTTGGCGAACGAGCTGGCTTATGTCCTGGCGATTTTGGCGCCGACGGCCACACGCACACCGACGCCCACCGGCACCGCCACAGTGAACCGCGAAGAGATCCTCGACGCCATCACCAACCGGTTGACGCCCACGCCCACGCCGGATCTCAATGCGTTGATCACCGTGGAAGCGATCCAGAACCGGGTGTCCCAAAGCCAGACGCCGGCGCCGAATGCTACCGAAGCCCCAACACCGGTTGTGCCAGGCTACCCCACCATCCCGGCAGACGCAGTGACGAGCGATGACGGCGCAGCGACGGTGCGGGTATGGAACCAACTGGGCGATGTCGTCCTCAACGGGGCCGAGACATACGCCATCGATCCGGTGACGCTGGTGGCTGTCATCGCGGCCGAGAGCGCCAGCGCCGGCTTCGGCGCGGACGGGCGTCTGCTGATCCGTTTTGAAGTACACCTTTTTGATCAGTTTTGGGGCGACGCCAATCAAGCGAGTTTTGATCAGTTCTTCCGTTTCGATGTGGAACAGCCCTGGCGCGATCACCAGTGGCGGCCCAGTACCACGGCAGAGTGGCAAGCGGTGCATACGAACCAACAATCGGAATGGGCGGCCTTTCAATTTGCGCGCAGCCTTAACCAGAGTGAAGACGCCGCCATCCGTGCCACCAGCCTGGGCAGCCCACAGATGACGGGGAACAACTTTGCACAGGCGGGATATGACACACCAGAGGAAATGCTGGCCGACTTCCAGTTGGGCATCGACAGGCAGATTGAGGCGCTGCTTCGCTACCTGGCCGGCGCCGGCTTAACAGAGGTGTTGGCCGCAGATGACATCAACACCTTCACCCGCATCTACAATGGCACCGGCAGCGCCGAGGTGTACGGAACCCAGATCCGCAACTACGAAAGCGCCTTTGAGTCACTTTTTGCCTGTTGGGTGGCCGACGGTCTCTACGCGATTGTGCCGCCCATCGAATTGAGCCTCTTTGCACAGTCTTCGCCGACGGCCACGGTTCTGCGCCGCTTCAGCCCCGGCCGCGCCCTGCGCGTAGACGATTTCGGCGCTGAGCAGTGGATCCGTGTCACCAGCCGCGGCGGCGAAGAAGGCTGGATGCGCGGCCAGTTTATGACCTACTGCGGCGACGTGACGCGCCTGCCCACCGATCTGGCCTATCGCAGCATCCAAGGACGCGACGATCTGCCCTTCCTGCGCGGTGTGGTGGTGGAAGAGGCAAGCCAGGTCGTCCAGCAGATTGCGCCGCAAAGTCAGCAAGTACCCTCCTACCACTGCGCTACCCCGAGCCGGACAGCGCGTCGATCCGCGAAGTTGTGGTAGGCACCGAAGTCACCGTTTTGCGTGTGACGGAAGGCCCGTTCACGTATGGCAGCGGACAATGGCTGTGGGTGTCGTTGGTCGATCCCTTCACCAGCACGCAGATTGTAGAAGGGTGGCTGCCGACGGAGGTGGTGGTTGGGCGGTGAGAGGACGGTGGATGAACATCAACCGTGTTGTCACCCATTCACCTTGTCACCCATTCACCTTGTCACCCATTCACCTTGTCACCCATTCACCTTGTCACCCATTCACCTTGTCACCCATTCACCTTGTCACCTTCCGCGTTCTGTTGATCTTGTCTTTTCGCTGTGATATATTGGCGTTATCCTCTAGAAATCCCGAAACCTTTTGGCGAATTGATAGCTTCCTTGAGCGGCGCTCTTTTGCATTGCGTTTCACGTGTGATCGAACGACACTGAACCATGAACAAAGAGATTCGCGTAGGGTTTTGTCCTGTATTCTGTGGTCATGCCGTTCCCCCGCTAACACGGTCAGAGCCTGTCCTGATTGTTTTGACTCGGGCAGTCTGAATTTTTCTGTTACCGTCAATTTGGGCCTCACCCAAAACACAAGGAGAGTGGAAGTATGTCTAGTGGGATGAATCGACGTAAGTTTTTGCAGGTGATGGGCATGGGCGCAGCGACCGCTGCATTGGCCGCTTGTGCGCCGGCAGCAGCCCCTTCGGCTCCGGCAGCCCCCGCAGCAGGTGGCGCAGCAGCCCCTGCAGCAGGCGGCGGTCAGTTGGAGATCTTCTCGTGGTGGACATCGGGCGGCGAAGTGGAAGCGCTCAACGCCATCTATGACATCTACTCGGCGCAGTATCCCGACGTAGAGATCGCCAATGCGGCGTTGGCCGGCGGCGCCGGTCAGGGCGGCAACATGAAGGCGCTGCTCGAAACCCGTATGATGGGTGGCCAACCGCCGGACTCGTTCCAGGTACACCTGGGCCGTGAGTTGATCGACAGCCACGTGATCCCCGATCGCATGGAACCACTGGATTGGCTCTACGAAGAAGAGGGCTGGAACGACGTCTTCCCGCAGGAACTCATCGACATCGCTTCGTACGACGGCAAACCCTGGTCGGTGCCGGTGAACATCCACCGCTCGAATGTGATGTGGTATCGCCCCAGCATGCTTGAAGCCGCCGGCCTTTCTGCGCCGCCTGCAACCTGGGACGAGTTCTTCGTGGCCGCTGAAGCGCTGAAGACAGCGGGGATCAACGCTCTGGCTATAGCTGAAATTGAGCCGAATTTCTGTGGTCACGTCTTTGAGAGCTTGCTGGTGGCCAAACTGGGGCCGGATACCTACCGCGGCCTCTTTGACGGTTCCACCGGCTGGGATCATGAAGGTGTCACCCAGGCGCTGGAAACACTCAACATGGCGCTGGACTATGCCAATAGCGACTACCTGAGCACCAGTTGGGGCGACATCAACGACCGCTTTGTGGCCGACACCGCCCCCGCCATGATGATCATGGGCGACTGGACACATGGCGTGCTCATGTCCAAGGGCTTCACCGACTACCGCTGGGCGCCGGCGCCGGACACTGATGGCATCTTTGTTGTGCTTTCCGACTCCTTCGGCCTGCCCAAGGGTGCGCCGCACCGCGACAATGCCATCAACTTCTTGCGCATCTGCGGTTCCCGCGAGGGACAGGACGCCTTCAACCCAATCAAGGGTTCGATCCCGGCGCGCACCGATCCCGACACCAGCAAGTACGACGAATACCTGCTCTCGGCCATGGACGCCTTCGCAGCGGACACGCTGGTGGGCAGCATTCAACATGGGGCAGCCGCCAAGCAGAGCTTCGTGCTCGACTACGCCATTGCCATCAACATCCTGGCCACGAAACGGGATGTTGCCGAGGCGCAGGCGAGGTTGGTGCGAGCTGCTGAGGACGCTGAATTTGGCGCATAAATCCGCCTCTGTGACGGGGGAGGCCGGCCTGCGCGCCGCCTCCCCTACCCGCACACGTAAGCGAGCGTTCAAAATTCGTGGCGATATGGCGCTTGCCGTGCTTGTGCTGCTCCCCTCCATTATTGCCGTCGCCTTGTTCATCTACAGCTTTATCGGGTGGACTTTCTACATCTCGACGGTGAAGTGGAACAGTCAGATTATCGACTATACCTTCGTCGGGTTACGCAACTGGGAACGGCTCTTCACCGACTCGCGTTTCCATATTGATCTGCGCAATCTGGTCTACTACGCCGTGGGCTTTATGAGCCAATGTATTATTTTTGGCTTCTTGCTGGCGTCGTTGATCGATCAGAAAATCAAGGGCGAAACCATCTTTCGAACTGTTTTCATCTTGCCCTTCGCCGTTTCGGGCATCGTCACGGGTGTGGCGTGGCGTTGGTTGATGCAGCCCACCACCGGCATCAATCTGCTTTTTGCCAACCTGGGTTTCGAGAACTTCCAACCCACCTGGAACTCACACCCCGATTTTGGTATGTGGGCGGTGAGCATTGCGGCGGCGTGGCAGTTTACCGGCTACGTCATGGCGCTCTACCTGGCGGGTTTGCGTGGCATTCCCCACGAATTGCTTGAAGCAGCGGCCATCGACGGCGCGGGCAGTTATGCAAAGTATCGCTATGTCATCATCCCACTGTTAATGCCTGTCACCTTTACCGCGCTGGTGTTGACCGGTATGAACTCGATCCGCGTCTTTGATCTGGTGTCGGCTATGAGCGGCAGCGGCCCGGCCTTTGCCACCGATACATTGGCCTTCTTCATGTTCCAGTCAACCTTTGGGGCATACCGATACTCGTTGGGTGCGGCGATTGGCGCATTCATGATCCTGCTTTCGTTCTTCTTGATTGTCCCCTACTTGATGAGCATGCAACGGGAGACGGAACGATGATTCAACGTTTATGGACGCGTGGCGCCATCTATCTGGTGTTGCTGGCCTTCGCTGCTTTCTACCTGATGCCGTTCTACGTGATGGTGATTACCAGCATCAAGCCCTATGCCGATGTCAATGTGACACGCATGTGGGAACTACCCCGTGGCATCTACTTTGAAGGTGTGGTGGATGCGTGGTCTCGGGTGTCGCCTAATTTCTGGAACAGTGTCATCGTCACTGTGCCGGCGGCGTTGATCTCGTCTTTGATCGGCTCGCTCAATGGCTACATCTTCGCCAAATGGCGTTTTCGCGGGGCAGACACGCTCTTCGTCCTCTTTTTGGTGGGCATGTTCTTGCCCTACCAGGGCATTCTGATCCCGCTGGTGTTGACGTTGCAGGCAATCGGTCTTTACGCAACGGTGTTCGGCTTGATCATGGTTCACTGTATCTTCGGGATTCCGATTACGGCGCTGCTCTTCCGCGGCTATTATGCCGGCATCCCCAATGAATTACTCGACGCCGCCAAGATTGATGGTTGCGGCTTTTTCGGCATCTACCGCTACATCTTGTTGCCGATCTCAATGCCCGCCTTTGCCGTGGTGCTGCTCTGGCAGTTCACCACGATCTGGAACGACTATCTGATTGGATTGGTGGTGTTGAGCAATCCACGAATGGCGCCGATCAATGTGGCGGTGCAGAACATTGCCGGCAGTTGGACGGTGGAGTGGAATGTACAGATGTCGGCGGCGCTGATTGCCGCTGCGCCAACGGTATTGGTCTACTTGCTGTTGGGCAAACTCTTCATGCGCGGTCTGCTGGCAGGTTCGTTGAAGGGGTAACCCAGGTTGCGCACACTGAAGACGCATATTACGCCACCCAAGCCCCCATCGGCGACCGCCGGTGGGGCTTCTTTTAGGACAGATCATTGATGGGGAATTCTTACCCTGGCCCACGTCGTCGTTCGCCACAGGTTACTTTTGTGGCGGCGGCGATTGTGATCGGCGCGGTGACCATGGGCATCGGCATTGTGTGGGGCCAGATCCCCTGGCTGTGGGCGTACCTGCTGGGGATCAACGTCAGCACGATTGTCCTCTATGCCTACGACAAATCTGTCGCCGGCACCTCGGCGATCCGTGTCCCCGAGCGCGTGTTGATCCTGGTGGCGGCGGCAGGCGGGTCCATCGCCGCCATATTGGGGACAGAATTACTGCGGCACAAAGTTTCGTCGCGCAAACGGGCTTTTCGCATTCAACTTAGTATTGTCGTCCTGGTTCATGTTGCATTGTTTACGCTCTACCAGTTGCAGGCTTGAAATTTGTTGGCTTGAAATTTTTGGGTATTCTCGTTAGGATGTCCATATTGCAGCAAATGACCATCCCTCGTACCAGATTATCCTCGTATCATAACGATCAGAAGGAACGATCATGCTTGCCAAAATTCAGAGTTGTGCCGTCGTCGGTTTGGATGCGGAGCCAGTCCAGGTGGAAGTGGACATCACCAACGGCCTGGAGAAGTTGACCGTTGTCGGCCTGCCCGACGCCGCTGTGCGGGAGAGCGGCGAACGGGTGCGCAGCGCCATCTCCAACAGTGGATACATCTTCCCCCAACAGCGCCTTACCGTGAACCTGGCCCCTGCCGATGTGCGCAAGGAAGGCCCCGCCTACGATCTGCCCATCGCCCTGGGCGTGATTTCGGCCACGCGTCAGGTGCTGGCCGAAGTGGAAGACGCCCTCATCGTGGGCGAACTCAGCCTTGACGGCACCGTGCGCCACGTCAACGGCGTGCTGCCTATGGCGGCGATGGCGGCGGCGCAGGGATACAAGCGTCTCTTCGTCCCTGCCGTGGACGCGCCTGAGGCGGCGCTCATCGAAGAGCTGGAGATCTACCCCGTCGCCACGCTCACCGAGATCATCAACCACCTCAACCTGCGCAAGCTCATCCCCCGCTACGAAGGAGAGATCCGCTTCGACGACAACGAACACATCGTCTACCCCGTCGATTTTGCCGACGTCAAGGGGCAAGAGATGACCAAGCGCGCCCTGGAAATTGCCTGCGCCGGATCGCACAACCTGCTCATGAAAGGGCCACCCGGCTCGGGCAAGACGTTGCTGGCACGGGCGTTGCCCTCGATCCTGCCGCCGTTGACGCTGCCAGAAGCGCTGGAGATCACACGCATCTACTCGGTGGCCGGTGAACTGGGCGGCGGGTCACCGCTGGTGCGCACACGTCCTTTTCGCGCGCCACATCACACCATCAGCCATGCCGGTTTGGTTGGCGGCGGACGCTGGCCGCGCCCGGGTGAGGTGTCCCTGGCGCACAGAGGCGTACTTTTTCTCGACGAACTCCCGGAGTTCGGGAGCAAAAACCTGGAAACCCTGCGCCAACCGCTTGAAGACAAAGTCGTCACCATCAGCCGCGCGTCGGGGACACTCACTTTCCCGGCAGGGTTCATCTTTGTGGCGGCGATGAATCCCTGTCCTTGCGGCTATTACGGAGACGAGCGCAAGGAATGCACCTGCTCGATGGGTCATGTGCAGCGCTATCAAGGACGCATCAGCGGCCCCCTCATGGATCGCATCGACATTCACGTGGACGTGCGCCGTGTACCCTTCGAGAAGTTGGCGGGGTTGGCCGGCGGCGAAACCTCCGCCGCGATCCGCAAGCGCGTGGATGCGGCGCGCAAGGTGCAGGCCGCCCGCTTCAAGGAATGGGGCAAGTCGCACGTCCTCGTCAACGGGGACATGGGGCCGGCGGAGGTGCAGCACTTCTGCGATCTCAACGAAGAAGGCAAGAATCTCATGCGCGCCGCCGTCAAGCAGATGGACTTGAGCGCACGGGCGTACCATCGCGTCCTCAAACTGAGCCGCACCATTGCCGACTTGGCCGGTGAGGAGCGGATCGAAGTGGCGCATTTGGCCGAGGCGATCCAGTACCGTCCGCGCGGGGTGGTGTAGAAATTAAGCCTCATGTAGGTTATAGTCACGCCAATACTCTTTGAAGATCGTCCTTTCAGTTTTATTGCACGAAGAGACTTCTTCACCTATGTTTCGCTCGAAACGCGTCCCGATTGTCTTACAAATGAGTGCGGCAGATGTGGCGCGGCCTGGCCCCGCGCCCCAAGATCCAGATCCTCGACGAGGCCACCAGCCAGTGGACGCCGCCACGGAAGCGGCTATCCACGAGACGCTGGAACGTCTTCAATCCACCTGCCTGATCGTGGCCCACCGCCTCGGCACCGTGCGCGGCGCCGACCGCATCCTCTTGCTGGATCGGGGACGCACGACGAATTGATTGAGCAGGGCGGCTTGTACAGTCGTCTTCACACGCAGGCTTGACACGGGTTCGATCCGCAGATGGATCCACGAAGCCACACGAATAAATGAAGGCTGAAACAGAAGATGGACACGGATTACACGGATTTTCAGGATTTTCCAGACTCAGCAATTGCCTTGCGGATACGCTAAAACAAAGCGTTTCCTACTCTGGAATCCTAACAATCCGTGTAATCCGTGTCCTTTTATCTCCTCTGCTTCGTTTATCTTCGTGTGGCCTCGTGAATCACAAATCTTCTGTATCTTTTCCCTCACCGAGTCAGCGTCTTCTCGCTGACCCATTCCTCATACTGATCCACCAACCCCTCGCTGGCGAAGGCTTTGCGAGACCAGCGCAGCATCGGCTCGTTGTCTGGGCTGACCCGCCAGTAGGCATAGTCGCCGCCGCTGGCACAGTAGCGGCGGATCACCTCCCCCACCAGCATAAAGCCCCGTCCCAGAACTTGTAAGGGCGGATCGACAAAGAGGATGTCCACCAGCATCTGCTGCGGCGCTTCCCGCACTGTCAGACACCAGCCCACGACTTCGCCGTTGCAGCGCAGCCCAACACTGCTCTCCCCGTCCCAGGCATTGTTGGGGCGATGAAAGGGGGATAGCATAGGCGGATACCAGCCACTCTTGCCCCGTTCGGCCAGCCGTGTGCGTTCCGACTCTGTTAGGTCAGGCCAGGCGAACGTTTCGTAGGGCGGGCGGAAGCGATAGCGACTGACCCAGGGGCCAAAAGCCACCGCACACCGCGTCCAGAAGACCTTGCTGCGCGGGATAGGCGTTGTCCATCCTTGCGTATGCAACAATCGTGCAAAAACCGGTGTATGTTCGTCCGGCCGGTAGAGGGTGCCGATCTGTTCAGCGCGGGCCTCAATCGCCTCCTTTTCCAGCGCAGCCAGGAGTGCGCCACCAATGCCACCCCGGCGATAGGCGGGCAGCACGTAGAGATCGGTCAGGTCGGCGAATGCCCCGTTCACGACGCCGACTGCGATGCCCGCAGGCTGGCCCAGCAAAGTCGCGCCCAGCACAATCTGCGCCGGATTCTTGTGATCTTTCCAGATCCGCCTGCGCTCCCCTGGCTGCACGAGCAGCAGGAAGGGGGGGATAGTCTGCTCGTCCAAACGGTGAACAGTGTCAGCTTTGTTCATGGTGACCTCAGCAGGAACTTCGCAGGCTGCTCCTGGCGTTGGACGCGGATGCGCTCCTGGCGCTGCAGTGAGGATTACCCGGTCGCAGCGTTCGCCCGCCGCCTATCAGGGCCAGTTCCAGATCCGCCAGGGGCAGGGCGTCCAGATTGGGCTGGGCCGGTGGCAGCACCAGAATATGGTGCCCCACCGCTTCTTCCAGCACGGTGATGGTCATGTCTGGCGGCAGCTCCATGCCCAGAACTTCGGCGATAGCTGCTTTGGGGGCGTCCAGCAATCGTTGGCGAAAAGCGGGATCTGTGCTGGCTTTCGCAATCAGTTGGCTTTCAATCTCTTGTCGGTTCATGGTTTGTTTTCCTCCCGGTACGGTGGATGTGTAGGCATCTGAAGAGACGTTGTTAATGGGCAGGCGATGTTTAATGGATAGGCGATGTTTAATGGATAGGCGATTAAGAGGTTGAGAGATTAGGAGGTTGACCCGCGCCAATCTCTTAATCTCTTAATCTCTCAATCGCCTAATCCCTCTTCTATCTCGTCACGCTGGGCAGATAGAGATCTCGCTGAATCTGAAGGATCCTATTCCCCTGGAAGCCTAGCACCCGGTTGTTGCCGTTGTCGGTCACGAAGAGATCCCCGTTCGCGTTGAGCCCCACGGTCGTTGGCGCGCGCAGGGTGGCCTGGTTGCGAACATCGTTGCCCTGTACCGTGCTGCGCCCTTGATTGGCTGTTCCTCTGGCAAAGGAGCCGGACTGGCCGATGACCAGATCCGCCACGCTGTCTGTGACCAGGGGGGCGACGTAGCCCAGTACCCGGTTGTTGTCCGAGTCGGCTACGTAGAGGTTGCCGTCTTCGTCCACCAGCAGGCCATAAGGATAGTTCAGGCTCTCGGCGCTGACGCCCCCTTTGTTGGCCACGCCAGTGGTGAAGTCACCTCCCTGTCCGAAGACCACATCCGCGGAGGCGTCCCCCGACGCCGCCAGATAGACCAACACCCGATGGTTCTTGCTGTCGGAGACGTAGAGGTTGTCCGAAGCGTCTAGGGCCACGCCGCTGGGGTAGTGCAGGGTCAGCGCGCTGATGTCGCCTCCCTGGTTCGGGTCTCTGCTGATCATGTCCGGCTGGCCGAAGACCCGATCCGGGGTGATGTCGCCGCTGCTCAGTGGCTTTTCAAAGAAGAGCACGCGGTGGTTGAAGGTGTCGGCCACATAGAGGTTGTCCTGGCTATCCAGGGCCAGATCGACCGGATTGTTGAGGCCGCCGAGATTCAGCGTCGATGTCATGTTGTTGGTAAAGGGGGCTGTGTAGATCAATACCAGCCTTTCCTCAGCGTCGGCCACGTAGAGATTGCCCCCGCTATCCAGGGCCAGCCCCACCGGACGGATCAGGTTCCGCCCTAATGGTTCCTTGTAGTAGTAGGTGACGAAGTCGGGCTTGCCGATGACTAGATCCGCCGCGCCGCCCAGAGTCTGGGCCTCCTCGCTGGGCCAGCTCAGGACGCGGGCATTGCCTGTGTCGGCCACGAAGATGCGCCCGCTAGCCGGGTCCACCACCATGCCGCTGGGGTTGAAGAGGGTTGCGGCAGAGGTGCGGCCAAAGGGGCCATCGTTGCTGGTGAAGCTACGCTGGCCGATGACGCTATCAGCCTGGTCATCCCCCGCTGCGGGTTCGTAGATCTCCAGGGCGAAGACGTTGGAGACGCCGCCGCCGGGTGCAGGATTGCGCAGGGTGATGGTGAGCAGACCGGTTGTCATCACTTCGCTAGCCTGGATTTTGGTGTAGGAGAGGCCTAGAAAGTTACTGCCTGTGGAGCGAGGAACGCCGTTCACCTCGATCACTGTGTCGGAGATGATGCCAGACCCCCAGATGGCCAGCTCAAAATATCCTTCGCCCCCCCGGGACAAATAGGAGAAATTTGTGAGGCCGGGCGGCACTGTCCCCGGATCCAACTCGGAGATGACAGGCAGGGGATTTTGCAAGGGCTGATGGTATTGGAGAACTCGATGGTTGCCCGCATCCGCAATGTAGACATCCATGTAGAGGGAGTCGGTGGCAATGCCGGTTGGGGTGTAGAGGGACGAGGCACTGATGCCGCCGTGGTTGGCTGCGTTGCTGCTGAAGTTGGGCTGGCCGAAGACCGCGTCCGCTGTGGCTTCGTGGCTCGTCAGGTCGAAGGCCAGCACCCGGTGGTTGTGGCTGTCCGCTACGTAGAGCCGGTTGCCTGCGTCCATCTTTAGCCCGGTGGGATGGTTGAGGCTGGTCGCGCTGATCCCGCCGTTGTTGGGGAGTTTGCTTACAAAGTCTGGCTGGCCGATCACCCCGTCCGCCACAGCGTCCACGGGATCTTCGGTGAAGACAAGGATGCGGTTATTGCCAGTGTCCGCTACATAGAGCACCCCGCCCAGCGTATCCGCAGCCACGCCGGTCGGCCCGTTCATGCTGCTTGCGGTGGGCGGGTCCGGCGCTGCGCTGTCGAAGAACTCCTCTCCCTGGCCTATGATAAAGGAGGCGAAGTTGCCGTTTGCCAGCGGCCACTCATAGATTAGCACCCGGTTGTTGCCCGTATCCGCCACCACCAGATTGTCCTTGACGTCGGTGACAATGCCGTGGGGCCGGTTCAGGCTGCCGGGGCCAGTAGGCCGGTCCGCGGTCGTGCCAAAATCGGGCTGCCCCAGCACGTAATCAGCGCCCTGGCCGTTGGCGAAGATGGGGTACGATTCGCCGGGGATATAGTCATCGTTGGGGTAGTTGACGGGGAAAAAAACTAACAGCCGGTTGTTGCCCGTGTCCGATACGTAGAGCAGACCGTCGAAGCCTACGGTGACACCCTTAGGCGCATTCAGGCTGGCGTTAGTGGGTGGGTTCAGCGCCTCAGTTGTCGCAAAATCGGGCTGACCTAGCACCACGCTTGCCGGGTCACCTTGTTCATAATCTTCTACGCTAGCCCAGATTAGTACCCGGTTATGGGCTGTATCCGCCATGAAAAGCTGGCCGGTGAGGTCATAGACGAAGAGAGCACCCGGCGCGTTCAAGTTGGCAGCCGTAGCGGTCATGGGCGCGCTGGCTGTCGAAAAGTCAGGCTGGCCAAAGAGTATATCGGCGATGGGATCCAGCTTCCCATCCAGCACAGCGGCGGAGGCGGCGCGGGCCGCGCCAAAGGAAGTGACCTCCTCAATCCATATTTTTTTGACCGGCGGGATGGATGTAGCAAGATCAGCAGACGGAGAGGTGGACTGAAGTCCCCACAGCACGCCAAAGGTGGCGGCGCCTACCGTTAGCAAAACAAGCAGTAAACGGATCAATCGTTTCTTCATGGTACTCTCCGTTGGCTACAGGGCGCGTTGGGGGTTGTCCAATAGGCGACGGCGGAAGGCCGGGTCGCGTTGGGCCTGTTGGATGAGGGAGGGTCTAGTTCGTGACGAGATGCAAAGGCGGTTGTCATGGCTGTTTTCTCCTTGAGAATTTGCAATGGTTGAGCGCGGGCCGTGTTGGCATTCTTGCACAAGAGCGTTTGAAAACGTTATGAAACGACCCCTGGCCGTCAATCCGGATCTACTTCAGATTTGGGGTGAGAACCTCTAAATTGCCAATGCAATGCGTCTAGACATGTGGTGTTCCGTTCGATAGTGGACGGGTGAAAAAAGTGTTTTACAGCAATCACAACAGTACGGCGGAAGCGTTATCAAATAACGATGACAATTGGGCTCTGCCTCCTGTGAGAATTATAATATCGTTATTGCTTCCCATGGCGTCTCTACTACGATATGCCGATTCTGCAACTGCAATTTTCATTCCTGGGCGCCTTTCGCGCCCGGCTGGATATCGACGAGTTCCGTTACTGCTTGCAGACAAGAGAGTTGGATCGTGCCGTGGAATTTTACGAGCACATCCGCAGCGGCAAGCTGTCCCAGCCGGATCGGGCGGCCGAGGAGAAGATCGAAGTCACCCATCTGGCCGAGGCGATCCAGTACCGCGCGCGGGGGGTGGTGTGAGGGTAAAGGACATAACCATATTGCACCTGACGTGGCGCTGCTGTAGAATCAGATATCTCCGGGTAAGATCCCATCTCCGACGACAGCGCCCAACAAAGCCGACTTAACGTCAGATCAAAGGCCGATGTCTGCAACCAATCGTTCCGCCCTTTCTCCCACCTATCACATATGTCTGTTGGGTGGCCTGACAGTCGCCCGCGTCGAGGACACTGCACAACGACGACTCAGCCTGCCCACAGGCAACGCCCAATCACTGCTGGCCTACCTGCTTTTACAGAGGCAGACACGCCGGCATCGCGAACAGCTTGGCGAACTCTTCTGGCCCGAAGCGCCCCCGGATCGCCTACGGCGTTCACTCTCTGATCTGCTCTACCGGTTGCGGCAGGCACTTGAGGTCGATCTGTTTGTTGCCACTGCCGATACCATCGGCATTGACCCCAATCTTGAACTCGAAGTTGATCTCTGGTCCTTTGAAGAAGCCATCAAAGAGGGCTCTATCGCAGCCCTGGAACGTGCTGTTGAGCTGTACACAGGGGAACTGCTGCCTGAGTTCTACGATGACTGGATCCTCTTGCCCCGCGTTGCACTCCACGAAAGTTACCTCAGCGCTTTACAGACATTGGCAGAGGAAGCGGAATCACGCCACGCGCATGGACGGGCGCTGATCTACTTTCGTCAATTGGCGCAGGCCGATCCGCTCCGCGAAGCAGGTCACCGCGGGCTGATGCGTGTGTTGGCCGGGCAAGGACGTGCCGCCGAGGCGCTCGCCATCTACGACGATCTCGTTGCCCGGTTACGCCATGAACTCGACGCTGCGCCCAGCACAGCCAGCCAGCGTCTTGCTCGTCAATTACAGACAGAGTTGGATGCCCGCCATGTCACCGCATCTCCCCAGGCAGCACCCCTCGTTGGAAGGCGCAAAGAACGGGCCGACATCCTGGATGCAGTAGAGAAGTTAAACCAGGCGCGTGGCCGCGTGCTGGCAGTGGAGGGAGAAGCCGGCATGGGCAAAAGCCGGTTACTTGCCACCATTGCCGAGAGCGCACGCTGGCGTCAGATCCAGGTGATCAGCGTGCGCATTCCCCAGCACCCGCTAGACGATCCGTTCGAGATCCCGCGTCAGATTCTGGCTGAATTGCTCGCCCCGCCCCGGAGTGTCCAGATGGAAGCGCATCTCCCCAGCGAGGAACTGGGGGCGCTGGCCCCGCTGGTACCTGCCTGGCAACGTCATGCGGATCGCCTCGTCGAACTGCCGCCCGAGCGCAATCTGGCCCGACTCTATGCAGCGATCCGCTCACTCATTGCCGCCCTGGCCGACCTCGCCCCCCATCTGCTGATCATCGACGACCTACATCGGGCCGAACCGGCTTTGTGGCAGATGCTCGATGCCATTGTCCCAACATTGGCCAATCGCCGCTTTTTACTACTGCTCGCCTACCGACGCCAGGACGCCCAAAAGGGGCCGGCCTGGTCGTTCCTGTCGCGCTGGGAACGGGATGGATACCTGACAGCCGTTGCCCTCAATCCCCTCTCCGTCGAGGACGTAGCCGATCTCTTGCCGCAGCACCTGCGCGGCGATGCCGCCCGCATCCAGGTGCTCACCGGCGGCAACCCCTTCTATGTTAACGAGTTCCTGCTCGACATCGAAGGCGGCATAGAAGCGCCTGAGCGTACAGTCGCCGAGCGGGCCCGTCACCTTGCACCGGCTGCGTGGACGGCGCTGGAAGCTGCCGCCGCCATCGGCGATCCCATTCCATACCGGCTCTGGCGCAATCTCGTCGACCGTAGTGACGAGGTAATCACAAACATCGGGCAGCAACTCACCGATCTGGTGCTCTTGCAGCCCACCGCAGGCGGCTATCAGTTTGCCCACGACCTGATCCAGCAGACAATTTATGCCCAGACGCCTGATGCGCGGCAACGCCATCTGCATGGACAGATCGCCGATCTACTCTCTGCTGACGCTTCTGTCTCCCCCGGCCAATGGGCCCGTCATCTGGAGCGGGCGGGTAGAGAGCACGAAGCAGCGACGCAGTACCGCCGCGCCGGTAGCCAGGCATTGATCCAATTTGCCCACGCAGAAGCCCAGATGGCATTGGCGAAATCGCTCGCGCTCACCCCGGCAAAGGCCACACCCACCGATATCGAGACGCTGCTGGATCTCACCCATGCCTGTGAAGTCACCGGCGACCGGACCCAGCAGAAGGAAACCCTGGACGAGGCGCTGTCCCTGGCCGAAGCGCTGGGCGATCCGCTTCTGGTGACCCAGGTGCTGGTGGGGCTGGGCAACTGGGCGGCGCTCACCGGTGAACACGAAGTGGCTCATGACCGGCTGAACCGTGCCCTTGAATTGGCCCAAACGCACGGCTTCCCTGAACAGGAATTGCAGGTGGAACTCATTCTAGGCGATCTGCTCTGGCGCAGTGGCGACTTAAAGCTGGCGCGCCGCCATCTGGAGACAGCGCTCACCCTGGCACAACGGCTGGGGGATCGTAAAGCGGAAGGGCGAGCATTAGACGGCATCGCCTGGACCATGAGCCAACTTGAGGGCGACGCCGAAGCGGTCTTCGCCATGTACGATCAAGCCCTGGCCGTCCGTCGCGACGCCGGTGACCGGCTGGGCGAGGCGCGTACGTTACTCAATATCCTGAGCGGCTATCAGAACGTCGGCGCCTGGGATCGGCTCTACGCCCTGGCCGACGAAGCCATTGCCGCGCAGCGCGAGGTCCACTATCGGCTGGGTGAAGCCATCGCGCATCAATCTTTGGGGCTGGCGGCCTATGCATTGGGCGACTATGCCGCCGCCGAAAAAGAAGTGACCGCCGCCCAATCCGGCTTTCACGAAGTGGGTGAACGATTGGGCGTGGTGATCACCACCGATACCCTGGGCCTGATCGCCTGGCGTCAGGCCGAGCAAGACCGTGCCGAGCAAGACCGTGCCGAGCAAGACCGTGCCGAGCAAGACCGTGCCGAGCAAGACCGTGCTGAGCAAGACCGTGCTGAGCACTACTTTCAGACGGCGCTAGCGCTGGCGGCGGCGCTTGATTCCAGCACCTTCAACGCATTTGTGCAACAGGATTTCGGCCTCTTCACCCTGGCAACAGGACGTTATGATCAGAGCATTGATCTATTGCAGCGCGCCAGGGAAAACTGGCTGGCTGGTGGCGAAAGGCTCAATCCCCTCAAGTGTGAAGCGGCGCTGGGGTTGGCGCTGCTCAAAAAAGATGCGCGTGGACAAGCAGAAGATCTGGCCGAAAAGGGCTGGCACGCCTTTACCACAGAGGAGATCGGCGGAGAAGAAGTCCAATCCTGGCATTGGATGCTGGCCCAACTCCAACGTGCATTAGGCGCTGACACTAGGGCAGATGCACTGCTCGACGCCGCCTACAAGGAGCTTCTGCGGCAGGCATCGGCCCTCGCCGATCCGGTGATGCGCAGCCGCTTTTTCACCAACGTCCCCGACAATGCCGCCATCGTCGCCGCCCGTGACGAGCGCGCCGGCATCCAACGTACGCAGACTGTCACCCTGGCCGGCCCGAGTGCGCCGCCCGGCAAAACGCTCGCCCCCGAAGACAAGATCACGCTACGCTGGACGATCTACGCGCCCGAAGACGACCTGTTCGACGACAAGTCTGTACGGCGCAGAAATGTCCTGGCGCGCCTGATTCGCCAGGCCACAGCCGCCGGCGCAACCCCTACCGACCAGGATCTGGCAGACGCACTCGGCGTCACCCGGCGCACGATCCTGCGCGACAAGAAACTTCTTGCAGCGCAGGGGATCGACCTCTCCACTCGAACGGCCTCCTAACACTTCCCTACCATACAACCGAAGAAATTGTCACAGCCTCCCAATATCCGGTTCCGCACGCGAGACGCGTACGACAGCCCGGCGATATCCTCTTACCTGTTGGACAAACGCAAGCAGACAAGGGGAGAAGACGTGACGGAACGGACCTGGGCTTTTGTCGTGCGCATCTGGCAGGAAGACGGCGTCTCTTCAGAATGTGGATCTTCAAACGGTGCATTGATTCGTGGTTCCTTGCAGCAGGCAGCCACAGGAGAGTTGCACTACTTCAACGGCCTGGAGCATCTGGTGCAGTTGCTGGCAATGCAAATTCACAATGAGCCGGCTCGCCCGTCCGGTGATGATGAGGACCAGGGGTAGCGGTAGAGAGTTACACGCATCTGCACTGATTCGAGCTGCGTCTGTACCGTCATTCAGACCGTGCGGCATGGCCAGGCCACCGTTGCGACATCCCTTGTCTACAAAGCGGAATCCAATCGAGCATGTATCTTCACAAGGTTTCCACACACGATTTCCACACACGATTTTCAAGATTTCCACGGAAGGAGAACAGAATGAAACGGCAACTCTTTTTGACGACGGCTGTCCTGGTGGGGGCGCTCTGCATGACCTTTGCCCTGCTGCAAGTTTCACAGCTCTGGGCGGCCACGGCTGCTCAGTCGGCAGCGCCAAGCAGCGTCAGCTACCAGGGCTACCTTACCGATAGCAGCGGTCTCCCCTACAGCGGCACCGTTGCCATCGAAGCCAGGATCTACGATGCCGACACCGGCGGCATGCTCTACTGGCAAGAAGTGCAGACCAATGTGAGTGTTGAAAACGGCTATTTTGCCCTCTCGCTAGGCGCGGTGACACCCCTCACCAGTTCCGTCTTCAGCGGCACCCCCCGCTATCTGCAGATCGGCGTGAACACCGACAACAACGGCAGTGGACCGTTTACCACGCTGCCACGACAGAAGTTCGAATCGGTGCCCTACGCGCATTGGTCCACATACGCCGTCACCGGCACCCATGCATTGACCGCCACCTATGCCATGGACGCCAACCGTGCCCTCTCCAGCACCTATGCCATGACGTCCACCTATGCCATGACAGCAGGCTACGCCGCCGGCGCGCCTTGGAGCGGCCTGACCGGTGTGCCCGCCGGCTTTGCCGACGGCAGCGACGACGGCGCCTCCTACAAATATGTGGTGGTGGTCGCCAAAGAGGGTGGACATTATACATCGGTGGTCGCCGCCCTCAACAGCATCACGCCCACCGCAAGCAGCCCCTATCTGGTCTGGGTCGCCCCGGGCACGTACACAGAGACCGGCCTGGTGGAAGTTAGAGGCTATGTCCATCTCAAGGGCGCAGGCCCAAACGTCACCAAGGTGACCTCGACGCGCAGCAATACAGTACAGAATTCAGACGCGGCCACAGTCCGTCTCTACGATCAAGGCCGCATCAGTGACCTCTACATCGGGAACACCGGCACAAGCAGCACCTACGCCATCGGCGTGTGGATGGCCGACGATGTCACTCGGGCGACGATCATGGACAACGTCCACATCGAGATCAACGGCAGTGGGGGCGTTGCCCACTACGCCGTCTACGCCAGCGACGCCGAGCCGACGATCCGGCGTAGCCACCTGCATGCGCGTGGGGCCTCCACCATCAACGGCGCCTACGCCAGTGTCAACAGCACGGGGGGCGGCTTTCCGCAGGCCCTGATCGAGGACAGCGTCTTGCTCGGCGCGGAGGACAGCCTGATCAACTGCACAGACAACAGCGGCACCGGCTACGCCATGCAGATGAGCGAGTCTTCCCCTATCGTGCGGGACAGCTATATCTGTGGCGGCCAGCGCGCTGTCGTATCGGGCATCAACGGCAACCCAAGATTCCACGGCAGCATCGTTCGGGTCAGTTCCACCAACGGCGCCTACATGGTCGAGACGACCGGCGGCGGTATCGTGAGTTTCGGTACGTCGCAACTCAGCTACGTTTCCGGCGCTCAGACAGGTTTGCATACCGGCGCGGGCAATGCACCCCGCTGTGCCCAATCCTACAACGGAGGAACATTTGCCGAACTTGGTACGAACTGCCAGTAGCATGTCATCCATCCAACAAGAAAGGAGATGGACCTGATGCAAACATCCAGATCGCTCAAACGCGTGCTGGTCGGCATCCTCTGCTCGCTGCTGGTTGTCTTCGTCGTCTCCGCCGCTGGGGAGAGCATCCCGCGCAGTGTTGTCAGCAGCGGTGGTGGTCAGATCGCGGCCGGGGATCTTGTCCTGCGTAGCGCCATTGGGCAACCGGTGGCCGGCAAGGTGAGTAACAGTTCGTATACACTCTACTCAGGCTCACTGTCCCCTGCCCAGGTGACGAATACACCGACGCCGACAAGCACCCCAACGGCAACAGGCACACCGCCGACAAGTACGCCCACGGCAACAGGCACACCGCCGACAAGTACGCCAACGGCAACAGGCACGCCGCCGACACAAACACCGACGGCAACAGGCACGCCGCCGACGAGTACCCCGACGGCAACAGGCACGTCGCCGACAAGTACGCCGACGGCAACAGGTACGCCGCCGACAAGTACGCCGACGGCAACAGTCACACCGCCGACAAGTACGCCGACGGCAACAGGCATACCGCCGACAAGTACGCCGACGGCAACAGGCACGTCGCCGACAAGTACACCGACAGCAACAAGCACGCCGACACCTACTACGGTTCCTAGGGAAGTCACCATAGAGGTGCGCAACAATGTCTTTGCGCCGGACCTCGTCGAAATCAACGTGGGCGATACGGTGACCTGGCAGCGTGTCGAAGGTGTCCACAGCGTCACCGCCGACGACGGCAGCTTCGATCAACCTGCTGGCAGCAACTGGACCACCTTCAGCCACACCTTCACCACTGCCGGCGAATTCCCCTACTACTGTAGCGTACACGGTGCAGCCGGCGGTATCGGCATGGCTGGGACTGTGATCGTACGTGGTTCGTCTTCGGGCCAGTCGACGGTCTACTTGCCCACGCTCTATGGCGCCGCTGCGGCTGGGCGGGCCGAACCACTGCCTGAGACAGACGAAAGGATCTATCTGCCGATATTGAGCAACCGCTAAGTGGTTTTCTCGCTAAATTTCGACGCGTGGAACGCCCCGTAGGATGGGTTACGACCGCTTCAATTCACGCTGGCCGTCCCGTCAAGTTCGGCGGTCGTAACCCATCTTGCGAACTTAGCGCGAGAACCACTACGTAACCACAGGTGCGACTCACCGGCCAGGAGGACCCACTATCTTTGTATCTGGTTTCAGCCGGTGCGTCGCACCTGTGTTGTTGTAAAGCCTGCTGTGCCTGTACGGTGTGTCTTGAATTTGGGGACCAACAGTGCCAGGCACGGGCTAGTGAATTGACCGCTAAAGCCTGTACGTCTTGGCCGTGCCAGGCACTGTTGTGCGGCGCCAACTTGAATTACATCTGCGTCTGCATAGGGTGGTGCAGAAAACGCGGACACAGGCAAGTAGAGCACAACCGGGATGTGAGGCTATAATGAACGCCACTCAATGCCTTTTTCACGTTTGTCCTGAATTCACAGTGTGCAGCACGTACGCCTGCATTGACTCGTTTCGCCGGGCTACTGTGATTTTGGGACAGAATCAAGGTGCGCCGTTCTCATGTCTGTTCGCATTGCGTTGCTCGGAGCTGTCTCCATCACCGTTGACGATGTGACGGTTCAACTCAGCCGCAAAACCGAAGCGTTGCTCGCCTACCTCCTGCTGGCGCAAGGTCCACAGCGCCGCACACAGTTGGCGCAGATCTTCTGCCGCGAAGCACAGGACCCGGCGGGGACGCTGCGCTGGCACCTGAGCCGGATCCGCCAGGACGTCTCCACCGATCTGCTGGAAAATGTGGACAAGATGATCGCCGTCCGCACAGAAGCCGCCTCGGTGGATGTCAATCTGTTTGAACAGGGCGTAGCAGACGGGCGCGATCTGCCTGCTACCGTTGCTCTGTACCGCGAAGAGTTCCTCCAGGGCATGAACCTGACCGACGCGCCCGAGTTTGAACTCTGGTTGCTGGGCGAACGCAACCGCCTGCGCCGCCTGTACGAAGAAAGCCTGGAGCGGCTAGGCGAAGCGCAGATTGAGGCAGGTGACTTCAGCGCCGCCGTAAGCACCTACCGCCGCCTGCTGCAACATGATCCCCTGGCCGAGGCCGCCCACGCCCGCCTGATCTGGCTGCTTGCCCAAAATGGCCGGCGAGACGAGGCCCTGGCGCAGTACGACCTCTGCTGCTCCCTCCTCGAACAAGAATTGGCCGTCCAACCCACCCCGGAATTGACCGAGCTGGCGCAGCACATCCGCGCCGGGCGGATCGTAGCGCCGCAGCGTTCGCCCATCCTCGATATTTTCGACGGTCGGTTTGACGCCGTCCGGCTCGATCCCGTGTCCGACGGCGAAGATCACAGTTTGCTCGTCCGCGAAGTTGAACTGGCCCAACTTCAGCAGGCATGGGCCGCGTCTCAGGTGGTGATGGTACAGGGCGACGCCGGCAGCGGCAAGACGAGCCTCGCGCAGGCATTTGTCTCCAATCGGCCGGGGACGGCGCTCCTCAGCGGACGCTGTTACGAGTCCACGCGCGCCATGCCCTACCGCCCGTGGATCGACCTGCTCACCCAGCAACTTGCCCACATCTCCGACGAGGCATTGGCCCAAATCCCACAACATTGGATCGAACAGCTTGGGCGACTGCTGCCTAACCTTGCGCCCCGTCGCGGTGTTGCCCCTGCCCAAAGCGACCCACAGGAACTGCTCTTTGCCGCCATTGCCGACTATCTGGGCGCCCAGGCGCAGGCCACTGCGCAGGTGATCTTTATCGACGATCTACAGTGGGCCGACGAGACGAGCCTGCAACTCTTTCACTTTGTGGCACAACGCCTGACCGGCACATCCGCCTCCCTGCTCATCGGCGCCTGTCGCAGCGAAGAGGCCGCCGACAACCCGGCGCTGCTCACGCTGCTCGACGATCTGCGCCGCAGCCGACAATTGGTGGAGATCGCCCTGCACCCCTTCAACGCCGACGAAGTGGATCAACTCATCGCCCGGCGTTGGCCGGCGCTGCCCCCCGGCTATCGCACGCCTCACATTCGCGATACGCTGCTGGCGCAGACAGGCGGCAATCCCCTCTTTTTGACCGAACTGCTCCTCGATCTGACAAACGCCGAAGAACTTCCCTCCTCTCTACCAGTGCCGCCCAGCCTCAGAATTCTGATCCAGCGCCGCATGCGCCAGATCCCCGAAGACGGTCGCCAGGTGCTCGAAGCGCTGGCCGTCCTCGATTCGCCGGCCACGCTGGACGAAGCCCAGGCTGTCAGTGGGCGCAGCGCCGACGAGACGGAACAGGCCATGGAATTGGGGCTGCGCCGGCGGCTGCTCACCCCGCGCCAGGATCAGGACGAACTGCGCCTCGACTTTGCCCACGATCTCATGCGCACCGCCGTCGTCAACGAACTCAGTCCACTGCGCCGGCAGCGGCTACACCGGCGCGCCGCCCTGGCGCTGGAAGCACGCAACGCGCCGCCCTCGGCGTTGGCCTACCACTGGGGCATGGCCGGTGACCGTCACAAAGAGGGCGCCTATGCTTATCGCGCCGGGCAGGCGGTGGCGGCGCTGGGATCCAATCTGGAGTCGATCCGCTATTTCGAGCAGGCCAGCCGCTGCCTCGAAGGAGACGATGCAAGCTTCCCACCCCGCCTGGAGTGGATCCGGCTGTTGGAGGTCACCGCGCGCTGGGGCGACGCCGAATCTGTGGCGCTGGAGACCCTGGCGGCGGCGGAAGTGGGTGGAAATCGTTGGGCGATGGGTCGGGTGGGGGTGGAACTGGCGCGCATTGCTCGCATGCAGGGCGAGAACGCCAAAGCGTTGGCCCTGAACGAGGACGCGTTGGCCCATCTGCGCGCCGTAGACGATCCAGACGGTATCAGCCGCGCGCTGTCGGGCATGGGCGCGGTCCACTGGGCGCTTGGGTATCTAGACCAGTCCCAGGCTTACTTTGAGGAACAACTAAGGCTGGATCAGCGCCACAACGAACTGCATGGGCAAGCCGAAGCGTTGAACGCACTGGGTGTCATCCACATGGATCGGGGCAACTACACACAATCGCTGGCCTGCTACGAAGAACAGATCGCTATTGTCCGCCGTCTGCAACTCTTTCAGACCCAACTAGTTGCCGTGAGCAACATGGTCAATCTCTACGCCGTACAAGGCGCGTTTGAAGAGGCGCTTACCGGCTATCGCTGGCAGATACGCTTTGCGCTACAGGCGAACACCGATTGGGTCACCGCGATTGGGCTGCAACGCATGGGCGAAACCTATCTGAGCATGGATCGGTTGGACGACGCCGATCTGCTGCTGGCGTTGTCAGTGGAAATGCTGGAACGATTCAATATGCGCACCTACTTGTGTGAGACTTTGGTGGAATGGGCGACCTGTGCACATCGGCAAGGCAGGGTGGAAACGGCGCGCCGACGCAATCAGCAAGCCGCCGACATTGCGGCCACAACCGACAGCAAAGAGGTTGTGCTGAGGACAAAACTTCTTTCGGCGCAAGTGTCGTCTGACACAGACCAGGCGCAGGCCGATCTCACGGCACTGCTCAGCCTCTACAGCGCAGACAGACAGCGCGCCGACATCCTCTACACACATTGGTGTCTCGCCCCCGAACGCGCTGATCTGTGTGATCAGGCTGCCGGTTTGTATCTCAAACTGCACACAAAAAGCCCCAGCTTCCACTACCGCCGGCGCTATGCCGAACTTACCGGCATCCAACTGGCTGCGCCACAATTGCCGCCGCTGCCTGCGTTCGTCGTCGCCGAAGCGCCGGCATCGCTCGAACCTCTGCTGGCGCAAATAGATGAACTGCTTGCGCAGAAGGGGAATGACGATTGAGCAGGACACAACGTAGCACACCTCGCCGTTCCAGGCGTGTCCCCATTGTTTTGCAGATGAGCGCCGCCGACTGTGGCGCTGCCTGCCTCTCCATGATCGGCGGCTACTGGGGCGGACAGATCTCGTCGTCCTCGTGCCAACGGCTGCTCGGGGGCAGCGCCAACGGTGTCACCGCGCTGATGATCGCGCAGGCCGCCCGCCAGATCGGGCTGAAGGTGCAGGCCTTTCGCCACTCCCTCACAGGACTGGCTGAGGCTGAACTCCCTGCCATCCTCCACTGGCAGGGGACACACTTCGTCGTGCTCGAATCCTGGCGCGGGGACAACGTCACCGTGGTCGATCCCGCCCTGGGCCGCCGCACGTTGACGCCCGACGATCTGGCCGCAGGCTACAGCGGCGTCACCCTCACCTTCGCCCCGGAAGCCGACTTTGCCGAAAAGATCGCCGCCCACCAGAACGCCGACGGATCGGCGCACTGGCGTGCCTTCCTGGCGCGGGTGCTGGCTGTGCCGGGGATTCGCCCGCTGCTGGCGCAGATTGTGGGCGCGTCGCTGCTCTTGCAGTTGGCCGGGCTGATCCTCCCCATCACCACCTGGCTGGTGGTGGAACAGATTCTGCCCAACCCGGCCCAAAACATGCTCCCACTCCTGGGGATCGGCCTGATCTTGGCGCTGACGGCGCAGGCGGGGATCAACTTGGTGCGCGCCCTGCTCACCGTACGCCTGCAACAGCAGTTGGATCACCGTCTCATCCCCGACTTCTTCACCCACCTGTTGCGCCTGCCCTATGCCTACTTTCAACAACGCGCCACGGGTGACCTGCTCGCGCGGCTGGAAGGCAACCGCGCCGTGCGCGAATTGGTCACCTCGGGCGTGTTGACGGGGCTTTTGGACGGCGCACTGGTGTTGCTCTATTTGGTGATCCTCTACGTTCAGTTTCCGCTGTTTGGGGGGATTGTCACCGGCACGGCGCTGCTCTACGTCCTCCTGCTCTCGCTGACGACCGGTCGCGTACAGGAATTGAGTCAACTGGCGTTGGCGACGCAGGCGGCTGAGGAAAGTTTCTCCGTCCAGGTGCTGCGGGGGATCGAGTCTGTCAAGGCGGCGGGCACGGAGACGTGGATCACGGCCCAGTGGCGCGACCGCTTCGACGCCGGCCTCAAAGCCGCCGTCGCGCGTGGACGCTACCTCGCCGGCGTCGACAGCCTCTTTCTTCTCCTGAACACAGCCACACCACTGCTGCTGCTCTGGCTCGGCGCGTCCGCCGTGCAGACAGGACGGCTGGATCTGGGCCAGATGTTGGCGTTGGTGGTGTTGGCCAGCGCCAGCCTCGCCCCGCTGGGCAGTGTGGCCGGCTACATTCACCAGGCGCAACAGATCTGGGCCTACCTGGCGCGCATGGCCGACGTGCTGGAAACAGACCCCGAAGAAAGCGAGCAGGACGAGACGCCGCTCGTCCTCGCAGGCCGCATCGAGGTGAGTGACCTTTCGTTCCGCTACGCCCAGCAAGCCGGGTTCGATCTGGCGCAGGTCGCGTTTGTGGTCAATCCAGGGGAAAAGGTGGCGCTGGTCGGCCCCACCGGCGCGGGGAAGAGTACACTGGTGCGCCTGCTATTGGGGCTTTACCGACCCGACGAAGGCCGGATCTGCTATGACGGGTGTACTTTTGACGAATTGGGGCTGGCCCGTCTGCGCCGTCAGATTGGCGTGGTGCTGCAAGATTCGTTCCTCATCGGCGGCACCGTGCGCGAGAACATTGCCCTAAACCAGCCCGACATGCCCATGTCTCAGGTGATGGAAGCGGCGCGGCTGGCAGGCATTCACGAGGAGATTGAGCGGCTGCCCATGAAATACGAAAGCTGGGTGGGCGAAGGCGGCAGCGCCCTTTCCGGTGGACAGCGCCAACGGCTGGTGCTTGCCCGCGCCCTGGCCCCACGCCCCAAGATCCTGATCCTCGACGAGGCCACCAGTCACCTCGATGCCGCCACCGAAGCGGCAATTCAGCAGACGCTGGATCAGCTTCAATCCACCTGCCTGATCGTCGCCCACCGCCTCAGCACCGTCCGCCGCGCCGACCGCATCCTCGTGCTGGAGCGTGGCCGCATCATCGAACAGGGCACCCACGACGAATTGATCGAGCAGGGCGGGCTGTACAGCCGTCTGCACACACAGGTTTGACACAGGGTCGATCCGGAGATTGATCCACGAAGCCACACGAAGATACACGAAGCAGAGGAGAAAAGAAGAGGGACACGGATTACACGGATTTTCAGGATTTTCCAGATTCAGCGATTGCCTTGCGGATACGCTAAAGCAAAGCGTTTTCTACTCTGGAATCCTAATAATCCGTGTAATCCGTGTCCTTCTTCTGTTTCTGCCTTCCCGTTGCTTTGTGGGGCACAACTCTTCTGTATCTTTCCCCTCACCGAGTCAACGTCTTCTCGCTGAACCACTCTTCGTACTCGTCGATCAATCCGCCGTCAAAGGCTTTGCGAGACCAACGCATCATGGCTTCGTTCTCTGCGCTGACACGCCAGTAGCTGTAGTCGTCTCTGCCGGCAACTTTACGCCGGATTGCCTCGGCCACCAGCATAAAGCCACGCCCCAACCGCTGTAGCGGCGGATCGACAAAGAGTATCTCCACCAGCACTGTTTTCTCTTCGCGCACGGTCAGGCACCAGCCCACCACTTCGCCGTTATAGCGGAGACCTACACTCGTGGCCGGATCCCAGGCGTCGTCGGGGCGGTGGAAGGGGGAGAGCGTGGGGGGATACCAATCCCCCGCTGCGCCGTGGGCCAGCAAACCGGCGCGTTCGTGTTCAGTCAATTCGCTCCAAAGGAAGACTTCGTAGGGCGGGCGGAACTGAAAGCGCGTCACCCACGGGCGAAGGATAGACTGAAACGAGACCCAGAAGATCGTGCTACGATGGACCAGCGGCGCCCAACCGGCTTTCATCAGGAGCGCTTCAAAAGCCGGTCTGTGTTCATCACAACGGTAGAGCGTGCGCATACGAGGGACGCCGGCCTCACCGATCTGTTTCTCTGCTTCAGCAAGCAGCGCCGCACCAATGCCGGAGCGACGGTAGGCGGGCAGCACGTAGAGATCGAGCAGGTGCGCTTCATCCCCCTTCTGCTCGACGATGACCACACCGGCAGGCTGTCTCCAAAAGGACGCGCCCCAGACACGCAAATCGGCATTGTCCGCGCCACGCAGGAGATGACGGCGCAGCCCAGAATCGGCCAGTTGAACGAATGGGCGAATCGACGTTTGATCAAGTAATTGGATGGTGAGCATAGCGCAGTACAGGAGATTGAGAGATTAGGAGATTAGGCGAAAGAACCAATCTCCCAATCTCCAGATCTCTTCTACCTCTTCACATTGGGCAGGTAGAGCTTCGATTCTGCGGACAGCGTTAGCGGACCACGGAAGCTGAGCACACGGTTGTTACGGTTGTCGGTGACGAAGAGATCGCCGTCTGCATTGAGGCCGATGGTGATGGGCGCATAGAAAGTACCCGGCCCGCGAGGAGTGCTGCCTGCAGCAGCGCTGCGCCCCTGGTTAACCTGATTGCGGGCAAAGGATCCGTCCTGCCCCAGCACCAGATCGGCCACCTCATCGGTGTTCAGCGGATCGACGTAGCCCAGCACGCGGTTGTTGTCCATGTCGGCCACGTAGAGATTGCCCTTCTCATCCACCAACAGGCCATAGGGGAAGTTTAAGCTCTCGGCGCTGACGCCACCTTTGTTGACCACCCCCGTGGTGAAGTCGCCCCCCTGCCCGAAGACTACATCGGCGACCGCGTCGGCGGTGCTGTCACTACCCAGCGGATTCAGAAAAACCAGTACGCGGTGGTTGTTGCTGTCGGCCACGTAGAGATTGTCCGCTGTGTCCAGCGCTACGCCGCTAGGATAGTCCAGGCTCTGCGCGCTGATAGCGCCCCCCGCGTTGGGCGCGACGCCGTTCAAGTCCGGCTGACCAAAGACATGATCAGGGATGGTGTCGTTGTCGGCCAGCGGTTTCTCGTAGAGGAGTACACGGTGGTTGTGGGTGTCGGCTACGTAAAGATTGTCCTGGCTGTCCAGCGCCAGCGCCACCGGGTTGTTCAGCCCGTTGATGATCAGCGCCGAGGGCATGCCGTTGGTAAAGGGCTTTGTATAAACCAGCACCATCCCTTCTGAAGCGTCGGACACGTAGAGATTGCCCTGGCTGTCCAACGCCAGCCCCACCGGCCGGATCAGGCTGATGCCTGCCGACTCATTAAAGAAGTAGGTTTCAAAGTTAGGTTTGCCCAAGACCAAATCCGCATTGCCGCCGTTGTTCTGGGCTTCGCTGCTCGACCAACTCAAGACGCGGGCGTTGCCTGTATCAGCCAGGAAGACGCGCCCGCTCTCTCTGTCTACCACCAAACCACTGGGATCGAAGATGTTGTCATTGGCCGTGGGGATCCAGGGGCCATGATCGCTCGTAAAGCTCTGCTGGCCCAGCACGTTGTCGGCTACTTCATCGCCGGGCTGTGGCTCGTAGATTTGGAGCGCAAAGGGCGCGGAGACGCCGCCGCCGGGCGCTGGGTTGCGCAGGGTGACGGTGAGCACACCGCTGTTGGCTACATCGGCGGCCTGAATGTCGGCGAAGGCCAGCCCCAGGAAGTTTGTGCCGGTGGCACGGGGCACGCCGTTCACCTCGATGACGGTGTCGGAGATGATGCCCGATCCCCAGATGGCCAGTGTGAAGGAGCCTTGCTTGCCATATTCCAGGAATGAGAAATCGGTGAGGCCAGGCGGCACGGTGCCTGGGTCCAGTTCTGCAATCACAGGGGCAGGATTTTCCAGGGGCTGATCGTATTGCAGCACGCGGTGATTGCCGCTGTCGGCGATGTAGACATCCATGAAGAGGGCGTCGGTGGCAATGCTGGTGGGCGTGTAGAGCGACGAGGCGCTGATGCCGCCGCTGTTGGGCGCGCCGCCGCTGAAATCGTCTTGTCCAAAGACGGCGTCTGCGGTGACGTCCGATGTGGTGCGGTCGAAGACGAGGACACGGTGGTTGTGGCTGTCGGCGACGAAGAGCCGACTGCCGGCATCCATCTTGAGGCCGGTGGGGTGGTTGAGGCCGGTCGCGCCGACACCGCTGTGGTTGGGGCTGTTGCTGACATAGTCGGGCTGGCCGATGATCCCGTCCGCCTCACTGTCCAGGGGATCGTCGGTGTAGACGAGGATGCGGTTGTTGCCCGTGTCCGCCACGTAGAGTTCGCCGGCCGTTGTCCCCACGGCCAACCCGGTGGGCGCGTTCATGCTGCGCCGGGTGGGTGGATTCGGCGCAGCATTGGCGAAGGGATTGTCTCCCTCCTGGCCGAGAATGAAGGAGGCAGACTTGCCGTCGTAGAGCGGCCAGGTGAAGATCGTCACTCGATTGTTGCCGGTGTCGGCCACCACCAGATTGTCGTTGACATCGGTGACGATGGCATTGGGGCGGCTGAGTGTGTCACCCGCGGTAGGCCGGGCCACGTTACTCGTCAGGTTGATCTGCCCCAACACATACGTTGCATCCATTCCACTTTCATAGATCGGCCAAGACTCGCCGGGAATAAATTCGTCGTCGTAGTTTACGGGGAAGAAGACCAACACCCGGTTGTTGCCGGTGTCGGAGACGTAGATCAGGCCGTCGAAGCCCACGGTGATGCCCCGCGGCGCATTCATGTCGGCGGCGGTGGGCGGATCCAGCACATCGGCGGTTAAGAAATCAGGCTGGCCCAGCACCACATTGGCAGGATCGCCATTTTCGTAGAGGTCGACGCTGTCCCAGATCAGCACGCGGTTATGGGCTGTGTCGGCGATGAAGATTTGGCCGGTACGATCATAGACGAAGAGATCGCCGGGCTGGTTAAGGGTGTCGGCAGTGGGCGCGGTGGGCGCGGTGCCTGTCGAGAAGTCGGGCTGGCCGAAACGTTTGTCGGCCGCTGTGTCTGCGTTGCTGTCCAACTCGGCGGCGGCAGCGTGGCGCACAAAGCTGATCTTCGCCAGCTTGTCGACGGCGGGTTTTAGCTTTAGTGGGACCGATTGGGCCAGGTCTGAGGTTGGGGAGGCAGTGAAATGCAGGGTGCTGACCAGCCCAAAGCCAATGGCGCCTACGGTCAGCAACAAAAGCAGCAATCGGCTGAATCGATTCTTCATACAATCTCCATATTGGGGTATACAATCACGATATTTCTCAACACCGACTTCAACAGGCCGATTGTCCAGTGCGTCGTCTATCTGCTGAACGTTCATCCGTGTTCATGCCGGGTACCCCTGGCCGAAGGGTGCGCCCACCGCCGACCAGGGATAGTGCCAGATCGTCCAGAGGCAGGGCGTCCAGGTCGGGCAGGGCGGGGGGTAGCACCAGGATGTGCCGGCCCGGCTCTTCTTCTAGCACGGTGATGGTCATGCCCTGTGGCAGATCCATGCCGAGGAAGTCGGAGATAGTGGCCTTGGGGTCGTCTAGCAAGCGGCGGCGGAAGGCGGGATCGCATTGGGCCTGTTCGATAAGGCGAGATTCCACTTCATCGAGATGGGTGTTCGTGGTTGTCATGCAGTATCTTCTCCTGGCAGCATGAAATGGACAAGATTGTCCGCTTTGCGGGGTAAAGATTCGTAAGCGCAAAGCGTTTTGTATTCTTGCATGCAAAGAGGGGCCTAACATCGCTAATAACGCCGAGATAAGGGGCTCTGGTACAAATGGTCCTTGCTATCGCCTTTTGAGGTGTAGCAGCGACGTCTTTTGAGGTTGTAGCTTACTTGTTGGAGAAAAAGACTTACACAACTTGCTCTTTTCGTGGTTCTCTCGCTGAGTCGCACGATGGGTTACGACCGCCAAAGTTGGCGGGACGACCAGCGTGAGTGTAAGCGGTCGTAACCCATCCTACGGGGTATTCCATGCATCGGAATTTGGCGAGAGGATCATTTAGAAGCGAGTTGTGTAAGTCCTAACGAAAGAGGGAGGAAGAAGATAAGAAGAAGATAAGAAGAAGAAAAAAAAGAATGACACGGATTGCACGGGTTTTCAGGAGTTTCCTGCGACAGCACTACTTTCTTTTGTTTGCGCGGATGGCGCCGCTGGTGAAGCACGCCATCAATTCCTGCAAGACGGCCGGCTCCAGGCTTTGTAACTGGCTCTGCAATTCGGCCGGCAGCTTGTCCAGCAACTCGTCGGGCCTGTAGCGGTGCTGGATGACGACGTCGATCTCTGTGAAGCCCGTTGTGTGCAGCAGACCGGTGAGCTGGTCGGTGGTCATGGCGCCGAAGATGCAGCCTGCTGTGTCCAGCCCGGCCTGAATCTGCGCCTCAGAGATGGGAAACGCGCCTAGAACACCGTCTACTATCACTTCGGCGATAGCGAGACGCCCACCTGGTTTCAGCACGCGGTAGGCTTCGGCCAGGGCGGCGCTTGTCTCTGGAGAGAGATTGACGACGCAGTTGCCAAGTATCACATCCACCGAGTTATCGAGCAGAGGCAGCGATTCTATCTCGCTTTTGCGGAATTCCACATTCGTCGCCCCCACTTTGGCGGCGTTGAGGCGGGCCAGTTCCAG
>WGMT01000016.1 GCA_016124945.1 bacterium | reverse complement strand
CCACAGAGACTGCTACGTCCACGCCGACGGAGACGCCGCAGCCCACAGAGACTGCTACGTCCACGCCGACGGAGACGTCGCTACCCACAGAGACTGCTACGTCCACGCCGACGGAGACGCCGCAGCCCACAGAGACAACCACACCGACGGCTACACCAACCGATGATGCATCTGGCGCAGGTGAAATATTTTCGCTCTATCTACCCATCGCCGCCGCCGAAGACGACGCCGAGGAGTCTGGTTCGGGCTCGATCTACACCAACAGCAGCGATCTTGAATTGACACACGACGGTACGCTGCAAACTATCGGCCTGCGCTTCCGCAGCGTGACGGTGCCGGCAGGGGCGACGATCCTCGGCGCCTATGTTGAGTTCACCGTCGATGAGACGCGTAACATCGCCGCCACTTCTCTCAACATCTACGGTGAAGAGAGCGCCAACGCATCATCGTTTGTGCTTGCGCCGTTCAACATCTCAACAAGGACACGCACCGCCGCTTCGGTACAATGGACGCCGCCGCTCTGGACCACCATCGGCGCGGCTGGCCCCGATCAGCAGACGCCCGATCTCTCCGCCATCCTCCAAGAAATTGTGGATCTCCCCGGCTGGCAGAGTGGGAACGCCATTGCCCTCATTTTTAATGGCACCGGTCGTCGCGTCGCTGAATCCTATGAGGGTAGCCCGGCCCAAGCACCCAGGCTCTGGATCACCTATACCACTTCCCCAGGGCAGCCTACAGCAACTTCCACCGCTACAGCCATTGCGACCGCCACGCCAACACCGACAGCGACAGTCACAGCGACGCCGCTTGCCAACGGCGACATTCCCACTACACCTAACTTTACGGTTGCCTACTTTGCCGACAGCGGCGACGGAACCAACGGCGCTATGATGTTCGATGAAGTATTACAACTGGTCCGCGACGAAGGCGCGCAGATGGTGGTCCACGCCGGCGATTTTATCAACAACTCAGGCCGTCAGGGGATCACCTCTGCATGGGTGAACAATGTCAACACCATCCTTGGCCCTGATTTCCTCTATTTAGGTGCAGAAGGCAACCACGACGTCTGGTCGGACTTTGAACCGTTTATGCGTGACCGATTGACGCGCAATGGCTATGATCCCACCTTGCTGAATGGACCAAATTACACACTCAGCCACAATGGGATCAAGTTTGTAACAGTTGGCGAGGTGCTCGATTCAAATGTGGCGTTCCTCCAGCAACATCTGAGCGGTGACAAGCATATCTGGAAAGTCTGTGTCTGGCATCATCAAATGAACGACACACAGCCCGGCAATAAGATCAACGAGCGCCTGTGGGCGGAATATCAAACCTGTCAGGACAACGGTGCCATGATCACTTCAGGGCACGAACACAGCTATGCTCGCACACTCACCTTCAACGAGCCTGTCCACGCCGACGGGCAGCATACGACATTCGGCAACGCGGAAACAATGTGGGTGGAAGCAGGCAGCCCCGGCAAAAACTTCGTGGTTGTCAGTGGATTGGGCGGACACAGCAAACGCGCCTATCGCGCCGACATGCACGACGACGATAGCTGGTGGGCCACCCTCTACACCGCAGACCGATACTGCCGCAACAATTGCACGAATCCAGTAACAGGCGTCCAAGACCGTAGCGCCGACATCGCCGGTTACAACTACACCTACGGCGCACTCTTTGTCACCTACTACGTCGACGGCGATCCCTACAAAGCGCGTGCCTACTTCAAGACCATCGACGGTAACATCATCGACAGCTTTGAGATCTATGCAGGCAGCCCATCTTCACCGGCGCCGACGCCGACCCCAACGGCAACCGCCACACCCATCCCTTCAGGGCAGGCGCGCACAATCGCCGTCCCAATTGCCCAGGGCATGGACGATGTCGAGGAGCAGCAGTCCGGCGGCATCTACACCAACAGCACGGATCTGGAACTGGTGCAGGATAGCAATGTGCAAACCGTAGGCTTGCGCTTCCAAAATGTAGACCTGCCCCCCGGCGCCACTGTGACCAACGCCTACGTCCAATTCACCACCGACGCCACACGCAGCCTCAGCGTCAACGCGTTGACAGTCGCCGCTGAGCGGACGGCGCATGCCGCGCCCTTTACCACTGCCATCAACAACGTCTCGGCGCGGACGCGCACAAACACCACGGTGGCGTGGTCGCCCCCGCTGTGGACCACCATCAACGAGGCCGGCCCAGGCCAGCGCACGCCCGATCTTTCGCTTGTGGTACAGGAGATTATCGACTTGCCCGGCTGGCAGAGCGGCAATGCCATCGCCGTTATCGTCACCGGCGAAGGACGGCGCGAAGCGTACTCATTCGAGGGGAATCCGGCCCGAGCGCCGGTGCTCTATGTGGAATATCTAACGCCTTAACATTTAAATTTCTGCATCGTCCAGGGCGATCCACATTTCGGTTTCGCCCTGGCGAGTGCGGGTATGCACTGGCACTTTCATCTTTGCCAACATGCGAAAGATGGTTGTGTTGTCAGCCTGTACTGTGGCCGTAAGTGCGGAAAATTGCATCTGCCGCGCCAGGATCAGCAACAGACGCAGTAAGGCCGTGCCTATCCCCTGGCCTTGAAAGTCGTCGCGCACCACCACCGCCACTTCTGCGCTGTTTTCTACCTCGCCGTAGGAAAAACGCGCCAGCCTCGCCACACCCACCAATTGTTCCCCTTCGGGCATCACTGCAAAACCGAGGATGGCGCCACCGTCTCGCTCATTGTCCACCGCGGCGAGCTGCGTCGCCGTCTCCTGAACACGCCGTGCATCGATGTTTTGCAGCCCCACATTAAAACGCCGCCGCCGCGTATCGGGGCTGAGGTGATGAAAGAGATCAATCAGATGATCAACATCGCCTGAGTGGATGGGCCGCGTGCGGATGGTGATGCCGTGCGATGTCGTGAACTTGGTGATCAGCGACGAGGTCGGCTGCATCTGCGTACTCACGTTAACTCCTTGTTCAAATGTGCTTCGCTCATTTGAGCGAGGACTTCGGCGCACCCGCGCGTAGACAGATCTTCCACGGCGATCAGATGGTGGGGATGGGCAAAAAGGTGGAACAGCGCGCTCTGTTGCTGCGCCAGCGCCCCCACCACCACACAGCGCATTCCTGCCGCCGCCGCCGCTTCAACGCCGTGTCGGCTGTCTTCAACCACGAGACAGGTTGCCGGATCTTTGCCCGCCACCGCCGCTCCCCGCAAAAAGAGATCCGGCGCAGGCTTCCCCCGCGGCACATGCACGCCTGAAACCAGCGACAGAAAATAGTCGGCAATCTCCAGTCGCGCCACCGTAGACGCAATGTTCGCCATCGGCCCCGACGAGCAGACAACCTGCGTCACCCCGGCGGTGCGCAATTCGTCCATCCAGGCCGTCACGCCGGGCAGTAGCGTCACTGCTTCGTGCATGAGATGGCGGAAGACGTCCTCTTTGTGGGCGGCGATGGAGCGGTGCTGGGCGGTGCTGCGATCCGGCAGCAGTTCGGCCAACAACTCAGGATTCGAACGGCCAAAATCGCGCTCGAAATCTGTCCGCGTGTACGCAATCCTCTCGTCGGCCAATGTTTCGCGCCACGCCCGGAAATGCAGATCGGCCGTATCTGCAATCGTCCCATCTAGATCCCACAGCATTGCCCCCTCAAGCATCGTCACATTCGCCCTCCTGAACCGCGGTTATGTCGCTCCTTCCAGTCTACCCGCGTCTGTGGGCAGCGCCAAACGCCGATTACAGCGAGTAGGAATTGTAAGTTCTTTGGGCAATTGTCCTCTTGAAGTGGCCCTACGAATCAAGTACACTCAACGCTGGCAATCTCTCTGCCGTCTAATTTTCTCCGTGTGATTCCGTCGACCGATTTCACCAGGAATACAACCAGGTGTAGCAGAGCCGCATCTACACCACACACTGGTTGATTCCTAACCTGCCGTCGTTTTCGATACGGCGACAAGCGAGGCCCCAATGCACCATTCTTTTGATTCGAATCGTCCTTTACGCGTATGGACAGTGCGCATCTTGCCCCTACTCGGCGCGCTACTGCTGGCGACGTTGCTCGTCTCCGCCATGCGCCTCACCGGTGAGGACGCCCAGGCCGCCGCACCTGCCCGTCCTGTGGCACAGGGGACGTTGGGCGTCACCCGCTACATCTCCACCACCGGCGTCGACAGCGGCGGCTGCACCACCCGTTTCAGCGCCTGTCGCACACTCCAATATGCCGTCGATCAGGCCGGCGCAGGGGACACTGTCCGCGTTGCCCAGGGCTTCTATTCGGGCGTGGTTAACCGCAGCGGCGGCAACCAGATGGCGCGTATCCCTGTTTCGGTGACCATTGCCGGCGGCTATGATCCGCTTAACTTTGACGGCGCACCCAACCCGATCCTCAATCCGGTGATCTTCAACCCACTGGGGGGCGGGCGTGCATTGGTGATTGCCAACGGTGCCATTGTCACCGTGCGCGATCTGTCGATGAGCGGCGGCAGCGGCACAGCAGGTGGTGGAGACGGCAACGGCGGCGCCATTTTGGTGACAAACGCCGGCCTCACCCTCAACAACGTAGCAGTGACGAACAACAGCGCAGCCAACGGCGGCGCGATTGCACTCTTCGGCGGAACAGCCAACCTATTCGGTGTGACCCTCACCAACAACCAGGCCACGGCGGACGGCGGCGCAATCCATCTTGCCGGCCCGGCCGCGGGTAGCAGTATCCAGATCGATCCACTTAGCCAGCTCGAACTGAACAGCGCCGCCAACAATGGCGGCGCAATCGCCATTGCCAATGGATCGGCCACCGTCACCGGCGCGCCTGTGCGCAACAACACGGCTACAGCCTCCGGCGGCGCGCTCTACCTCGCCGCGGGGGCAGCCACACTCAACAGCGTCACCGTACAGGGCAATGCAGCCGGGGCCGACGGCGGCGCCGCGGCGCTCAGTGGCGGTCAACTGCGCGCCAACGCCAACTCACTTGTCACCCTCAACACCGCCAACAACGGGCGGGGCAGCGCCTTCTTCGCCAACAGTGCCCAAATTTTCGTCAACGCCGGCACGGTCACCGCCCAGACTGGGCAGGGCAATGGCGGCGTCGTCTACCTGCAAGAGAGCACCCTCAACCTCACCAACAACAGCGTCTTCAGCCTCAACAGCACCACAGGCGAAGGCACAATCTTCGCCGAAAGCAACAGCACCGTCCTCTTCGACGGCGTCACCGCACAAGGGAACAGTGCCGAAAGCGGCGCGCTTGTGCGCGCCGACGGTGGGCAGGTCACCGTGCGTAACAGCCAAATCGCAGACAACACCGCCACGGCAGACGGCGGCGCGCTGGCACTGACGGCGGCAACGCTCGTCCTTGAAAACAGCACCTTCACCGCCAACCTTGCCGACGGCAACGGCGGCGCATTCACCCTGGCCAACGGCACGCTCCAGGTGAGCGGCAGCACGTTGACGCAGAACAAAGCGCTTGGCGACGGCGGCGCGGCCCATCTCCTCACCAGCACGGTGACATTGGCCGACAGCGCCTGGCTCTCGAACCAGGCCGAAGGCAGCGGCGGCGCTATCTACGCCCTGGGCAGCAGCGGCAGCGGCGGGGGAGGACGGTTTGAGCAAAACCGCACCCTCACCGAAGGCAGCGGCGGCGCGATTTTTTGGGAAGGGCCAAGCCTCACCTTCGACAGAGTTGTCGCCTTCACCGGCAACCTGGCGGGGGTAACCATCACGGCGAGGGCCAGATCCGCCGCAACTGGCAGCCCTGTTGCAGACGAGATTGCAGCCGCCTTCGCGCCGCAGTGGCTTTCGCTGGAAGAACTCACCGCACGCGGACTGGTACGCGATGGCCGCGTCGAACTTACGCCGGATCTGCTTGGTGCCGCCCCCGGCATGGGGATGGGCGAGATCATGGCGCTCTTGCAGCAGCCCATGCCCAGCGGCGTTGGTCAACTGCCCGGCGCGGCGGAGAGCGTCGCCGTCGCATCCAACTTGGCGGCCACACAGCGCGGACGATCCACAGCCACGGCCACTTCTGTGATCACCACCGAAGTGGTCACCAAGAGCGGCGGCGCCATCTATGGCCGTAACATTGCGCTCTCACTCACCGCACCCACCTTCACCGGCAACCAGGCCGACGTGGCAGGCGGAGCGCTCTTTGTGGAAGGCGGCACCTTCACCCTCGCCACCGCAACCGTGAACAACAACCGATCCTTCCGGGGGCCTGGCGGCGGCGTCTACCTCAACAAAATCAGCGGCAGCATCGAAAATTCCACCTTCTCGGCCAACCAGGGCAGCAACGGCGGCGGTGTCTACGCCGTGGGCGGGCAAGTACGCTTCCAAACAAACAGCGTTAACACCAATCGCGCCGACATCGACGGCGGCGGCGTCTTCTTGTTGGGCGGCACCCACACCGTCAGCGACAGCACCTTCGAAGCCAACATTGGCGACCGTGGCGGCGGTCTCTACCTCGACGGCGGCAGCATGACCGTCACCCGCAACACGATCCAGGACAACGAAACCAGCTTTGTACGCACCCAGGCGCGCGGGGCCGAAGCCGGTATCGGCGTCGGTGCATACGTGTCGGGCACCAAAGAACTCTCGTTCACCCACAACGTGGTGCAGCGCAACAAGATCCCCTTCCTGCAATATGTGCGCATCAACGGCATCCTCACCGAAACCCAGGTGATCACCGTCGTCGATCCGCCCATCATCAAGTGTATTACACCTGCTGATCCATCCTGTATCATCAGCGAAACCATTACCATCGCAGACAACGGTGGCGGTCTTTATCTGAAAGATGCCGAAGGGCTGGTGGCAGATTCTATCTTTCGCGAGAACGAGGCGTCGCGATCCGGCGGCGCCATGGTGATGGACGGCGGCAAATTGACACTCATCGACAACCTGATGGTGCGCAACTCCATCGGCGTCTCTTCGGGGCTGGGTAGCGCCGTCTTTATGAGCGGCACCAAGGCGTTGTTCCTCCACAACACCATCGCCGACAACATCCACAAGAATCTTTCGGGCGATGGGCGCAACATTGCCGTCTACTATGCCGCCAAAGGTGACGGGCTGGTGCTCACCAACAACATCTTCGCCAACCACGAGGTGGGCGTTGGCGGCAGCGACGGCGCAGAGGCGGTGGAATCGTCAAACGTCTGGTGGAACCACAGCGAACGCCACTGGACGGAAGAGCTGTTCACCGAACTGTCGCCCATCTTCGGTGATCCCGCTTTCAAAGACGCAGCCGGCGGCGATTACTCGATCCTACGCACCTCGGCGGGCTACAACCGCGGCGTGGATCTGCCCGAGGTCGGCGCGGAATTTGCTCTCTTCGACCTCGCCGCTGAACGCCGTTTGCAGCCGGTGGACGCGGGCGCTTACGAGTCCAACTACAACCGCGGCCTCAATCTCTTTCACACGTCCAGCAACCTCAACCTGTCCAAAGACGTAGAAACCAGCTACACCATCACTGTGTTGAACAACAGCAAGGCGAGTGTGGCGGGCATCACCTTTCAATATGCACTGCCGCCGGAACAGCAGGCAATCGCCATCAGCAGCAACCGTGGTGGCTGTAACTTGGGGAGCCTCTCCTGTAATCTGGGCACACTCAACATCGGTGAACAGGCGGTGGTGACGGTACTCGCCCGCGCCACAGTGGAAGCGATCCCCGGCCAGATTAAGGAAATGCAGAGTACGGCCACAGTCAACTTCGCCGGCCTTGATCCCAACGACAGCGACCGCAACCTGCCCATCACCACCTTCTTACAGGCGTTGGTGTTGGGTGACATAGCGCAAAGCCGTGACGGAACCCCTAGCTATACGAGCGCCTGTGCTGTGAAACTTGTCACCGAGGAACGGGGGACAAGCTTCTGGCCTTCGGTGCAAGATGCCGTCAACCGGGTGTTGTTGGGCAGCGACAGGATTCTGGTTAGCGGCACCTGCCTTGGCTCGGTGTCGTTGATCAACAACAAGAACATGCTGATCCAGGGTGGTTGGAGCACCGATTTCACCGCCCATAATCCCGCCCTCTACCCGACGACGCTGCGCGCCACCAGCGGCACTGTGGTGCGTGTGATCAACGAAGGCATCGAGCCAAGGATCTACGATGTGACGCTCACCGGCGGCAACGCGGCGCGCGGCGGCGGTGTCTACATCCTCAACGCCAGCCCCGTCTTCAGCAATGTGATTGTCCTGGGCAACAGAGCGGGTACACAGGGCGGCGGTATCTTTGTGGACGTGGGCAGCAAGCCCATCTTTGTAGACAGCACTATCGAGAACAACATCGCCCCTGTGGCAGGCGCGGGCGTCTATGTCAACGTAGGCAGCGGTGAATTTAAGAATGTGATTGTGCGCGCCAACACCGGCGCAACCGACGGTGGCGGCTTTTACTTTCGTGCCAGCGATGCCCAGGTGTCAGGCGGTGAGATCCGCAACCACTCGGTGAGTGGCTACGGCGGCGGCGTCTACATGACAGGCAGCCGTGCCCAGGTCAGCAACATGCTGATTCAGAACAATTCGGCTGGATCAAGTGGTGGCGGCATCTATGCCTTCAAAAGCCCGGCCACGATCCAGTTCAACCGCATCATCGAGAACCGCACCAGCGCCGGGGAGATGGAGTTTGTCCCCTTTATCTTTGATCTGGCGCTGGTGGAACGGCGCGGCGGCGGCGGCGGCATCTACAGCGAAGCCGGTGACATCCGCATCCTCAACAATTACATCGCCAAAAACAGCGCCGGCGCGTCCAGCGGTCATGTGGGGGTGGGTATCCACATGTGGCTCTTCGACGCCGCCGAAGTCAGCGGCAACATGATCGTAGAGAATCAGGGCAACGCCGTCTACATGCGCCAGAAACGCTCGATCTTCAAGTTCTTCATCTTGCTGCCGCCGTTGATGCCGCCACCCTTCAGCCCCGAACTGATCTTGCCATTGGCGACACCGCCACCGGCCAAGCTCTACCACAACACCATCGCCCGCAACAGCGGCGTGGGCGTCTACGGTTACAGCCAGACCAATCTGGAGATGGCCAACAACCTGATCACCCAGAACAGTGGCGGCGGCATCAAAATCGGTGAGGAGATTATTCCCCACCTGATCGTGATTATTGTGCCGGGGTTTGGTTTCTTCATCCCCATTCCGATTATTTACCCCACCTTTTACCCGACGGAAGCAGCGGCAGACTTTACCTTCTGGGGGCAGTCGCCCAGTTTCAGCAAGTCGGGCGCCTTTACCGACGGCTCACAATCGAACGACTTTGCCGGCGAAGACCCCGGCTTCCAGGACCCGAACAACGGCAACTATCATCTCAAGCGGACTTCGCTGGCCTTCCAGAACGCCAGAGTGTCGGGGCAGAGCCAGGACATCGACGGCACAGAGCGCAAACAGGGGTTAAAGCCCGACATCGGCGCCGACGAGTACGATTTCCGCCGCACACGCTACGCCACCGTAGGCGGCACCGACGCCGCCGGTGATCACCTCTGCCTGAATTGGAAACAGCCCTGTACGCTGCAAACCGCCATCGACAGCGCCGAGGACGGTGACCTGATCAAGGTAGCCGGTTATACCGACGGGCGCGCCTATTCCACCATCATCAACCGCGATGGGCACAACACCGTGGCCATTGTGCGCAAAAATGTGACGATCCAGGGCGGCTACTGCGAAACCACCACGGCACAGAGTGGTGTCATGCAGTGCGACTGGGAACAACCCCACCCCGAAACCTACAAGACGGTGCTCAACGCCGGCGGCGCGGGCCGCGGCCTCACCATCGAGACGGACAAGGGCATGGAGATCTTCGACGTCCACATCACCGGCGGCAGTGCGACGCTAGGCGGCGGGCTCTATGTGATCTCGTCCACTGCGGTGTTGAGCAATGTCGAAATCTTTGGGAATCAAGCCACCCGCGGCGGTGGGGCCTACTTCGTCAGCAGCAAAGCCATCATGGTCAACAGCCAGGTGCACAACAACACCGCCGACCAAGGCGGCGGCCTCTACATGGACAGCGCAGATGCCGCCACTTTCCAGCGCAGTTCGTTGACCGACAACCAGGCCACGGATGGCGGCGCCGTCTTCGTCAACGGCAGCACGAGCCAGATCCTCGACAACGTGGTCACCGGCAACCGCGCCGGCGAGGACGGCGGCGCCTTCTATCTGCTCGACAGCGCCGTCGGCGTGGAACGCAACCGTGTGGAATCGAACAGCGCCCAGCGCGGTGGCGGCTTCTTTGTGGGGACGGGTGAACCTTCGGTGATCAGCAACACGCTGACGCTCAACCAGGCCGCCGTGGACGGTGGCGGCTTCTACATCGTCGGATCCGCCGGTGTGCTGCAAGAGAATATCGTCACCACCAACAGCGCTGCGGGCCAAACCCCAGGCACAGGACGGGGCGGCGGTGCCTACCTGGAGGGCACCAAGGTCAACTTCAAAGAGAATCAGGTGCAGGGGAACAGCGCCCGCACTGGCGGCGGCCTGCACCTCTTCGCCGCCAGCGAGGCCATCATCGACGGCAACCGCGTGGACAACAACGTGGCTGCGCTCGACGGCGGCGGCTTCCACCTCGACGCCAGCGCCGCCATCCTCACCAACAATTCGGTGACGGGCAACCGCGGGCGCAACGGCGGCGGTCTCTACCTCTTCAACTTCAGTTCGGCCCAACTGGGCAACACCACCGTCCTCTCGAACACGGCTACGGAAGACGGCGGCGGCCTCTACTTCCGCCTGAGCAACGCCAGCGTAGACATTGCACTGATCCGCGCCAACCGTGCACGCGCCGGCGGCGCCATCTTTGCCAAACTAAGCAAATTGGCGCTGAGGAAACTCCAGGTGGAATCAAATCAGGCTTCCACTTTGGGTGGGGCCATCTACCTCGACGAGAGCGATTCCACCCTCTTCGACAGCAACATCTACAGCAACACCGCTACGCTCGACGGCGGTGGTGTCTACATTTTACGCTCCGGCGGCGCCATCGTGCAGGGGATCGACGCCCAGGGCAACCAGGCCGGCGGCAATGGTGGCGCGCTCTTCCTCAGCGACAGCAACATTGGCGTCAACGGGTGGCGGCTGGCGGGGAACCGCGCCGTGGGCAACGGCGGCGGCCTCTACGCCGACAAAAGCGACATCACCTTTGAAGGCTTCCTGGTGCAGGGAAATCAGGCCATCGACGGCGCAGGCATCTTCCTCTCCAATGGCAGCGATGCTGCCTTCGCCGCCAACGCCTTCGTAGACAACATCGCCGCGGGCCGTGGCGGCGCGCTGGCGATCCTGGGGTCGTCGCCCACTTTCGTACAGACCACCTTCGCCCGCAACCAGGGCGGCGAAGCCGTCTTCCTGGATCTCTTCGGGCCGGTGACAAGCCTCGCCACCTTCCTTAACACCCTCTTTGCCGATCAACCCGTGGCGCTCTCGCTCACCGAAAAGACGTCGGCCACACTCAGTATCAACCTCTGGCACAACGTCGCCACCCGTTGGAATGGACCGGCGGATCCGTCGCTCGGTGAAACCAATATTGAGGACGATCCACTCTTCGCCGCCGACGGCTATCACCTGACCAAAGATTCACCCGCCATCAACGAAGGTGCCAAGACCACGGCATCCAAAGACATCGACGGCGAATCAATTCCACAGGCCGGTGTGCCTGACATTGGGGCAGACGAATTTCCTGTTCCTTGCGCGGCGCAGATCGAACGCATCCCCAGCCGCATCTACACCAGCGTTCAGGCCGCCGTCGACGATGCCGAAGCCGGGGATCTGATCAAGGTCGCCGGTGTCTGCCGCGAGGTGACGGAACGCAACGGCGTGCGTCAGGTGCTCTACCTCAACAAGAACGTGACCCTGCGCGGCGGCTACGATCCCGACAATTGGACGGCCTCCTTCCCAATCACCCAAGTGACGTCGATCCAGCCCATTAGCACGGCGCGTTCCATCTACATCAGCGGCGGTGTAGAGCCGATAATCGAGAACCTCACAATTCAGGGCGGCAACGGCAGCGGCCAGGGCGGCGGCCCCGACGGCCAGGACGCAGGCAGCAATCTCTTCATCGTCGATGCCTCGCCCGTCTTCAGCAACACCATCATTGGCGACGGCGGCAGTGTCGTCTACGGCGGCGCGGGCTTCCTCTTGCGCAGTGACGCCCGCTTCATCACCAACACAGTGACGACCAACAACGCTGTGGCCGGTGGCGCTTTCTTCTTGCTCAACAGCACTGCCACCTTCGAAGACAACTTCTTCGAGCGCAACGGCGCCAGCAAAGATGGTGGTGCTTTCTTCCTCACCAGCAGCACGGCACAGATCCTGGGCAACACCTTCAAGCAGAACCGCGCCGACACCGCTGGCGGCGCCATCTTCGCCGACGCCAGCGCCGCTACGGTGACGGGTAACCACTTCGATCAAAACAGGGCCGGTTCGGCGGGGGCCATCTACGTTGATTTTAGCCCGGCGCAGATCATCCGCAACCGCTTCACCGGTAATCAGGCGCAGTCGGCGGGCGGCGTCATGATCGCCTACAGCGAGGCCCTCTTCGACGGCAACTATCTCTTTGAGAACAGTGCACTCAACGGCGGCGCTGTCTACGTTGAGGCCGGCACCGCACAGATCATCAACAATGTCATCGTGAGCAACACCGCCAGCAGCAGCGGCAGCGGCGTCTACGTCCTTTCGGCGTCGCCGCAGTTGACACACAACACCCTCGTCTTCAACAACGGCGGCGACGGCAGCGCCATCAGCGTACAGGCCACCGGCGGCGCGCAGAGTGTGGTGCCGTTGCTCAACAACATCATCGCTTTCCATGAATTGGGCGTCTTCGTGTTGGACGGCGGCAGCGTCAACGCCAATGGCACGCTCTGGTTCAACAACGAAACCGACGCCGGCACAGCGCCCACAAATCCCGGCGGCTTTAGCGAAGGAACGCTGCGTGTCACCTCAGACCCGCTCTTTGTGGACCTGGCGAACAACGACTTCCGCCTCACCAACGACAGCCCGGCGCGCGAAGCCGCGCTGGCTTCCAACGTGGAGCACGACTGGCAAGGCGACCCGCGCCCCACCGACCGCGCCCCCGACATCGGCGCCGACGAGTACTACCTGCCCCAGATGCTTCTCTCGGCAGTGGCGTCGCCCAATCCACTGGTGGCAGGGCGGCCCGGCTTCATCACTTTCCAGATTGCCAACATCGGTAACGTCGCCCTCTCCGCCCGGGTGACGGCAACACTGCCCGCTGGGTTGGGCGGCAACGCCGTACAGGTGTGGACGGCGTCGATCCCTGTGGGGCAGACCTGGGCCGAAAGTGTGGCGCTGCAAATCCCTGCCGACCTACAAGGCGAAGTGGGCTACACGCTGGATGTGACCACATCGCAGCGCGTCGCAGAGCGCATCGCAGGCACATTCTCCGTGACCCCCCCCAACTTTGGCCTGGTGACGACGATTGCCCGCAATCCTGAAACCGTGATCCTGCAACGGCCGGTCCGTTACGAAATAACGGCCGACAACACCGGCAACCAGTCTCTGCCACTCTTCATCACGGCGACGCTGCCTACACAGGTCACGCCCGGCGGCGTCGTCACGTGGACGGTGAACCTGGCCGCCGGTGCTCGCTGGCGCGAAACCATCACAGTGACGCCGACAACCGTGCTGCCCAGCGCCGAGTTGACGGTGCGCATCGACATCGCCACCGCCGACGGCAGCGTCTCGGTGACACAAAATGACACCACCGTCATCGGCCGCTCTGGCTACGTCCTCGCGCAGACAGTGACACCTGATCCGCCGCTAATGGGGAAACCCTTCACCATCACGGCGCATGTGACCAACACCGGCAATGTCCCGCTTCAGACTGCGCTCACGCTGACACTCGTCCCCGACTTCGTGGGCGCGCCGGTGACGTCACAGCAGCCAATCAATCCTGGGCAAGCGGCAACCAAGCACATCGCCCTACCTGCCAACAGCTACCTCGGCCCACTCACCAGTACACTGCTGTTGGCCGTGGACGGCGCTCTGGTAGAAGAATCAGCCTTCGCCATGACCGCAATCCTTGCACCGTTGGGGCCGACCATCATCGCCGTGAACAGCGGCCCGTGGAATGATCCCAACACGTGGCAACCGCAACGGCTGCCCAATGCCGAAGACATTGTCGGCGTGCTCTCTGGGCGCACTGTGCAGTTGGTGGGCGCGGTGACAGTCGCCGGTGTGCAGAACAACGGCGTGATTTTGGGGCCACCCGACGCCGCGCTGGGCATTTTTGCCTCGCAAGAGATCCAGAATTTTGGTGAAATTCGGGCGACAGCGGGCGCGCCGGGCCGCAACGTCGAGCTGACAGCAAAGACAATCTACAACGAAGGCACGATTGCAGCAGGCGACGGCGATGACGATCCCCAGGGCCGCGGCCACGACGGCGGCTCGGTGACGGTCAACACGGCGCTCCTCAGCAACCAGGGTGTCATCCGCGCTGGGAATGGTGGTGCGGGTGCAAGCGACGGCGGCAGCGGCGGAGCGGTGAATGTGACGATCTCGTCGCCCACCGGCGAGTTGCTCAACGACGGCGAAATTCGGGGTGGCAACGGCGGCGCAGGGACGAGCGGTGCCGGCGGCGCAGGCGGCCCCATCGCGGTGACCGGTCCTGGCGCGGCCACACCTCCTCTGGCCGACGGCGGCGGTGATGTCATCGTCACCGGCGTGATGCAGGCGGGTAACGGCGGCAACGGTGCCACCGCAGGCGGCGACGGCGGCGGCGTGCGGCTGGATGTGGGCGTCTCTGCCAATCCGGCGACGCCGCCCGGTGGCTCGGTCAGTGTGTCGGAAGGCGGCGTGGTACGTGGCGGCGATGGCGGCAACGTCACCGGCGGTAACGTCACCGGCAGCGGCAACGGTGGAGCCGGTGGTCCTGCCGACGCAATTGGGTTGACAGTGGATGTGGCAGGCACACTGCGCGGCGGCAACGGTGGCAACGCAGCGGGGACGGGCATCAGCAACGGCGGCGGCGGCGGCGCTGTCACCGCGATTGGCGGCGCGGGCGCTCCTGGCGCGGTGAAGGTGCGTGGCGACGGCGTCAACAACGGCGTGGTGCGTGGCGGCGACGGTGGCAATGGCAATCCTGCCGTCGGCGGCCCCCAGAACGGCGGCGACGGCGGCGATGCCACCCTCATGGCGTCGCCCACCATCGAGGTAAACAATGGCCAGGTGAACGGCGGCAACGGCGGCGCAGGCACAGGCGGCGGCGCGGACGGCAGCGCCGGCGATGCCGTCATCGGCGGCGGCGACGGCAACACCGCCGACACGCCGACAATCCTGATCCGCGGCGTGCAGACAGAGATTGCGGGCCAGGATGTGACGATCTTCGGCGGCGATGGGCTGTTGCTCAAACTGCTGGGGCTGGGATCCGGTGCCATTAACGCCAACGGTATTCTCATCCTGGCTGTGGGCGACGCCGGGCAGATCGACTTGAGCGGCAACGGCGCGGTGATCTTCGTATCGGGGCAGATCCGCCTCTTCGTCAACGGCGGCGGGCTTCTGCTCGACAACGGTGTCAATCTCAATAATCTGGGTAGCTCGACGCCCGGCGTCGGTGATGCGCGTATCCTCTACCTGGTGCGGCTGCTTACACCTTCTTCGCTGCTGGTGCGCCCGGGCGAGGTGGTGCTGGTGCCGGTGGTGGTGACGAATTTGGCCCCGGTGCCGGATTCGTATCAACTGCTGTCGGCGGGCCGCTCCGTCGCCCTGGCTCCACAGTGGACACTCTCCACGCTGCCGCCGCTCGTCCCCGTACAGGGGACGGCCACAGCCCGCACCGTGCTTACGGTGACTGTCCCCGCTACGGCGACGGTCGGCACGGTGCAGCGCGTCGATGTCACCGCAGTTTCGTTCTCCGATGCAGCGTCTTCAGCCCTGGGCGGCACACAATTGATTGTCTCGGGCGAGCCGCTATCGGCGTTCTACCTACCCATTGTCGGTAGCCGCCAGCCAACCCCGATCCGTGAGTCGGAAGCGCAGATTGATCTGTTTTTGCCGTGGATTGGCAAGGAGTAGAGAGGAAAAGAAGACGGAGGACGAAGGACCAAAGACGAACGTTAAGCACATTCAGATGCTTAACGTTCGTCTTTGGTCCTCCGTCCTCCGTCTTCTCTTAGATCCATCTTTGTATCTCCGAATCTCCTGTCTTGAACCCTCGTTTCACCAAAATAAGCTGTCATCTGCTTCAAATTTGTCGAATTTTGCAACGGGAATGGGTTATTCCTACATGGACATCCACCTTTCGTTCTGTTAAACTGAATGATCTGAGCTGGATTGGTTCATCATTAACTGTAGCGGTTTAGGTAGTAGATAGCAGTTGGCAGCTAGCAGTTAGTAGACGGAACATTGTTGCCACGTTAACTGCTAACCGCTCCCAGGAGGCAAAGGTGACAGAACGACTCGACGTGTATTGGCGAATGTTAGGTTATCTGCGACCGTATGGAAAGCAGGTAACGCTGGGCTATCTTGGCGGCTTTTTTGCCATGTCGCTCAATTTGTTTGTGCCGCAGATTATCAAAGACGCTATCGACAATGGGCTGATGAACCGGCAGGCGTCGGCGCTTTTCTACGCCGGCGGCTTGATTCTGGGGATTGCCGTGATCCGTGGGGTGGCTGGTTTTGCCCAGCGCTACTACGGCGAGTGGATGTCGCACCGGGTGGCCTTTGACCTGCGCAACGATTTCTACAAAAGTGTGCAGCGGCTGCCCTTTGCCTTCCACGATAAGGCACAGACAGGCGACCTTATGAGCCGCGCCACCAGTGACATTACCGAATCTGAGCGTTTCATCGGCATTGGACTGGAAAGCCTGATTTCTACGCTGGTGCTGCTCTTCGGCGTTATCATTGCCATGTTGTTGGAAAGCGTGGATCTGGCGCTTTACACGTTGCCGTCGTTGGTGCTGCTGGTGATCGCCACTGTCCGCTTTGGTGGGACTGTGCGCCCCATGTTCAAGAAGATCCAGGAGCAGATGGGCCAGCTTTCTTCGACGATGCAGGAAAGCATGACCGGCATCCGCCTGGTCAAGTCTTTTGCCCGTGAACCCCACGAGCTGAAAAAGTTCGACGAACAGAACGAACTCTGGTTTGAGCGCCGCTTTTCGGTGATCAAGGTGTGGGCGTCCAACTGGCCGCTGTTTAGCATTTTGCTGGGTAGCGCTATCTTTATTCTGCTCTGGTTTGGTGGTCCGCGTGCATTGGCGGGTGAAATCACCGTGGGGTCGCTCTTTGCACTGATTTCCTACGTCCTCATGCTAAACGGACCGGTACAGCGGCTGGGCTTTCTGGTAAACCTGGCGGCGACGGCGGGATCGAGCGCCGAGCGTGTCTTCGAGATCATCGACACACCCATCGAAGTGGAAGACAGCGCCAATGCCGTGGAATTGGACGCTGTGAAGGGCGAGGTCACCTTTGAAAAGGTAGGCTTCCGCTACGGTGAGCGCGGCGCGCTGATCCTTGATGACATCAACTTCCGCGCCGCACCAGGACAGACCATCGCCCTGATCGGCCCCACCGGCTCGGGCAAATCTACGGTGACGAACCTGATCCCCCGTTTCTACGATCCCAGCCAGGGACGTATCTGCATCGACGGCCACGACATCCGCCATGTCACATTGGACAGTCTGCGCCGTCAGATTGGCATTGTGCTCCAGGATCCTTTCCTCTTTGGGCTGACCATTGCCGAGAACATCGCCTACGGTCATCCTGATGCTACGCCTGAGCAGATCATGGACGCGGCCAAGGCGGCGCGCGCCCACAAGTTCATCCTCGACTTCCCCAACGGCTACGAGACGGCGGTGGGCGAGCGTGGCGTCACTTTGAGCGGTGGGCAGAAGCAGCGTGTGGCCATCGCCCGCGCCCTGCTCTACGATCCACGCATCTTGATTCTGGACGATTCCACCAGTTCGGTGGACACCGAGACCGAACACTTGATTCAGGAGGCGTTGAAGGTCCTAATGCAAGGGCGCACCACCTTCATCATTGCCCAACGTCTGCTCACCCTGAAGAACGCCGACCAGATCCTGGTGCTCGACGGTGGGTGCATTGTGCAGCGTGGCAGCCATGACGAACTGCTGGCTGTGGACGGTCTCTACCGTACGATCTACGATTTGCAGCTCAAGGATCAGGAAGAATTTGCCGACACCGTCTCCCGTTTGGATGACAGCCAAGATGGCGACCCGCCCAGCCAACCCGAACGCCGCCCCGCCGCGGTGACAGGCCGATGAGCCGACACACAGGAGGAACGGCATGAATCACCAAAACGGAAACAGCCAAAATGAGAACAGCCAAATTAGAAACAGCCAAATTAGAAACAGCCAAAGTGGAAACAGCCAAAGTGGAAACAGCCAAAACGGACAGAACGGGTATCACGCCGATGCGCAGATCCCCGAAGAGAAGATGCCGGTGGCGCGTGATCGTTTTGGCCGCGACCGCTCGGCGAACCGTCCTTGGGAAGAGGACAAATCCCTGAGTGAAGACGCCCGTGAGCAGATGCGCCGTGAGGCCAAAATCGCCACGTTGCTGGGCGACGAAGAAGACGACGGCCTGGGCAAAGCCTACGACAGCGGCCTGGTGCGTCGGCTGCTGGGCTTTATTTCGCCCTACAAGGTGAAAATGTGGCTGGCCATCGCCATGATGGTCGTTTCGTCTATACTCAGTGTAGCTGGGCCGAGCATCATCGGGCGCGCCATTGATGCAGGTATCAGGGTGCAGGATTTCGGACAGTTACGGCTGTGGACCTACATCTTCCTGGCCTCGTTGCTGGGCGAGTTTGTCACCAACCGCGCCCGCATTTCATTGATGGCTTTTGTGGGTACGCGCATCGTAGCCGACGTGCGCAGCACGCTCTTTCGCCATTTACACACGCTGTCGCTTAATTTCTTCAACCGCTACAGCGTTGGCCGCCTGATGAGCCGCCTGATCAGCGATGTGGGTGTGCTGCAAGATTTTGTCACCTGGTCGATTACGGGGCTGGCGCGGGCTGTCTTCGTGCTGATTGGCATTGTGATTGCCATGCTGTTGCTCAACTGGCAACTGGCGCTGGTGACCTTTACCGTGTTGCCGCTGATGGTGCTGCTTACCAACTTCTGGCGCAAACGGGTGCGGCAGGCGTATCGCTCTACACGACAACGGCTGGCGCTGATCAACGGCTTCCTCAACGAGTCGATCACCGGCATTCGTGTCACCAAGAGCTTTGTGCGTGAGCGGGCCAACTATCGCCATTTCAACGATCTCAACAGTTCTTTCTTCGACGCCAACATCAATGCCACGCGTCTCTCGGCCATCTTCTTCCCTGGGGTGGACTTTATGGGATCGTTGGCGACGGCGTTGGTGGTGGGTGTGGGCGGCTGGCTCGTCTTTGGCGACGCCCTGACCGCGGGGACGCTGGTGGCCTTCGTCCTCTACGTGGATCGCTTCTTTGAGCCGATCCGTGATCTGGCGCAGCGCTACAACACCTTCCAGGCCACAATGGCGGCCTGTGAACGTATCTTCTATCTGCTCGACACCCAGAGCGATCTACCCGACCGCAAAGACGCCTACGAATTGCCCGCCATTGAAGGTCGAGTGGAGTACGACGACGTCCACTTCAGCTACAAAGAAGATGAGCCGGTGCTACGCGGTGTGAGCATCCGCGCCGCGCCAGGACAGCGCATCGCCCTTGTCGGTGAGACCGGCGCAGGCAAAAGCACAGTGATCCGCCTACTGGCGCGCTTCTTCGATGTGACCGACGGCGCAGTGCGCATCGACGGCCACGACATCCGCGCCGTGACGCAACAGAGCCTGCGTGCGCAGCTCGGCATTGTGCTGCAAGACACCTTCCTCTTCGGTGGCACGATCCGCGACAACATCGCCTACGGCAAACTCGACGCCGCCGACGAGGAGATTTACGCAGCAGCGCGAGCCGTGGGCGCACACGAATTCATTATGAAACTGCCCGACGGTTATGACACCGAAGTGGGCGAAAACGGTGTCAACATGAGCGTGGGCCAGCGCCAGATTTTGTCCTTTGCGCGGGCGATCCTTTCGGATCCGCGCATCCTCATCCTCGACGAAGCCACCAGCTCTGTGGATACCACCACCGAAAAGCAGATCCAACAAGCGTTGGATCGTCTCATGGAAGGGCGTACCAGTTTCGTCATCGCGCACCGGCTCAACACCATCGTCAATTCGGATCAGATTGTTGTCCTTGATCAGGGGCGTGTCGTGGAACTGGGCAGCCACGAAGAACTGCTCCGTCAACGCGGGCGCTACTATAACCTGTACACGATGCAGTGGGCGGCGGAGAGTGAGGGGAAGGTTGCGGCGTAGAAGAAGATGGGGATTGGTGATTTGTGATTGGTGATTCGGCTTGGATGAAAGATGATGGGATGATGAGGATGATGATCGCCAAGATCATCATCCTCGTCATTTTGTGTCTTCCAGGTTTTTTTGAACAGATTTAATCGTTGACGTCAGCACGCTGCGGAACGTTTTGGAATTCAGTATAGCAACGCGCTTTACAATCAAGGATCTGTTGGACGTAAATAACTTCATCGGGCGTGCAAAGCTTACGGTATTCAGAACACCTTGCGCTAAGTCTGACTCAGAAATGCGCACGGCTTGTGGATCGGCGTAGGCTTTGCTGGTGATCTGGCACAACAGCCAATCTTCATTTTGTGTTTCTGCCAGTACAAGTGCAGGACGCAGTTTCGTACCAGACAGATCAGAGAAAGGGAATGGCACTATAACGATGGAAGCTGGGCTAATTTCGACCATGCTTCGTCCTCTTCAGGGCGATTCCAATCCCGTGCTAGTGAAGATTCGCTCAACAACGCTAGATTGGTGCTTTCATCTGATGGTTCTTCATCAAGAATGGTAATGATTACCCGTCTAGACTTAGGCAAAGTCACACTGGCGGGTATCCTCAAGTTCCCATCTTGATCAATGATTGCTTCAATTGCCTGGAGCATGTTTTTGCCCTCCTTTCTCAACCATTATACAGCAATTTCGTCATACTCCCCCCGATCCCCGGTCCCTAATCCCCCATCCCTTCCTTCAAATTCACCGGGTTGATGGGCGCGTCCTGGGCCAGCAGTGCGAGCGTGGCTTCGAGGACGCGTCTTTGTTGGGCGCTGTCGTGGGGCGCGCCGAGGGTGGCGCCGCGGTCGAGACGGGTGAAGGTAGCACGCGGCGGCGCGGTGACACGGGTGCGGCCGGCGTTCCAACTGGTGAGGGTGGTGGCGATGCCTTCCATTTCCAGCGCACGGGCGATCAGTCCCACGGACTGAGAGCAGATGGGTCAGGAAGGCACTAGCAGCGCGCCGTCTACTTTTTCGGCTTTGGCCGCCGCCACAATGGCCGGGATCGTCTCATCCAGCACACGGTTGATGACAGGCTGATAGCCCATAAAATTGACCACCGACGGCGCCAATTCACCGATGACGGCTTCGGCCACGAGATCGCGCAGATGGGCCAACGGCAGCAGCACTTGCTGGTCCTCGTTGACGGCGGTGTGGTCGAAGTGATCGTGGGCGAAGGCGATGGCGGCGGGGTCTGTGCCCACAGGGAAGGTGCGGATCGAGTAATCGCCCAGCAGATCGGGCGCGTCGAAGGGTTCCTGGCTGTCACGCAGATAGCCGCCTGCGGACGAGATCAGCAAGAGTCGGCTACGGCTCAGGTCGATCCCCTTGCCGGCGGGCGCTTCTTTGTTGTCGGGGCGGTTGTAAAGATCCCACTTTGTCTCCCCGGTGGCGTGGAAGTGGGCCAGCCAACCAGCGTTGAATGTCGACTCCCAATCAGAGCGATTTTCGAGAATTTCCACAGCGGATCCTTTCGGTGATGGACGCGGCACTGGGGGGAATAATAGCGGTTTTCAGGCAAGGAGGCTAATTGGTTTGGAGGGACTGAGAACGCGCACGTTGCAGCAACAGTTCGCGTTCTTTTTCGTTTTGGGTGAGGGATGCCGCTCGCTTGAACTCAGCAGCGGCTTCGGCGTGTCGTCCTAGTTTGCTCAACAGATCCCCGCGGACGCTGGGGAGCAGGTGATAGTTGACCAGCGAAGGATCGTCATTGAGCAGATCAGCCAGTTCCAATCCCACGGCTGGACTGTAGGCCATGCCCAATGCAACCGCCCGGTTCAGTTCGACAATCGGCGACGGCGTCACTTGGGCCAGGGCGTCGTAGAGTGCGGCGATTTGTTCCCAGTCGGTCTCTTCTGCCGTACGCGCCCGGGCGTGACAGGCTGCAATCGCGGCCTGCAAGGTGTACGGTCCAAGCGCGCCGCCCAATCTTTGTGCTCTCAGCAATGCCGTCAGCCCGCGGTTGATGAGCAGACGATCCCAGCGGGCGCGGTTCTGATCGAGCAAGCGGATCGGTTCACCCTGCGGCCCAATCCGCGCCCGCAACCGCGAGGACTGGATCTCCATCAGCGCCACCAGCCCATGGACTTCGGCCTCTTGCGGCGTCAACTCGGCCAGGACGCGGCCCAGCCGCAATGCTTCCTCGCACAGCAGCGGACGCACCCAACTTTCCCCTGCGGTGGCGGCGTACCCTTCGTTGAAGATCAGGTAGATCACTTCGAGCACAGAAGACAACCGCGCCAGCCGTTCGTTGACCGGCGGCACCTGGAACGGGATTTTCGCTGCCGAAAGTGTGCGTTTGGCACGGGTAATGCGTTGAGCGATAGTCGCCGTGGGCACGAGAAAGGCGTGGGCGATTTCTTCAACAGTGAGCCCGCCTAACAGGCGCAATGTCAACGAAACTCGCGCCTCGGTCGAGTGGACGGGGTGACAGGCGATGAAGATGAGACGCAATAGATCGTCTCCAACGTCGTCGTTGGTCACACGCTCGAAATCGTCTGTGCTAGTTTCCTCTTCGATTTCCACCTGCCGCCCCAGTTCTTCGTGTTTGCGTGCGGACATCTGATCGCGGCGAATGCGGTCGATGGCGCGGCGCCTGGCAACGGTCATGAGCCAGGCGCCGGGTTTGTCGGGGATGCCTTGCACCGGCCACTGTTCCAGCGCAGCCACCAATGCATCGTGCGCTAGATCTTCGGCCAGCCCCACGTCCTTGACCAGTCGGCTGAGCGCTGCAATGAGTTTGGCTTCTTCGATGCGCCAGATGGCGTCGATGGTGCGTTGAACAGGGGATGTCGTCATGTCGCTAGGTGATTCCACAACATCTTTATTGCCGTTGTTCGGTTTGGCGGCGCATGCGTTCTTCTTGCTCGCGCAGTTCCGGCGTGAGTGCATCGCCGAAGTCATCGTCTTCAAAGACGGGGCGCAGTTCAAGCTGTCCTTCTTGGAAGGGGCTGCGTTTTGCCCACTCGATGGCTTCGTCCATTGATTTGACCTGCCAAATCCAGAAACCGGCCACCACTTCTTTGGCCTCGGTGAAAGGACCATCCACCACTTTACGTTCTTTGCCGTTGTAGTAGACACGTACGCCACGCGCAGTGGGGCGCAGCCCTTCACCGGCAAGCATCACGCCGGCTTTGACCAGCTCTTCGTTGAATGCGCCCATTTCGGTCAATTCTTCGGTGCTGGGCATGACGCCGGCTTCGCTCGCTTCGGTGGCTTTGACAAAGACTGTGACTCGCATTGGTGACTCTCCTTTTCACTTGGGGGTTCGTGAGTTGCTGAAACGTATTGTATTGAGGCAGACGACGGTGATATTTGCCCTGAAATCTATCCTCTACGTATACGTCGAACGAGGGGAGGCGAAATACGACATCAATTTTCAAACAATCAATTTTCAAAAACAATCAATTTTCAAAAAAGAACTGTTCAGATGCAATGCACCTGAACAGTTCTTGGCGCTAGATAGATTCAGCCACAAGGATAGCGTTACTTGCTCTCTTTCACCAGCAACGTCTCCGCCATTTCAAATGCCAATGCATGCTGCACGCCACCCACGTTGATCAAGAGTGGACCGTTAAACGGCGCGCGCTCTAAAACGGTCACCTCGGTGCCGGGATAGAGGCCGAGCGTGCCCAGGTAGTAAAGACGTTCCTGATCTTGCAGCAGCACGCGCAAAATCACATGCGGTAGGTTGACGCGTACTGTACTTAACGCCGTGCCTTCGGCGATCTCTACCTCGCCCTTTTTGCTGGGGATGGGATCGCCGTGCGGGTCTACGGTGGGGTGGCCGAGGGCGTCGGCGATGGCGTCTTCGAGCGCATCGCTGAGGACGTGTTCGAGCTTCTCGGCTTCCTCGTGCACACGATCCCAGGACATGCCCAGCGCTTCGTGCAAAAAGAGTTCGAGCAGGCGATGGTGGCGCAGCACTTCCAGTGCAATCTGGCGACCAAGCTTTGTCAAGCGCACACCACGGTACGGTTCATGTTCCACCAACTCAAACTGCGCCAGCTTTTTCACCATATTGGTCGCCGACGCCGGCGCAACGGTCATGTATTCGGCCAGCGCCGAATTGTTGACAGGGCCACCCTTCATCTCAAGCAGATAGATCGCCTTGAGATAGTCTTCGTGGGCAGCAGATATGGGATTTGTGACAGACTCCTGGTACGTGTTAGTCATGTCTAAACTATACTGCGCGTTAGGCGAACTGTCAAGATGAATTTAAGCCAAGGCTAAAACTTGTGCTTGACAGTGACTAAATTGTGCGCTAAACTCCTGTTAACAGTTGAGATTTAGCCACGAAAAACTTTTGCTTTTGTGGCACAAATCACAACAGAACACAAGGGCTAAATCCTTGAAGTAGCAGACAAATTTCATCCACATATTTCTTTCATCCACAGATTTCACAGATTAAAAGGATTTCCAGAAGAATCAGGGAGCAATTTCTTTCTAAATCCTAAAAATCTGTGAAATCTGTGGATCAAAAATCAGCCTACAAGGAGAACCAAACCATGATCCATCGAGCTTTAAAGGTGATTCTGCTCTGTTTTGTATTGATGCTGTCCGTCGCCGCCTGTGCACAGACCGCACCCACAACTGCGCCGGTCGGCGATGCCCCAGCGGCTGAACCCCCCGTTGCTACAACTGTTGCTACAACCGAGGAGAGCAGCAGTGGGCTGCGCATTGTCACCACTACCACCCAGGCCACCGACCTGGTGAAGGTGCTCACCACCGGTGTGGACGGCATCGAGATCACGGCCTTGATGGGTGCAGGCGTCGATCCTCATCTCTACCAGCCCACCGAATCAGACATTGTCGCCATGAACGCCGCCAACATGGTTGTTTACAACGGTCTTCACCTTGAAGGACAGTTTGATACGGTCTTTGAGGCGTTGAGTGAGCAAGGTGTGGTGATTTATGCGGTAAGTAAACCGGTGAAGGACGGGGGCTTCGCCATCGGCGGCTTCACCCTTTCCGAATCATTAGTCGACGTAGATGATCCTCACTTCTGGTTCGACCCGCGCAATTGGGAGCTTTCGGTGCAAGGATTGGCCGACGCACTGGCGCAGGTTGATGCGGCCAATGCCGAGACCTACCAGGCCAACGCGGCGGCCTACATCGAGGAGTTGGGCGTCCTTTTTGAGTGGGCGGACACGGGGATGCGCTCTGTGGATGAAGCACAGCGCTACCTTGTCACCTCGCACGATGCCTTCCAATACTTTGGGGCATCCTTCGGTTGGCGCATGATGGCTATCCAGGGCCTCAGCACCGAAGACGAAGCCGGCGTAGGCGACATTCAGGAAACGGTCGACTTTGTTATCGACAATGCGATCCCCGTCGTCTTCGTGGAAAGCAGCATCCCGCCCGACACGATTGAAGCCGTCATCGAGGCTGTGGCGTCACAGGGCGGCGACGTGCGCATCGGCCTGCGCGAAATGTACTCCGACGCCATGGGCGAACCGGACACCTTCGGCGGCACCTATATCGGCATGATCGCTGAGAACGTCTATACCATTCTCCAATCCTACCAATGTGCCGACACGACAGTGGAGATCCCGGCGTGGCCGGATTCGCTGAGCGTCTCGCCGCCGGCGGAGATCCTCGACGCGGCGTGTGCAGAATGACAAGGTAACAGGGTGATCGCCCTTTATTCTGCTTGATTTGGTAAAGTTAATGATGGGATGATGGGATGATGCAAGATGTGCTCATCCCATCATCCCGTTATCGCGTGACCGCGAAGTCTCACCAATGAAGCGATCACCCAGTCACCTTAAAGTGAAGCTACTTTGAAACCCGTAGTTTGACTAGCGCCGGTTGACTAGCGCCGGTTGAGTAGCGCAGCGTATCGAAACCAAGCGGGTCGACGAGACCTGTTTCTCTGTAGACCCGTTCCTTGGTTTCGACAAGCTCAACCGGCGTCACTAGTCCAACGCGAACTTCGGTTTTCAAAGTAGCATTACTTTACTCACCCTGTTATCACAACAAAAGGACCAACCAATGAACCCAAACGACGGACAACCTAAGTCCGAAACCGCGCCCGCTCTGGTCATCGACGACCTGACCGTGGCGTATCACAGCAAACCCGCCATTTGGGATGTGGATCTGTCTGTGCCCGAAGGGGTTCTGATGGCCGTGGTCGGCCCCAATGGCGCAGGCAAGAGCACGCTGATCAAAGCGGCGCTCAACCTCATTCCCCGTTCGGCGGGGACGGTGACCTTCTACGGTAAGCCCTACGAACAGGCTCGTCACCTTGTGGGCTATGTGCCACAGCGTGGCAGCGTAGACTGGGACTTCCCTACGTCGGTGCTGGATGTGGTGACGATGGGGCTCTACGGCAAACTGGGCTGGTTTCGCCGCCCCGGCAAATCGGAGCAAGAAGCGGCGCTCTACGCCCTGGAGCAGGTGGGCATGCAAGACTTTGCCCAACGCCAGATCAGCCAACTTTCAGGCGGACAGCAGCAGCGCACCTTCCTGGCGCGGGCGCTGGTGCAGGACGCCCAAATCTACTTCATGGACGAACCCTTCGCCGCCGTGGACGCTGTTACCGAGCGGGCGATTGTGTCGATCCTGCGGGAACTGCGCGAGCGCGGCAAGACAGTCATCGTCGTCCACCACGATTTGCAGACAGTGGAGGATTACTTCGACTGGGTGACGCTGCTCAACGTGGAAGTGATCGCCGCCGGGCCGACGAACAAGATCTTCAACGCCGACAATCTACGCCGCACCTACGGTGGGCGAGTTGCCTACCTGCACGAAAACCCTGCCCTTGCTGTAGCACCCACTGGAGACGATTGAGATGGAACGTCTATCTTCGGAAGATCGACGCGTTTGGATGTTGATTGGCGGGATCGCGCTGCTTGCCGTCCTTTTTGTGCCCTTCAGCCAGTGGGCGTTGGGGGTCAACTACACGTACACGCTGCGGGTGGTGGCGCTGGGCGGCGCGCTGTTGGGGATCGTTAGCGGTGTGCTAGGCAGCTTCGCTGTGTTGCGTCGCCAGAGTTTGATGGGCGATGCCCTCTCTCATGCCGCGTTACCGGGTGTGGCGATTGCCTTCTTGCTGGTGGGGCGTGAGTTGGGCCTGCTCCTCATCGGCGCGGGGATCGCCAGTTGGCTGGGCGTCCAATTCATCCGCATTGTCACCGACACCACCCGCATCAAACAAGACACGGCGATGGGCATTGTCCTCGCTTCGTGGTTTGCTGCCGGGATTGCACTGCTTGCCTACATCCAAAGCCGATCCGATGCCAGCCAGGCAGGGCTGGATTCGTTTATTTTTGGGCAGGCCGCCGCCATCGTGCAAAAGGACGTGATCCTGATTTCGTCGGTGGGCGCGTTTTCGCTGGGGGTGCTGGTGCTCTTTTGGAAAGAATTCAAGCTCATTACCTTCGACCCCGAATTTGCCCACGCCAACGGCTTTCGCACCACTATTTTGAATATGATGCTCTCTACCCTGATTGTGGTGGCGATTGTGCTGGGGTTGCAGTTGGCCGGGGTGATTTTGATGGTGGGCATGTTGATTGCACCGGGCATCGCCGCCCGCCAGTGGACGAACAAACTAGATCAGATGGTGATCCTGGCTGCGATTTTCGGCGCCTTTGCCGGTGGCACCGGGGCCATCCTCAGCGCGGTGGAGGCCAACCTACCCACCGGCCCTATGATCATTGTGGTTGCCTTTTTGCTGGTGCTGCTCTCTATCCTCTTCGCGCCAGAACGGGGCCTGATCTGGTCGACGTTGCGCGACCGCCGCGACCGCCGCCGTTTCGCCGTGACCAATGTGCTGCGCGATCTTTACCACTACGCCCAGGACCACGGATCGCCGGATCTACCCGTCCCCGCCGCCTTTGTGCTGGGGGTTAGCGACGATGCCCGCACCGGGCTGGCGCAGTTAGAAAATCGGGGCTGGGCGCGTCCACAGGGCGAAGGCTGGCAACTTACAGCCGCCGGTGTTGAGGCTGCCCGTGAAGACGCCGCCAACCGTCAACTGTGGGCAGTCTACCGAGAATACAGCGAAGAACTGCATCTGCCGCTGGTGGCCGAAAATCGCCAGGCCGATATCCACGATCTGCTGCCGGGGCAGGCGATTGAAAAACTGGAGCGTAAGTTGAAGGAGGTGAGCACCTAATGTTCCAGATCGAACACTTTTTAATTCAAATACTGCTTAATTTCTTTTCGCGTGACCAGATCAACCTCTTCTTGCGCGACCCGCAACACACGGCGGTTATCGTCGGCGCGCTGATTGCCGTCTCCGGCGCGCTGCTGGGGACATTCCTGCTGCTGCGCGGCATGTCTTTGACCAGTGATGCCATCAGCCATACCGTGCTGCTGGGCATTGTGGTGGCCTTCATCGTGATGACGTCGGTATTGGGGATGGAACCGGATCTGTCGTCGGGCTGGTTGATTATCGGTGCGGCGGCGGCGGGCGTGGCGACGGTGGTGCTTACCGAAGCGCTCTACCGATCCGGTCTCGTCAAACAGGATGCGGCACTGGGATTGGCCTTCCCGCTGCTCTTTGCCATTGCCGTGATCCTGGTTTCTCGCTTCGTGGACAATGTACATTTGGACGAAGATGCCGTGATGGTGGGCGAAATCGGTGTGGCCTGGGCCAATACCAACAGCCACTGCCTGGCCAACTGTGAAAGTGTGGTGATTACCGAAGACGATCCCCGCGCCGAGGTGACGCGGCAGTGTGTCAACTGCCGCGAATTGGGGATCAGCCCACGCGACGAGGGATCTGAATTCCGCGAAACGTGTAGCAATTGTGGTGTCTATTCGCCGGGGCAAGCGTGGCAGGCCGGTTTGCTTCAAAGCCAGCCGATTCTGATCTTCTGGCCCAAGTCGATTACGGTGATGGCGGTAATGGCGCTGCTCACTTTGCTGTTTGTGGTGCTTTTCTACAAAGAGCTGAAAATTTCCACCTTCGACGCCGCACTGGCGCAGGCGTTGGGCTTCCGTCCTGGCTGGCTCAACTATGGGTTGATGGTGATGGTGAGCCTGGTGGCGGTGGGGGCGTTTGATGCCGTGGGGTCGATCCTGGTGATCGCGTTTTTCATCATTCCACCGGCAGCAGCTTATCTGCTCACTGATCGGCTGCCGGTGATGCTGGCGTTGAGTGCGTTGATCGGCGCGGCGGGGGCATTCTTCGGCTATGATCTGGCACGAGGATCGCTCTTCGGCGTCTTTCAGATTGGCGACGGCATCGCGCTGCTCAACCGGCTCTTTGGCCTGGGGTGGAACGAACGTTGGGACTCGTCGATTTCGGCGTCGATGGTGCTGATGATCTTCTTGTTCTTCCTGCTGGCGTGGATATTCTCGCCCAAGTACGGGTTGGTTTCTACGTTGCTGCGCCGTAACCGCCAGAAACGCCGTTTCAGCGAACAGGTTGTCCTCGGCCACATCTATAACCACCGTGGCGGCGAAGCCGAAAGCGACGAATTGACCGTCGCCACGCTGCATCGGCATTTCCGCTGGTCGGCGGTGGAGATGCGCCGTGTCCTCAGCCGACTGCGCACAGCCCACCTTGTACAAATCCAGGGTGAAGTGGTGCAGTTGACGCCGCGGGGAGAGACGCGGATTCATGAGTTTCGGGAGCGAAATCTTGCGTAATGCGTAATCCGTGATGCGTAATTCGTTGACGGTGATCCTTTCCAATTGGTGACCAATTCCGTTGACCAATTCCGCATTACGGATTACGCCTCACTCACACACTCTGCGCTGCAGGATCAAACGGCAACGTCACCGGCACGCCGCCCGCTTTGGACGATTCGCGCATGGCGATGACGATCTCTTGATCCAGGCGCGCTTGTAGAGGACCGTAGGTGGGCTCGGCGTCGTTGCGCACGGCGTCGACGAGGCTGAGCAGGCAACCGGCCACGCCGATTTCGTCGTCGTGCCATTGCACACCGTGTCCCTGTTTTTGAGGACGGAAGGGGTTGTCCCAGCGCACGGTGGGGTGGATGGGATCGTTGGTGTGGGCGACCATGCTGATGAGTGCTCCGCCATCTACACGTTCCCAGCGCCGCTCTACCGTGACGAAGAATGGCGCTTCGACGTCGGGCGTAAGTAGTGAAAGACGTTCTTCCACGTCAAGGCCAACGCCTACGGTGATACCCATCCCCTTTTCGGCCAGAAAGCGGCTGCTGCGCCACCAGCGCAACGGTGAATCATAGCCTATGTTCGTCCAGTGGTAGATGCCCAGGCGACCGTCTGTGAATTCAACGGTGGCGTGTTCTTGTGTTTCGGGGCGGGGGGCCGTCTTGTTGCCGATGCGCGACCAGTGCGACGTCAGAGCATATTGGCGCACTGTGCCGGTCACCTGCGAGGGGACGGCGTCAAAGCCCAGGTAGCTGCGCATGACACTGACACCGTGATAGCCGTGGCCGGCAAAGTCGTTGAAAGACGAATAGACCTGGCCGAAAAGACCGGCTTCGATCATCTTCAGTTTGATCTGCTCCAGTGGGCGGCGGTGGAACTGCTCTGCCACCTCGATTTTGCGTCCTCGTTGGTTGGCGGCTGCGATGATGGCGTCGGCTTCGCTCAACTTGTGGGCAATAGGCGTTTCGAGCAGAACATGCAGCCCCGCTTCCACCGCCATCAGCCCCACCTCTCCATTGGCGGCATAACTCACCGACACAACGCCGATTTGTGGATCGGTCTCACGCACGAGCTTGTCCAGGTCTGTGAACCAGGGCACGCCCAGGCTCTCACCCAGTCGCCGCGCCGATGCCTCGCTCCGTCCCCACACGCCAACCAACGTCACCAGATCAGGCAGTGCCTGTAAAATCGGCCCATACAGATAATCGGATCGCCTGGCCGTACCGATGATGGCCACGCGCAGAGGAAGAGAGTGGGGCATGGGAATGTCCTTTCGTGGGAGGGTGTAATGCGTAATTCGTAACGCGTAATTGGTTGACACGATCTTTCCCAATTGACGCATATTTTCGTTGACGAATTACGCATTACGAGTTACGCACTAATCTTCTATCGACAACGCCTGCTCCGGCTCAGCCAACACCACAATCGGGATCGGGCCGCGCATTTCCCAGCGCATGGCTGTTTCGTAGTCTACGTCCACGGCCCAGTTGCGGCGCACGAGGCCGGGGACATCGTGCTTGGCCGCCTGATCGATGACCCAGAACGGTCCTTCGGCGGGGTGACCGGGGCGTTGGAGCCAGACACGGCGGTCCATGTCCCCTTCGCGGAGGAGGGCCACACGCCCGATGCACTCGTCACATGCGGTGACGTCGCCCCAACTGAGTTGGTTGACGAGTACTCTGTCCATGATGCCGGGGTTGTAGTACATCGCCAGCCCACGCAGCGGTAGCGGTGTTGGTTGGTAGTAGCTGGGCCGGAGATCGAGATAGGTGGAGACCCACTGCTGATTGGCCTGGCGAATCTCGGCAGTTGCTTCAGCAGGCACCTCAACCGGCTCACTGTCGGCATTGGTCATCTCTTCTGCGTGGATCACACTCACTGCACAGGTAAAGAGCAATGTGCCGAGTGCAGCAATTTTGAACAACTTTTTCATGGTACTTCCTCACTTGGCCGAAAAGTCGGCATGGGCGTGAGGATGGTACTGAACGGCAACATGGAAATACGAATCACGAAACATACACATCCTCACGCAAGGCACGGAAAAGCAAAAGCCACCGATTCCTCCTGACCGCTGGACGCGATGCACCCTTGGGCGGAAGTACGATGGCTGGAATTATGTGAAGTCCATTTTTCGGTGGCGCATGATCACGCTTTGCGCCAGACCGATGGCGGCCATCATTGAAAGCAGACTACTGCCGCCATAGCTGATAAAGGGCAATGTCATACCCGTCACAGGGACGATGCTCATGTTCATGCCAACGTTGATGAACGTTTGGAAGAAGAGCAACGCCACGACGCCAACGGTAAGCAGACGCCCGAACTGGTCCTGTGCCAATTCGGCGACGCGGACCAGTCGCCAAATCACAAAGAAGATCAACAACAGCACGAGGGTGGTGCCCAGGAAGCCCAATTCCTCGGAGATAACGCTAAAAATGAAGTCGGTGTGGCGTACTCGCAAGAAAAGCAACTGGTTCTGGCTGCCGTTTGCCCAGCCCATGCCCAACCAACCGCCGTTGCCCACACTGATTAACGCTTGATCTACATTGTACGACGCCGCTCGGTTGGAACTGGGATCGAGGAAGATCTGAATACGTTCGAGCATGTAGCCTTCCAGCGTCATCCACAGAAACGGGAGCGCCGCCAGCCCGGTGCCGCCCAGAGCGACCAGATGCCACAGCCGAATCCCGCTCACCAAGATCATTGTGCCGCCGATAAAGGCAAAGGTGACAGTCATGCCCAGGTCAGGTTGCAGGTAGACCAGCGCTAGCGGAATCGCCAGGAAGAACATCGCCGCGATCAGATATTGGAATTTACGCAAGCGTTCTTGGAAGCGGCTCAGATACCAGGCGAAGAAGATAATGAGTAGAAATTTGCCCAACTCGGTTGGTTGGACGAGGGTGCCACCGATGCTGATCCAGCGCTGCGAACCACCCTGCACCGTACCAAACAGGTAGACGAGCACGAGAACACCCACCAGCCCCAAGTAGGCCGGTTGGGCCAACAACTCCAGGTGACGGTAATCAAAGGCTGCCACAATCAACAATATCACCAACCCGAATCCGAGGAAACGGAGTTGGCGTAACCAGTAATCACTCAAATCAATTGTGTTTTTGGTGGCGCTGTAGACCATGGCGATGCTGATCCCACAAAGCAACAACACAGCCAGAAAGAGCCACTTATCGAAATGTCGCCAGAGCGAGCGTTCTGCAAACATAGGCCTCTGCCGCTAACTGCGGCCGAACAAACGGCGGATAGCTGACCACCAACTTTTTTCCTGAAAAGACATCAGCGGCACGTTATACCCCAAGATGCGCTGTGCGATGTTGTGGTATGCCGTGCTTACGTACGCTCCCCGATCCAGTGCCACAGGACGACCCCGGTTCGTGGAGACGATTATGCTATCATCGTCGGGCACGATCCCCAAAAGATCGATACTTAAGATATCGAGGATGTCTTGCCGGCTGAGCATGTCACCGTGACGCACCAGACGCGAGTTGTAGCGGTTGATGATGAGCCGGGGCGCAACGTCCATGTCGCGCTCCATGATGTAAATCACCTTGTCGGCATCGCGCAGTGCGCTGATTTCAGGCGTGGTGACAATCAGCACCTCGTCTGCCGGGGCAATGGCGTTTTGAAAGCCCAGTTCGATCCCCGCCGGCGAATCGATGAGGACATAATCGGCCCGTTCACGTAGCTTGACAGCGATGCTCACCATTTGATCGGGCTGCACTGCGCTCTTGTCGCGGGTCTGCGAGGCCGGCAAGAGGGCGAGATTCTCTACACGTTTGTCGTGGATTAGCGCCTGCTCCAGCGTGCAGCGCTCTTCGATCACATCGATGAGGTTGTAGACAACACGGCTTTCCAACCCCATGATAATGTCCAGATTACGCAGGCCGATGTCCCCGTCCACCACAACCACGCGATGACCGGCCATGGCCAGGGCTGTGCCAAGGTTGGCAGTGGTCGTTGTCTTGCCGACGCCGCCTTTGCCTGATGTGACTGTGATGACAACACCGGCCACGGGGTGCTCCTCTGACGCGAATCTCAGCGATTCACGATTTTGATGTGGAGTAGGCATCTGAGGATGCCGGATGGACAGAACAAGCCGCAGTGCGGTCTACCGGCCTGATTTGTTGGGCATGCGCGCGTCCCAGTGGTCGACGACGACCTGCCCATTGACGACGCGGGCGATCTCTGGCCGATCGGTGGCCTGCCGTTTCCAGAACCATCGTCCTGGATCGCTGGCATTGCCGCGGGGTGACATAGCAATAAAGCCGGCGATGCGCACCTGCACCGGTTCAAAATCCAACGCGCCGATGACGGCCTTTTCGTCGCCCATTGCCCCGGCATGGACAACCCCGCGCAGTTTCCCCCAAATGTAGACGTCGCTGCCGCTCACCACCTGGGCGCCGGGATTCACATCGCCCACCACAATCACCGAACCGGCGTGGCGGAAAATCTGGCCGGAGCGAAGCGTCCCGCGATAGAGGTAGGGCGGCGCAGAGATACGTTGTAGTAGATCCGGCGCCGTTGGGTGCTCGATTACCGTGGAGTGGACGGCCGGTGCGATCTCATCTTCGCTGCGTTTCGTGCTGTCGGCAGGTGGTGCGCCGCGGCGCTCACTCTGGACGGCGTCGGCGATGGCTTCCACCACATCTGAAGGCATCTCGAAATCGGTCACGGTGCGCGCCGGGTTGCGCCGCCGCCCGCTCAAGAGGACTTCCCAGTTGGCAGTGCTGTCTACGGCACTCTGGCGTGGTTTGTTCTCTGCCGGATCTTGATCCTGCCAGGCGACGGCGAGGCCCATGTCCTGGCCAAGTTGGTGTACGCCGGGGTGGACTGTGCGTAGCAGCCGTAGTTGTACTTCCTGTTCGCCGAGGACGTTGAGCAGTTCTTGTAGATCGCGTGCGCCCACGGCGTGTGCGCCCAATTCCAATGTCACCCGTTCGCCGCGGAAGAAGCCGTGGGCCTGGCTCAGGTGTGCGGTGAGCATTTCCAGCATCTGCCCCCAGACAAATTCTGTTTCGGCGAGTTGAATCACCACTCCGTCACCGCGCCCGAGGATACGCACCGCCGGCGCGCCGCCCGCTGTAATCGTCTCATTGACCGGTTCATTTGCTGGGGCAAGTTTTGACTCTTCAGCCAGTTTGGCGCTGTCTGTGCGATCTCCACTGTCCTCAACGGTCGTTTGTTCACCGGCGTTGGTTGTGTCTTCGGCGTTGGTTGCGTCGGCGCGCAACCGTTTTTGCTCCACCGGTGCCGGCTTGGCAGGAGGATTCTGCGTCTGCTCGTGAGCAGGCGATGGGGGAGTGGAACTTTCTGTATGCGTTATTGGGGGGGGCGTTTTTTCTTCGTTCACAAGACCATTCACGCAATGATGGGTTGAATAGTCACCTATTATAAACCAAGATCCAACATTTCTCGATCTGGCGCAAATTGTCGGGGATCGCCCGAGTTTCTGGTCGTTCGCTACCTTCCCGGAAGGTCGTTTCTCCAGGCGACGGTTTTTGCTGTGACTGTGCGTAAAGTTGTATCTACCGTCTATGTCTACGCACATGGGAGTCTATCTTTCTCTATGTTATGGTGGATCGTCATCAAATTTTCATGCTGACTTTCCCCCCAACTAACGAAATGACAGAGATGAGTCCACGCGATCTATTTTTCAAAACCTTTGCCGTCCTGGTCGCTCTTTTTTGCGCCTACTTACTCTACCGCGTTATCGATACGGTTGTCGTCCTCTTCTTGGCGATTATCCTTGCGTCGACGCTTCGCCCATATGTGGAGCGGCTGGCAGCGTTTAATATTCCGCGCAGTCTGATTATTCTGATAATCTACCTACTCCTGATCGTCGGCTTTGTATTGCTGGCCGTTTTTACGATTCCACCGATGTTTAGCCTGGTGATGCAGTTCACCGAAGAGGACTTCATTGTTGAGCAGGTGCGAGAGGTGCTGCGCAATCTGGTCATCTTCGTCTGGCAGCGTTTCCGTGTGCTTATGCCGGTGGGGCAGTTGCCTGAACAGACGCAGGAGTTGATTGCACAGTTTGAAGCAGTTGCTTACGAGCAGGCATGGCCCTTTGCCCGTACAGCCAGCACAGTCCTGGGGCAGGTGCTACTGGTGCTGGTGATGTGTTTCTACTGGCTGACACTACGCGAGAAGATGTTGAAGTTTGTGCTGCGCATGAGCCCTAGCGATCAGCGCGAGCGGATCGAATTGATCTGGACCGATGTAGAGGTGACCCTTGGTTCCTATGTGCGCGGACAGATGACGCTGAGCTTGATTGTGGGGGTGGCCAGCCTTGTTGGGCTGTTGCTGCTGGGTGTGCCCAATGCGTTGGCTCTGGCTGTGGTGGCGGCGCTCTTTGAGTTCATTCCCTACATTGGGCCGATTTTGGGCGCGATCCCGGCAATCCTGGTAGGGGTGACGGTTTCGCCGCTGATTGGTTTGCTGGTGGCGGGTTGGTATTTGCTGGTGCAACAGTTGGAGGCAAGTGTGCTCATTCCGCGGGTTATGGAGGCCAGCGTCGGCATCAGCCCACTTTTGGTTGTCATCGCGATTGTGGCCGGCAGCAGCCTCAACGGCGTTGTCGGGGCCATTCTTGCCATCCCTATTGTGGGCGCGTTACAGGTGATCGCTCGCCATCTGTGGATCGAACCCACATTGTTGATGGAGGAACAGGGCGATGACGCCATTGAGCCGACGGTGTTTTCCGAAGAAGAAGCGCCGACCTAGCCTTGGATCTGCTCAATGGCCTTCTGCACCGCCGTCGCCAGGACAGCCTCCAGCGTCTCTGCGGACATGCCGCCGCCCTGGGCAAAGTCAGGACGTCCACCACCGCCGCCGCCGTACTGGCTGAGCACATCGCGCACGAGTTGACCGGCGTTGAGGTCCACATCGGCGGCGCGGGCGAAGATGGCTGTCCCCTTGCCGTTGCTTTCGCAGCAAAGCAGCACCACGGTGCGCGGTTCTGCTTGCAAGGTGGAGGCCAGCACCTTGAGCGCGTTGGGATCCAGCCCCCGCATTGCCTGGGCCACCAGTCGTACCTTGCCCACCTGTCGCGCCGACTCTAGCAGGGTGCGGGCGCGGTAGGTGATCAATTCTTCTTGCTGGGTGCGCAGTTGACGATCCAGATCACGGTTCTGTGCTTGTAACTTCTCCACCAATTCGGGCGTGTTCTCGTAGTGGGTGTCGAGCAAAGACGAGATGTTGCCAAGCAAAGTGCGCCGTCGCCGGTAATCTTCTACCACGCGCCCCCCACACAAAAAGTGGACACGCGTCTGCCGCCGGATTTTTTCGGTGCGCAGCAGCGCCACTACACCGATCTCGCCTGTGCGCCGTACATGAGTGCCACCACACGCAGACCAATCGAACTGTTCGATCTCCACAATGCGGATCTGTCCCGTCACCTTGGGCGGGCGGCGTAAGGAAATCGATGCCAGATCGGCGTCGGCGACAAAATAGGTGTAGATCGGGCGGTTCTCCCACACGACGGCGTTGGTGTAATTTTCCACTGCGGCCAGTTGTGCGGTGCTGAGATCCTCTACGTCGAGATCCAATGTGGAAAACGCATCGCCAAAGTGAACGGAGACCGTCTCTAGCCCCAGTTCGTGGAAAAATGCCTGCGAAAGCAAGTGCTGCCCTGTGTGTTGCTGCATATGATCGTAGCGGCGCAGCCAGTTGATTTCACCGGAGACGGGGTTTTCCAGCTTCGCCGCCCTGCCGAGGACATGCCACACCACGCCGTCGTCGTCTACCTGTACGTCGATCACAGGGACGCTGTTGAGCGTGCCCAGATCGTGGGCCTGCCCCCCTGAAGTTGGGTAAAAGAAGGAGCGATCCAGTGCCACAGCGGTGTGGCCGTCGATGACGCGGCTTTGTGTTACATTGGCTTCAAAGTGGGTGGTATAGGCGTCGTTGTAGTAGAGTCGTTCGGTCATTTTGGGGTATGCTTTATTTGAAGGGTTGTCAGAATACTGCAAGGATTGTAGATTCGGATTCAGCCTATACTGTGAGCAGATTCACAAAGCGCTTCCTTTGAATTTGTGTGTCACTTGCGGAGTGTAGACATGTTCAGCCAGAACCCAGCTCAGTCTCTGACCATTCGATTTGTCCTCATTCTCGTTCTAACAGGCGTCCTGTTTAATGCTGTACAGCCTGTTTTTGCGGCCACCGAATTGGCGCTGGCTGGTTACAACGTGAACCACAACATTAACCATACACGGGTTGTGGATATGGTGACAATTTTGCAGCCTATCGGCGAAGTCGGGCGCAAGATTCTAGAACTTGTATCAACTTTTATACACTAGTGCTGAGTTCAGGTGAATTCTGCTAACATCCCAACCGCGTATTCGGTGCCCCTGAGGGCCACGTTTTACGTACTACGAAATCCGCTGCTGCATTTGAATTGCTTCTTTATTCCGATTGCGGCAACACTTCCTCACCCGCTTTTGGGCTGACTTCTCCATTTTCTACATGTAGCAACTGCGCCTGTGCCAGAAAAGCAGGTGTAAAGTCATTCCAATCGGTGGTGGTGACCACTGCTTGTTCCACTTTAGAGAGCACGGCGAGCAACATACCCCGCCGTCGGGCATCTAATTCGCTCATCACATCATCCAACAGTAGAAGCGGCGTTTCGCCGGTGTCGGCGGTCATGATTTCCAACTCGGCTAGCTTGAGAGACAGCGAAGCCGTACGCTGTTGGCCGCGGCTCCCGTAAGTACGCAAATCACGCCCGTTAACATTGAATGCCATGTCGTCGCGGTGTGGGCCATAGAGTGTGCTGCCTGTGGCCAGTTCGCGATCTCGGCGCGTCTCCAGTTTGCGCAGGAAGGCTGTGGCGAGTGCCTGCGCCGTGGGCAACGGATCGGGGAAACGGATCAGATCGGCGGCGCTGTCACCGTCCTTGAGCCGACGGTACGCTGCCTCGCTCAGATGACCGGCGTTGAAGCTGGGCAGGTAGACGAGGTGCAACTGCTCGCGATCTTCGGTCAACTGGGCGTGACGGGCGCGAGCGATGGGGGCCATGTCTGCCAGGAAACGGTAACGTCGTGCCAAGACATAGCCGCCGTGCTGTACCAATTGGTCGTCCCAAAAGGCGAGTTGGGCGGAGACCGACGGATCGCGGTGCGATGCGCCGTCTTCGCGCAGTTGTTTGAGCAGGCTGTTACGCTGGGTCAGTACCTTTTGATAACGAGACAGGTGTTGGGTGTAGCCTCGTTCAATCTGGCAGAGGGCGATGTCAATGTAGCGGCGGCGTTCGCTGGGGCTGCCGTCTACGAGGACGACGTCTTCGGGCAAAAAGAGGACAGCGCGCATCTCGCCGATGAGATCAATGCCACGACGGCCCACGCCGTTAATGCGGATCTGCTTGGTGAAGTTGGCATCGACGCCCCGGTTTTTGTCACGCGCCGTAAAGAGGACTTCGAGCTTGTGTGTCTCGTCTTTACGGTGGACGGTGCCGGTGATCTGGGTGTAGGGGATGGGTTCGTCTTCGGCGCTCCAACCCACCACTTCTTTTTCAGTGCCGGCGTGGCTCGATTTGCTGGTGGCGAGGTAGTAGATGGCTTCGAGCAGGTTGGTCTTTCCCTGCGCGTTGCGCCCCTGAACCAGGGTCAGGGGCGCTGTAAAGTCAAGGTGAAGGTGCTGATAGTTGCGGAAGTGGGTAAGATCCAGGTGTGAAAGAAACATCAGCTTGCTTCCGGCTGATACCATCCTACGGTTTGGCGGTTGCGGGCGAAGTAGTGCTGCGCCACACGTTGCACGTCTTCCGCGGTGACGGCGCTGATCTTGTCTAACCAGGCGGCGAACCAGTCGGTGCTGGCGATGACTTCGCTGAAGCCGATCCAGTACGCCTGGTTGGTAACGCTTTCGCTGCTGAAGGCGAACTGCGCCTTGGTCTGCTTGATGGCCTTGTCTAATTCACTCTGCTTCACCGGCGTCTGCTGCACCTTTGCGATTTCAGCCCAGATCGCGTCTTCCACCTGCTGGTGGCTCGATTTGGGGTTGATGGTGGCGCGGAAGGTGAAGAGATATGGATCGATGGTGGGCATGTAGCTGCACCCTGCACCAACCGCCAATTCGGTGTCGACCAGGGCGCGGTAGAGCCGGTTGCTGCGGTTAGACGAACTGCCGCCAAAGAGGCCCATGCCCTTGGCCCCACCGAGGACGGCGTCGAGCACGGTGAGGGCGAAGAAATCGTCGTGGCTGGCTTCGGCGGCGTGGAAGGCCATGTGCAGGTAGCCGGTGCGGTCGGGGCCGCGTAGGGTGGCACGGCGTTCAGCCAGTTGTCCTGGCTCGCGCAGGCGTAGGGGCGGAATCGTCGGCCCTGACGGGAGTGAGCCGAAGTGATGGTCGATGCGTTCCAGCATCCACTGCGAATCGAAGTCGCCCACGGCTACGGCGATGGCGTTGCTGGGTGTGTAGAAAGTGCGGTAGTGGTTGTAGAGATCCTCACGGGTGATGGTGAGCAGATCTTCCTTCCAGCCGATCACAGGATGCTGGTAGCTGTGTGCCTGATAGGCGGCGGATTGGACTTCCTGGTTGAGCAGCCAGCGGTAGCTGTTTTCGTGTCCTTCGCGCTCGCTGATGATCACCGTGCGCTCCGACTCCGTCTCTTCGGGGTTGAAGAAGGCGTTGACCATGCGGTCGCTTTCCACGTCGAGGGCCAGTTCAATGCGCTCGGCGGGGAAGGTCTCGAAATAGGTGGTCCAATCTTGCCAGGTCATGCCGTTGAACGAGCCACCGGCGCGCGCCACCGATTTGTCGAACTCCCCTTGGGGGTAGCGTTCCGTGCCCTTGAAGAGCATGTGCTCCACCCAATGGCTGATGCCGGTGAGGCCGGGGCGTTCGTTGCGGCTGCCCACGCGGTAGTAGACCCAAAAACTAGCCACAGGTGAAACGTGGCTCTCTTGCAGGATCACCTGCATGCCGTTGGCAAGTGTTGCTTTGGTGAGGGGCAGCGCCCCATTTGTGCTGGTTGGCATTTAGAATTCATCCTGAACTTCGGTTAATAATGTCCGTTCATTTCTCTGGTAATTCATCCTCACAGAGAATTTTAGGACTCAGGTACACAACGGCTGAGATAAGTCCATGAAATACAGCGGAGGGAGCACGCCCACGTGCGGCTCTACACGGTAAGAGCCGCACGTGGGCGTGCTCCCTCCGCTGTTTGCCAGAATATTACGGCTGATTTACGCCGTTATGTACTAACTGCGCCGTTGGCGTCGACAAGATTGCGCAGTGGCGTGATCATGTTGATGGCATCTTCTTCGACGAAACTCGACGTCTGCCCGCGACCGACGCCACGGTAGATGAAGCCGATGCGCCCCATTTGTATGGGATCGTAAACATTGCGCCCGTCCACCAGGATCGGCTGCGCCATGCCGGCGTGGATGCGTGTCATGTCGAGGTGCTTGAACTCGTCCCATTCAGTGCAAATGAGCAGGGCATCGAGATCCTGGGCCAGTTCGTAGGGGCTGGCAGCCAGTGACAGTTCCGGATCAAGTTTGGCCGCGCCGTGCATCGACACCGGATCGTATCCACTGACGATGGCGCCTTCGATACGCAGCAAATGACCAATTTCCATAGCGGGCGACTCGCGTAAATCGTCGGTGTTGGGCTTGAAGGCCAGCCCGAGCAGACCGATGCGCTTGCCATTGAGGCGGCCACCCAGGAGTTTTCGCAACGTAATCACCGCCCAGCGCCGGGCGTCGCGGTTGATGTCCATAACGGCGCGTAGCAGCGACGGGTGTGATCCCTGGACGAGCGCCATGTGCTCCAACGCTTTCACATCTTTGGGGAAACAACTGCCGCCGTAGCCCAGGCCGGCGTTAAGGAAGTGTGGCCCGATACGCTTGTCGTAGCCCATCCCTGCGGCGACTTCGCGCACATCCGCGCCCAGTTTTTCGCAGATGGTGGCGATTTCGTTGATGAAGCTGATGCGCGTGGCGAGGAAAGCGTTGCTGGCGTACTTGATCATCTCGGCGGTGCGCAAATCGGTGACAATAATGGGGGCGCGCAGGGGCAGATGCAACTGCGCCACTTTGTCCGCAGCTTCGGGGTTCATGCTGCCCAATACCACCCGATCCGAATTCATAAAATCGGTGATGGCCGAGCCCTCTTTGAGGAATTCGGGGCAGCTTACCACGGCGAAGTCGATGGGCTTGGGCTGTGTGCGGGTGATAATGTCGGCCACCCAGTCGCCTGTGCCCACAGGGACGGTACTCTTGTTGACGATTATCAACGGGTGATCCATGGTGCGGGCGATGGATTCAGCGGCCATGCGTACATAGCGCAGATCTGCTTCACCGTCTACGCCGCTGGGTGTGCCCACACAGATGAAGACGAATTCGGCGTCTCTGAGTGCTTCTTCATAGCTGGTGGTAAAGTGCAAACGCCCGGCCTGCACGTTGCGCTGAATCAGTTCACTTAGCCCCGGCTCGTAGATGGGCACCTCGCCCCGCTTCAACATTTCGATTTTTTCTTCTGAAATGTCGATACAGGTGATCTTGTTGCCTAGATTTGCAAAACAAGTGCCGGTCACCAGTCCTACGTAGCCGGTGCCTGCCACAGCAATGTGTCTCATCTGTTTACCCCTCCTTCAACTTTGATATTTCCAGGCTTTGCGCAGATTCAGCCCCGACGGCTGCGCGCTCGTCCTCTTCGGGAGGCGCGGCCTGCGCTTTGGCCTTACTGAAATCGTCCCAACGGAGTTGTTCACGCCAAAAGTAGTACCCGCCTAACAGTGTCACCGGAAGCCAGAGCGCGGCGTGCAATGTAAAGGTATAACCGGCGGCAATGTTTCGCTCCACCCCAAACGCCACCAGGGTTTCGATACCTGGTGCGTCGAACGTACCCACATAACCAGGCGCAGAGGGCAGCGTTGTGGCCAGGTTCACCAGCCCATTCATCAGCATGAGGACAATGAAATTGACCTCAAACGGAAACGCATGCATCACAAACCAGTACTTCACCGTCTCCATCAGCCAGATCACCACACTGGTGGCGAAGAGCATGAAGACGTCGTTGCTGCTGTTGAGGCTTTGCAGCCCTTGCATAAAACGTTCGTATAGATCGTCGGTGCGCAGGCGAATGCGTTGGGGCAACAGTCGACTGGCAAACCAGTTATAGAAGCTCACCATCCGCTCGGGTCGCGCCGCCATCCATATAAATATGGCGGTTGCCAGCAATAAAAATACAGTAAGTACAATCACCAGGTTGCGGTACATCACTGGCATGGGGGCAAAGGGCAAGGCCAGGAAGACGAAGATGAGCATCACCAGCCCGTCGAAGATGCGTTCAATGATCACGGTGGCGAGGCTGGAACTCATGGCAATCGACTCTTTGCGTTTGAGCACGTAAGAGCGGATCACTTCACCGGCGCGCAGTGGGTAGATGTTGTTGCCGAAGTAACCGATACAGACCACCGGGAAGAGCCGGGTGAGTGGAATGGGCTTGAGGTGTCGCAACATGTAATGCCAGCGCCACGTCCTCGCCCAGAGGCCAACGAAGTAAGTGCCGACACCGGGTAGGATCCACCAGTAGTTTGCGGTTTGGAGCGAATGCCACACGTCCGGCAGATGCAGGCCGGGCAGGACCAAATAAATAAAAAATGCGCTGATTGCGAGCCCAATCAGCATTTGCACAGTTCGTTTCATGAAGTCCAGTCAATCTAAAAGCGGCCCCACGCGTAGGTACAATGGGCACGCCACAGCATAGCACAAGCGGGATGGAACTCAAAGAGATGGTGGCAGGTATTTAGGCTGAAAATAGGGGCAAAATGGGAGGGCTGAGCTGATCGTGTCAAAGAGGTGATCGGATGATGCAAATGCCGTGACATTTTGCAAATGACACGGTGAACCGGGGTGCAATTCAAATTGGGGACAGACAGTGCCAGGCACTGTCGCAGCGCGCCCTGAAATTGAAATAAACTGGTTCAACCCTTCATTTGCCGTAACTTCTACACGCCATCAACGGTGTGGCGTTTTCCGTGATCGGTTGTGTACCCATTCTCGTTGAAGCGCACACGGATATCCTCGCGCGCGGGGACGGTGTAAATAGCGCCTTCTTCGTCTACGATTTCGCGGGCGTTGGGGTAGGCCATGAACGGGGTGCGGATTTCGCGCAGGTAGGCTTGTTGGTTCTCCTCCGGCAGGTGACGTAGATGACGGCGGTAGATCTCGGATTTGTGTAGCGCCACTTTGATCCACGTCTTGCTACGCCAGCGTAAGCCCATGTAGATCGCCTCCAATACAATGCCGATGACCAGTGCAAACCAGACGCCGGTAGATCCCATGCCCAGGGGGAAGGCCAGCAGCCATGCCAGCGACACCGAGACAAGCGCCCGCGTGATGGCGGTGCCGATTAGACCGGGCATCGAGTCGCCCGCGCCGCGCAACGCGCCGTTGGCCACCATTGCTACGGCACTCAGGGGAAGCACGACGGTGTTGATGTGGAAGTAGTTTACGCCCACCCGCAGCAGATCGGGGTGCGCACTGGGATCGAAAATCCGAATGATCGTCGGCGCAAAGACAATGATAGGGATCGCCAGAACAATCATGACAACCAGCCCGATGAGGATCGCCATGTTGCCGCGCCGCCGCGCCTCCTCCGGCTGCCAGAAGCCCAATGCCTGCCCCACCAACGAAGTCGCCGCCACATTGAGCGCCAGCCCCGGCATAAAAACAAGCGTCTCCACCTGGAAGCCAATCGCCAGCGCCGCCGCACCAAAGGTGCCCGCCTCCGTTGCGGTGACAAGACCAATTACCATCAGCCGTGAGCCGTTGCGAAAGAGTCCTTGCACGCCGGAAGGCACGCCGATGGTGAAAATGTCCTTAAACATTTGCCAATCGGGGCGGTAGCTGCCGGGCAAGAGTTGGATCACGTTGCGCCCGGAGTAAATCACGTAAAAGACCACCGCCACGCCGATCGCACGGGCGATCACCGTCCCCAGGGCTGCGCCCGCCACACCAAAAGCCGGCACAGGGCCTATCCCAAACATGAGCACAAAGTTGAAGATCACGTTGAGCACGTTCAACGCACCGGTAAGCACAAGCGGGGTGACTGTGTCGCCCGCGCCCTGCATCAGCCGGTTGAAGACAATGTTTAGCACCAAAAAAGGTGTGCCCAGGAAGAGGATCTGCAAATACTGTGCGCCCAATTCCGTGGCTTCCGCTTCACCTCCGCTGTTGACCAGCCCCAATAGTGGGCGCGCCATCAGCAGGCCGAAGACGGTTAACGCCAGCGAGAGCAAGATGCCCGAAGAGATCGCCTGGCGCGTCACGAAGCTCATCCGCTCAGGATCACGTGCACCTTTGGCCTGGGCAATCAAACTCATGGCCCCCGCCGCCACCGAAAGCATCATCACCAGCACCAACATGCGCAGTGCGCTGCTCATGCCCACAGCCGCAATCGCAATCGGCCCCAGTCGCCCCACCATGAAGACGTCTATCACGTCGACCAGGCTTTGCAGCAGGTTGGTGAGAATCACCGGCAGTGCGAGTTTCCACACCTGACGCATCAACGCCATGCGATTTGGTTGAGCAGCCGCGCCGGCATGTTCGGCTGAAGAAGATGCAACCGCCATGAGGAGATCCCTGTCGTCATTTAACGTAGAGGTCTAAAATATTTGTAGACAATGAATGAAGAATAAAGAATGGGTAGAGGACGTGTCGCCTCTACCCATTCTTTATTCTTCATTCATCCAAATACCCGCCGGCTTCCGCTTCGGCGAGCACGGCCTGGATCGTTTCCATCAGGGCACGAGCTGAGGCGACGCTCAGTTCTACCGCCACACGTGCGCCCGGTCCTTGCGCGGGATCGACAAAGTCGATGTTGAGCGCGTGTTCCAAGGGCAAGTGGAAGGGGTGATCATACGATACGTTCGCCTGTGACAGATCGAACCAACCGTCCTTGCCCTTGCCACTGCCGTTCATTTTCACTTGATTGACGATCATGGTGCACATGAAAGGGATCTCCTTTTACGCCAAATGGTTACCCAAAAATGCCCAAATCTTCTGCCACCCTTCCATCGTCTGCGCCTGTCGGTAGTTAGGACGGTCGTAGTAGAAGAAGCCGTGGCCGGCGTCGGCGTACATGTGGAATTCGTACGCTTTGCCGTGTTTCCTCAGTTCCGCCTCGTGGATCGCCACCTGTTCGGGCGTGGGGCTACGATCCTGGTCGCCAAAGAGGCCCAGAATCGGCGCGTGCAGTTGCGCCGTATAATCGATGGGTGCAACAGGTCGTTTGTCCGTGAGATCGCTCTCGGCCATCACCACACCGCCGCCCCAGCAATCCACCACAGCGTCAAAGCCGTCGGGGACAAGCGACGCAGCCAGCACGGCGTGCCGTCCGCCGGAGCAGGTGCCGAAGACGCCGACTTTGCCGTTGAGGTAGGGCAGCGAGCGCAAGTAGCGCATGGCCCCGGCAATATCGCCCACAGCCTGCTGATCGGGGACGCCCCCCTCGGCGCGCACCGCCGCGGTGACGTCTTCGGGCGTGCCGTGGCCGGCGCGGAAGTAGAGATTGGGCGAGATGGCGACGTACCCGTGGTGTGCGAACTTGCGCGTGGCCTCACGATACCACTCGTCCCACCCCGGCATGTGGTGAATCAGCACCACACCCGGAAAGGGTCCTTTACCTAACGGACGCGCCAGGTAGGCGTTGATCACATCGCCGTTGTGGCCGGCGATGGTAACAGTTTCAGCCAGCATACCTTCGTATTGGTCGGTGGTGTACATGGTCTCCTCCTGTGGTGGGGGGATGGACGACGTCGCTGAGGGCAGCAAACGCCAGACGATTGGTTGATTCTGTTGGCAAACTCGTCTGAGTCAGGTATTGAAGGATCAACCGATAGTATAAGGTATCTCAACAAACAAGTTAATATAAAAATCAGGAGTATCAGGGAATTGGACAGATTCGATCGGGTGGATCCACAGCTAACGCTCTCAACGGCTCGCTGCCGCAGGCGCGCCAATAGCCCAGCTGCGAGAGCCAGGACGGTTGCAATTTATCCAGTCAGAGCAGCGATAGCATCCTCGTACAAGGTGGCCGAAAAGAGGCCATGAAATCCTGCGGAGTGAGCACGCCCTCGTGCGACGCTTACTCTATAGAGCCGCACGAGGGCGTGCTCACTCCGCGTTTCATCTGAATTCAGTGATTCATTTGCGCAAAATGGCAAGAATCTTGTTAACTGATCACTAGTCTGTGTGTAAAGGTAGGCTGAATACAAATCTGCTGCCTGCACCAAGTTCAGATTCTACTCGAATCTGCCCGCCATGAATCTCGATGATGTCTCGGCAGATCGAGAGACCCAAGCCGGTGCCGTGTGGTTTGTCGGTTAAGGTGTCGCCGACCTGGTGAAACTTTTCAAAGATTATCTCGTGATATTGAGGTGCGATGCCGACGCCGGTATCGCGCACAAAAACAAGGGCTTCACCCTCGCTTATGCCGGCACCCAGCTCAATTTCTCCCTCTTTGGTGAACTTAAGCGCGTTGCCTAACAGATTCGCCAACACCTGCAAGATGCGATCACGGTCGACACTGACAATCACTGGTTCATCTGGGATGGAAAGGTTGAACACCAATCCCTGTTTGCTGATCAGGCTGCTGAAATTACGGGCGCTTGTATTCAGCAGATCGCCGAGTGTGTGCTCCGCCATTTGCCACTCAACCTGGCCGGCTTCGATTTTTGTAATATCGAGGACGTCGTTGATGAGGCGTGTCAGCCGTTCACTCTCCGTGTTGATGATTCCCAGGAACTCCTGGCGTGTGCCATCGTCGATTGCATAGGACATGAGCAACTCAGAGAAGCTTCGAATCGAAGTCAAGGGGGTGCGTAGCTCGTGCGAGACATTGGCAATGAAGTTTGTCTTCATTTCGTCGATGCCAAGCAACTCCTGGTGCGCATCGGCGAGTTCGGCGTAGGCCCGCTTTAGATCATGGCTGCGATCGTCAATTGTTTTATACAGCGAACCATTCTCAATCGCCAATGCTGCTCGATCTGCAAATGAACACAGAAGGTTTAAATCTGAGTCGCTGAACTTTTCGTCACTGCTTGCGCGAAGAACGCCTACATACCCGGCGCCGCCACTGCGTGTTGTTACTGAAACGATTTGATAGGCGTGCTTGTGATCCTCCACCCCTGTCCAAATCTCTTCACGCTCCGGATCTCTACGTAAGCCTTTCATCACCGATGCCAAAGACCCAAGCAGTTCCTGAGAAGATGTGCTGTCTTGGTTGTTACCGGTAGATGAAACATACATGGTGGGGCTGTCGTCGTTCCAGTCTAACTGAAGCATTGCCGCTTTCGCATTCATTAAGCGGTGCGCCTCATCCACTGCTACCTTCATAACAACTTGCAGTTCCAGGCTTGAACTAAGAGAACGTGAGCTTTCATTGAGTGCACTGGCTCGCTCCAATTGCTGTGCCAATGCCGCTTCTGCAAGTCGCGCCTGCTCTTGTAGATAACTGGCGAGAACGACTGTCAACACCAGAAACAGTGTGCGCAGTACAAAGTCTCCGTTGATCCCTTGCCCACCATTCAGAACGCTAAACGAAGCATCAAGTGCAAAGTAAAGCCCGATCACGATCATGGAAGGTGACCAGCCATAACGCATTGTGGCAGCCATTGTCGTGGTATAGAGGACGTAGTTGAACGATGTGCCGAATCCACCACCGGCGATAATCATAGAAATCGAGAGAATGCCATCGCCGATTGTTGTAATGTAGCCACTGTGGAGCTTTGATGATTTCTGCTTAATCAGAATCTGAATCCAGAGATTGTAGACGGTGGCCATGAGCAGAATGCCGTACGCCGTCCACATTCGTTGTAGGGGAAGATCGAAGAACGGTAGCGTCGGCACCAGCACAACTATGCCTATCCACCGAACGAATGCAAAACGTTGCTCCAAACGCAAGGCCGGAGACAGCTCCGCCGATCCTTCCCATAGCTCTCGGATCTGTGCAATGAGCGTCGCACCCACACCTGGGATCCTGGTTTCGGTTTTGTCGTTAAACGTTAGAGGTGATGTTCTGAACATATTCCACGATCTCCTTTGGGCTAAACGGCTTTGTCATGTATGCATCAGCGCCACCTAAGAGACCGCGTTCTCTGTCTATCTGCTGCCCTTTGGCGCTTAACATGACGATGTGAACGTCTGCAAGCATGGGATCCTCTTTGATGGCAGCACAGACCTCGTAGCCATTCTTTTTGGGCAGCATAATGTCGAGGAAAACCAGTCGAGGGTGTAGCTCGCGAATCTTGGCAAGCGCGCTTTCACCCTCTGATGCCGTTGCCACTTCGTATCCTTCTCGCTCAAGAACAAAGGAAACTGAACGTAGGATGTAGGGCTCGTCGTCTACAACGAGAATTGTTTTACTAGACATGATGACTCCTTCGGTCTATGCGTAAACCAGATCAAATGTATGTTGGCCGACTTTAAGCGCAGCTTGGATAGCGGCTTCTACAATGTGTAGTGGGTAGTAAAGACACTTGTCGATCCACATAGCGGGCCGGGCTTTTGATACATGCTCGACAAGATAGGTATAACCGGCGCTCCTGGCAGCGGTGACTTCGTCGGTGGGAGGTACGCGGTGCAACGCAAGTAGGGCGTATGCGGTTTCTTCGGCGGTAGGAATGTCAAACGCGCCCCAGGAGCCATCTTCATTCTGGGTATTCAAGACCCAGGCCAGAGATGGTGCGAGCAGTTCTTGGGCAAATGCCGCGTGTCTGCCGTCTACTTCGGAGAGCGCTACAATGGCGCGTCCTGTGGCATAGAGTGGCGAAATATGCCACTTGTCTGTCCAGAAGGATCCTTGCTGGCGATTGCCGGCCAAAAACCGTAGTATCTTGGTAATGGCGTTGTCTCGATCGGGGTACTCTTCGTACCGATGAAGCGCCATCAGCGCGTGGATATTGACCCCGACCGAAGGATGGCGTTCGTATGGAAAACTGACAAAGTAGTCATCGCGCTCAAACAGCTTCAACGCGCTCGGCGATATGGCAATCCCTGCTTCATGGAAGAAGACAAGCGCAACCGCCGTTTCATCTGCATCCGGAATCGGAAAGGATGGCGAGAGACTCACCCCGTTTCCTTGCAGGCCCGCTTCGAGTACGCTACGCAGCGGCTCAACCAGCAATTCCGAAGCGGGCGTCCCCCCTAACCACCGATGCTGTGCGCTCCAGAGCGCGTCAAAGGTTTCACATGGCTCTAGCACAGGGACCGCTTCTCCTGAGTCATCAGCAAGGCACCGTTCTAGATAATCAACCGCATCTTGATCGTCCAAATGATGGAGCAGAAAAGCCGTTGCAGCCGGCGAGTTGCCAATTGACCCATTGGCGGCTCGCACAGAGACAAGTTGCAGGGGATCAACCGAAGAACCTAAGAACTCTAGCGAGTGTGCAATGGTGACGTGTGGCGAGTAAAGGAGCTTATCAGGAAGCATCTTCAGCTTTCTGGTTCGTTCGCCTTCAAAGGCATAAATGTATGGTGGCAAGTGAACGCCTGCTGAAACGGCTATTTCAACCAAGGTTGGCAGCAGCAGCTCGAACCCCACCAGTTCACATTGCTGTGTCTCAAGCAGATGCGCATTCTGCCATAAATAACGCTCGCCACGGCGGATCATCTGAGTATCTTGTTCGCGACGTCCATAACGAGCCAACGGAACCAATGCAGCCAGCGTGCAGATGATCCGATCATGCAGGTAGGGAATTTCACTTCCCCAACTGCCGTCCGGCCATTGATTGGCCGCGATCCAGTTCAGTGCTGATGGGAAACGGGGATCCCGTCGATCATTTGGATCCGGCACTGCGGCGACCCAGGCTGTATCGTATGGCGTACTGGCGATAGAACGAATGTGAATATTTTCGAGGTGCTGCATTAGAATCTCCCTGCTCCTGCTGTAAATGTGTGATAGTCGTGATTGACGTAGAAATCACACACGAAACGCGCAATGTCTACAATGGCTTGCTCCGGATTGCCTGTATGTGTATGTGATAGATGCTGCAATTCGATGCAGCGTTCTAAGCTCTCTTGAATTTGCTTCTCAACTATTTTGCTGGCCCATTGAAGTGATTCTTCGTTGCGAATCCCTTCTTGTGCAGCCTGGCGCTGTAGAATAACAACAGAATTAATTTTGGCTTCGCGAATTTCTTTTTCGTAGCTGCGCAGATCGTTTGCCAAACGAATACAAGTTGACGCCATCAGCCCCAATTCGCTGATCATTTCGTAGTTCTGCAAGATGGAATGATCATCCAGCGCAATCAGGACCGTCCACACATGAGGCGGCCCACCAACGGTATACATCCCATATTTGAGGTATGCTTCGTAGTCGGGAAGTTTGGCGCCTGCGCCGTTTTGGCGATATTCCACACGCCACTCGTGCTCAAGCATCATGCCGTCCAATGTGCCGATAATTGCTTTGGACCAATCTTCGCTTAACACTGGAAACAGATCGTACTGTAGGAGATCTTCGCGGATGTCACACAAAGCCAGCGCCAGTGTATCCCTTTCGTTGGGTTGAGGCTTGGCGCCGTTGAGGATCTCTTTGTACCGTTCCACCCGACGTCGAAGCTCACTAAAGGGCACAGTTTCTTCGTCGAAGAGGTCGTCGATTGTGAAAACCCATAAGCTTACTCGGGCCATACTGACCAGCGCATTCAGGCCGGCGAATGGCGCTGCCGCCGTTACAGAAAGGCTCAACGGCCAAACGCGTACCCGGCGGATCAAAGGATATTTGGCTGCCCAACGATGCAACTCGCGCGACGCTCTTGCCGTCAGATCAAAAATTTTCAGCTTTTTTTCTTCGTTTAATCTCGCAAAGAATTCACTGTGTAGCCCGTAATTCAGCACAGCTCTTGTTGGTGCAGACGGTTGCTTCAGGGGGATTGATGCCACTATTCTTTTTCCCTTTACTCATGCTTGCCATTGATTTTATGGGCTGTTGGAATACGTGCCGACCGTTTCTTTCGACGCTTTTCGCTCTTTTCGTCTTCCATCGCACTGACAAAAACGTTGACGAGCTCTGGATCCAACTGCGTGCCGGCACAAGAAAGCAACTCAAGGCGGATCTCATCCCAACTCATCCGCCGCCGGTAAGGACGGTCCATCGACATGGCTGAATAGGCGTCAGCAACCGCCATGATCCGGCCAAGCAGTGGGATGTCTTCTCCTCGCTTTTGATACGGATAGCCCTTACCGTCATAGCGTTCGTGATGATGACCCACGGCTGCCAAGACATCGTTCACAAATGGCACATTCTTAATGATCATCTCTGACAACTGCACATGCTGCTTCATCACTTCATACTCGTCATTTGTAAGTTTGCCCGGCTTCTTCAAAATTTGGTCGGGAATGCCAATCTTGCCGATGTCGTGGAGTAGACCGGCAATGCGCAGTGCACGCTGCGTTTCGTCTGAAAGCCGTAGTGCACCGGCCAAAACCAATGCCGCATCTGTCACCACTTCTGAGTGCTCACGTGTGTAGTGATCTTTGGCATCTACCGTGTTTACCAGCCCCTCCAGTGCACCATAACTACTGGAGTGCAGCGCTGCCCAGTCTTGTTTTGTGGCCATTGCCTGTCGGGCCTGCCCACCACCGCTCCCCTTCGCTTCGTATAAGGCTGCATCGGCGTGAGCAATGAGCTCGTGCTTTGAGCCGGCATCTGCAGGGAAGGTTGCAATGCCAAGCGAAAGACGAAGTGGAAGCGAGTATCCGTCGACTTGAATATCACACTGTTGAATGTTAACCAATATGCGTTGTGCAACTTCGGCAGCCCCAACTACGCCGGTGTCGGGCAGCATGATGATGAACTCGTCTCCGCCGTAACGCCCCACCAAATCTTGATGGCGGACTGTGCTGACGAGACAATCGCTGACGGTGCACAGTACCTGATCCCCAACTTGATGGCCGTAGGTATCGTTGAAGAGCTTGAAACTATCCAAATCAGCCAGGATGATCGAGAGTGGCTTCGCACCGCTCTGTGAAGCTTTGATTGACTGGTCGATTTGCTCTTGGAAGCAGCGGTGATTGAGTAGACCGGTGAGGCCGTCTGTATCGGCTTGCTGCCGTGCCACCTGATAAAGCTGTGCACTACGAATTGCCGGCGCTGCTACGGCTGCTACGCCATCCAAAAGTTTGCCGTCACCGGAATCGAATTCGTTGGCACCAATCTTGCCTTCAAGGACAATCTGCCCAATCTCCTCGCCATTCACCAACAGCGTTGCACTTAGCTGCGCATCGGGACTAAAGCCTTTGTTGGGGCCTGGGTCGAGCTGGTAGCTGACTTTTGTACCGCCTGCGCTCTGTTTTAATTGAAGGGTTGTGCGTCTGGCGTTAAGTGGTTCCGCGATAGACTGCACAATGAGGTTACATGCATCTACTAGATCCAGCACCCCACCAAGCGCTCCTCCTAGCGAGTAGAGTAAGTGCAACTCCTCATAAGAGTGGACAACCTCTCCGGTGAGGCTGGCGACTTCATCTTCCAACTCGAGCATGTCGTTTAAAAAGGAACTGATCCACTCTGCCAGGTTGCTTGCATCCTCATCCAAGGCCGTAACAACGACCGTGGCTGTCTGCCTTCCCCGATGTAGAACTGTCCCCGTGGCACTTAGACATTTGTCTCTGTTGCCTGGGATCGCACCATACGTCAGCACAAGCTCACCACTGTTGGCAGTGACCTGTACTTGCATAACACGTTCGCTACAGATTCTGTCTAGAAAACGAATAATTCGCTTACTCTGACCGAGTTGGCGTAGGAGCGACAATGTTGTGTTGCTTACCTCTTCTCTAGAAGCATGACCTGCAATTTCAGCACGGGCTGCAGTTTCAGCACGACCTGCAATATCAGCCTTAACTGCAATGGGCAAAATGAGTGAAGTATTGTAACCAACAGTCATCGGTACTCCTTTGAAGATGCATGAGAAATTGACATCAGAACCATAGATAGGGAGACAATTGTTGCTTTTATTTACCCTGTCGATAGTCGGCGCTGATTCGGTGAGCAGATACTTTTCCTCTTGAATCATCGGTGAAAGCGTAATTTCTAGACATGGGATATTTGTACTTTTTGTTAAGGCAATGCCGTTTATCTTGTGAGTAAGGCTTTACTTTCTTTTTCTAAATAACCGTACAGATCCGGGTTTATCTACAATTCATGAATAACCTTATAGAATGTATTTGTATGTCTGTAGTTTGGTTTCAGTAAACTGACAGATTTTAGATTACGATTTAATTAATTTGAATTGTCGGCTTGTCAGGGTAATTCGGAGGGATTGGGCCTGATAGTGGGGTGAGAATTTACAAAGGGCTAACTGGGATCGTTTCAAAATCAAGAACTGTTTGATTTTGAGTAGAATTCGAATCCCTTTGTGGATTCATAGAAGATCAAAAAGTGCCGGGGACAATTAGCCCCCGGCACTTTTCCATTTTAGTCTCTGTCCTGGAATTACAGTGCGCAGCAGTATACCCACTCGGGATTGGGCTGTTTCGCCGGGCTGCTCTAAATTCCAGGATAGACTCTTAGTCGGAATGAAAACGAACTGGTTGTTTACTGCCCGCCGGCTTCGTCACCTTTGCCTTCATACAGATTGGGATCACGTCCATAGAGCAAGGTAACCTCTTTGAGGCGGTCGAGAGCGCCTTGTTCTAATTGCCAGGGCTGGAAGCGCCAACTCCAGTTGCCCGAAGCGCTGCCGGGCAGGTTCATACGTGCTTCTGTCCCCAGGCTGAGGACATCTTGCAACGGCACAACCGCCATCACGGCGACGCTGTGGTAGGCCGCCTCAATCAGCGTCCAACTGACTTCATGACCATCGGTGCGGAAATAGCGGCGAAAGTGGTCGCGTTCGTGCTCTGTGCTCGACGTCTGATACCAGCCCCATGCGGTGTCGTTGTCGTGGGTACCGGTGTAGACCACGAAGTTGGATTTGTAGTTGTGGGGTAGGAACTTGTCTGCAGCGTCGGTTGAGAACGAGAATTGTAGGATCTTCATGCCGGGTAGGTTAAACTGATTGCGCAACTCTACAACATCGGGTGTAATTTCGCCCAGATCTTCTGCAATGATGGGCAGATCGCCCAGTTCTGCCTTCACCACTTCGAAGAAGTGCGCCCCCGGCCCCTTAAGCCATTCCCCTTTGATCGCCGTCTCCTCGTCCGCGGGGACAGCCCAGTAGCCGGCAAAGCCGCGGAAGTGGTCGACGCGCACAATGTCGAAGACGCGCAGCGCCGCGCGGATGCGGCGTAGCCACCACTTGTAGCCATTGTTCCCCATCCGTTCCCAACGGTAGATAGGGTTGCCCCAGAGTTGGCCCGTTTTGCTGAAATAGTCCGGTGGCACACCAGCCACGATCGTGGGTTGATACTTGTCATCCAGGAAGAAGACCTGCGGATCGCTCCACACGTCGGCGCTGTCCATGGCCACGTAGATGGGGATATCCCCCACGATCTGAATGCCCTTTTCGTTGGCGTAGCCCTTGAGCGCTTCCCACTGGCGGTAGAAGGCCCACTGCATGAACTTATGGTAATGGATGACGCCGGTATGCGCCTGCATTGCCTGTTTGATCGCTTTGGGATCGCGGCCACGTAATGGCATTGCCCACGTGTTCCAGGCAGCACCGTCATGGGCGTCTTTGAGCGCCATGAAGAGGGCGTAATCATCGAGCCAGTCGGCGTTGTCCTGGCAGAAGGTGGCGAAATCAGCCTGTTGGGCGGTGGTGGCTCGGTCGCTGAAATTATCTGCCACTTGTTTGAGCACCTTAGGCTTCCAGGTGTAGATCCAGCCGAAGTCGACATGATCTTGGGGGAAGTTGGGGGCAGCGTCGAGGACAGACTGATCAAGCAGCCCATCTTTTACCAGATCCTCCAGGCTGATTAGATAGGGGTTCCCCGCAAACGTGCTAAAGCTCTGGTATGGGCTGTCGCCGTAGCCGGTTGGCCCAAGCGGTAACACCTGCCACAAGGTTTGGCGTGTCTCTTCGAGCAGATCGACCCAATCGTAGGCCGCCTGATTGAAACTACCTACCCCGTATGGGCCGGGCAGCGATGTAGGATGAAGCAGTATGCCACTGCATCGAGGGATTTCCATGAAACAGTAACCTCCTAGAAAAGCAACGATGCGATGAAATGAAAACGCGTTGCACCGTCGGCGTTGATCCGATAAATGGATGATGAGATGATGGGTGACCTTGTTTAGGCGACCTAGCTAAGACTCATGAGCGTCTATTATACAGGCTTTGGCTGCTTTCCTGGACTTCGTGAATGCTCAGTGCCGGTAAGGATATTGTAAATGTGGACTGTTCTCACTCTTCTTCATCCATGCGAATCGTTTTCCAGCGCCCGCGCATGAAGAAGATCCAAAGCAACAGCGCCCGCATCGTCCAATCAATGGCGGTGCCCCACCAAACGCCGGCCAATCCCCATCCCCATTGAATGGCGAGCAGGTAAACCAACGACAGCCGAAAGAGCAGCACACCCACCAGGGTGACAATCATGGGCGTGCGTGTGTCACCTGCGCCGCGCAGCCCACCGGCCAGGATCATCTCAATGCCGATCCCGGGTAACTCGGCCGCAGCGATGGTGATGGCGATTGCCGCCAAAGCCAGAATTTCCGGCGTCGAACCAAAGACGGAGACAATTGGCCGCGCAAAGAAGACGAACACCGCGCCAATCAGCCCGTTGAAGATGAGCGAGAAAACCAGGGTACGCTTTACCGCGTCTTCGGCCAGTTTGGGATTGCGGGCACCTAACGATTGGCCCACCAATGTTGTGGCCGCCACAGCCAGCCCCCAGGACGGCATATAGCTTAGCGATTCCACGCGTAGCGCGATCTGGTGTGCCGCCAGCGTCGCCGTCCCCAGTGAGGCGACCATGCGGGTGAAGAGCAGGTAGCCGGACTGGGCCACGCTGCCCTCAATGGCAGTGGGCACCGCCAATGCCAGAATGCGCTGTACAATCCGTCCATGCCATTGGAAAAGGGCGTGCCAGGCCAGCCGGATCGGTGACCGTCCACGCAGGAGTGCGCCCACCGCCAGCAACCCGCCCAACATACGCGCCGTAGACGTTCCCCACGCCGCGCCGTCGATCCCCAGTGCCGGCAGCCCGGCCACCCCGAAGATCAACACAAAGCTGATCACCACATTCCACACGTTCATGATCAGTGTATTCCACATGGGGGTGCGGGTGTCGCCGGCCCCACGCATGATGCCGTTGGCTACCATCATCGGGTAGTTGAGGAGTGACGAGAGTAGGATGATCTCGGTGTAGCGCCGACCCAGCGCCACTACATCGGGGGCGCCGCCCATAATGCGGATGTAGTCGGCGGCGAAGGGGTAGATGAGGAGCAATCCCAGCGCAGAAAAGACAAAGGTGAGCATGAGCGCCTGCCCGCCTACATCCACGGCGCGTTGACGGTTCCCCGCGCCCCAGGCTCGGGCCACCAACGCCGTGGCGCTCACGGCCAGCGCGCTGAAGAGCGTCATCAGCAGGTAGAAGAGCGAACTGCCCAGCCCCACTGCGGCTAGCGCCGCCGGGTCGCGCAGCCATCCCACCATCACCGTATCGGCAAAGAAGACCAGCGTTTGTAGCAGGTTCTCTACCACGGCGGGTATTGCAAGTTGTAGAATGGTGCGGTTCAGCGTAACCGGCTGAGGAAGGGCGACGTTACCCTTGAACTGGCCCACATGGCCCCTAACGTAGTGGTGAAACTGAAGTGGCTAACCAAAAAGTGAGGATGAGAAAAGCAACGTAGAGGACCGTCCAAATACTCTCGCGCAGGACGTGACGTTCACGCACCAGCGGCTGCCGCCCGGGGACAATGGCGTCGGGCAGGCGATAGTGGGGCAGCAGGCCCGCCGTCATCACGAAGCCGCCCACCAATCCGCCCACATGCCCCCAGTTGTCTACGTTGTTGGCGCTGACACCGACAAAAAGGTTCAGCACCAGCACCACAAACATGGATTGAAGAATGTCACGTCCTTGGCGACCGAAGTTTTCGCGAAAGCGGTAAAAGTAGAGCAGTGTTGCGCCCAACAGCCCAAAAATTGCGCCAGATGCCCCGGCAGAGAGCGCCGGTGAAAAGGCAAAGCTGGCAATACTGCCCAACAACCCGCCCAGCAGGTAGATGGCTGCAAAGCGCCAATGGCCGAAATGTCCTTCAATAATCGGCCCTAGCATCAACAGCCCAATCAGATTTGAGATCAAGTGGACGGCGCCGATATGCAAAAACATCGCCGTAAACAAGCGCCACACCTCGCCGTTGAGGATGTCGAAATTCGACTTCATGCCGAAGATGTAAAGCACTTCCACATAGTTCGGCCCAAAGAGGTTGCGATAGACAATCAACTCATACCCTAACGTCGCCGCGAAGACAATCAAATTGATGGCAATGATTGTGCGGCTCACCCAAGGTTTCGCTAACGGAATAAAAAACGAAGGAGGCTGAATGCCCTCCGTCACCGGCGTCGTTTCGATACGCGTTTCGTGTGCTTCTGGATCAACGTTGTACATGAACTCTCTCAAGAATAGATAACGAGTAACGAGTAAAGCAGAGATCACGTCGAGTTCCTCTACTCATTACTCGTTACCGCAACAGTTTGCAAGATGGGTTCCGACTGCCGAATTTGACGGAACGAACAGAGTGAGTTGATGCAGTCGGAACCCATCCTACAGGGTGTTCCATGCATCGGTAATTAGCGAAAGAACCACTAAAGCACCACCGGCGTCCAATCCACGCAGCACTTTTCGGCGTGGATGATGCTGATTACATGATCAACGGTGGTGTCGAGTTCGTCTTCGCGGTTGACGACGACGTAGTCGAATTCGTTGATGCGCGCCATTTCCTGCCGGGCGGTGGCGATGCGCATTTTCAGGTTATCGGCGGATTCGGTTTTGCGCTCGCGCAGGCGTTCGATCAGCTTATCTTCGCTTTCGGCGGCGAGGAAGATGGTCACCGCGTTGGGGATTAGGCTGCGGATCGTAGCCGCGCCCTGCACGTCGATGCGTAAGACAACGTCTTTGCCGCTGGCCAGTGCTTCGCGCACATGCTTTTTGGGGATGCCTTTGTAATCCCCGTAGACGACCGCATATTCCAGCAACTCACCGGCGTCGATCATCTCGGCGAACTCGCCCACACTCACAAAATGATAGTCGATGCCGTCGGTTTCGGTGGGGCGGCGCTGGCGCGTCGTGGCCGTCACCACAAAGTGGAAGGGCAGCTCGCGCCGCTTCATCAACTCCAGCGTGGCGTCTTTGCCGACACCGCTTGGCCCCGATAGCACTACCAGCACTGGACGTGCTTTGTTGAACCGCTGGTAGATGTCTGTCACCTGTTCCCGGTTGTCAATCGTCATAAACGCTGCTCATCTACTTTGAGTGCATACCACACCCCAGCGATCTCTCAAGCCAGTCTGTCTTTTGTACCCGGCTGACACTCCAAAAAATGGCGTTGCACCCGTCTACATTGACTACCTTTTGGCCCACTTGAGACCGCGGATTATAATGAAATAGAGGTTCAGTATAGTGCACACCCCTATTGAATTACAATCCACAGGGGGGGTGACCAGGATTTCAAGTCTGCAAGAAATTGAACGAGGATGAAGCGGATTGAGCAGATTCAGGCGGATCGAACCCAAAAGATCCGTTCAGATCCGCTGAATCGGCCCAATCCGTGTTGGATTCTGCTCAGATCAGAATACTTGGGCTGTGACCAAATTCAGGAGTGGTGAGGAGCGACATGCCAATCTACGAATACTATTGCTACGATTGCAAACAGCGGGTGAGTGTCTTCTTTCGCACCATCAGCGCTGCCAGCGATGACGCCGCCGCTTGCCCTACCTGCGAAGGAAAGCGCCTGCACCGTTTGGTGAGCAAAGTGCGGATGCTGCGCTCTGAAGAAAGCCGTATGGAAGCATTGGCCGATCCCTCTCTGATGTCGGGGCTCGAAAGCGAAGATCCACGCGCTCTGGCCGGCTTCATGCGCAAGATGAGCGATGAAATGGGCGAACCCCTCGATGCTGAGATGACCGAGGTGATGGATCGTCTTGAAGCCGGCGAAAGCCCCGACTCCATTGAATCGTCGCTGCCGGATCTACCGCCTGGGGATTTTGATTAACACAGATAGCGTCTTTTTGTCTGGAAATTAGGGGATTAAGCGAATAGGGGATTTCAGATCCTGAACAGGATCTGAAATCCCCTATTTCTTGTCCATCCCATTGAAATTCCCTAAACAGCCACCACCTCTCCACTGCGCGCGGACGCGTAAATCGCCAGGGCCGTGTGCAAAAAGACGCGACTCAGCGACAGCGACACTACCGGCGCTGCACCGTCTAGGATTGATGCTTCCATTGCCTCTACTTCGCACAAATAGGGATCAACCGCCGGGGTGACGATGGTCTCCGCTTTGCCGTCGCGACCGGTGAGCGTCATGGCGCTGTCTTTGCCGGTAAGGCCGGGCTTCCATGGCTCGGGCAGGTGCAATGTGCCTTCGTCGCCCACCAGGAAGAGTCCTTCGCGGAAGGGGGTGCGGAATCCTGAAGAGATCTGGCCGACGGCGCTGCCACTAAATTCGATCTGGGCGCGCATGGCCACGTCTACACCGCTTTCGCCTACAATCTGGCTGGCCCACACCCGTTCCGGCTGCTGTGGCTGCGCCATGAAGACGGCGGCGCTGTTGGGGTAGACGCCTACATCCCACAGTGAGCCGCCGGTCAGTTCGCTGCTTAAGCGGATGTTTTCGGCTCGTTCAGGCGGCAGGTAGAAGTTGAACCAACTGTTCACCAATTGGAGCGTCCCCAATCGACCTTCTTCGATCAACCGACGTGCCTGCTGTGTCTGTGGATGATGGAGGTACATAAACGCCTCCACCACGAGGACACCACTGGCCTGGGCTGCGGCTTCGACGCGGTCGAACTCCTCCACCGTCACCACCAGCGGCTTCTCGCAGAGGACGTGCTTCCCGGCTTCGGCGGCTTTGACCGTCCACTCACAGTGGAGGCTGTTGGGCAGCGAAATGTAGACGGCATCGACGTTTGGATCGGTGAGCAAGGCCTCATAGCTGCCATAGGCGTGGGGGATTCCTTCGCGCTGGGCGTAAGCTTCGGCGCGTCCTTGATCGCGGCTGGCGACGGCAAACAACTCACTCCGTTCGGCCTTACGAATCGGGCCGAGTAGCGCTTTGTTGATATTGGCGGTAGAAAGAATTCCCCAGCGGACTTTGGTGGGCATGGTGTTCTCCTGTTTGGTGATTGGGGATTGGTGATTGGGGATTGGTGATTGGGGATTGGTGATTGGTGATTGGGGATTTAGAGATTTGGAGATTTCAGAGGCGTGACACGACAACAAAAATCTCCCAATCGCCCAATCCCTTAATCTCGTCTTAGCGGACTCGTCCTATACCAATCTGCGCTGATCCTGGCCAGGCCGCCGCGCTCAAAATATTCAATGCGGATGACATGATTGCCGCGTCCAACTTGTGAGAAGGTCTGTTCTACATAGCCTGGATTGGCAGCCCACGCGTCGAGGACAAGAATGTCGTCGATCCACAGGCGTACCCCATCGTCGGCACGCGCCCAGAAGAGGTAGTTGCCGCCTTCGAAGAAGAATGTTCCTTCCCAGCGCACCGAGAAATTGTCGGCGGGGATCAGGCCAGGGAAAGGAGAGCTCAGGCTCCAATCGTGGTTCAACGACGGATTGGTGCGTGGTTCGGCCACAATGCGCGTCGGCCCCCCGTTGAGGTTGATGTTGTCGAAGTAGGAGGCCTGCCAATTGGGGAACTCGCTGAGCAACTGGTACGAAAAACGGATCTTGGCCTGCCCGCCAGCCTCGAAGTATTCGATGCGGATCGACGTTGGGCCGGAAATCTGCCGCTCCACCTGGTAGACGGGCGGCGCGGCCAAGTGCCACTCGTCGATCACCAGTTCGCCGCCAATCCAAACTCGCACGCCGTCGTCGGCCTGGATGCTGAAGCGGTAGATGCCGCCGCGCAACGATATCGTCTGCTCGAAGCGGGCTGAGAATTGGTCTACCGGCACCAGCCCAGCGACGGGCGAACCGTTGCCCCAATCGAAGCTAACGGCGTTGACCCGTGTTGAGAAGACAGGCGCTCCCTGCAGGTTTGGATTGGCAAAGTAGGTTGCCGTCCAATCAGCGGTGGGCAGCGGTGTGCTGACAGGCGTCGAGATCACCGGCACCGGGGTAGGGGTGGAAGGTGCAGAGGAAACAATGGGCACACTCTCTAGATCTCCCTGAGGCGAAACCATAAAGCGGAAGACCCACCCCGGCTGTTCGTTGATGCAGCAGATCTGCCACCATTGGAGTGAGCTGTCTCTGCCGATAATGTCGAATTCTCGTCCTTCGCGTACCTGGGCAATCACCGCGCCGGCAGCCGAAGGTTCGCTACGGATGGTTGTGCCCGGTTCGGTAACAATGGCGTACGGCGGGCGTGGCGCAGGGGTCGGCGTGGCTGTTGCTAGCGGTTGATCCATGCGCAGAAGGTCTTGCACTACAATTTGGCGCTGGCTCGACTCGTCAAAGAGTTCAATGGCGCGCCCCCACACCTTCACCTGTACCGGTGGGTTAATCTGGCTGATCTCCTGGATCTGGCGGTCGATCTCTGGGTTTGCGCCTACTACTGGGAAAGTTTCAAAGGCGGTGACAAATTCGGTGGTAAAGCGTTCGTCGCGAGACGGGCGCAATGTCCCCAGCAACCCGTAGACAGGTGCATCATCCTGAGACAGGGGACGCGCTTCTACCGTGCCTACGCTCAGCAGGCAGAGGAGCAGAGTCATGCCTAGGATCGTAATACGCGGACGTTGGATCAGACGTTGGATCAGACGTTGGATCATGGTTGGATGGGGTAGAACTTGTACTTGTGGGTGTCGCCGTCGTACAACCCCCAACTGGGCGCGCCCAGCCTCCCCATCACCTCGCCAGGGTTTACGAGATAGCAGTCGCCGATCTGTTCCCAATTTTGTAGGTGGTTGTGACCGTAGCAGACCAGATCAAAGTGACCGGACTGAGCAATGCGTCGCGCTGGTTCAGGGTAGTGGATCATGGCGATGCGCCGAGAACCGGCGCTCAATTCAGCGTAGATGCCATGTAGCGTCACGTGTTCGAATTTCGACGCCACCTGCTGTTGGAGGCGCCCGTCACCGTCGTTGTTGCCTTCTAGAATGTGAATCGGGCCGGAGAATGCCTCGGCGATCTGCGCCACAATGAAGGGCGCAATCAGGTCGCCGCAGTGAAGCAACATCTCAGCGCCGGCTGTGTTGACGGCCTTCAGCGCTCTTTCAAGATTCCAAACATTGTCATGGCTGTCGGAGAGGATAGCGACTTTCATGGGGAGGCTCCACAATAGGTGTAGAAGCGGTAAAGTTTCACTTTACAGTATAACGAAAATTTGGCCTTTTGACTATGGATAGAAAAGTAAAAAAAGAATGATGAATAAAAAATGGGGGGACGATCTTGAGTAGATGATCGTCCCCCCATTTTTTATTCATCATTCTTTAAGATTCCTCTACGCGTGTGCCTTCGTCAACCCCAGCAACTCTTCAAAATCCCTACGCTCGAGGACTTCTTTTTCGAGCAGGGTTTCGGCGATCAGGCTCAGCTTGTCCTGATGGGTGGTGATCACCTCTCGGGCACGGCTGTAGGCGGTTTCAATAATGCGACGCACTTCCCGATCAATATTCTTGGCAATGGCTTCGCTGTAGTGACGGCGTTCGCCCAGTTCCATGCCGAGGAAAGGATTGACGTCGCCCTGACTCAACTGCATCGGCCCAAGGACGTCGCTCATGCCATAACGTGTCACCATCGCCTTGGCCAGCCGCGTCGCCTTCTCCAGATCGTCGGCGGCGCCGGTGGTGATTTCACCAAAGACCACTTCTTCGGCCACGCGGCCACCCAGACGGCCGGCCAGTTGATCTTCAAACTCGGCGCGGCTGCGCAGTGTGCGGTCCTCTTCGGGCAGGGGCAGCACGTAGCCCAGCGCCTGACCACGGCTGACGAGGCTGATCTTGCCAACGGCGTCGGTGTTGGGCAGCATTGCCATCACCAGGGCGTGCCCGGCTTCGTGGTAGGCCACAATGCGGCGTTCTTCTTCGCTGATGATGCGGCTCTTGCGTGCCGGGCCTGCCATCACCCGTTCGATAGATTCTACAATGTCTTCCATGGCAATCGAACGCTGGTTACGCCGAGCAGCCAGGATGGCCGCTTCGTTGAGCAAGTTTTCTAGGTCTGCCCCCACCATGCCAGGCGACTGGCGGGCAATGACGCCCAAGTCTACATCTGCGGAGAGTGGTTTGCCACGAGAATGAACCTTAAGAATCTCCTCACGGCCTCTGCGATCCGGGCGATCCACCATCACCTTGCGGTCGAAGCGGCCAGGACGCAACAGCGCCGGATCGAGAATGTCGGGGCGGTTGGTGGCAGCGACGACAATGACCGTCGTGTCGCTGTCAAAACCGTCCATCTCTACCAGGATCTGGTTCAGCGTCTGTTCACGTTCGTCGTTACCGCCGCCCATGCCCGCACCACGGTGACGGCCTACAGCATCGATTTCGTCGATGAAGATGATACACGGCGCCGCTTTCTTGGCTTGCTCAAAGAGGTCACGTACACGGCTGGCGCCGACGCCGACGAACATTTCTACAAACTCGGAGCCGGAGATACTGAAGAAGGGCACGCCTGCTTCACCGGCTACGGCCTTGGCCAGCAACGTCTTACCGGTGCCGGGTGGGCCGACCATGAGCACACCTTTGGGGATACGTGCACCCAGCGAGGCAAACTTTTGTGGTTCACGTAGGAACTCGACAATTTCATGCAACTCTTGCTTGGCTTCGTCGGAGCCGGCCACGTCCTCAAATGTGACGGTGGGGCGGTCGGCTTCATCCATCTTACGGGCACGACTGCGGCCAAATTGCATGGCGCGGTTCTGACCGCCGCCGCCGGCCTGGCGCATAATAAAGATAAAGAAGCCAAAGATCAGAATCATGGGGAGCAGCATGATCAGCCAGTTGAAGAAGGCGCCGGTGTTGGGCGCGCTTTCCACCACAATGGGTAGCCGCTGTAGCCGTTCTTCGGAGACACCAAGCGCACTCAGCGTATCGAGCACGCTTTCGCCTGGTTCTTTACGTGTCTGCACCGGTTCCTGACTGCCTGCCAACTCAACCGTGACTTCTTCGCCCTGAACGAGCAGGCGTGTCACCTCGCCCGAAGAGACCCAGTCGGCCACCTGATTCAAACCAACCATGTTGTCTGTGTTATTGGTTGATGTGAAGAGGATACGGTAGCCAAAAAAGAAAACAATGATGAGGATGATCCAGATCCAGCCACGGCTAAACGCTTGACGGACGCGATTGTTGGGATCCTGATCGTTTTGCCCATTCGATCCACCACCGGATCCATTGGGGGGTTTCTGCGGTGACTTGTTGTTATCAGCCATAGACGATTTACCGTTCAGTGAACTGTGTCCCAGGGGGTGGGATCAGCGAATATTGGCACGAATAATCGAATCTCACTATCTTGAGCTTTGCTATCTTGCGTTTTAGTATAGCGATGAGACCATTTGGGATCAGTAAGCTGTCCTAGGATTGGCGGTGTCACGAGCCGTTGTAAGCAAAAACCTGACAGGTGAAGCGGCAAGCCGAGCAATCATCCTGTCAGGTCACGGGCTACTTTTCTAGATGCTCTCCTGAACTTTACAGCCGCCCGGCAAAACACCCTCATGTAGCGTGGACGTGCTGTGCACTTTAACTTTCAGGATAGAGACTTATTGGGCTGGATAGATCAATCCAGCGCAGTGAGCCTGTCTTTGATGCTGACGCCTACTCGATGGGTCTGTGCTTTGTGGATAGGCGGGTATTCACGCTGTTGCGGTCGCGGTGGCACCGAGGCTTCGTCGGGTTTGTCGCTTAGGCTGATGATGAGGCAGCCGCGTGCTTCCAGCCATTGGCTGATTTCGTAAACTTCTTCTGTGATGGTGATTTCTCTGCTCAAGCGATCTTCGACGGTTGCATCGTCGGGCAGATTGTTCATAGATTCGAGCGTCGCCAGGAATTCGTGGCGGCGGAAGCTTTTGAACGGTGTGGGATCGCCGTTTTGCACACTGGTATGGACGGCTTCATGTACCTGGCGCACCCGTTCGTTGATGCCGCCCTGCATCATCATGGTTTCCACCCAGCGGACAAAGTGGGGGAAGGAGTTGAGTGAGCCGCTTTCCATACGTTCCAGTAAGTCGTCACACTCTACCAACCCTGCGTTGAGGATCAGGCAGATGTAGGCCAGATAGTCCTGGTTGTCTTCTGTAATCACGTGGTAACGGGAGCGGTTGAGGGCGTCGTAATGCTCTTCGAATAGACGAGCGTTGAACCGGTCGTCGAGAACACCTTTTGCTGCCTGATAAAGTCCTTTGAGGCGGGCGGCGTCGATGGTGCGATCATTGCGTCCGCGCGCGCCGAGTGCCGTCTTGTCTATATCGATGATGACGGCTGTATTTTTGTTGAATTTTAGCCCTTGCTCAAGGCTCCATGCCGCCCAATCAGCGAGCGCCGTCCAGCGGTTAGCCAAAAAGATGCCGGCTGCGACGTCACGTTCTTCGTTGGCAAGGAGATCGGCCTTTTCGTTGCCGATAAAAGCAGTACTAGGACGTTTGCTCATGTTGCGCAGGTTGGTGAAAGCCTGACCGTCGCCCGACTTTGTGTCGCCGACAAGGACAATCTCATCCAGCTCGGCACGTCTTCGCTCCTGTGCCTTTTCGAGGATAAAGAGCGCGACCTTGGCGTAGGCGTCGTCTAACTTGCGCGGGATCTGTGAATCGTTCAAGCCCAGTTGGTAACGTGCAGACTTGAGACCGGACAATCGGCGATCCACCGGTTCCAGGCTGCGGTAGATGACCCGATCATCAAAGAGATCACTGAGCGAAGCGAGCCCAAAGTTTTCCAGCGTTATCGGATAGCTATCAACCATTTTTAGCTCGTTTACCATGCTTTCCTTCCGGTCTGCTACACTTTCCAAACACAATGCCCCCCATTGTACCAGATTGTGTTCTGGCGAGCGATTTCCCGAAATGAAGGGGCTAACCAAAACCTCGTAGGTGATTCGTATGCCTATTGTACACCAGGTTGTTCGCTCTTTCTAAATAGTTTTGCGTGTAGCGTTGTGGGCCCTGATCTTTTAAGCGCGTCTGCTTGCAACTTGGGCGAATAGAAACCCACCAGGTTTCAGACAACCTGGTGGGTTTCTATTCGCTACAATCGTCAATCGTCAATCGTCAATCGTCAATCGTCAATCGTCAATCGTCAATCGTCAATCGTCAATCACTATGCCATCTGTGCGGCGCCCACCAATGCTGCCGCTTCTGCACCAAGATAGCCCCGCGCCACCAGCAATTCGGCGTTGAGCAGGCTGCCGCCGGCTGCGCCGCGGATGGTGTTGTGGCCGAGCACCAGGAATTTGGCGTGGAAGAGTGGGTCTTCGCGCAAGCGACCGATTACAGTCGTCATGCCGGGTACGCTGCCGGCAAGGCGGTCGAGGCGTGGCTGTGGGCGATCCTGTTCTTCGCGGTAGATCAGGGCGGGTTGTGGCGCGCTGGGTAGATTGAGCTGCTGCGCCAATGGTTTGTAGCTGTGCCACGCTTCGCGGATCTCATTGAGGCTGGGCGCACGATCGAACTCTACACTTACCGCTTCCAGGTGTCCATTGCGCACAGGGACACGGTTACAGTGTGCACTCACCACAAAGTCGGCCATTTCCACTGAGTGCCCGTTGAATTGACCGAGCAGTTTCTGCGGCTCGCGCTTCTCCATCTTCTCTTCTTCTTTGCCGATGTAGGGCACGATGTTGTCGAGAATGTCCATGCTGCTGACGCCAGGGTAGCCGGCGCCACTGACCGCCTGCATGGTGACCACGAAGAGTTTGCGGATGCCGAAGGCGGTGTGGAGCGGATGCAGCGCGCTGACCAGGTGTGTTGTGCTGCAATTGGGGTTGGTGGTGATAAAGCCCGACCAGCCGCGGCGCTGCTGCTGAATGTCGATCAACCCCAGGTGTTCGGGGTTGACTTCGGGAATGAGCAGGGGAACGTCGTCGTCGTAGCGGTGAGCACTGGCGTTGCTACAGACGATGTGCCCACCAGCGGCGAGTTCCTGTTCTTTTTCGCGGGCGGCGTCGCTGGGCAGGGCGCTGAAGAAGATCTGAACGTCCATCCCCGGCACGGCTTCTTCGAGGATCACATCGCGCAGATGGGCGGGCATGTCGCCACGCAGGTTCCAGTTGCAGGCGTCTGCGTACCGTTTGCCCATACTTCGTTCCGACGCGCAGAGTGCGCTGATCTCAAACCAGGGGTGTCCTTGTAGCATCTGTACGAAGCGTTGTCCGACTGCGCCAGTTGCGCCGAGGACACCGACTTTGATTTTGGGTGTGTTCATGGGTGTTGTCTCCGTGTTACGTGTTACGTGGGTAAAGTCACTGCTTCGGTATTGGGAACGTTTCTGTTAAATGATGGACAGTGCACGCACTACACACTATCCTCAACCAGACATGACCCACACAGCGACGACAATCAACTTAACCCACGCAACACGAATATCCTTCATTACGAAGTAAATGCCATTTCGACTACATCGCTGAGTACACCTGCCGCCGTCACTTCAACGCCGGCGCCGCGGCCCTGAATGACCAGCGGGTTGGGGCTGTACCAGCGAGTGTAGAAAGCGATTAGGTTGTCTGTGCCGCTAAGGCGGCCCAGTGGTGTGTCTTTGTCTACGGCAGTCGGGCCTACCTCACAGGTGACGTGTCCGTCCTCGACGACGAGGGTGGCGGCGTAACGTAGCACTTTGCTTTCGGTGGCGGCACGGGCTACTTCGTCGCGATAGTGTTCGTCGAGTTGGGGCAGCTCGGCCATGAACTCGGCAACGCTGAGCGATTCCATGAGCGGTGGGTAGAGCCCCTTCACGCTGACATCGTTCATTTCCAGGCGATGTCCCATGCCGCGGGCGAGGATTAAGGCTTTGCGCGCCACGTCCACACCGCCGAGGTCATCGCGCGGATCTGGTTCGGTGTAGCCGAGGGCGTGGGCCTCTCGCACCACTTCGCTGAAGATGCGGCCTTCTTCGAGACCGGTCATCAGGTAGCCGAGTGTGCCACTGAAGGTGCCGGCCACCCGTCCGATTGGATCACCGCTGGCGGTGAGCCGATTGAGCGTTGTGATCACCGGCAGGCCGGCACCCACTGTCGTCTCCCAGCGGATGCGCGCCGGATCAAAAGCGCCCTGGGTGTCACCGGCTCTGGTGAGCCGGTCGTACACCTCCTGCTGGATGGTCAGCGGTTTTTTGTTGGCAAGTACAAGGTGGTAGCCCCGATCCAGGGCAAAGAGAAGCGCCGGCGTCGTCTGGTCGGTGGCACTGCAATCGACCACAACGGTGCCGGGCAGACCGGCGATATCGAGGATGGCGCTGAGATCGTCCTGAGTGCCGCCTAGTTCGTGGGCAGACAGCGACTTGCCTGCCTGTTTCAGCGCGAGCGCAGCTTCGATGTGGGCATCGCTGAGGCCGTCTGTCGGTTCGAGGACGGCGGCGCGGCTGTCACAGAGCGCGACGACGCGGATGTAAAGCCCGTAGGTATCGGCATGAAGCTGACGATTGTCGAGGATCTGACGCACCAGCGATCGGCCTACACCGCCGACGCCGAAGAGAATCACAGGAAGTTCGAACATGACATTTCCCCACGCACTTGTTGCAACAGGTTGGCTGGGACGATAGTGACAGGTGAAAGAGCAAAAAGGGTGAAAGAATGGGGAGCGAAATCATCTCGCTCCCCACAAATAATAGCAATTCTACCGGCGGACTGTGTGCCGGTCAAAGTTTTAGTTGCTCGTAGCGCTCTGGAAAATCTCGATGGCATCTTCCACCAAACCGGCGGCAATGTTGAGCCAGTCGATCTCCTGGTTCAGGGTGGGCATCTCGAAATTTTCCGCTGCCGGTCGCCAGTTTTGATCAGCGTACCACCAGCCGAAGAGGCTGCCTGAGAGCACCAGGATCAAGAAGAGACGAAGCAGATGGCGTCCACTGCGATAAAAATGGGGCATAGGCGAGACTCAATGAACAGAATTTGCAAACACGCATCGGAAACTAACCCTACCAGACCGCGCCGCGAATTTGCAAAATCCACAAGTTATGGTAGACTATGGTTCATATTCGAGGGTGAGTAGCTCAGCTGGTTAGAGCGCACGGTTCACATCCGTGAGGTCGTAGGTTCGAGTCCTATCTCGCCCACCAATAGGAAGTCATCAAAGAGCGCCCGGGCAGCTTACTGCCCGGGCGCTCTTTTTGTGTTTAGTCGGCGAGAAAGGGGACGCCAAGCACAATCCCCCCGAGGATGCCCCAGGTACTACCCAGGACCATCCCGGCGAGGACATCACGAGGGTAGTGCACGCCTACATACATGCGTGTAAAACCCACCACTACGGCGATGGCATAGAGCGCTACCACTGTTGCAATGCCGGGTTGTATTGAATTTGCCAGGAGTGTCACCACAAAGAATATCTGGCTGGTGTGACCGCTCGGAAAGGAACGTCCTCCTTCGCGAGGGCCGATGACGCGCGTCTGCGTCAGGCGCAGAAATGGACGTCTTCTGTGTACCAAAAATTTGATCAGCTCGACCACCAGCCACAACGTCAGTGTTCCCAAAATCAGCGCGTAAGAGAGCAGCCGTGTGCCGGATAAGAAGACAATCAAGGCCAACACCAAGGTGGTGAGGCTGTTCCCAAGCTGAGTAAAGCCCCACATAAAACGATCAAGCCAGAGTGGGCGATGTCCGCGCAGGTTTAGGAAGAGAAATGCCCAGGCATCTATGCGCTGGCCGACTGACCAGAGTAAAGAGATGGTGATCAAGGAAAAACCCAATAGCATGCTCACCAGTAGGCGATAGTTCAACACACTTTGCCAAAAGAATTGGCGAGCCTGTAGTGGTAGCCATGTCCAGAAGATCGCACTGCTTATGGCCATAATTAGCAGCCATACAAGCGGGCGGTTAAAGCGGAGCCCCTGCGGCCCCATCCCGTGTTGTTCTTGCTCTTCTGCAATGGGGGCGCGCCCCTCCTCGCCCAATGACATTAGGCTACCTCCTTGGGCTGTGACTTTTTAGGATAAATTCTGTGGCTCTCTTGTTTACAGTTCTCCTGCTTGCAGCGTCGGCGCAAGCATTATCGTCAGTTGATGAGGTGCAACTTCAATTCGTACTTTGCCTTCTCCGATTACATTCCCATCAACCATCACTGGCATGACGGGGGTTGTGTCTATCTCTACATGGCGTACTTGGTAGCGCTGGATTCGTGGATCTTCCAATGTCTCTGTTTGATCTCCTTTGCGTAGAGCATGTGCCACCAACTCAAGTTTTGTTAGATCGGCAAATACCAGCACGTCTAACAACTTGTCGTCGAAGGCTACCTCGGCACCCATGGGGTAGTTGTGGCCACTGTAGGGCATATTGACGACCAGGATGGCATGGCCCGATGCAAACTGGTCCTGTTTTTCGTCTAGAAGCAGGGTGAATTCTGCTGTTGGAGAGGTGATCAGCGTAGACAGCAGATCGCCGATTCGGGATAAGTCTCCATGTTGTACATCGTCTGCCGGCGAAAAGAGTGCAGATCCCAATCCGATAGAACACACTTCGAGAAAAGGGCGTATCTTGGTGTATCCCTCTGCGGTGAGTAGGGTGAGTTGGCCCATGTCCACTGCACGAGGACGCCCGTTGCGCAAAAGAGCGACAGCCTCAGCTACCGTCTCTGGCAGGCCCAGGCTCAGCACAATGTTGTTACGGGTACCGCCGGCGATAATGCCCAGCGTGGCATTGGCGTGAGCCAATGCGCCGGCCACAGCGGAGATCGTGCCGTCGCCGCCACAAACAACGAAGAGATCGATGCCATCAGCAAGGGCATCGTCCACCGCGCGGGGAAGATCACAATCTTCTTCGATTAAGAAGACGAGGGGAACAAGATCCCACCGCTGCATTTCGCGGATGATACCAACCAGATCCATTGGCTCTTCTCGGTTTGCACCGGCGTTCGGGTTGAATAACAACAGTGTGCGTTTCGTTTTTAGATCCATGTGACCTATCTTTGTGATGAACTCTTTGTGATGAACTCTTTGTGATGAACTCTTTGTGATGAACCTCAAGTAGCAACAAAAAGTGCTCGTATCTGGGCACTCTGGTGCTTGCCCCCAAGGTTGAATTACGCGCGTAATCTTGAGTCGAGCATAAGGGATCTTCGACGGCGTATCTATAGATAACGAGATAGAAAAGGAATCCACAAAAGGTATAACTTACAAAAGGTATGACTTGTTTTTTGTAAGTTATACCTGGCGCTCAAACAACTTCCTTCCTATAGTGTGCTGAAATTTCGGTATAACTTATTTGAGTATTATGAATTATTATGATTCCGTTGTCTTTGAATGGTAAGTTTTTGCTTAGTCTTGGCGCTGTACAGAGTACTGTCCACCCACCAAGAGAGGAAACAGATTGATGCCCCGTGCTTACAAGATCACAATGAATCGCATTGTGCCCATCTACTTACTCTTTGGTGGGCTTTGGATTTTTCTCACAGATTGGCTGACAGTGTGGTTCGCCCCCCAACTTGATCAATTTGCTGCCTGGCAAACAATCAAAGGCATGCTCTTTGTGCTGATCAGCGGGCTATTGATCTACTGGCTTTTATTGCGAAAGCACAGACAAATCGAAGCGATGACTCAACATGTCTACGCAGGCGAAGCAAGATATCGTCTGCTGTTTGAAAACAATCCGCTGGCAATGTGGGTTTACGATTTGGAGACACTGGCCTTTTTAGACGTTAACCAGACAGCAATCAAAAACTATGGCTACTCGCAACAAGAATTTTTAAGCATGACTATTTGCGACGTCCGCCCGCCGGAGGATGTCCCACTCCTGTTGCAAAACATTGCGGCCACCCAAAGTGCACTCAACAGTGCAGGTGAATGGCGCCACAAGCGCCGCAACGGGACAATCTTTCCAGTTGAAATCATCTCGCACACCATCCAATATAGCGACAGATCTGCGCGCCTGGTCATTGCCATTGACATTAGCGAACGAAAACAGCTTCAAGCGCAGATTGAGGAGAGCGAACAACGTTTCCGCTCACTCATGGAGCAGTCACCCCTGGGTATTTCGATCTATACGCCCGACGGCACATTGGTGGAAGCAAACGCTGCCTATTTCCGCCTGCTTGGCCTCTCTCCGGCTGCTGCACACACAATGATCGAGCGGTACAATGTTCTGTCTTCAAATACGCCGCTGGCGCCTCCGCTTCAATCCTTTATGCAGAGGACATTCAACGGGGAATCGCTGTTGATGCCGCTGGAGAAATCGCCCGCAAACATAGCAGCGGCAGAAGGCGAAGACGCTGCCTCAACGGCGAGAATGGCGGACAAGGCCCAGCATAACTGGTTTAAGTCGTACAGCTATGCACTAACCGATACGCAAGGGAAACTACGCCATGTGGTGATGATGATGGAGGATGTAACCGAGCAACATCTTGCCCGCGAAGCAATGAAAAAGAGCCAGGACCGCTTCGAACAGGCTTTTCGCTACCATCCCACGGCGATGGAGATTTTTGACGTCAACACAGGCGAGAGCATCGACTGCAACCAGCAGTATCAGGCAGTGGTGGGCTATTCTGTTTCTGATTTGAGCAACGCCCCGGAACATACCATGGTGATCTGGGCCGATCCTGAAGTACGCAGAGAAGCACGGCAACGCTTGATCGACCAGAGGCAAGTGACGGACTTTCCCGCACAGTTCATGACCAGGGCGGGCGGCACGCGCGATTTTCTTGTCAGCGCGCACATGCTCGACATAGACGGCAGCAGTTCCGTCATCGCCAGCTACGTTGATGTCACCGAACGCAACCAGGCAGAAAAGTCGTTGCGTCAACTTAAACAGGCCATTGAACAAAGCTCTGTATCGGTGGTCATCACAGATGCTCAAGGCAAGATTGAATACGTCAACCCCAAATTTTGTGAACTGACAGGCTATAGCATGCCCGAAGTAATCGGGGAAACACCGCGCATCTTGCGTTCGGGTATCCACGCAAAAGAGTTCTACCGAAACATGTGGCAACAAATCAAAAGTGGGCAGATCTGGCAAGGAGAAATCTGCAATCGCAAGAAGAACAATCAACTCTTCTGGGAACAGATGTCGATTGCCTCGGTAAAGGATGACAATGGGAAAATTTCGCACTATGTCGCAGTGAGAGAGGACATTACCGATCGCAAACGTCTGGTAGAAGAGCATAACCGCCAGGAACGGCTGGCTGCTGTCGGGCAGTTGGCCGCAGGCATTGCACACGATTTCAACAACATCCTGGGCGTGGTTGTGATCTACGCGCAGATGCTTCACCGAGCCGAAGAGGTGCCAGAACGCTTCCGCGAACGGGCTGGCATTATTCATCAACAGGCGAAAAGTGCCAGCGCCCTGATCCAGCAGATCCTCGATTTCAGCCGCCGCAGTGGGATGGAAAGACAGCCGTTGGATCTGTTGCCCTTCCTCAAAGAGCAGGTCAAACTTCTAGAACGAACTCTGCCCGAAAATATTCTGATTCAGCTTCACTATGATGATGAACTCTACATGCTCAACGGCGATCCTGGGCGTTTGCAGCAGGTAATCACCAACCTGGCCATCAACGCACGCGACGCGATGCCCAATGGCGGTACATTGGATCTGACAATCTCTATGGTGGCGCTTATGGACGCTGCCCACCCGCCCATCGTCGGCATGGCACAGGGGCCCTGGATCAAGTTGACAGTTGCCGATAGTGGAATCGGGATGAGCCGTGATGTAATGGCGCATATTTTTGAGCCCTTCTTTTCGACGAAAGAGCGAGGACGGGGTACCGGGCTTGGTCTGGCGCAGGTTTACGGCATTGTCAAACAGCATGAAGGCCATATTAAGGTGACCAGCCTACCAGGGGCAGGCGCTACCTTCGAACTGTACTTCCCCTGTAAGCAACAGCCGGACCCATATGAAGACTTGCCAGAGGAGGCGCACAGTGTTCCACAGGGCAATGGTCAACGTATCCTGCTGGTTGAAGACGATGAAATGTTGCGCGCCGTCCTATCGGAATTGCTGGCCAACTGGCAATACGAAGTGCTTGGCGCCGCCAATGGGGTTGAGGCGCTCTCGTTACTGGCCCGTCAGGAGCACGCCATTGCGTTGATCCTCTGCGATCTGGTTATGCCGGAAATGGGTGGTGAGGAGCTGTTGGTTCAGGTGCAGCAACATTACCCCAACCTGCCGGTGATCTTTATGACAGGGCATCTCGACCAGATCGATACAAAGTCTTTCAATGATCTCGGGCTCAAGACGTGGCTGCCCAAGCCATTAGACATTCCTGTCCTCGCGCAAATAATTACCGACATTTTGCCGCCGCCACCGTATCGGTAAGTGCACGTCGCATCAAAGCCTATACTCAACCGACGCTCACTCGCAATCCCTGTTTTTCAAACAGGGTCTAAACAAATGAGGGGATGTGTGGTGGTGGGCGTTGCGTCCACCACCACACATCCCCTCATTTGTTTAGACAGGAATTAACAGAGGACTCAGTTCACCGGCAACGCCGCCGCACGATCTGTGACATCGTGCTTGGCAAGCTTGGCAATCCCTTCTTTGCCGTGTCCATTGCCGTTGCCATTACTGCCGGATACAATCTTGCCTGAAGCGACGCTGTAGGCTGCCTGCTCCTGTACTTCAGTGCGGAAGTGGCTGACCTGTTCAAGCAGTTGCTGTGCCATGTAGGCCAACT
>WGMT01000098.1 GCA_016124945.1 bacterium | reverse complement strand
TCTTCACCGACAAGTTGACGACTGGCCCGCTTTGCGCCAACGCGTTGATGACTTCTTAGCCCAATTTCGCTCGGGTTCCCGGGAACTCCTACGTTATGTCGGCCTGTTACCAGATTAATTTGTTAATGTTCAACCAGCGTGCAGTCCATTGAAGACGAATTCACTTACGATCAATGAGAACCGTTGGGCACATCCTAACACTGATGGCCTGAGCTACGACAGACCCATGGCGCGCACAGTACCTCAACTGGTACACGCACTACGCACTACGCTCTACGAAAACAAAACCCATTCATTCCATACCACACCGCTCTCAACACCCTGTGGTATGCTTTCACCGATCTCTGTAGCCACCACCCCAGGAGAAGAAAAGTTGGCACAATCTCGGTATGATCGCTTCGTGCAGCGTTTGCCTTCACCGCTGAGACCGGTGGCGGTGGCGGCCCAACTACTCTACGAAGATTGGCTCGTCTACATTCTGCTCAACCTGTTGTGGACACTCGCCACCTTTACGCTGTTGCTGGGGCCGCCGGCGACCTTTGGCCTCTTCTATGCGGCGCAGCGCAGCGTGGAAGGGCGGGTTGTGAATTGGCGCGATCTCGTACAGGGCGGAAAGCAGCATTTCGTCCAGAGTTGGCTATGGATGATTGCCAATGTGATCGTTTTTGTCCTCGTGGGCTATGCGTTGCTCTTTTACCAAGCAATTCCAGCCGGTTGGGCGCGTGGGGCGCAAGGAATCATGGCGGCGCTGCTTGTGCTCTGGGTGACGCTGCAATTGTACGCTCTGCACCAACTGATCGTCCAACCGGGTACTTCGCTGCGTACGGCATGGTATCAGGCGGGCGCCGCCATCCGCCGCCGTCCCTTTCACGCGCTGGTGGCGACGCTGACAGTGCTTGTTTTGAGCGTGCTGGCCGTTCTGACACAGGGGCTGGGCTTTATCCTAATCGGCCCTGGGTTTGTGGCACTGCTAATCCAGCAGGCGGGGGGGGAAGCGTTGGAGCGTTGAAGCGTTGAAACGTTGAAACGTTGAAGCGTTGAAACGTTGAAGCGTTGAAGCGTTGAAACGTTGAAACGTTGAAGCGTTGAAGCGTTGAAGCGTTGAAGCGTTGAAGCGTTGAAACGTTGAAACGCTCTAACGCTCTAACGCTCTAACGCTCTAACGCTCTAACGCTCTAACGCTCTAACGTTTCAACGCTCTAACGCTCTAACGTTTCAACGCTCCAACGCTCCAACGCTCCAACGCTCCAACGCTCCAACGCTCCAACGCTCCAACGCTCCAACGCTCCAACGCTCCAACGCTCCAACGCTCCAACGCTCATTGTCGTCTGCTTTCCACCCCGACCTTGCCCGTAGACTCGCGTACCACCAGGTTGGCTTCGATTTGGACGTGACGCAGTGGCAGCGCCGGCGTGGCCAACCGCTCCAGGACCAACCGCCCTGCCTGGCGACCGATCTCCTCGCCTGAGGAACGCACCGACGTAAGAGGTGGGTTGAGGTAGGCGGCCATTTCGGTATCGTCGAAGCTGGCAATTGAAAGATCTCGTGGCACCTGCAAGTTCAGCCGGCTTGCAGCCCGCAGCGCGCCCACGGCTAGCCAATCATTGATGGTCAACAATGCTGTGGGGCGGGGCGTCTGTTGCAAAAGGCGGAGCGCCGCTTGGTAACCGTCTTCGAGCCGGGGGCCACAACGGGCGATCAGTGCTTCGTCTACAGGCAGATCCGCCTGAATCAGTGCCTCCCGATAAACGGCCATGCGGTTGGTCCCGAGATCAGGGCTGCCCACACCGAAGATAAAGCCGATACGCTGATGTCCCAGATCCAACAGGTGGTGCATCACCTGTCGACCCGCATTGCGGAAAGAGGTCATCACGGCGTCGGTGTCGAAAGCAATCTTCCCCAACGTCACCACAGGGGAGTTGCGGGCAACCAGCGGTTCGAGCAGGGCGCGTGATTGTTCGAGGAACGAAAGTGTCACGATCAGTGCATCGATCCGGCGCTGTGAAAGCGCCTGCAAAATCTGCCGTTCCCGGTTCGGATCCAGGGATGTGCTGGAAATCAACAGATCATAGCCGTGCTTTTGAAGCTCGTCTTCCGCCCCTTGCACCACCTCCCAGTAATGAGGATTGCGTAGATCCGGCACCAACAACCCCACTGTATTGACACCGCCGGAGCGCAGTGAACGAGCGCGCGCATCAGGCTGATAGCCCAGTTCCATGACAGCCTGCAAGACACGCTGCCGCGTCTCTTCAGAAATCGTCTGTCGATTGCCGCCGTTTTCGTTGATCACATAGGATACAGTAGCCCGCGACACACCGGCCAGCCGAGCAACATCCGCTTGTGTAGGACGCTTCACAGATACTCCATCGTTAATTCTTAAGTTACACGAGTAAGTGAGATTCTAACAAAGATTCAGCGCATGTCAACAAGCAGCACAAAAACTATCCTTGACAGTCGCCATTTTTCTGTTAGAATTCCACTTACTCGTGTAAGCCCCAAACGATTCTCTTCAAACAATTTGTGGTCAGTTGTTGCATCACCGTGGTTCGGCAAGTGCGGTTGCGCTTGCCTACGCTTATTTTGCTCTGTCAACGATCTGTCTCTTCCCTGCACCCACTCTGGGTGTTTGACCAATTTCCTTTGCCCACTAAGGAGGATTTCGTGAAAGACCAACCTACCCCAAGCCGTAAACTCAGTCGTCGTCAGTTTTTGGTTGCATCCAGTGGATTGGCGCTGGCCGCATCGATTGCAGCCTGTGCACCGGCCGCCCCCGCAACCGACACGTCCAGTCAAAGCGGCGCGTCATCTGCCCCCGCCGCGGAGACGGAAGAGATCAGCTTCCTTGTACGTACCGACATCCGCAACGCCTACGCTGCCGATGCCGCCGCCGACCGCTGGAAAGAGGAGTTCCCAGATCGCACACTCATCCTCGATGAACCGGCCGAAGGCGCAATCGACACCAAGATCCAGGCCGCGCAGGCAGCAGGCGACCTGATCTGGGACGGATTCGCCGTCATAGCCGTCCCCTGGGATACGACGCGCTGGGTGAACCAGGGGCTGATCCAGCCGCTAGACGATTACATCGCCGTCTCGTCGATCCCGGACGCCGATCAGGTTGTCCCTGGGATCATCCCTTCAGTGCTGGAATCGACCAAAGCCGAAGGCAAACAGTACGCCATCCCCGGCAATGTGGGTAGTGTGGCGCTGGGGTGGTTCCTCGAACCGTTGGCGAAGGCCGGTGTGGAAGCGCCGGTCACCTGGGACGAGATCCGCGTTGCATCTGAGAAGATCAAAGAGACCAGCCCGGAACTTACCCCGTTTGACGTGGCCGCCAGCGCCCTGTGCGACCAGGTTGCCATGATCTGGAGCGCCACCACCACCCCCTACCGCGAAGACGGCCTGATCGACTGGACGGGTGAAGCGTCCATTGCGGCGCTAGAGTGGAAGCAGCAAATGGTGGCCGACGGGTTAATGCCCGGCACCCACGGTGAGAGCTTCGGCAACTGGCTTAAGGGCGGCACCGCCATTATGTCTTCGTTCGACGTTCACGGCACCATGGCGCAGCAGACCTTCGGCGATGACGCCGCCACCACCGGCGTCAACATGCGTCGCGTCAAAGACGAAATGGCCGGCGGCGCGCCCTTCTGGATCAACGGCTGTGTGGTGCTCAACAAGTCAAAGAACCCACAGGGCGTTACCGACTTCTTCCTCTGGTGGTTTGGCCCCAACAACGAGATTCACGGCAAGCAGATCGCCGACGTCGCCGCCAAACCGGCCTACCAATACACCTACGACAAGTACATTGCCGATGTGCCCAAGCACCAGTGGCAGGTAGAAGGCATTGAATTGGTGCGCAATTCGGTTCCCTTCCAAACAAACCTGACCTGGGGCACGGAGAACAGCGTCGTCGCCTCGTGGATCGAACGCGCCGTCGATCCGTCCAATAACCTCAGCGCACAGGAAGCACTGGAAAGCGCCGTGGCCGAGATTATGGAAGAAGTGGAAGACATGCGTAGTTAAGGGATTGGGGACTGGGGATTAGGGACTGGGGACTGGGATAAGTCACCGTACCGTAATCCCCAGTCCTACTAACCAGCCAGAGAGGAGTGAACTCGATGAGCGTGGTGCAACACAAACGACGGCGTGGTGACCCAACACAGAACAACTTATTGGGCTATTTCTTCATTGCGCCGGCCATGATTCTGTACCTTGTCTTTAATATTTGGCCGATTGTGCGCGGCCTGTTGATGGCTTTCACCGACTATCGCTTCGTCTACCCGGAGACAAGGTGGGAGTTCAACGGCCTCGACAATTTCGCCAGACTCTTCACCGACAGCCGCGTCGTAGACACGCTGCTCATCTCGCTTCGCTACACCGTGATTGTGGTGCCGGTGACTGTGGCGGTCGCGCTGTTGGTGGCGGTGCTGATCAGCCGCGTGGAGCGGGGAGCAGCCTTCTACCGTTGGGTTGTCTACCTGCCTACGATTCTGCCGATTGCCGTCAGCTTTTTAACCTTTCAGGAGCTATACGGCAGCAAATTCGGCTTTATCAACAGCGTGCTGCGCAATTGGGGCATTGAAAATCCCCCCAACTGGCTCGGGGACGTCTCCACGGCACTGCCGGCGATTGGCTTTGCGCATGTCTGGATCATCTTCGGCTTCCCAACCCTGCTCTTTTTGATCGGCATCTACAATATCGGCGTAACACTATACGAAGCTGCTTCCATTGACGGCGCGAACGCGTGGCAGCAGTTTCGGCTGATCACCTTGCCACTGCTCAAGCCGACACTGGCGATGGTCTTGATCTTGACGATCCCCGGGATCCTCACTGTCACCGATCCCATGCTGATCCTGACCAACGGCGGCCCACAGGATTCTACGCGCACCCTCGGCCTCTACACCTATCAAGTGGCCTTCCAACGCGGAGACCTGCGGTTGGGCTACGCATCGGCGATTAGTTTGACCATTAGTTTGGTGACCACTGCCATGGTGGCCGTCATCTTCTGGTGGTCACGCGAAAAGGACTAAACCATGGCTGACTCGTTGCTCACCTCTCGCACACCGCGGCCTGCTTCCGGCAGCCAGACACAGCGGCGATCCTGGCTGTATCAACTACGTCGCAGCAACTGGGCGGCGCATCTGCTGATGTTCGTGGTGATATTCCTCGTACTGTTGCCGATCCTGTGGCTGGTTTCGACTTCGTTTAAAGATTCGCAGGAGTTTTACACCAATCCAGCGGCGCTGCTGCCCAGGCAGATCAGCATGGTCAATTTTGAGTACATGTTCACCGCGATCCAACAGTTGCCGGTCTACATGCGCAATAGCTTCATCCTCGCTTTCGGGGTGACGGCGATCCAGGTGACGGTGGCGTCGATGGCGGGGTATGCCTTCGCTCGCATCCGGTTCGTCGGGCGCGATTGGATCTTCCTGGCGATCATTGTGTCTATGTTCATTCCGCGCGGCGGCGGGCTGATGGCGCTCTACGAATTGATGTCCGCCTTGAGTCTGCGCAACAGCCTCTTTGGGTTGATTTTGCTCTTCTCGGCAGGCTTGCCGGTGCCCATGTTCATCATGCGCCAGGCGTTTTTGGGGATTCCGAAAGAGTTGGAAGAAGCGGCACTGATCGACGGAGCGAATTGGTGGCAGGTCTTTGCGCGGATTGCTGTGCCGTTGGCGACAAGCGCCATGGTGATTGTGGCGACGCTGGCCTTCGTGGGTGTGTGGAGCGACTACTTGATCACCTACACTATGATCGACCGTGACAGCCAGTTGACCATTTCCGTCGGCATCGGCAAAGTGCTCACCAGCGGTTATGAGACAGCCACCGCCATCGTTCCTCATCTGCGCGGACAGTTCGCCAGCGAAGCCGCCGACGCCGCCATGCTACTTTTTAGCGCTCTGCCCGTGATTGTGATTTACGCCCTGCTGCAAAGGTGGTTTATGAAGGGGATTACCGAAGGGGCGATTAAGTTCTAAGATTCTATCCTAAAATTCACAGCAGCCCGACGATTCAGCCCATTGTAGAGCAGTGGTGCGGCTGCGCACTGTAGTTTCAGGATAGAGACTAAGTAAGAACCGTCTGACACCATTCAAACAGCGCCGCGTCGTCCCGTGCAAAGGACCAGAACGCGGCGATCCAGCGCCGGGCCGGTTCGTAGAGATCGGCCAGCCCCTGTTCCGCCAGCCACGCCGCAGCGACGGCGCGGTCTTCGTCGCCGGCGGTGGGCGTGATCCACGGGTTGAGGTAGGCCGCCGCCGTCAGTGGATCGAGGCGGCGATCCCCACAAATCGCCACCACCCCAAAATCGAGGACAGCCGTGATCGTATCGCCGTCGCCCAGCATGTTGCCGGTGAAGGCGTCGAGGTGTACCAGTGTGAAGTCGGCAGGTTCAGGCCAGTCATCGGCCAGCGCCCGCGCATCGACATGACCAAAAACATCACGCGCCGAGGACAGGCTGACCTCTGCCCGCTGTGCCAGATAGTCGGCAAAGGTTGCCGTGTGAATGGCGTGCCTCCCCACTAATTCCCCCGCCCAAGGACGCTCCACCCGTAAATCCCCAATCCGCGCCGCTGCGTCCAAGTGACTGCGGATCAACGCTGCGCGCGTCTCGCCTGTCACCTTGGCCAGCAACTCGTTCACAGGACGCCCCGGCAGTCGGCGTTCGATGGTAACGATGCGATCTGCGTATGTCACCGTTTCGAGGACAGCGGGGATGGCAAATGGCACCCGGTGCGCGTTGACGGCCAGTTCGTCAAGCAGTGCGGCGCGTGCGTGGACATTGGCTGGGTCGGTGCCGGGATGGTAGACACGCGCCACCCGCCCGGCGTCCATGGCGTAGACAATGGCTTCGCCACCCTGCCCCAAACATTGCTCAGGCCCAATGCCAAGATAATCAAAGAGATTGCTCGGTTCAGGCATTGGCACGAAGATAGTGTCCATATTGACTTCTAAGTTGGGCAAGTAACCTGGTGAGCCGGTAGCTTTCCACCACTTCGGCATAATCCCATGGATAGTTCTGTGCACCCGGTTGGATGATGAGCAACTGGCCGGAACAGAATGTTACACGCAAGCGCACAAGAATCCGTGTGATACCGCGATAGGTGACGGACTCTTCGGTGAGAAGCATATCTTTGATGAGACGTGGATCGTAGCGGTGTGTGCGTAGGGTGGTGCGGACCTCGATCTGTTGGTCATCGAAACGGTAGCGCCACACAAAACGCCACAGAAAGTGGACGATCTGACCAAGCCCCAGCGCGATGATGGTAAACATAAAGACAATCTGGAATACCTGCATAGCGGTATCATCGTTTGGCGCCGAAAAAGACCAGATCAACCCACTGACACCGAGCGCCAACAGGAATGCGCCGAACAGGCACATGAACAGCGGTGGCATCCAATCTGCCGAGACCACACAAGGCCACACAGGTTGCGGTCTAGCCGAGCGTGGAACCCATCCGTCCAGAGCAGCCGACACGCGCGCCAGGAGGTTGACATGACCGGGCAAGCGCACCGTGCCTGACGCCGTCTCGATCTTGAGAGACTTCCCCTTCAGCGCCACGCCGGTGATCTCAGCCCTGGCAATCAGACGGGCACTCCTCATGCGCCAAATCACCAATTCAGCGTCCGCCAATTGAAACCACGTTGTCCAGTGGATCCATTGGCGTAGCCAGTAAGCGGCCATGAGCAGCCAAATTGGCAACAGCCAAAGGCCCATCTCATTCCCTTCTTGCGTCCAGGTCAGCACAGAGAACGTCATCAGCAAAAAAGAGACGCCCAGTGCAAAAATGGCAGTTCGTCCTAACCAAACGGGATGGCGATAGTCAGACGCAGCAGACGTGGACGGCGTCAACCGTGGTGGCGAGGTCACAGAAGGAAGTCCTGATCTCAATTCCCGGCAAGCCGATGTTCAGCCACTGCCGTGTTTAACGTCTGATTGCCTACAGCAACGTAGAGTTCCCCCGAAGTCTTTGTGATCGTCAACGCCGTCCTGCGGTCGATCAACGCCGCCAGTTGATCGACGAAACGGCGATCCAGACCGTAGACGGCGATCTCCTCGGCGCGGTGAATCTTCTTCCCCGCCAACTGAGACAAGAACTGTTCTACATCGCGATGGGTGTAGACGGCCACGCGCTCGGCCATGCGGCTGCCACGGTGGATGCGTTCGGCGTCGGGCAGGCCAACTTCGATCCAGGCAGTGGGCTGCCCGGTGAGGTCGCGCACCCAGATGGCGGGTTCGTCCCCTGCGGCGACGCCCTGGCTCAGCGAGATCCCTTCGGTATACTCCAGACAGTACGCCAACAGACGCACGGTCATAAATTCGGCAGATTCCGAAGGCTGACGCGCCACGCGCAGATCCAGCGTTTCGTAAACGCCCCGATCCACGTCGGAAAGTTCGATGGAGAGATTGTAGATGGTTGCAGAGAGGGCCATGGGCAGAGAGAGATTGGGTGATTAAGCGATTGGGTGATTGGGTGACTGTATGACCAGTCTAATTCCCCAATCCCCCAATCGCCTAATCTCCTAATCTCTTTTCTCACATCAGTTCCAAGACAAAATAGCACCCCGGATTCCACGCCTGGCAGATGAGGTAGAGTTGCTCTTTGTGGACGTGGAATACAACGTTGTGCAAGTGTTGGGCAAGATCCACGCCGAGTTCCTCTTTGGGGCGGATGGTGGAGAGGAGTTCGAAGCTCTCGCCGTCGAGGATGTAGATGGGCGCGGGGCGATCCGCCACCGGGTCGCGCAGACAGCCGATCACGGCAAGCAGGCGTCCTTTGTATTCCGCGTAGTCGATACCACAGGGCCACGCACCGGCAGGCACGCCATACGAGTCCACGAAGCGTCCGTCCAAATCATGCGCCTGGATGCGCGAACTTGGACGGTCAGCGATGGTGAGGTGGTGATGGGTGGGGTGGAGGTTAAGGCCATGAGCCGTGGCGAACTTGCCGTGCTCGTGTGCGTCTTCGGTTTTGCCGCCGAAGACGCCTGTCCACGCGCGGGAAGGCAGATCGTTAATGCTGATGTAGTTGGCACCGTAGCCGTCGGCCACATAGAGTTGATCACCCACCAGCGCCGTGTCGGTGGGGCGGTAGGGCGTTTCGGCGGCTGCGTACTCTTCTAATTCAGGCCGCGTCAACACAAATTCCACACTGCCGTCCAGGTTGAGGACAGCCACCTTCTCGTCTGAATTGGCAGGCAGGAAGAGACGCCAGGCTCCGTCAAATTCGCCGAGTTTGGTGCTGTGGAAGTTGAGGGGTTTGAGCACGTCGGGCAGGGCGATGATCTCCTGATGTGACAGGTCTGCCTCAACGCGCATAATGCCGCAGCCGGGCATGCCGTAGTAGATCTGTCCTTGGCCGGGGCGGGGATCGACGGCAAAACCGCCGTGTAAATTTACTTCATGCGCCGCCGCCTCGCTGGGCAGATTGCGCAGATCAGAACGGTGAACAAACCGAAACGGCGCTTGGCCGCTGGAAAGAGAAGGCATAGAGAATCCTTTGACTTTCAATTTGCGATTGACGATTGACGATTTCGCATTGAGCACATGATGCTGCATTGAGAACGTTATCGTGAAGACACAGATCCAAATAGAACGACCAATGACTCAACACGACAATCGTACATCGTCAATCGCAAATCGTAAATTGTTTATTTGGGGAACGAGATTTTTCCCGTCTTGTGCGCGTTGACCCAATCCCAGTCGATCTCCACGCCGAGGCCGGGGCCGGTGGGGGTGGGGACACAGCCGTTTTCATCGATGGCGTCGAGGGCGTCGCTGTAGTTGGTGTAGCAACCGTGCTCAGAGGCGGGCGCATTGGGGTGGACAAGCCCCAGTTCGTAGTAGTTGGCATTGCGCACCGAGGCCATGACATGTCGTTGCGCTGGCCCTGCACCGTGGATTTCCACGTCGAGGCCGAAGCCCTCGGCGGCGTGGGCGACTTTCATGGCGCCGGTGATGCCCATGTCGTAGGTGGGGTTGACGCGCATGTAGTCCGTCGCCTCGGCGAGGACCATGTCCACCTTGGGCTCCAGGGTGCGCACATGCTCGCCCATGAGGATTGGCGTCTTGATCAACTGGCGCAATTTGCGGTGGGCGTTGAAGGAAAGGCCGCCATCTTTGAACGGATCTTCGTACCAGAAGAAGTTGGCCTCATCGCAGGCGCGGCCCACGGCTAGAGCGTCGGCGAAGGTCTCATACTCGCAGGCAGGGTCGAGCATGAGGTGCATCTCCGGCCCGATCACCTCGCGCACCTTGAGGACGTTGTCGATCTCGCGCTGAATCGGGGCGTGGCTCCAGCCGTGGATCTTGAAGGCTTTGTAGCCCATCTCCTTGCATTGTACACAGAAATCGGCGAAGGCTTCGGGGCTGTCGAGGCCGCCGTTCTCGTCGCCGTGATAGGTGGAGGCGTAGGCGGGCAACGCCATGCGATAGCCGCCCAGGAGTTCCCAGATCGGGGCGTTGTAGAGCTTGCCCGCGATGTCCCAGAGGGCGATGTCCACGGGTCCCATGCTCATACGATCATACTTGCGCAGGGCGCGCTTGACGTCGTTGTAGAAGAGTTCACGTTGCAGCGGGTTGCGCCCCAGCAAATAATGGACGTACATCTCCATCTGCACGTAATCACCGCGGGTGCCGCCGACGAACTCGCCGGTAATGCCGGCGTCGGTGTGGATCTGCAAGATCCGCCCCGTGCGCTTGAGTACGGCGCCTTCTTTGTAGACGGTGTTGAAGCTGTTGTAGTAGTCATCGGGCGAGAGATTAGGCGTCTCGAAAGCAAACTCGGTGACGTCGATCTGGGTGATGATTGGGGTGGTGGGCATTGCGATCTCCTTGGGTGACTGTTCGAAAATCTGGATATTGGATTGGAAAAGATGATTGATGATTGAAGATTGGGCTGAGGTAGTGGTGTCAACTGGCGGTATTTCGCATCACTGCTGTCTACCCATTCATCATTCTTTCTGCAAAGCCACAATCTGCGCCGGTCTTTTCAAAATCCCCCACATCAGCACGCTGCCCGTAAAGGCCAGGACAACACCGATGAGGAAGAGGTTGGTGTATCCCCAGCGGGCGGCAAAGTAGCCGCCGATCAGGCTGACAGTGCCGAAGCTCAGCCCCATCGCCATAGAGGAGATACCGTAGGCCAGTGAACGCCAATGACGTTCCATTTTCTCCATTTGGTAGACCTGAAAGGCGGGCATCCACAGGCCGACCATCGCCACAACACCGGCACTGCCGATTCCCGCGCCGAGGGCGTGGTGAAGAAAGGCCAGTGGCAACAGGATGACGCCGGTAGCGCCGCCGGCGACCATCAAGAGCCAGCCGTTGCCATGACGCGCCGCAAGTCGCGGCGTCCACAACGGCACGAAGACAGCCACCGTTTGGCCCATGCCAACGATCAGGCCGATCATGGCGGGCGAGAGACGCAGGTCGGTGTCCATGTAGGCGTTGCAGAACGATTGGCAGGTGGCCCAAGCCGCGTTGATCAAGTAGACGTGCAGCACAGTCAGGCTGACCGCGCCGAGGGGGAAACGTCCATTGCCTTGGGCGCTGTCGGTGCTGCCGGCATTGGGCAATTCTCGAATACGAAATAGGAAGTAGACGGCAATCGCACTCACCAGGGCGCTGATCCACAGCCCCCAGCGGTAAGGACCAGGATCGCCGGTGGTCTCTCCGAGCAGGGAGGCGAAGAGGCCGGGCAGAACACCGCCCACCACTGTCCCCACCAGGGTGCCCAAACTGCGCAACACGGCACTGAAGGCGTAGACATTGTTGCGGTTTTCGGGCGTGCTGGCAGTCATGAAAGCAGGCACCAGATTGATCCCAAACAGCGCCCAGCCGACGGTGCCCATCACCTGTGACAGGATCGGCCAGGCCAATTGCCATGACGACGGCAGCATCTCGGTCATCGGCAGCATGACCATGCTAACAATCACACAGAATCCGCCCCAACGCATGGCGCGCAGCAGGCCCAACCGTTCCCCCAGCACGCCGGCGGGCAGGCTCGCCAGCATGTACGAAAACGCCCCAGACGCATTGAACACCCCGAGGAATTCAGGGCCATGTCCTAAACGCAGGACATAGAGCACCTTCAACAGCGCCTGAATCCCAAAAAAGCTAATCGACATCAGCCCCGACACGATCAGCAAACGCTGCACGTCGGGGCGGAAACGAGAGAACGAAGAGAGCGGAAGGTTCACAGGCAAGCCTTGTTGTGGAATTTACGATTTGCGATTGACGATTTACGATTTCTCGTCAAGCAAGTGAAGATGCATTGGGAATGTCTGATGCACACACAACAGCCAAACAGAACGACCAATTGACTCAACACGACAATCGTAAATCGTCAATCGCAAATCGTAAATCGACTCATCTTTTTACTCTGACACACGGCTGGTTCTTCAAAAAGTCATCGTTCAACTCGACGCCAATCCCCGGCTCGGTGGGAATGGGCAGGTAGCCGTCGACGACCTGCTTTTCCAGCGGGTTGAGGACGACTTCGTAGTGTTCGGCGGGCCGGTAGGGGAAGGTCTCCTGAATGATGAAGTTAGGAATACAGGCGTCGACCTGGACGGAGGCCGCCGTCATTACCGGGCTGGCGCAGTTGTGCGGCTGTACGTGGATGTTGTAGGTCTCGGCGTAGGTGGCAATCTTCTTGACTTCGCCGATGCCGCCCGCCAGGCCAAGGTCGGGCTGGATAATGGCGAGGGCCTGGCGTTCGATATACTGGCGGAAGCCGTAGCGAGTGTAGAGCCGTTCGCCCGCGGCCAGGGGAATGTTGACGTTCTCGGCCACTTTGGCCATGACGTCGACGTTGTGCGCGTCCACGGGTTCTTCGTAGAAGAAGGGATCGTATTCCTCCAGTCTTTGCCCGGCGCGGATCGCCGACGTCGTCCCCAAATTGCCGTGGACTTCGACGCAGATGAGGAAGTCGGGGCCGCCGGCCTCGCGCACAGCGGCGACGCGCTCCACCGCCAGGTCCTCGCGATCTTTGCTGAGGAAGCGCTTCGAGTACTCGTTGACGCCGTCGGGCCGTTTGCGGAAGGGATCGAACTTCACCGCGTTCCAGCCGTCGGCCTTGATCTTCTGAATCGGTTCAATCCACTCGGGGCCGGCGTTGTAGTCGTGATACCAGCCGTTGGCATAGGCCAGCAGCCGATCGTGGCAGCGCCCGCCCAACAGTTCATAGACAGGCACACCCAGCGCCTTGCCCTTGATGTCCCACAGGGCGTGATCGATGGCGCTCATGCCGCCAAAGACGACAGGACCACCGCCCTGCCCCCAGAAGGTGATGCGGTACATCTTGTCCCACAGTTCCTCGATGCGAAAGGGATCGGCGCCGATCAAAAACTCCTGTGCCAGATTTTTCACCATCCCCGCGCCGGCAGAGCCGCCCGTCCCGTAGGCCAACCCCACCTCGCCCACACCGCTGATCCCCTCATCGGTGCGCACCCGAATGATCACAGGATGCCAGTTTGGCGTGCTCTTGTATTCAATTTCGTAGATTTCAACTTCGGTGATTTTCATGGGTTGTGTGTTCCTATTCGGAAATTGACGACAGACGACGGACGACAGACGACGGGCGACAGACGACGGACGACAGCTACCGTCGACAGATTTGTCTCGTTACAAGAATCTTGAACAAGAATCTTGACGAGATCGACGCATTGTGGCCCCTTCATCGTACACACGATCTATCGTCTGTCGTCCGTCGTCTTCTTACGCCACCAGTGCCGCCAACAGCGCCTTGATATACCCCACCGAATATCCCCATCCCACGTCCTTGGTTTTGTTGTCGCCGGGGAGGGAGGGAATGTGATCGGGGTTGATGTAGCCTGTGAAACCGACTTTTTGCAGTTCTTTGAGGATCTTGAACATGTTGAGATCGCCGTCGTCGAGCAGGGTTTCTTCGTAGCCGCCCGATGACGCCAAACTGCCGCGCACGTTGCGCATGTGCACCATGAAGATTTTGCCCTTGCGCCCGTAGTTGTTGATCTCGTCGATTACCAGGGCGCTTCCCCCTGCCTCGGCGCGGGTGCCGATGCAGTAGACGTAGCCCACGTTGGGGCTAGGGAAAGCGTCGATGACGCGGTGAAAACCGATGCCGCCGAAGGGCGTGTCTACGTTGGGCGTGTCCGACGGATGCACGGCGAGTTTGATGTCATATTCCTCAGCAATGGGGACGAGGCGCTCGAATGCCACACAGAAGCGGCTCCACCAGCGATCGAGTTCGGCACGGGTAGGCATCTCCGCCGGCGACCGCATCAGTGTCTCGGCGCGGGCCATGTAGCCGCCACGGTGAGGCGTCTGGTAGCGTTCCATCATCTGCTTGAAGACGTCTCCCTCGAAGCGTTGACGGGCAATCGGCAAACGCGCCTTACCGAAGACTTCCAACGCCTTGGCGGCGTTGTTGAGTTCGTCCTCCGCGCCTACCTTGTCTTCCATAAAAACGTCGCTGAGATCAGGAATGGTGACGCGGTTGATCTCCATGCCCAAGGAGCGTAGCCGCCGACGCAGCGCCAGCACGCCCTCCAGATCGGGGTAGCCCTGTTCTGCGACGCCGGGCATCTCCTGAAAACCGCCAAAATCAATCGCATCCGCGCCCACTGCCACGCGTTGACGAATCAAGGTATCGGTGAGTTCGGCGTTGTGGCTGAAGACTGAGACTTTCATCATGGGGTGGGGTCCTTTCAATGGGATAATTGACGACGGACGACGGACGACCGAAGACGTAGAGACGCCTATCCTGTCACAAGAAACTTGACGAGATCGACGCCTCTTCCCCCCTTCGCATCGATGTTCACGATCCGTCGTCCGTCGTCGGTCGTCGGTCGTCGGTCGTCGGTCGTCGGTCGTCGGTCGTCCGTCGTCCTCTGCTTACCACGTCCGCTCTTTCAACAACTCCTGAATCGCCTCGCGCGGCACCGAGAGTTCGTCGATGTGGTCTTCGAGCCAACGGGAGAAATCGGCTTCGATGTGGTCTTCCCAGCGGCGGTCGATTTCGCCGGAGGTGTAGATGCCTTCGCGCAGACGCTGTTTGCCGAAGTCGTCGCGCAGGCGGATCAACTCGGACGTCTTCACCACCTTCTCGGCCAAATGCGCGGGAATGAAGATCACGCCGTCCTTGCGGCCGAGGACGATGTCGCCGGGCATCACAGTCACCGCGCCGATGCGGGTGGGGCAGTTGACGCCCAAGAGCATGATCGTGGGTGAGGCGTAGGTGGGGTGAAAGCCGCGCACAAACGAGACAAAGCCGGGCAGTTCCTCGATGCCGTCGAGGTCGCGCACCGCGGCGTCGTGGACGACGCCGTTGCCCGATTTGCTCCAAATCGAAGTGGCGAGGTTGTCACCGATGATGGCGCCCTGGTCGATCTTGCCGTAGACGTCCGCCACGTAGACATCGCCGGGGGTGAGCATGTCGATGGGCCACGAGATCTGGTCACCGATGCAGCCGAGGCGCGAGCCTTTTTCTTCCATGACGCGACGCATTTCCGGGCGGCGCGGCATGTAGAGCGCCGTCAAGGCACGGCCCACCAGCACCCCGCCGGGATGGGTGCAGACGAAGCCGTCGGCGTATTGGTGGTGGTAGCCGTCCCCGCGCAGCACGCCCCACGCCTGGGTAATGGTCACCTGGCGCATGCGCTCGATGATGCCGTCGGCCACCTTTGGGCGGCCATCGTCGAAGCGTTCGCCTGTCCAGTCGGGCGTGTATTCGATGAGCTCGTTGGGGATCATATTGAAGGGCGCGAATTTCTCCATGATGGGTCCTTTTTGTGGTGGGATCAGACCGAATTGATGCTATAATCACGTCTGGAATCAATGTTGAATGTACCGACGGGAGAGCAACCAACCATGACGTTAGCCATCGAAGCAATTGCCAATGCACTCACGATGTCGCCGGAAGACCTCCAGCGTAAGAGCCTGCTGGCCTATTTTGAGCGTGAACGTCGGCTAGCTGATCTGGATATCGCCGATATTCAAGATCGCTATCGCGTCCAGTCACCGAAAGAGCTTGCCGCCAAGATCAAAGAGGGCACAATTCACGCCCACCCAGCCTGGGAAGACTTGATCGAATGGGAGCATTTAGAGCAGTACACGGTTCAACTTGCCCAATGGGAACTTGAGGTTGAGGGTCAGCATGTATGAACGCCTGGCGCAGATTGCCCTTCAGGAATTCGGCGACATCATTACCGACTTTGATTTGATTGGACGACGCACAGGTGTTCCGCTGAAATTGCGCTTACATGTGCATGATGGCACTTATATCGACATTTGGTTAAGCCCGGATCAAAAACGGTATGCCTATCACTGGGAGCAACGGGCCGTCCGCGGTTTGTTGCACCGTCATGACAATGCCCCTGATCACCCCGAAGTTGCAACATTCCCCAAACATTTTCACAATGGCGACGAGGACACGTTGGAGGAAAGCTACATCTCCAACGATCCGACAGCGGCCGTCCGCGAATTCCTCAGTTTCGTACGAGAACAGTTGGCCTAACCGCAACAAATAAATAAGGGACGACAGGCGCAACAGCGTGAAATGTATTTGAGCCAAGTGGGGCCGAATGTAACCGGTCGCTTACAGATGCAAGCGGTCTGACCGCCTGTCCAAAGTCGCGAGGATATTGTAGCAGGAGTGCACGGCTGGGACAATTGAGCAAAACCGGTTTTGTCAAAGCGTCGACTTGCAAATGGGCATCGTTTTCTAACTTCTAAATACAAAAATCCCGATGTCAAAGGCATCGGGATTTTTGTTCGTGTCTGATAAAACTCTAAGCAGCTTTTTGGCGAAACGCCATCAGCAAGGGCGAGACATCACTGCCCACCTTCCAGGCAATCGATTGTTCTAGCGCCAGCAGTTCAGTGTCATCGGCGACCCACTCTTCACCGATGACGACGCCAATCGCGTCCACGTTGGCCTGACGCAGCGTGGCGGCACGGCGGGCGGCACGGCGGGCGGCACGTAGCACGTCGAGCCTGTCCACGCGGCGGGAGATCTCGACCACGGCGTAATGGTCACCTTTCCACCAGATGAGATCGGCCAACATTGGATCGGACTCTGGATCAAGGTCAAGCATATTTGGCAGTTGTTGTGTCAACGCATGTATGTGCTGATAGACATGTGCAAGATCAGGAGCGCCGCCTGTGCCTTCACCCAGTAGCCGAGAGGCTCGCTTCACAATGTTGCGTTCGTACTGCTCCCCGGTACGTCGGCCATCCTCACCGAATTGCCAGCGCGACACTTTTTGAACTTCACCAGTCAATGCCGAAAGCTGCTGCTGCGTGGACAACTGTGCATCAGCAAGTTGCCGTACGGTCGACTCCAGTTGTTTTTGTGAATCGGCCAGGTCTTGCACCGTTGATTCTAGTTGCTTCTGTGAATCCACCAGTTCTTGCACCGTGGATTCCAGTTTCCCCATCCGCTCTTCTCCGCGCAGTTGTGCAGTCGCCAACTGAGCCAAAGTATCTTGAATCCCACCCATCTGATCAGGGACCGTACGCAGGTGCTCAACTTCAAGCGCCTCGCGCAGTTGACGGCGAGTATTGGGATCGCGGCGGATAATGTCAATGATCGATTGAACTTGTTCTGTGCTGATTATCATACTTCGTACCTCCGTGCTGATATTCTAGCACAGCCATAAATGGCCTAACAACACATCATCCCATCATCCCATCCCCACCATCTCATCATCTCGCATGCGGATAATGCCCCGCCGGATGCTTCAACAACTCCGCTTCAATCAGATCCGACCCCAGGCCAGGACGATCTGGGATCTTCAGGTAGCCGTCTTCAATTTCAAAAGGATGGGTCATCAGGTCGTCGCGCCAGGGGGCGTCGTCGACGTCGAGTTCGTGGATGAAGAAGTTGGGCACAGTGGCGCAGACGTTGGCCGAGACAAGCGTGTTGATGGGGCTGTGACAGTTGTGCGGCGCGATCAGCGTGTCGAAGGCGTGGGCCAGATCGCAGATCTTTTTGCCCATGGTGATGCCGTTCCAGGCGAAGTCGGGCATGATCACGTCCTGGGCGTAGCGCTCCAGGAAAGGACGATACCCCTGCTGGCCAAAGATACTTTCACCCGTGCAGATCGTCGTGCGCGTGGACCGGCGGATCAGGGCCAGCGCGTCGGGGTCGAAGGTTTCCGTCTCCAGCCACATCAAGTTGTACGGTTCCAGTGCCTGCGCCAGTTTGATCGCTCCGCCCAGTTTGAAGGTGAAGGCCACGTCCAGGGCGATGCCCACATCCGGCCCGAAGACGTCGCGGAAGGTACCCACGATCAGTTCGGCGTTGCGGATTACCGAGGGGTGGGCGTCGCCGGCGTGGTTTGTGAAGCGGTTGAGCAGTGGCGTGGCGTCAGGGCGATCTTTAAGCGCAAAGAGATTGGTCTTGATGGCGGTATAGCCCCGATCCACCACTTCTTCGGCCAGGCGACGCAGATCGTCGGTGGTCTCCACGGGCGGCAGTCCTAGCGCAGCGGCGTGGCGCGCCCGCACCGATCCACAGTGCGACCAGTAGAGGCGCAGTTTGTCTCTCATCTTGCCGCCGAGGAGCTGCCACACCGGCGCGCCGAGGACCTTGCCGCGGATGTCCCACAGCGCCGAGTCGATGCCCGCCATGGCCTTGTAGGCGATGCCGCCCATATGGCGCACTGACGCGGTGTGCAGATCCCACCAGATCGCCTCCGCCTGCATCGGATCGCGCCCGATCACCCATTCGGCGTAACGAGCCACCGTCGCCGCCACCGGTCCTGGCGAACCCCAATCGGTGCAATCGCCCCAGCCCACGAGGCCGGGCTCATTCGTTTCCACTTTTACAAACGTCCACGGGCGAAAACCGCCGTCAACGAGGAAGGTTTTTACCGCAGTGATCTTCATAAACAAAGTCCTATTCACCGCAAAGAGCGCAAAGAGCAGAGAAGAAAAGATTAGAGGTTTTGCACGACTCGCTGGATGCCGTCGCGCATGAGGACCTGGTTGAAGTTCATCAGAAGGCCAAGCCGGCAACCGGTCAGCTTAAGGTAAGTGATGACCTGGGCAACATGAATGGGGGCAAGTTCCTCAACCGCTTTGATTTCCACAATTACCAGACCGCCGACGATGAGATCCAGCCGGTATCCACAATCGAGTTGCTCTCCTTTGTAATGAACCGGCAATACCTTCTGCCTTTCAAATGGGATGCCCCTGAGACTGAATTCATGGGCCAGGCACGTTTCATACGCTGATTCGAGCAGACCTGGGCCCAAACCCCGATGTACCTCAATCGCAGCGCCGATGATCTGGCGTGAGTAGGCATCTTCATTCATTCGTAAAACTCCTTGGTGGTGCGATGATACGATGAAGCTATTTCATTGCAAAGACGCGGTGAATGCAAAATCAAGACTTACCGCAAAGGCGCAAAGAACGCAAAGAACAGAGAAGAACAGAGGATTCAGATAAAATGAGAGCGGCGACAGTCATTGTTTCTCTTCTCTCTTCTCTCTTCTCTCTTCTCTCTTCTCTCTTCTGACCTTTGCGTTCTTTGCGCCTTTGCGGTGAATTTTATGATTCTAGACCTTCAGTTTCCGCCCCATCTGTTGCCGCGCCGGTTCCGCGCCGGATTTGCCCACGAGAAAGTCCATGTCGCAGCCGGAGTTGGCCTGCATGACGTGTTCGGTGTAAAGGCGGACGTAGCCACGATCCTGGTGCGGGGTGGGCGGCGTCCATGCGGTGCGGCGACGGGTGAGTTCTTCTTCGGGGACGTCCAAGTGCAGGCGGCGGTTGGCGACGTCGAGTTCGATCCAGTCACCGTCCTCTACCAACGCCAGCGGACCACCCACAGCAGACTCGGGCGCTACGTGGAGGACGACGGCGCCGTAGGCGGTGCCACTCATGCGCCCGTCGGAGATGCGCACCATGTCGCGCACGCCCTGTTCCAGCAGTTTCTTGGGCAGCCCCATCTTGCCTTCTTCGGGCATGCCAGGAAAGCCACGGGGACCAATCCCCTTGAGCACCATGACACTGTCCGCAGTGACGTCGAGATCTGGGTCATCGATGCGCTCGTAGTAATCTTCGATGCTCTCAAAGACGACGGCCTGTCCGCGGTGTTGTAGCAGTTCCGGCGTCGCTGCGGACGGTTTGATCACCGCGCCGTCAGGACACAAATTGCCGTAGAGGATCGTCGTACCCGACGCTTCGGCCCACGGTTTGTCCACCGTGGCGATGACGTCGTCGTTGTAGCAGACTGCGTCCTCGGTGTTCTCGGCCACCGTCTTGCCAGTGACGGTGATGGCGTCCATGTGTAGGCGATCCTTGAGCTGTTGGATCACTACAGGCAGGCCGCCGGCGTAGTAAAAGTCTTCCATCAGGTATTTGCCCGACGGCATCAGGTTGACGAGGAGGGGCTGTTCGCTGCCGAAGCGGTTGAAGTCTTCCAATGCCAACGGTACGCCGATGCGCCCGGCAATGGCCAACAGGTGGAGGATGAAGTTGGTCGATCCGCCGATGGCGGCGTTGATCATAATCGTGTTCTCGAAAGCTTCGCGTGTGAGGATCTTGGAAAGGCGCAGGTCTTCGCGCACCATTTCCACGATGCGATTGCCTACGAGGTGGGCGGTGCGCTTGCGTCGCGAGTCCACGGCAGGGATGGCGGCGGCACCGGAAAGGGTGAGGCCCAGCGATTCCACCATACACGCCATGGTCGACGCTGTGCCCATGGTCATGCAATGTCCTTCGCTGCGCGAGATCGAGCCTTCCGCCTCCAAATATTCGGCGGCGGACATGTTGCCGGCGCGCATCTCTTCGGTGAATTTGTAGGCGTCGGTGCCCGATCCGATGTCGGTGCCGCGGTATTTGCCGTTGAGCATCGGCCCGCCCGAGACGACGATGGTGGGCAGGTCCACACTGGCGGCGCCCATAATCGTGGACGGCGTGGTCTTGTCGCAGCCGGTGAGGAGCACGACGCCGTCCAGTGGGTTGGCACGGATCGACTCTTCCACGTCCATGCTGGCCAGGTTGCGGTAGAGCATGGTGGTAGGCTGCATCAACGTCTCGCCCAAAGACATCACCGGGAATTCCACTGGGAAGCCGCCCGCTTCGTAGACACCGCGCTTCACCATTTCGGCGATGATGCGGAAGTGTCCGTTACAGGGGGTGAGATCCGACCAGGTGTTGCAGATGCCGATGACGGGCCGCCCGTCGAAGAGATGATCGGGGTAACCCTGATTTTTGGTCCAGCCGCGGGCGGCGAAACCGGCCAGATCATGGCGGCCAAACCAGTTGGCGCTACGCAAGCCATTGCTGTGTCCATTCGAAGACGTGCTCATACTTCCTCCTTGTGAACGAGTCGATTGAGGGTGGTTCGTTGGGTTGCATTGTGTGGGGATCGGGATTGGAAGTGGCAACGGAAAAATCGTAATCGAGGTGGAGGGATTCGTCAATCAAGGTTCGCGCAGGGGTCAAACAGTGAACAGGTGCTTTGCGGTTGGCTGAGGGCCGTTTATAATGGGGCTGTCCACGTGGATTTTGGTAGAGTGAAAGCTGAGGACAGACATGAACGTCAGAGAGTACTCATTGCCCTACTATGAAGAAGTCCTTGAGTTCTTGGCCGGCAGCCCTAGTGCCAGAGAAATCATTGCGTTTCGCCCAAATCGCTCTGCGCAAGAACGGTTTAGTGAACTGCTGCAGTTAAATCGAAAACATGAATTGAACAGACAGGAAGCAGACGAACTTGACCATTACGTTCAAATTGAACGCATGATGTCCTTACTGAAAGCGAAAGCCTACACACGTCTGGATCAGGAAGCTGAGTGACTACGTATATCCCGCCTCGCCTTCGCAATATGGTAGTTGAACGGGCGAAAGCTAGGTGTGAGTACTGCCTTGTCCACGAAGATTACGCAGTACTGGTTCACGAAATTGACCATGTCATCGCGACCAAACATGGCGGAGAAACGCTTGATTCAAATCTTGCCTACGCCTGTGCGCAGTGTAACCGCTTCAAAGGAAGTGACATCGCCTCGGTTGATCCGGAAACCGGCGCAATCGTGCCACTGTTCAATCCACGCGCTGACGCCTGGTCGAACCACTTTGTCCTTGACGGGCCAGTCATCTCACCGCTCACAGCCATCGCCAGAGCCACCGAACGACTCCTTCAGTTGAACCAAATCGACCGGATCCTGCTCCGCAAAGAATTACTGAGCACGGGTCGCTACCCATATTGAATCCACCCCAACCAGAAAGACAACCCCATGCAGCCCATTCGATTCGCCCTGATCGGGGCGGGCAACATTGCCAAAATCTACCTCGACGCCTTTTCCAAGATCGCCGACGCCCAGGTGACGGTGATCTGCAACCGCACCGAGTCCACAGGACGGCCCCTGGCCGCCCAAGCCGGCGCGGCGTGGACGGCTGACATCGCCGACGCCGTCACCCGCGAGGACGTGGACGCCGTGGTCATCGCCACACCCAGCGGCACCCACGCCGAGATTGCAATTGCCGCAGCCCAGGCGGGCAAACACCTGCTCGTGGAAAAGCCCATTGACATCACCCTGCCCCGCGTCGATTCGATCATCGCCGCCGCCGAAGACGCGGGCGTGATCCTGGCCTGTGTCTTTCCACTGCGCTTTGCGGCCGGGGTGGCGAAGGTGAAAGAGGCGGTGGACGCCGGGCGGCTAGGACGCATCACCCTGGCCGACTGCTACGTGAAGTGGTTCCGCCCACAAAGTTACTACGACGGCAGTTGGCGCGGTACATGGAAACTCGACGGCGGCGGCGCGCTCATGAACCAGTCGATCCACAACATCGATCTGCTTCAATACCTGGCCGGGCCGGTGAAGAACGTCTTTGGGCGCACCGCTACTTTGGCCCATGAGATGCAAACCGAAGACACTGCAAGCGCCGTCCTCACCTTTGCCAATGGCGCGCTGGGCGTGATCCAGGGCGCCACAAGCTGCTGGCCCGGCGACCCTGCCCGTGTCGAACTGCACGGTGACCGCGGCACCATCGTCATCGAAGAAGGGCAGATCGCCAAGTGGGATCTGCAAGACGCTTCCGACGAAGAGAAACAGGCCATGCTCACCCTCGAAAAACAGGACGGCAGCGGCGCCGCCGATCCCATGGCGATTGGATCAGAGAAGCACCGCCGCCAGATCGTGGACCTCATCGACGCCATCCGCACAGGACGCCCACCCGCAATCCAAGGCGCAGAGGCGCGGCGCTCCGTCGAGATCATCCGCGCCATTTACACGTCCTCACAGGAGGGGCGGGTGGTGACACTAGATGAATAGAGAGTTGAGATTGGGCAATTGAGCCATCTTTTCGCATCACGGATCTGAGTCACCAAGTTACCCAGTAACCAAGTCACCCTTCCCAAAGGCGAAAGACAATGACCACCCCCAAACGCCCCAACATTCTCTGGTTTTGCACCGACCAACAGCGCTATGACACGATCCACGCGCTGAACAACCCGCACATCCACACGCCCAACCTGGATCGGTTGATGGCCGAAGGCGTCGCCTTCACCCGCACCTACTGCCAAAGCCCCATCTGCACACCCAGCCGTGCAAGTTTCCTCACCGGCTGCTACCCCAGCACCGTCCACGGCTGTATGAACGGCAACGAGTACTGGGACGAAGCCGCGCCCCTCGTGACAAAACTCCTCAAAGACGTCGGCTACGACTGCGGCCTCGCCGGTAAATTCCACCTCACCGGCACCGCCAACCGCCGCGAACCCCGTCCTGAAGACGACGGCTACCGTGTCTTCCACTGGAGCCATGACCACGAGGACCGCTTCCCCGACCATGACTACGCGCAATGGATCGCATCCCAGGGACACAGTCTGGCCGAACTGCGCAAGGATCCGGCCTCCATCCCGCCCGAACTACACCAAACCACCTGGTGCACCGACCGCGCCATCGACTTCCTCTCCGAGCAACGCGACGGCCCCTGGCTCATGAGCGTCAATGTCTTCGATCCCCACGGCCCCTTCGATCCACCCCAGTCCTATTTGGACCGCTACGATCCTGCCGCCCTGCCGCCGCCCCTCTTCCGCCAGAGCGATCTCGCCACACAGGATCAGATCCCCGGCGACTTTCAGACACCGGCACGGCCACCCGAATCGTTCAACGCCCAGCAGATCAAGGCCGCCTACTACGCCATGATCGAACTGATCGACGACAACATCGGTCGCCTGGTCGCCGCGCTGGAAGCCACCGGCCAGCGCCAGGACACGCTGATCCTCTTCACCAGCGATCACGGCGAAACACTGGGCGATCACGGGCTGTTGCTCAAGGGTTGCCGCTTCTACGAAGGCCTCGTACGCGTGCCGCTGATCATCTCCTGGCCGGGCCATTTTGAAGCAGGGAGAATTAGCGACGCGCTCGTGGAATTGACCGATCTCGCGCCCACGTTGCTCGACGTGGCGGGCCAATCCATTCCCGCCCACATGCAAGGACGTTCTCTGCTTCCGATCCTCAGCAGCGCAGTCTCGCCGGATCATCACCGCGACTTCGTGCGTTGCGAATACTACAACGCCCTCAACGCCCACATCCCCGGCCGCGCCGACTTTGAAGGCAGCTACGCCACCATGATCCGCGACGACCGCTACAAGCTCGTCGTCTACCACGGTCACAACAGCGGCGAACTTTACGATCTCCACGAAGATCCCGACGAATTCGACAACCGCTGGTCCGATCCCAACTACGCAGACGTCCGCTTTCGGCTGCTCCTGCAAAGCTTCGATGCGTTGGCGTTCGCCGTCGACACAGGACCGGCACAGACGCGGGCGTTCTAATGCGTAATCCGTAATTGGTCGACAAAGTCGATTCCTAATTGGGAACCAATCTTGTCAACGCATCACGCATCAAAAACTACCCATCCCACATTCGGAGACACTCCATGCCCACCACCCGTCCCAACATCCTCATGCTCGTCACCGATCAACAACGCTGGGACACTGTCAGCGCCTACGGGATCAACGACATCTGCCGCACGCCGCACGTGGACGCGCTGGCGGCGCGCGGGGTGCGCTTCGACAATGCGTTTACGCCCACGGCTATCTGCTCACCGGCACGGGCGTCGCTTTTTACCGGGCTGTATCCGCACAACCACGGCGTCACAGGGAATGGTTTGTCGATCCGTGACGGCGTGCAGGGCATCACCGACTACCTGAATCCCGCCGGCTATCGCTGCGGCTATGCCGGCAAGTGGCACGTTGACGAAGATCGCGGCCCTTCGCAGGTAGGCTTCACCGGCAAAGACTTTATGGGCTATGCTTTCCCAGGTTCGGGGCTGCTGCCGGGTCTGCAATTTGGCGCAAACCCCAAAGGGCGCAACCCCTACGCCGAATACTTACAGGAACGTGGCTTCGATCTGCCCACCGTCTCCCACCGCTACGTGGGCACCAATCCCGGCTGCCAGGCGCAAGAGATGTTCGCTCTCCACGAAGGGCCGGTCGAGTCCTCCATCGAATATTTCGTGGCCGAAGAGACGATCCGTCTTATCGACGAACTGGGCGACGGCGACGAGCCATTCTTCATCTGGGGCAACTTCTGGGGACCACACACACCTTGTCTCGTCCCTGAACCCTACTTCAGCATGTACAATCCCGATGAGATTCCAGAGCACCCCAGCTACCGGGAGACGTTCGAGAACAAGCCCTTCCGTCAGCAGTTGATCGAACGCATGTGGGGCCTGGGCGATCTGGGCTGGCGCGGCTTCCAGGAGATCACGGCGCGCTACTATGGACACGTCACCTTGATCGATGACATGGTAGGCCGCATCGTCGAGCACCTGGCGGTACGCGGACAGTTAGAGAACACGATCATCGTCTTCACATCGGATCACGGCGACTGCATGGGCGCGCACAAACTCATCGAAAAGGGCGAGTTCATGTACGACGAGATCTACCGCATTCCGATGGTGGTGTCCCACCCAGACTGCGCCACACCGGGCAGCGCCAATGAGGACTTCGTCTATCTACACGAACTTATGCCGACTTTTCTCGCAACTGCCGGGGTAGAGGTCCCCGACGGTCTTGATGGGGAGTCGTTTCTCGCGGCGATGCAGGGCGATCACACGCCCAACAGCAGAGACGAGATCTACGCCGTCTTCCACCGTCACTTCACCAATGTGGAACAGCGCATGGTGCGCACCCGCACCCACCAATTCACCTTCAACTCCGCCGATCAAGGAGAACTCTACGATCTGGTCGCCGATCCGTACCAGCTCGAAAACGTCTACGGACAGCCCGAATACGGCTCGATTCGCCAGGATCTAATGGCGCGCATGGAACGCTACATGGTGGATCTGGGCGATCCCCTGCTTGGCTGGTTTCGACGTATGGAGCCGGTCTATTAGGTGATTGGTGATCAGGTTTTGAATTGGACAGTACATCGGTCCACCGTTCGGATCAATCCACTTAATTCTCGTGAAACCAGTTTGGTTATTTGAACGTTATATAAAGCAAAGGGAATTGCATGGCGATTCCCTTTGTCTTTGTGTGGCGCACCCCCGTGCCGAGAATTAGGAGAAGTGTATTGAGCGTTTGGCTATCAGGACGTAGACTTGCAGTCCTGAGTTTTGTACTGCTGTCGGCGTCGGCCTGTACTTCGCAGTTGGGCCGGCTGTCCGATTCTGGGATCGTTCCGGTGGCGTCCCCATCTGTGGAATCGAGATCGCCCGTCCCCACGTTTACGCCGACCGTCAGCGTAGAAGCCACTGCGATGGAGTCTCCCACTGTCGACGCCACCCAGATCATTGAGCCGGTGAACACACCCATGCCGGCGCCCACTGAACTGGTAATTGCGCCCACGCTACCGGGTACAAAGCAGAATTTTGAGGTGGTGGGGCACACAGCGCTTGGTTCGATTGGTTGGCACGGCGGCCTGGCGCTGGCCGGTGACTGCGCCTATGTGGGTAATCGCCGTTCCGGCGCGGTGACGATTGTGGACATCGGCAACCCGGCCAATCCGGTAGAGATTGGGCGAATTCCATTCAGGCGCGGCAGCCAGCCTGTGGAAGTACGCACACTGCCGGAGCGCAACCTACTGGTTGTGGCCGACCTGGCCGTTGCGCCGTATGTACACACCTTCGACATTGCCGACTGCACGAATCCCACGCCGATCAGCACATTTGATCTGCCTGTTCCCGCCCACGAGTTTTATCTTTGGCAGAATGAAGGACGTGCCCTCCTGTTTGCGGCAACTTTTGGCGGGCCGCCCGATCTGGTTGTGGTGGATCTGACGAATCCTGCCACGCCAGAGGAGGTTGCGCGCTGGTCGGCGTCCGCGGTGGCGCTGCCAGGACGGCTACACTCGATCGCCGTTTCTGAGGACGGCAACCGCGCCTACCTTGCGCTATGGGAAGGCGGTTTTGCCGTGGCTGATCTGGCCCTGCCCGATCTCAGCGTCATCGGCGCAGACGAACCCGGCGCGCCGGTCTTTTGGTTCCCCAACACACACACGGCGCAACCGCTCACCGATCCACGCTACGTGTTGCTGACGTCGGAGATCTACACCTGTCCTTTTGGTGGGGTGCTTATTGTCGATGTAGCCGATGCGGCGAACCCTGTGGTGGTTTCGTCCTTTACGCTGCCCGAAAATCGGTGCGAAAATCCCACGGCGCCGGCAGGTGTCTTCACAGCGCACAATCCGCTGGTGATTGGCGATTTGGTGTTCTTAAGCTGGTACGGCGGTGGGTTACAGGTCCTCGACGTGGCGGATCCGACACAGCCGCAGCGTGTAGGACAGTTCGTGCCCGCCGCGGAGGGAGCGGCCGCGGAGAGTTACGTGGGGCGTCATCCGGTGCAGACGTGGAGTTACCCCATCTTGCGCGACGGGCTGCTCTACGTAGCGGACATTCAGAGTGGGCTGCACATCGTGCGGTATATTGGTCCTGGGGCCGACGTGGTCGCGGCCACATCTTATGCAGAAGGCAACGTGACGGTCTCACCGTCGCGCTAATTTATTGGAGCCATCAATGTTCAGAAAAGCGTTCCTGTTTGGCACTGTCTGGATTCTCATCATTATTTTGGTAACGCTGTTTGCTCAGTCGTTCCTGAGCCGCCTGGTACGGGCGCAGCCACAGGCAACGGCAACGGCGATTGTCTCGTCGTTGATCACGAACCTTCGCCCTGCCGCGGCAGCTTCGCCAACAGCGACGGCAACGCGTGCGCCAGTGATTTCACTTCCCCCAACTGCGGTTCCCCCCACAGCAACCCCAGCGCCGATCTATGCCCAAGCAGGGGAGAGTGCAACGCTCTCTGGGTTCAGCTACATCCGCCAAACGTGGAATAATTGTGGGCCCGCCACGCTGGCCATGAATCTGAGTTACTGGGGCAGCAGCCTGGATCAGGCCACGATTGGATCCGTCCTACGCCCCTTCCAAGATGACAAAAACGTCAGCCCGGTAGAGTTGGCCGAGTACGCCCAATCGCAAGGATATGGGGCGCTGGTGCGTGTCAACGGCGACGCCGAGCGGCTGCGTACCTTGCTCGCCAACGGCGTCCCAGTGATCATCGAAACCTGGCTCGAATCCCCGCCCGGCGACGGGCTGGGCCACTATCGTATGCTCGTGGGCTACGACGACGCAGCATCCAACTGGATCGGTTATGACTCCTACTACCGGGAGAATCTGGTCAACCCTAGCGGCGATTACCAGGGCATCCGCATGGACTACACCGAAACCGACGCGCTCTGGCACGTTTTTAACCGGACGTACGTGGTCATCTACACCGAGGACAAAGCCGATCTGGTCGCCGATATCTTAGGCGAAGACATCGACGACGGCGCCATGTGGGCGCGCTCCTTGCAGGCAGCCGAAGCGGTCCTTGCGCAGGATGGCGATGATGCATTTGCCTGGTTCAACCAGGGCACCAGCCTCACGGCGTTGGGCCGCTACGACGAAGCTGCCGCTGCCTTTGATCAGGCCCGGTCCCTGGGCTTGCCGCCGCGTATGCTCTGGTATCAATTTGCACCATTTCAGGCGTACTACGAAAGCGGACGCTACGAGGATGTAATCAGGCTGGCCGACAACGTGCTCAATTCGGCAGTGCAGATCGAGGAGTTGTACTACTGGAAGGCGGAAGCTGCGCTTGCGCTGGGCGATCAACGGGCCGCAGATCAGGCCAATCAACGGCTGGCGCAGCTCAGACCCAACTACCGCACCCACTACGGGCGCATGGCCGCAGTGCAAGCGTCATCGATTGTCGAAACGGGTGAAGTAGCCGCCGTGTCGATAACGTCGTCGGTAAATGCTTCAGCAACGACGACACCTGCAAGGACAGCAGCGCCCACGTCGACAGCCGCGCCACAAGTCCGCGTTGAGTTCGTGGCGGATGTCACCATTCCCGACGGCACGGTTGTAGGCGCAGGCGAAAGCTTTACCAAGATCTGGCGTGTGCGCAACGACAGCAACGTCGCATGGGAAGGGTATCGCCTGCGCGAGATCGCGGGCAGCGCATGGATCAATGACAACTTTGCCACGTCCGTCGATCAGCCTGTGCCCGACACCGCACCCGGCGCCACCGTGGACATTGAACTGGTGATCACCGCACCGGCGCAGATCGGAAGCTACACCGGTTACTGGCAGATCGTCAACGCCGACGGCGTCCCTGTGACCGGCGGACAGTTGTGGACGATCATTACTGTCCAGAAGGCGGCGGAATAAAAAAACGACGGACGACCGCTGTAGTCGTCCGTCGTCTGTCGTCTGTCGTCAGTCGTCTCCTCCTCACGCCATTGCCACTGTCTCTACAGCAATGGTGGGTGATTTCACACAGCGCCCACCTTTGAAGACATGGGTGATCTTTTCTGCCTTCTGCAGGATGGTGATATCGGCCAGCGGATCGCCGTCGACGATGGCAATGTCGGCCTTTTTGCCTGGGGAGAGGGTGCCGATTTCATTTTGCAGGCTCAGCAGTTCCGCCGCCGTGCTGGTGGCGGTGTGAATTGCCTGCATCGGCGTGAAGCCACCCTTCACCATCTCTTCGAGTTCCTGGGCGTTCTCGCCATGATTCACCAGGAAACCGGCGTCGCTGCCTGCCGCGATCTTCACCCCGGCTTTGAGGGCGCGTTCCAGGCTGCCCCACTTGGCGTCGTAGGCCAGTTGCAGCCAGCGCCAACTTGCGTCAGAGACACCGAAGGTCTCTTGATCATAGTCGAAGTTTTTGGTGTTGACGATGAGGGTGGGCACATAGTAGGCATTGTATTCCAGCATCAGATCGATGGCGCGGTCAGTGAGCCAGTGACCGTGCTCGATGGTGTTGACCCCCGCCAGAATTGCTTCCTCTACAGATGGCCCACCGGCAGTGTGCGCCGCCACATGCATCCCAAACTTGTGCGCCTCGTCGCAGGCGGCCTTCATCTCCTCAAAAGACATCTCCTGCCGGTAGGGCGCTTCCGGATCGATCATCGAACCGACATCCGAGTTGATTTTGATGAAATCGACGCCCATCTTGACGTGTTGGCGCACAGCCTGACGGAAGCCGTCCGGCGTGTCACACACACCGACGCGCCCCGCCGCGGTGACATGCTGGGCGTAGCGCAGTTTGTCCATGTGGCCGCCGGTGATGCAGAGCCCCTGACCACAGATCACCATTGTAGGCCCTACCAACCGCTTCGAACGGATGCTGTTGCGCAAGGCTACGTCAGCATAGCCGGGGGAGTGAAGATCGCGCAGGGTCGTGTAGCCGAAGCGCATACTTTGCAGCGCGTTGGCGTATCCCTTCAACGCCGAATCGGTAAACGACTCCGGCGAACCGCCAAGCACAGAATTGCGGCTGCTCAGGCCTCCGTCCGCTGTAATGTGGACATGCACATCGATCAAGCCGGGCATGACGGTGCTATTGGGCAGATCAATCACTTCCGCCGACTCAGCCCAACTCGCCCCCGCCCGAGGACCGGCGTAGGTGATGCGCCCGTCTTCGATGATGACGGTGGCGTTGAGGGTCGGCTCCATCTGTGCGCCGTCAATGAGACGGCCACAGTGAATGACAGTAGGCATGGAATTTCCTTTCTGTGAAAAGTCATGCAGAGGATGGGGGTAGGGCCATGCCGGGATCAGCGCCGTTGCAGGCGAGGATCGAGAATGTCGCGCAGGGCGTCGCCCAGCATGTTGATGGCAATCACCACTACTGTAATCGCAATGCCAGGAAACGTGCTGATCCACCAGGCGCTGCGCAATGTGTTGCGCCCGGCGCTGATCACCGCGCCCCACTCCGGCGTCGGCGGCTGTGCGCCCAGCCCCAAAAAGCTGAGCCCCGCTGCCGTTAGGATAGCACCGGCAATGCCCAATGTCACCAAAATGAGGATGGGCGCAGCCACGTTGGGCAGAATATGCCGAAAGAGAATGCCCACATCTGTCCGCCCAACCACCCGTGCCGCTTCGACGTAGGTCTGTTCGCGTGCAGAGAGCACCGACGCCCGCACCACGCGCACGTAGGACGGGATCGACGAGATCCCCACAGCGATCATCACCTGGGTTAAACCCACCCCCAACGCGAAGACAATCGCCATGGCCAGCAAGATACGGGGCAGCGCCATCATCATGTCTACCAAACGTTGGAGCAGCATGTCTACGGTGCCTTTGTAATAGCCTGAAATCAGGCCCAGCACTGTCCCTGCGGTGACGGCAATGCTCACTGAAACCAGGCCTACCGTCAATGAAATGCGCGCCCCGAAAACCACGCGGCTAAAGACATCGCGTCCTAACTCGTCGGTGCCCATGATAAAGCGCAGGCCGGGTGGTTGCAGCCGATCCGGCACAGAGGCGCGAATGGGATCAAAGGGCGCAACCAGCGGCGCAAAGACGGCCATAAAGACGACCACCGCCAGGATACTCAGCCCGATCATGCCGCTACGATGGTGCAGTAGATCATGGTAGAAGCGGCGGCGCTTGCTATCGTTCTTGGTGCGCAGCGAACTTCTCAAATCCGCCGTCAGGTTGGTTGCCGTCATAGATTGCCTCACTTTAGTGTCTATCCGTCAATTGCAGTGTACAGCCGTAGATCTGCTCCACGTGGGCGTGTGCCATCGGGTTGCTGCGAAATGACGAATAGATTTTTCGGTCGCAGGCTGGAGTATTTCGCTATGTATACCGAATCCGTGGATCGAGAATGCCATAACACAAGTCGACGAACAGATTCGCCAGAACCAGCGTCGTTGCAACCATCAGTACAATCCCCTGCACCAGCGGAATGTCGTGCTGGAGGATGGCGGAAACGGCCAGTTGCCCGACACCCTGGCGGCCAAAGATGGTTTCGATAATCACTGCGCCGCCAATGGCATAGCCAAGTTGAAAGCCGATGATGGTGACAACAGGCAGCAGTGCATTGCGCAACGCATGCGAAGCCAACACCCAAATTTCTTGCAACCCCTTGGCCCGCGCGGTGATGATGTAATCCTGACGCAACACTTCGAGCATACTCGAACGAGTCATGCGCGCCAGCACGCCTGCGCCTTCAATGCCCAGGATGGTGGCAGGGAGCACCAAATGCCGCCACGTCGACGAACCGGCCACAGGGAACCAGCCTAGATGTAACGAAAAGACATATATCGCAATCAGCGCCAGCCAGAAAGTCGGCATCGAAAGGCCAAACATGGCCAAAATCATGATCAGCGTATCGATCCACGTATTCTGTTTGATGGCGGCAATCGAACCAAGCGTCACACCGATGACGATGCTGATGGCTATCGAAGCGAAAGCAAGCTGTAGCGTGGCAGGCACTTGTTGCATGATCTGGCTCATCACCGGCTGACGTGTGAAGACGGAGCGGCCCAGATCCCCACGCACGGCCCCAGCGAGGAAGGTGCCGTACTGCACATACCAGGGTTCGTTCATCCCAAGTTCATCTTTAAGTTTCTGAATGTCTTCGGCGGAGGCGGCGTATTCGGCTAGTTTGGCATCGATGGCATCACCCGGCAGCATGTAGATGATGGCAAAGACGATGAACGAAATGCCCACAATGGTTGGGATCGAGATCAGCAAACGCTTTTGGATGTACTTAAGCATGGATGCCTCTTCTCGCTAGGCCATTACTGGCATTGACGACTCACGACTGACAGCTACTTGCCCACCCTTGACAACTCGCAAAATATCCTCGGGGCGCAACAGAATCGATAGATCAGTCAACGGATCGCCATTGAGCACGAGGAAGTCGGCGTACTTGCCCGCTGTCAGCGAACCGATTTCGTCGGCCCAATCCATGGCGCGGGCGGCGACACTGGTGGCGGCGGCGATTGCTTCCAACGCGGTCATGCCGATCTCTTGCATGATGAGCATTTCGCGGGCAGTTTCACCGTGATAGCAGTAGCGGTAGCCGGCATCGGTGCCCACGGCAATCGGCACACCGGCTTTGCGGGCGCGGGCGAAGCTTTCCTGTGCGCCTTCCCAGGCCAATGTCTTCCATTCCCACGTCGTGTCCATGACGTCGGCGGCTTCGCGTCCGCGGCTCAGGGTGTTGTAGGGTGCGGTGAAAGTGGGCACCCAGAAAGTCCCCATTTCGACCATGGCTTCGATGTGTTCGTCGGTGAGCCAGTGGGCGTGCTCCAGCGTGTTGACGCCGGCGCGGATGGCGTCCATTGTGCCGCTGCCGCCGGCGCAGTGGGTGGCCACGAACTTGCCTTCCCAGTGCGCCACCTGGCAGACGGCGGCCATCTCTTCGAAGGTCATCTCCTGGCGTGTGAGCGGATAGACTTTGGTGGTGCCACCAGGACGTCCGTCGGAGTTGATCTTGATGAGATCTGCACCCATTTTGAGTTGATGACGGGCAGCGGCGCGCATCTGGTCAGGGCCATTGGCTACGCCGGTACGCCCGGCAATCTGGACGTAGTCGGGCAGGCCCCGTGGATCCATGTGGCCACCGGTCACGGTGACACCTTGACCGGCCACTTTCATGCGCGGGCCGGGAACGAGCCCCTCGGCGATGGCGTCGCGCAACGCGACGTCGATGTATCCCGTCGAGCCGACATCGCGGATGGCGGTGACGCCACATTCAAGCGACAATTTGGCATTGGCCGTAGCCAACACCGAGAGATAGGCAATCGATTCGCCGTAGCGGCTCATGGCATTGGCGCGGGGTTTTCCTGTATACAGGATGTGTGTGTGGGCGTCAATCACACCTGGCATCACCGTCATGCCGCTGTAATCGATCACTTCGACGCCGTCGGGGATACCCAGATCGGCGGCGCGCCCTACGGCTTCGACACGTTCATCGTTTACGAGCATCAACGCATCGTGGATTGGTGCTGCACCTGTGCCGTCAATCAATAAACCGGCCTTGACTGCGTACATCGTCGACCTTCCTTTCTGAACAAAGCGATGACGCGCCTGGCAGAGAAAGTGTCCCTGTCAAGCGCGTCATCGTCGTCAAAGTCAGCTTGTGAAGTAGATGTCGTAGCCGATAAAGACTTCACCGCCCGGGTGGACGGAGAAACCGTCAATGTTCGAGCGGACGCCCCAGATACGGTTCAGCGGCCAAAGCGGGTAGATGGCGGCGTCGTCCATGATGGTTTTCTGGACTTCGGCGAAGATGGCCGCACGCTGCGCCGGATCGGTGGCCTGGGCCTGTTCTTCGAGCAGAGCGTCGACGGAGTCGCTCTTGTAGTGCGAGAAATTCCAGCCGACCCCTGCATTGGACGAATGGAAGACTGTGCGCATGATGGCAGGATCAAGGCCGCTCCACTGCATCCAGACCATGTCATGCACGCCTTGTTGGGCACTGGTCTGCTGGGCGGGATTGGCCTGCGCCAGGATTTCGACTGTGATACCGAAGTTGAGTAGTTGCGCCTGTACCGCTTCCGCCGTCCCTGCAGCCGTGGGCAACGTCAAATAGATGAGGGTGAGCGGTTCGCCGTCCTTTTTACGCAGACCGTCTGTGTCCAAGAGCCAACCCAGTTCGTCTAACAGTTGATTGGCCATATCCGCGTTGTATGGGTAGCGGACGTCAACGGCGTGATCGGGGGCATACATGGGCGTCTTCGACGAGAGCGCGCCCGATTCGATCTCCCACACACCGTAGTTGACGATCAGATTCAGTTCTTCTTTGTTCAGCGCGTACATCAACGCCTGGCGGAATTTCGGATCGTTCATCGGCTCTTTCTGGTTGTTGAAGGCCAGATGTGGCGAGATGCCGGCGACGACGGTGGTGTAGATGTCGAAATCGGGATCACCCTGTAGGCGTTCGATCTGGTCGGGGGGCACCACCAGGATCACGTCGGCCTCATCGGCTTCAAGCACGGCAAGGCGGGTTGACTCTTCGGTGATGAACTTGATAATCAATTCGTCGACGTAAGCTGGCCCTTCGTGTTGGAAGACAGAGGGCGCCCAGTTGTAGTCGGGGTTCTTCTCCAGCGTAATCTGGCTCTTGGGAATCCATTCTTTGAAGACGAACGGCCCTGTGCCCACAGGATGGTTGTAGAGATCCTGGCCGTACTCGTCAATCGCGGCGGGTGAAATGATGTAAAGCCCGCCCAGCGCCGTGATCATAGGGCCAAAGGGTTCGCTGGTTTTGACCTCAAGGGTGAACTCGTCGACGGCGCGGCTGGATTCGTATGGGCCAAGCGAGAAGCGAGCGCCTTCGGATTTGGTTTCAGGATCCATGATACGCTCTAGATTGCGTACTACAGCTTCGGCGTTGAAGGGCGTCCCATCATGGAAGGTGACGTCCTCGCGCAGTTTGAGGGTGTAGGTCAGTCCATCATCGCCTACGCCCCACTCTGTCGCCAGGCCAGGAGTCAGGGTCAGGTTGTTGTCCCAGTACATGAGCGTGTTACAGATTTGGAAGAGCACCTGTCCATCGTAGCGGCTCGAGCTGACATGGGGATCGAGTGTGGCCGGCTCGCTCGGCATCACGTAGGTAAGTGTTCCACCTGAGGCGGGGCCTGATGGCGCTGAACTTTCTGCGGCGGGCGCTTCGGTTGCAGGCTCAGCAGCAGGTGCGCAGGCAGCTAATGCGCCGCCTACGGTGAGCAATGCCGTGTTGCGGAGAAATGTTCTGCGGGAAAAGCCCGAGCGCAAAGACGATGGGCGAAATGGGTTGTGGTTCTCCAAAGTGGCCATGGCACTATCCTCCTATGGAAACGCGGTTAGGACGAGAGACGACGGTAGAAAGAGAGACAAAAGCAAGGGCAAATGAAAGAAAGGGGGAAAAGGTGTGGTGTTCTCGTTACAGCATATCACTGGAGATAACAGCGAAGGTTGTACAATTCGCACAAAAAGCCTTACCTGTTATCTGTTGACAGATAACAGTTCAGTAAATACTCTTGTCGTAGAATGAGTCGTAGAATAAAAAGAGGCGTTGACATTGGTTAGCAATGTCAACGCCTCTTTTGGCTACAATTGAAAATATATTGCGCGATTACACGTAACGCTCTATGGCCAATTGAATGTAATCTCAGGCGCAAAGTACCAGGTCTCGTCGGCGTCAAAGTGCCAGAGACCGCTGGACGCGCCAATCGACTGCATGCGCATGGACTTGGGCCACGGCACATTGCGCCAGCCACCGGGTCCCCACACCATAGGGGTGAAGGTTTTGTTGGTAAGGTGTTGGACGGGCAGGGCATCCAACGCAGAAGTACCCGCCAGATCTTCAGGGTAGACCAGACGTGGCGGTGCAGTTTCAACCGCCTCTGCACCGCCCAGGTAACAGGCAAGTACGTAGGCAGGATCTACATTGTGGACAACGGAGAAGAACCCAATGTAGTGTGAAGGTAGATCTTCAACGGCAAACGAGGTCAGTGGACCAAAGAATGCGCGCGGCGGTTGATCTTCCCATTGCTCGAAGCGGCGGCTCCAATCCTGGTAGATGCCCCATGCCACGCCAAGCACCTTGCTAAGAGGAAGATCACGGGCAATGCGGTAGGTGGCCCGATAACCGGTGATCCCCTCGCGCACGCCTTGTTCGATAACAACATAACCACCACGGCGAGCCACACGTTGCACGTCTTCGATGATTTTGGCAGGATTGCCTGTGAAAAAATGATGCACGTCGAACCAACCATAGCGATCACTGTAGTAGTAGTGTGTATCGGGCTGAGATGAAACGACAAATTCTCGTTCGTCACACTCTACAAGCCCAACCTCTGCTTGAATGGGAAATGGCACAGTAAGGCGCTCACGCAAGAATAAAACGGCGGCACTGACTGTTGCCACCAGTGTAATCACCAGAACCCCCAAATAACCGAGCGTCAGGCTTTCAGGGGTCAAGGCCGGACGTAATCTCGCTGATGCTTTACGCATGACAGCCGTTACTCCAAATTTGTGGGGTATGAATATTTCACAGCGGATTTCATATTCGCTGAAAAAGCAATAAAGGATATTGTACAATATCCTTTATTGCTTTTTCAGACGCGTAATCTACACTTTCACGGTAAAAACTATACGCACTCATCGTTTGGAGGAACAAAGAGATGAAAATCACCTCGCTATCGATCTACGTACTTGAATGTCCATTGCCACGCCCCTTTGGCTGGTCGCAGGGGTGGATCGATAGCCGTACAACCACCCTGGTGCGCATTGACACCGACGAGGGTGTCAGCGGTTGGGGAGAAGGAGCAAGTCCTGCTGTCATTGCCTCATTTGCGCCCTTGCTACTAGGACAGGACCCCACCAACCGACTGGCGCTCTGGCAGCGGATGTTCAACGCGCTCTACAACGGCGGCGTCACCAGTGGGATGGGCGGCAGCGCCATCAGCGCTGTGGACATCGCCCTGTGGGACATTGCCGGCCAGGTCGCAGGCCAACCCATCTCGCAACTGCTCGGCGGCGCCATCCGCAACAAAGTTGCCGTCTATGCCACCGGCCTCTACTACACCGAAGGCGAATTTCCAGATCGACTGTTGGCCGAGGCGCGCAGCTACGTCGATGCCGGCTTCGGGGGCATGAAGACAAAAGTCGGCGGCCTCTCCATCGCAGAGGACGTGAAGCGGGTGGCCGCCCTGCGCGACGCCATCGGCCCCGACGTCTATCTCTCCGTCGACGCCAACCAGGCGTACAACGCCGCGGCTGCGATCCGCATCGGGGAAAAACTGGCCGAATACGACATCCTCTGGTTCGAGGAACCGGTCAACGCCCGGGATATCGACGGCTATCTTCAGGTGAAAGCCGCGTTGCCCATGTCCATTGCGGGGGGTGAAGTGCTGCGTATGCGCTACGAATTCAAAGATTTCTGCGCCCGCCGCGCCTTCGACATTGCCCAGCCCGACATTGCCCACGTAGGGGGAATCACCGAAATGCGCCGCGTGGCCGATCTGGCCAACAGTTTTGGCATCCTCGTGAACCCCCACGTTTGGGCATCACCGGTAATGATTGCGGCCACGCTCCACGTCACCGCCACAATGCCGCCCTGCCCACCGGCGCGGGATCCACAACCATTTGTGCAAGAGCCGGTGATGGAGTTCGACCGCACACCCAGCGCCATCCGCGAAGAATTGTGCGCAGAGCCTTTCGTTCAGGTCGGCGGCTACATTGCTGTCCCCAACGGGCCGGGGCTGGGGATCCAGGTGGATCAACGGGCGGTGGATCGGCTGGCTGTGGCGACGGACAGAATCGAGTAGAACATCCGCGCAAGACATGGTAGACTTACCGTGCCGTAGATAGCGTGACACAATTTACCGATGGAGGCACCCTATGACCATCACCCCAGACGTCACCTACTGCACGCCGGAGGAATATCTGGAAAAGGAACGCACGGCCGAAGCCAAAAGCGAATATCGCGACGGCGAGACCTATGCAATGGCAGGTGCAAGCCGCGCCCATAATTTGATAACATTGAACACAGCAGGCGAACTCAGGAGTGCACTGCGCAGCCGCCCATGTGAAACCTACATGAACGACATGCGCGTGAAAGTAGCAAAGTCGCGGCTTTACACCTATCCAGATGTTGTCGTTGTCTGTGGCGAACCGCGTTTCGAAGACAGCAAGGGCGACGTTTTGATGAACCCCACGGTGATCGTCGAAGTGCTGTCGCCCTCTACGGCGAGCTATGATCGCGGAGACAAATTCTTTCACTACCGACGTTTGCCGTCCTTGCAAGAGTACGTTCTCATTGCGCAGGACAGTCGCCGTGTCGAGCACTATACGCGGCAAGGCGATCAGTGGCTGCTCACTGAGTTTAGCGAGAGCGACCAGATCGTCATCTTTCCAACCATTGCATGCCAGATTCCACTGACCGAAATCTATGCCAGAGTCGAATTCCCTGACGAAGAAGCAGCTCAGTCTGGGTAGGCACCCTGCAACCCAAAAGGCAGAGAAATGCGTCGCCCCAATATCCTCATCATTTACACCGACCAACTACGTTGGGATGCGCTCGGTATCAACGGCAACCCCGACGTAAAGACACCGAACCTGGATCGACTTGCGGCCGAAGGCGTCAACTTTGAGCGCTGTTTTGTGCAAAGCCCCGTCTGCATGCCCAGCCGCGCCAGCTTTCTCACCGGTCAATACCCGTCGACGTTGCGCATCACCCACATGGGTGTGCCCCTGCCCGAGGAAAGTGTTACGTTGCCGCGCTTGCTATGCCCCTACGGTTACGAGTCGGCCAATTTGGGCAAACTCCACTTTTTGCCCCATGCGAACCGCGATCACCGCACGACGCACCCCGACTATGGGTTCGATCAACTGGAGATCTCCGACGAGCCCGGTGTCTACGAGGATGCCTACCGCGCCTGGGTACGACGACAGCAGCCGGATCAGCTTGATCAACTCAGTGTCGGTCTGCCACCGGCGACTGCCGTATGGTATGAGACCATGGGCATCGAAGACGTGGTCAAGCATCCTGATGCCGGCGGACGCTCTGATTTCAAAGGGCCAATCCCGTTCGCCGGCAACGAGCAGGTGACACATAGCGCTTTTGTGGCAGATCGCACCGTAGAGTTTTTACGCACCCGCCAGCATGGTCCCTTTTTGTGTGTGGCCGGTTTTTACTCGCCCCATGCCCCCTGGGTAACACCACAACGCTTTCTCGATCTCTATGATCCCGCGCAGTTGGCTGTGCCGGGTTTCCCACCGGAATTGATCAGCCAGGGCGCTGAAGAACGCTTCCCAGTAGAGCAGATGCAGGCGGCACGCCAGGGCTATTACGCCATGATCAGCGAAGTGGACCAATACGTAGGCCACATCCTCGATGTGCTCGAAGCACGTGGACTGGCCGACGACACGATTGTGATTTTCACGTCTGATCACGGGGAATGGCTGGGAGAGCATCTGCGCTACGGCAAAGGCTACCCAGCCCATGATCAATGTAGCCGCGTGCCGCTGATTGTACGCTGGCCGGATCATGTCCCCGCGCAGCATACGGTTTCGCATCTGGTCGAGGCTGTGGATGTGATCCCCACGCTACTCGACTGTGCGGGGATTCAGATTCCGCCACATCTACAAGGACGATCCCTGTGGCCGTTACTTCAAGGCGCAGATCGCCCGGTGAAGCCTGTGGCCCTCACCGAGCATCATGGGTGGAAGAGCTTGCGCTCGGAGCGCTTTCGATACGTCGTCCATAACAATGGACGCGAGCATCTCTACGATCTTGATCCAGAGTGGGGCGACTATCGTGACATCGCCGACCGCGCTGAGTTCAACACAGCCAAATCAGAGATGCGTCACTACCTGCTACAACGAATGATAGAGATGGAGAGGCCGTTGACACGGATCTGGCCGTATTAAGGGAGCGGGGATTGGTGATTAGTGATTGGTGATTGGGGATTCGTCAATGAAATTGGAGATTAAGTATAGATCATGCCGAAACAGACTGTTTGCAAAGTAAGTGAATTGCCGGTGGGCGAACGCCGCATTGTCGATGTGAAAGGACGCTCTATCGGCGTCTTCAACGTACACGGCGAATATTACGCCATCCGCAACCTCTGCCCACACGAAGGGGCGCCGCTCTGCCGAGGCATTGTCACCGGTACGACGCTGCCCAGCCAACCCGGCGAATACATCTGGGCCAAAGACGGCGAGATCGTGCGTTGTCCTTGGCATGGGTGGGAATTTGATATCACCACCGGCCAGTCAGTCTTCAATCCTCACAAAATGCGCGTCAAAAAGTACACGGTTACCGTCGAGCCGGTGGCAGAAGACGAGAGCGTGGAGACCTTCCCCGTGACGGTAGAGGACGGCTGGGTTGTGGTGCACGCGTGAGAGATGACGACGGACGACGGACAAACGTTAAGCGTGTGATTCCTTCTTTGGGGATACCAATACGCAGACTATGCCGTCGCCAGTCGTCAGTGCCGTCAGTCGTCCGTCGTCCGTCGTCATCCTCCGTCCATCACCCGCAAAAACAGATCCGGCTGATCCAGGTTGATCATGTCGATGTCACGCGTCAGCAGGTCGCGGAAGACGGCTTCGGTGTTCTGTTCGGGGTAGGCCATGATTCGGATGTTGCGACGGCGGCAGTTTTCGATTAGCGCATCGGTCAAGTTTTTGGGGCTGACTTCGACGATGCGTGCGCCGAATTCTTCGTGGGCCTTTTCCACATCGGCCGGCGTCTGTACATTGACCTTCAACGCCAGTTCCGGCGCCATCTGGTGACAGAGCCACATCCATCCTTTGCTGCCCGACCAGAGAAAACAATCTTCGGTCATCTCTTTGGCGCGGATCAATTCGATCAAGTGGTGTGGATGGGCAAACTTCACATCGAAGAAGACCTTGGTGCGTCCTCGCGCCCAATCCAAAAACGCATCCAGGCGCGGCACCCGTTCCCCAGCAAAGCGAAGATCGAACCAACTCCCCGCGTCCAATTGTTCGATGACGGCCGAGTCCAGGCTGAGCAAATGCCCTGTGCCGTTGGTCGTTCGATCCACCGTATGATCATGCATGATGTAGAAGACATGGTCGCGAGAAGTCCACACATCCACTTCGATGTAGTCCACCCCGAGGTCGAGCGACGCCTGAGCCGCTGCCAGGGTGTTCTCAGGCGCAAGGCCATTGGCGCCACGGTGCGAAACAATTTCGATTTTCACTCTCTCCTCCTCACTGGTACTTCCCCTCAACAAGACCAATTCGTACCCATTATGTGCGAAGTTTGCCAAATCAGCCGCATTACGCCTGTGGAAATAAACGACGCAGCAATCTGCTTAGATCTGCCTGATCCGCTCAATCCGCGTTTTATTCTGCCCTAATTTCGTAATTCACAATTTTGATGTGGAGTAGGCATCCTCAGATGCCGGGTAGACCTGAACAAGCTGCTTCTGAGGATGCCTCTCTCCACAATTTCGCAGAGAATCGCGAAGTACTGAATTTGGAATTCCTGGGATAGCTTAAGTAGAGATAGCCGGATCCCAACAGATGGTGTAGAATGGGGGCCGCGCCGACGCATGCCAGGGATCTGCATCCACTGACGGCGGGCGCACCCCACTTGCCGGTACTTACACCAACAGACGGAGGCAGAACTCATGACAATTGCACCGCATGTCCGCATGGAGACGGATGCGTTGCTGGCGGCGCTTGAGGGCGTTACGACGATTCCCATCGTGCCCTATCGCAACGGAGAGATCGACTACGACGGTCACCGCAAAAACATCCGCTACCTGATGGACAACAATTTCCTCGACGAAGGCCGTGCCCGTGTCATCTCGATTGCCGGCACCAGCCCACTCCACCACATGACACTGGACGAGCAGATACAATTGGTGGATGTAACCACAAAGACGATGGGCACAGAAGGTGTCTATATGGCAGGCATTGTGCCCAATCCTCTGGCCGATGCACGCAAGTTAATCGCGGAACTATCCTCGTTGCAACGTCCACCTGACGCCTATTTGATCATGCCATTGGGTGGTATTTACGATCCAGAAGGGCTGTACCAGACCTTCCGCGAATTCGGCAACGAAATGGCCGACGTGCACGGGGCTCGTTTCATCTATTACTTTAAGCAATCGCGCGATTTAGACGCTGTGGCCAAGCTCTTCGCCGATTGTGACGCCTTTATCGGCGTCAAAGTGGGCACCAGCGAAGAGGACGTCCATCCACTGGTACGTGAAATTGGCGAAAACGGGTTGATTATCTGGGGTGTCGGTGATCGCAGCACCCGCGCCGCCGAGTTGGGCGCTAAAGGACATACATCCGGGATCGCTGTGTTGGCGGCGCGCATTTCGGATGAGATCAACAATGCCCAACGCCGCGGCGATTACCGCAAGTCGGCCCAGTTACAGGCCAAAGTCGACGCGCTGGAGTCGATTCGCTTCCGCAACGGGCGCATTTACAATTACTCGGCGGTGGTCGAAGCCATGATCCTCAGCGGCTTCGAAGACATTGAAGGCGGCGAAGGCGCGCCCTTCAACCCTCGTGTCCCCGAAGACATTTCAAGCGAAGTCGAAGAAGCGATTAAGGGGCTGATGGAGTTTCACTAACCATGAGCGACGAATGGGTGCTCGACAACGAAACCATGCGCGTCTTTATCGGCGCGGTGAACGATATCCGGATCCGTGAAGCGGATCCACAGGCAGCAATCGCTGCCATCCGTCCTTACTTTGCCGAGTTGCTCAACACGCCCGACTGGCTACCCGCCGCGTATCAGGAACCAGCGGCAGACAGCGGCATGGGCAGCGGCATCGGGATGTGGCTGCTCTACCGCGCCGACGACGGCAGCCTGGCCTTCTCGGCGCTGGTGGTGCCGCCGGGCGCGCAGACGCCTGTCCACGATCACCTGGCGTGGGGGTTGGTGGGTCTCTATCGCGGCGAACAAGAAGAAGACGTCTTCGTACGCAGCGACAACGGCGTAGACGATCACCACGCCGATCTCGTGCTTAGCCGGCGCAACCGGCTCACGCCAGGTGACTTCTATGAACTGCTCCCTGAAAACGACATTCACAGAGTGCGCACCACTTCGGCGGTCACATCGGTATCGCTGCACCTGCTCAGCAACGACAACGGCTGCATCTGGCGTCACCGCTTCGATCCTGAGGACGGCAGCGTGCAGCCCTTCCGCTCGGGCTGGCTCAACGTCCCCTGTGCGGACGAGAAAGAGACAGAGTAGACGAACTCACTGTGAGCCGCCTAGAACGCGCGCTGAGCGGATTCAGCAGACAGGGGCCGATTTTCTGCGTTTATAGTCGCTTGCATCTGCCAGATCCGCTTCCACCGCGTTCTATTTTGCTCGCAGTAAAAATTCCTACCTACTTTTGGGGGAAATTGACATTCAAGCTAAATCGGCTATACTTACTTCTAAGCTGCGGGCGTAGTTCAGTGGTAGAACGTTAGCTTCCCAAGCTAAATGTCGCGAGTTCGAATCTCGCCGCCCGCTCTAGCCGCACGAAAGCGCGGCAAGAGCCTTAGTGGTTAACTCCTATTTGGCTGTTAAAGTGCATTTGAGAAACGGTCCTGCAACTCTGCCAAGAGTTTGCGCAGGGCCGTTTTCATTTTCCACCTTGTTACCGGTGTGTAGATCCGCTGCATGGGCGCGGACTTCATAGCCGGCGCCAAACTGGCGCGTCTAGAGCAACTCGGTGTTAGAACGTGACGCCAGCGCTTGGCCGATACCCGATTGTGCTCCGGAGCATCGCCCCCACCGATTGGCGACGTCCTGGTGCGCGAGCCATTGCCAATCACGTCATCGCTTGCGCCTTTCCCGGCGCAATCGTCGTCCTCCACGACGGCGGCGGGGATCGGTCACAGACGGCGGCGGCGACGGAGATCATCTTACGCGAGTTGAGCGCCGCCGGTTATCGGTTTGAGCCATACTGTCGGTGAAGGTAGATATCCTCTACAGTGTAAAATACACCCCTATTGCTTTCATTGCTTGCACCGCCCCCCCACCTACGTTATACTCTCCACAGCCTGAACATAACCTTGTGCCGCGACATACATCCTCCCATGTTTTCCAACGATTCTCTCTGCTGTTTGCCCGCGTCTTTGTGCGCGCAAGACAAAACCGAAGGCGTCATCGGTGCACTAATCATCCCAAGAGCTTGTCGCCAGGTGGCGCGGCGTGACGCGCAAGGCAGACCAATCATCTATTGGAAAACAAAGACCTCAGCGATTCAGCGACGCAGGGACACGCAAGGATACAATCTAAGATGAGCGGTATTTTTGGCTGTGTGAATCAGAAGCCCAAGCCTGTCCTTGCCGCAATGGATACAGCCATCGCCCATTGGGGATCTGATCACCATGCGCTCTGGTACGATGACCAATGTGGCCTGGGGCAGCGTCTCTTGTTCAACACCCCCGAATCGCTCTACGAACGGCTCCCGCAGGCAATCGATAGGCCACGACTCACCCTCACTGCCGAAGCCCGCCTCGACAACCGCGCCGAACTCTGCACGATCTTTGCAATTCCCCAGGCAGAGCAAGCCACCACGCCCGACAGCGATCTTATCTTGCGCGCCTATTTGAAGTGGGGCGAAGCGTGCCCCGATCATCTGCTGGGCGATTGGTCTTTTGCCATTTGGCTGCCGGACGAACAGAAGTTGTTCCTGGCGCGGGATCATCATGGCAACACCAACCTCGTCTACTGGCAACAGGGCAAGGAGTTCGCCTTTGCGTCTGATCCTGTTGCGCTCTACGCCGCCGGTGCACCGCGCCGACTCAACGAGCTTTATCTGGCGCAGGTACTTGTCTCCTGGTTCGCCTATCACGGCGCGCAGACCATTGATCTGGACATTCAGCGCCTGCCCCCCGCCCACGCCATGACGGTGACGGCGCAGGGTATACGCATCTGGCGTTACTGGCGGCTCGAAGAGACGCCGGTGGTGCGTCTGCCAAAACGAGACGAGTATGTGCAGGGTTTCCTCGAGATCTACGACGAAGCAGTGCGCTGTCGCTTGCGCAGCCACCGTCCTGTGGGGACGACGTTGAGCGGTGGGCTGGATTCAGGATCGGTCACGGCGTTGGCGGCCAAAGAACTGGCGAGGGAGGGCAAACGGCTTACCGCTTTCACGGCGGTGCCGGTTTATGATACATCCGCCACAGTGGGGCCGACACGGTTCGGCGACGAAACTCACTTTGCCACGGCGACTGCGGCGCACCACCCGAATGTGGATCACCATCTTTTCAACAGCGCCCAGGTTACGCCCGTACAGGGCATTCAACGCGCCCTGGCCGTCGTGCCGGAACCGAGCCACGCCGCCAGTAACTACTTTTGGATGGTCGATCTACTGAGTCGCGCCCGCGAAATGGGGCTGGGTACACTGCTCACCGGCCAAGGCGGCAATGCCACCGTCAGTTGGACGGGTGCGCCCGCATTGCGATCACCGGCGGCGGCTATCCGCTATGGGGGCTGGAAAGAAGGTGTCCGTCGCATGCTCCCCCATTGGCTTTTGCGCCCCATCCTTGCCGCGCGTCGCTCGGGGCAAGATTGGCGCGGTACAGCCATCCATGCCGATTTTGCCCAGCGGATCCACCTGGCACAACTGCGCAATGCGGCTATTGGGCAGGACATCAACCTGCAAGAGAGTTGGCGCTGCCCCCGAGATTGCCGCCAAGCCATCATTCTGCCGGGCGCCAGCCAGGTTGGCGCGATTTGGGCCAGATTTGGCGCATTAGCCGGGCTGGAAGTGCGCGACCCCACCCAAGACAAGCGTGTGATGGCCTATACCCTCTCCATACCCGATGAAATCTTCGACAGCCCCAATGGCGGAGATCGCTGGATCATGCGCGCTGCAATGGACGGATTGCTGCCAGATGAAGTACGGCTCAATCCGCTGCGCGGTCGTCAGTCGGCGGATCTGGCGGAACGTCTCCTCGCTGGGCGCGACGAAATGGAAAGCGCACTGGCGTCTGTTGATCATTCCCCTGCCAATCTCTATTTGGATGTGGCCAAGATGCGTCAAAGCTGGCGGGATGTAGAGACAACCCCGTCAGCGATGACGACCCATCGCGCCGGCTCGATCCTGCTACGTGGATTATTGGCCGGATTTTATTTGAATCAAAGCCGTGCTTAAATGTTGGATAGGCGACCCACCGGGAAACAACTCGGGGAGATGCTTAGATATATCGTATTATCTATTTCACAGACAGGAGCCTGCTTGATGGAAAATCAACCGGAAAACCCCACCCCCACCGTATCGCACGAAGAAAGTGATGATCAAGCATTACGACCCTGGCGTCGACCGATCCTCGAACGCTTGAATATCAGCTTGGATACAACCACCGCATTGGGTTCCGGCACTGACGGTGCAGGGAAGACTAAATTTTTCTAGTCTTAGAGTACAGAGTGGACCGCGCAAAGTAGGTTTGTGCGGTCCACTCTATCATTACTACAGGCCAAACAGGGACAAAGATGAATCCGGGCACATCTGCTTCTCTACTGAGTAGCCTACATTTGTATAACGCTTTTGGCCTGATCTGGCAGATGCCGATGGACTTCCCAGAGCTATGCCCCGTGTCCACGCCGCAGAAGGCGGATGTGGCGGTGCGTTTCGGCGCACTGCCTGCGATTGCCGCGGATGCAGTGGCGGCAGGTCCTCTGCGCCAGGTGACCCCTGGCGAAACACGGTTTGGCCTGCCCGGCGCGGTGACAATCCTGATTCGGGGCGGCAATGAAATCGTGATTGAGCGGCAGCAGATCGACGATGAGATGATCCGCCTGTTGATTATGGGTACGGCGGCAGCGCTGCTACTTCATCAGCGAGGAATTCTGCCCCTGCATGGCAGCGCCATTGCCACACCGGCAGGCGCAGTGCTCTTTCTGGGTCACTCGGGCGCAGGCAAATCCACCTTACTCAACGAATTTTTGCGCCGGGGCTATTTGATGTTGGCTGAAGATCTGGCCGCGGTACACCTGGACGCCACAGGCACTGCCTGGGTGGAGCCAGGTGTTCAGATCACAAAACTGTGGGCCGACAGCGCTGCTGTGCTGGAGCAGACAACCGAGGGGCTGGCGCGCGTGCGCCCACAACTGGAAAAATACGTCGTCCCCATCAGTCATGCACTGGCTACAGAGGCAGCGCCAGTGGCGGCCATCTACATTCTTTCGCTCCACAACCAGGATCACGTTGCACTGGTGGAACAGCGGGATGCACGTAAATTCAATGCCCTGCTCGACCATACGTGGCAGAAATTGGTGGTCAAGCGCATGGACCTGCACCGCGCGCACTTTCAACAGGTGACGTCCGTGGCCTCCCGAACCCGGATTACGCGTGTGCAGCGCCCCGATCAAGGCTTCCACCTGACCGAAATGGCGGATCGCATCGAGGCTGATTTCAAGGCGATGGAGCGGAGTGGGGCGTAATGCAGAGGATTGTGTGGCTGGCTTCTTACCCCAAATCGGGCAACACCTGGGTGCGCATCTTTTTGAGCGCATACCAGCAACAGGACCCAGGCGAAACGGACATCAATGCCGTGGACGTCAACTTGAATGCCAGTGATCGGCGTCTCTTTGATTGGATCGTGGGGATCGAGGCATCGGATCTCACACCATCGGAGATCGATCTCTTGCGGCCAGGGGTCTATCGTCATCTTGCCGGTGAGGCAGAGAAGCCCATCTTCGTGAAAGTACATGATTGCTGGCGGCGTAACAGCAGCGGCGAAGCACTTTTCCCGCATGAGATCAGCCTGGCGGCCGTCTACATTGTGCGCGATCCGCGCGCGGTGGCGCCGTCCCTGGCCGCCCACCTTGGGGAGAGTATCGACAAGGCGATCCAAGATATGGGCCAAATAGATCGTATCGCCACCGAGAGCCGGAATCGCCTTGCCGGCCAGCTTCATCAGCAGATGGGCTCATGGAGCCAGCATGTTGCCAGTTGGCTGGATCAGAAAGAATTGCCGGTTCATCTGATACGTTACGAAGATCTGCACAGATCGCCACACCAGGTATTCCGCTCCATCTTGCAGGTAACCGGCCTGCCGGTCGATGACGCGCAGCTCAATGCCGCTGTGGAGCAGAGCCGCTTTCAACGCCTGCAAGCCCAGGAAGATGCCGCCGGCTTCCAAGAACGGCAGGGATCGTCTGTGCGATTCTTTCGCCGCGGTCAAGTGGACGGCTGGCGTCATGAATTGTCCACAGCCCAGATCGCACGCATCGAAGCGGATCACGGCGCTGTGATGGCCAGATTAGGATACCTTTAGTGGCTACCATTCATCTTGAGCCGGACGTAACTTCACCCGCCCAGAGTCTCTGTGTGCGTTGTGGTCTCTGCTGCGATGGCACAATCTTTGAATGGGCGCGCGTCGTGCCCGAGGACGATCCCGCCCTACTGGACGCAGGTGGTTTTGTACTGCAAACCGTTGGGGATCGCCAGAGATTTTGGCAGCCCTGCCATCACCAACAATCTCGCATCTGCACAATCTACCAACAGTGGCGACCAAGCATCTGTCACCGGTTTAAGTGTGGTGTGCTGAGGCGAATGGAAGCGGGTGAGCTTTCCGTTGACGAGGCCCATGCACTGATCCAGCGGACAGTGAAGTTGGCGGATCAGGTGTGGGCACAGTTGCGCCCACACCTAGATGATCAGACTATCCCGTTGAAGGCTTCGATGCAAGCGTTGCAGCAGAGAGTGACGGCCCGCGGGGGCAATATCCATGCGGCCTTTGCGTCCCTTATGCTCGACTACGCAGCGCTGCAACGCTATCTGGATCGCGATTTTCGTATCAAACCGGATACAGACCCCCATCCACAATAATTGATCCAACCAAAACGTAAATATCTGCCCAGGTGCGACACACTGGCCAAAATCAGAGCCGAATGCCGTATGTTTTCCTGGTCAGCGCGTCGCGCCTCAACAGTCATCATTGCCAAAGGAGGCAGTCATGCAAAACATCACCCTGGAATCTGTCATTCACCGTTCAAGTGACGTCATGGCCAGCCATATAGACGAAGATCTGGTGATGATGAACATTGATCGAGGCCAATACTATGCCCTGGATGAGATAGGCGCCGATATCTGGGCCAGGCTTGAAGAACCAACCCAGGTACAAGATCTCTGTCACCAGTTACAACGACAATACCGTGTCAACCCGATGACCTGTGAAGCGGATGTGCTGGCGTTGCTCAATGACATGTATGAGAACGATCTGCTCTCTTTGGTCCAGTAAAGTGCGTCAGTCGCGCACACAGCGCGCCAACCCGCCGGGTTTTCTGTAACCCGGTGGGTTTTCTAGACGCTAAGACCCGCCAGGTTGCAGAAAACCTGGCGGGTCTTCACGTCGTATCTACTACCACAGTGACCAGGCAGACGGGACGGTTAGGGGATTTCGATGCGAACTCGGGTTCGCTGTGAACCGTTGAGAATCACGGTGTAGTCGTCGTTTTGCGGCAACTCAAAGCGCCAGTAGCCTGCGCCGACGTCGCTGGCGGTGAGTGGCGTCTGCGCCGAGTCGACCACATTCACCACGACGTCAGTGCGGTCGGTTTCGATGATCAACGCCTGGCCGCGCAGGGCGCGTATGCCGTAGGCCAATGGCTGGCCCGCCGAAAGCGGAGCAGAGAACGAAGCGCCAGTTGTGCCAGGGCTGAACGAGACACGCGTACGTTCTGTAGGAATCGAAATAGCGGAGTCGACACCAAAAAGCAGATACTCACCGCTGACCCAACCTTGACGGCCATCCGATTCTGCACGCACTTCGTACCAGTCGATGCCGTTCGCCCGATCTGGCCCTTGCAGGACCGTCACCAGGGTGTTGGGTGGCAGCGAACCAATACGGGCGAAGCTCGTGCCAGGGCCTTCACGCAGGCGCAACCCGTCCCAGGCGCCCACGGGATCGACACGGGCTGGGCGTGTTGGCGCCGATAGAGAGAACTGCTGCCACGCCAGGGGCGGCGGCTCTACGCCATTGGGCGAGCCCCAGGGTTCGCCCACAGGATCAAAAATCAGGCTACACCAATTTATAGAACAAGCCATCAATAAATAATAACCTTGAGGCAAAGAGTCAGGAAAGGTCAGTACTTCTTCAAATTTGCCCTGTTCGTCTGAGATCACCTGCCATGTTTCAAGCAGAGTCGCCCCTGGCGCACTGGGAAGATAAAGTCCGACTTCGATGGTTTCATCGGGAGAAAATCCCGCGTAGTGAACCTGCAAACCACGCTGCCGGTTGGTCGGCGCAGAATTGACGAGCCACGGCGCGACTTCTTCTCCCGTCACCGCATCAAACAACTTCAGCGTGGGCCGCCTGTAGAGGTCAACCAGAAATGTCTCGCGAAGGGTACCGGCCTCTCCAGTGATGGTCAACCCATATTCGCCCGGTGTCGGCGTGTCGGCAAAGCGGTAGGTGAAATACGTTCCCTGCGTTCGCGTCACTGTGCGCCCGGCTGGATCTGTAAGTATAAAGGTAAACTCATCCTCCGTCGGCCAATCGCACCATTGTACAGCCATATCGAAGTTTACATAGGGTTTGCCCACTTCAACGATTGTACTGGACGGAAAGACGCTAAAGAACTTGTTACCTTGTGAAGACAAAAAGCCTTCGCAAGGTAGCACTGCATCGGTGGCTCCACCTCGCTCCGCAAAGCTGGCCTTTCCAGGTAAGGCGGCGGTCGACTCACAGGCAGAGGCGCTGCCAACGGCCCGCCCGCGCCCCGATCTTGTGGACGGTGTCGCACAGGGCGTCGCCTGTGCAGCGGGGGCAGCAACGGCAGGTACCGTCGAAATCCAGATCCCGACCGCGCCGAGCAGCAAGAATAGGACGATGGCGGCAATGGGTTGTCTATGGCTTGTCATTGCAGAACTCCTTTGCGTGATTCTGGATGGCGGTGAGTAGGTGGGGGGGAATCATGGCATCTTCCACAAGGGCATCGAGGTGATCTTGGGCGGCTTCGTTCTCGCCCTGAAAACAGAGGACGCGTAGCAATTGTCCTTCGGCCAGTACGCGCAGCGCCAGGGATTCCTCAGTCTCCGGCGCTGAGATGAGGTCAATCCCTGCCTGGTAGTGAGACTGTGCGGTCTGGGTCAGTTCAGCGATACGCTGCATGTTCTCAGCAGGATCGAGGCTTTCGTCGAAGCTGCGCCAGTCGGCTTCAAGAAAGGCCATATCACCCAAATACTGGTGGGCATTGGCAGTGGGCAGACGTAGGTAATCGGTTGGGGGAGCGGCTTCGTACTCGGCGATGGCTGCTTTCAGATTTGACTGGGCGAGTTGCCAGGCAGGGGGAAAGAGTTCTTCGGACAGGCAGAAGCCAATGTGGTAGTAAATACGCCCCAACCCAAGGTGGGCGCGCAGGTCAACATGACCGGAGACAGGTTTATTGGCCGGTGACGTGTCTAGTGCGCGCTGATGGGCCGTCCTGGCTTCGTCAAGTGTGACCCAATCCCAGTCGTCGGCGCAGGGCCAGCGCTCATCGGGGTAGCGCCGCGCCTGCTGAAAAAGGGCAGACGCATAGCCGTTCAGGGCGCGGGCATAGTCGGGTCTGCGTGCCAGGGCCTGTTGATAGGCAGCCACTGCCTGCCCGAGGCGATCTGTCCGTTCTTCGGGCGCTTCGCGCATGCCGGGCGCGCTTTTGAGATAGGCGTTGCCCAGGAAGAGATAGAGGATCTCCTGCCCACTAACCGTATTGGCGGCGCCCCAGTCAGGGTCGTTGGCTACTGCCTCAAAAATGTGCAGCGCGGCTTCATAGTCGGCGCGGCGCCCACCCTGATTATGCGAGAGGCCGATGATGATCTGCACCAGGGCGCGTACACGGGCGCGTAGTTCGGCGTTGGCGTTGCTCTGTGCCGCCAGGCGCTGAGCGTCGAATGAGATGGGCGTTCCCAAAGCGTAGTCGCCCAGCAGCTCAGTCGACTGCCGCACCACTTCTTCGGTGAGGTAGAACTCCGGTTGCAGCATCCAGGTATCGCCCTCGCGTTGGACGACGCCGTAGACGAGGACGTGGGCATTCAGGGCTTCGGCTCGCGCCGCTGCGTTGTCCGTCTCCACAGGACGGATGCGCTGTTCGTCGCCCCAGACGGTGATAGGTTTGATGATCACTGATTGCAGTTCGTCGCGCTGATCGCTCAACAGGGCGGCCACGTTGCGGGCACGCTGACGGCCGATTTCGTCGCGGAGGGGCTTGCCCTCCTCATCAACTACGGCGAATTCGGCCACGGCGATGTTGAAGGTGTCGGGGTCCATGGCAGCGGGGGCGCGCTGGCTCCACAGCCAACCGGCTACGAGGACGAGGGTGAGCAGTGCGCTAACGCCGGCCACGGCGAACCAGCGCACTTCCCACCAGCGGCGCTGGGCGTCGGGGACGGCGGCTTCGGGGTGAAGTTCGGGCAGGCGGGCGCGCCCCTGCACCGTGTCGAGGACGCGGCGCAGTTGATCCTCGCGGCGCTCAGGCGTGCTCATATCCACCCAGTGCAGCAGTTGGATGCGCGCCGGTGGCTCGCAAGGTTCCAGGAGCAGGGGAATCAGCCGCCGCAGCCGCGCCGCCGGGTCCTGGTGCTGCACAAGCAGCGACTCGAAATTGTCCCAATGGTCAGCAACATAAGCAGGAGTGAGGACGGCGAAGACGTAGCGGCTTTCGCTGATCGAGCGCTCGATCTCTTCGATCACCGGCACGCCTGGTTGGAAGGTCACAGCGTCGATAGCCACGCGCAGCCCGTCCGCTTCCAGGCGCGGCAAAAGCCAGTCGACGACCCAGGCGGCGTCGACTTCGCTGTAGCTGATGTAGACATCGTAGCGAAACGATAGCGATGCAGCAGGTGGTGAACCAGCCATCAAGATCCCTCGATGCATGATTCAACAGCCAGTAACGGACTGACCCGCCAAATGGTTTAGATCGGTGTTGTAGAGCGGTATAACACAGAGGAGGCAGTGTGTAACGATTGTAGCACGGAAGCCTGGGGCGGGCAACCGCAATTTGTCACACCCAAGGACCCGTCCCCTCGCGCCAATGTCGCGCGCCAACCCGCCGGGTTTTCTGTAACCCGGTGGGTTTTCTAGACGCTAAGACCCGCCAGGTTGCAGAAAACCTGGCAGGTCACGTAAGCAAGGACGTTACCGCCAGAGAGCAAGCTCCGGCACTTTCTCGCACAACGCGAACGGACACATGGATCGTCCCGTCCAAGGACTCGTCCCCGCGCCGCCAGGACACGAACAGGCAATCCTCGCTCCCAAGACAGGACGTTGCCGACACACAGCAAGCGGACACGTGAAGCATCCCGTCACGGTCCAAGGGCAGTGCGTGGGGAGTTGCGGAGCGATAAACGATGACAACAAACAAGGGGACAGCTCAGGGCAACCAGGGAGAACGGTCACTCAATTCAATCTGAATCGTCGAACTCATCTTCGGGCAAGATAATCGTTTCGAGTATGCTGCGCAGTGGTGGAATGTCCTCTTGTACCGTAAGCCATACAACATCCAGCCGAATCGAGAAGTAGCCATGCACCAGTCGGTTGCGCATCCCAATCATGGCTACCCAATCGATCTGTGAATAGGTGTCACGTGTTTCGACGCTGGTCAAGCGCGCCGCTTCGCCGATCACCTGCAACTCTCGAATGACTGCGCTTTGTGCCATATCGTCTGCTACAAAGGCAGCTTCGCTCATTCCGGCAACAAACCGCATGATCTTGCGGGCAGCGATCAGCATATCCAGCAGCAAGGCATCATCACTGCGCATATACGATCTCTGCTGAACCTAAAATCGCCTTCCGTCGGATGTAGTTCGGGCTTGACTGTACGGCTTCTTTGTCCAGCAGATCCACAGGACGACCCAAAAGGGTCTCCAACTCAGTCTGCATCGCCGTCAGTTGACGAAATGTATAGACGAAATCTGGGGCAAAGGTCACCAGAACATCAATGTCGCTGTTTGTAGTGAAATCTTCACGCAGAATCGAACCAAAGAGCGCAAACTCGACTACGTTCCATCGTAGGCAGAAGTCGTCGATTTCGGGCACAGGTAGGGGTGCGTCTGTCTGTACTGGCATGATCGGCCTACGCTTTCTACAACTTCAGAACAATTGCAAGAGACCTTGTCTACCGCTCAGCATACGATTGGTTTTGATTATATCATGGTTAATCTGGGGAAAACCACTGCCCAAGGACCCATCCCCGCGCCGCCAGGACATGAACGGGCAATCCTCGCTCCCAACACAGGACGTTGCCGACACACAGTAGGACGGACACGTGGACCATCCCGTCACGGTTCACGGGCAAGTGCCGGGGAGTTGCGGGTTGACGAGCGATGACATCGAATGATGGGAGAACGCGAATTGTTGTCGCCGCGGCATTCGTGTTCTCCTTCTATTCGTTGTCACCCGCCTCAAGGACCCGTCCCCGCGCCGCCAG
>WGMT01000065.1 GCA_016124945.1 bacterium | reverse complement strand
TCGTGATTCGTGATTCGTGATTCGTGATTCGTGATTCGTGATTCGTGATTCGTGATTCGTGATTCGTGATTCGTGATTCGTGATTCGTGATTCGTGATTCGTGATTCGTGATTCGTGATTCGTGATTCGTGATTCGAAGATCCTTCTGTATTGGCGAAATGGTCTCGATGCATCACGAATCACGTATCACGTATCACGCATTACGCATTACGTTCTTTTCTAACACAAAGACTGCCGTTGTCGACAGCAAATTGGTAAAACGCCAGATCTTAATGCGCCGGCTGCCAGCAAGATAACGCTGATCGTGAATGGTAATTTCCAGCCGTTTGCACAGCCGCACAAAGTCGGTGACGGTAAAGGCCTGCCAGCGCGGCACATCGTACCAGTGCTGAGGCAGCTCGGGCGCTTTGGGCATACGCCCGGTAATGAGCAGAAACAGCCGGGCTCGCCAGTGTCCCCAGTTGGGAAAGCTGACAATGGCGTAATGCCCTACACGCAGCATTTCGGCCAGAATCATCTGGGGATCGTCTAGAAACGAAAGCGTCTGGCTAAGCACAACATAGTCGAAGCTGTTGTTGGGGTAGTCGGCCAGCCCTTCCTGCAAATTGCCCTGACGCACGCTCAAGCCGCGACGCACACAGGCCAACATCCCCTTTTCGCTCAGCTCAATGCCCCGTCCTTTCACCGATTTATGATGAATCAGGTAATCGAGCAGTGCACCGTCGCCACAGCCAAGATCCAGCATACGGCTGCCTTGCTGGATCAAGTCTGCCACTTGCTGAAGATCAGGGCGCAGTGCAGCCGAGGCGGCCAAGGCATCATTCATACAGGCTTCCCGGCGACCGTCGGCAGTGCAATGGATTCTTCACGGGCCAGTCGCCCCAAGAAACTGCTGAGTAATTCGGTCATTGTCTCTACTTCAAGCAAAAACGCATCGTGGCCCCAGGTGCTGACGATATCAAGATAGGTGACATCAGCCCCAGCGGCAGTGAGGGCGCGCACCAGATCCTTGCTGTGATAGCTGGGGTAGAGCCAATCGCTGGTAAAACTCACCACCAAGAATTTCACCGCGGTGGAATCGACAAAGGCCGCAGCCAACGAACCCGTAGGCGCGGACAGATCGAAATAGTCCATGGCCTTGGTAATGTAGAGATAGCTGTTGGCGTCGAAACGACGGGTAAAGTTGTTGCCGTTATATTTAAGATAGCTTTCTACCTGGAATTCGGTGGCGAAGTCATAGCCGTAACGCTCTCGCGCTTGCAGCCTTCGCCCGAATTTGGTGTGCATCGATTCTTCGCTTAGGTAGGTGATGTGGCCGATCATGCGCGCCACAGCCAGGCCGGCATCGGGTTTGCGGCCCAACTTATAGTAATTCCCCTGATTCCAGGTAGGGTCGGCGTAGATGGCCTGTCGTCCCACCTCGCCCAACGCAATCAACATGGGGCTATGTTGCGCCGTGGTTGCCAGTGGAATGGCGGCTTTGATGCGGTGAGGATGGTGGGCGGCCCACGCCAACACCTGCATCCCCCCCATGGAGCCACCGGCGACACAGAGCAGTTGGTCGATCCCCAGGTGGTTGATCAGTTCCACCTGAGCCAGCACCATATCGCCGATGGTCACCACAGGGAAGCCCAGGCCGTAGGGATTGCCCGTCTGCCCATTGATGCTGCTAGGTCCTGTGGAGCCGTAGCAGCCGCCAAGGACGTTGGAACAGATCACAAAGTACCGGTCGGTGTCGAACGCTTTGCCGGGACCGATACAATCATCCCACCAACCGGGCTTGACGGCGCCGCTGTCGGTGAGGCCGGCCAGCGAGGTCGAATCTTCAGGGTGGAAGCCGGCGGCGTGTCCACTGCCGCTGAGCGCGTGCAAAACCAGAATCGCGTTGGTACGGTCGGCGTTGAGCGTGCCGTATGTCTCATAGCACAGCGTCACCGGGCTGAGGGTTGCCCCACTCGACAACCGAAAGGGCGATTCCTCTGCAAAGGTAAAGAATTGTTCTTCAACAATCCCGATAGATGAATGGATACTCATTTATGAACAATGAGTAAGGAGTAATGAGTAAGTTCCGGTACAGTATCTGGTACCGATGGCACAAACAATGTAGTTGACCTACTCATTACTCCTTACTCATTCCTTTCTCGCTAAATGGTTTTCTCGCTAAATACCGATGCGTGGAACACCCCGTAGGATGGGTTCCGACTGCACCAATTCACTCTGGTCATCCCGTCAAGTTCGGCAGTTGGAACCCATCTTGCGAACTTAGCGAGAAAGCCACTAAATCGCTGCTAAAGCAAAACCAGATACTCTACTTCGTCGCGCTAAGCGCCTGATCCAGATCCCACAGAATGTCGTCGATGTCTTCGATGCCGATACTCAGGCGAATGAAATCTGGCGACACGCCGGCGGTGACCATCTCGTCGGCGGTCAACTGGCTGTGGGTGGTGCTGGCCGGGTGGATGGCGAGGCTTTTGGCGTCGCCCACATTGGCCACATGGCTGAGAAGTTTCAGGTTGTTGATGAACTTCTGCCCTGCTTCTACACCCCCCTGAATGCCAAAGCCCAAGATCGCGCCTGCGCCCTTGGGCAGGTATTTCTTGGCGCGTTCGTGATCAGGGTGATTGCTCAAACCGGGATAGCTGACCCACTTTACCAACCCATGATCAGCCAGGAATTCGGCCACTCTCTGCGCATTCTGCACATGACGATCCATGCGCAGGCTTAGGGTTTCAATCCCCTGCACCGTGAGCCAACTGTTGATGGGCGCCTGAGACGCGCCGATGTCGCGCAGGATCTGTACGCGCGCTTTGATGGCGAAAGGCGGCAACCCCATGCCGGCTAGATCAGCGTAGACGAGGCCATGGTAGCTGGGATCGGGTGTGGTGAAGTTTTCAAAGCGGCCACTCGTCCAATCAAAATTGTTGCCGTCGACAATGATGCCGCCGATGGTGGTGCCATGCCCGCCGATGAACTTGGTGGTGCTGTGGGTGATGATGTTGGCCCCCCACTCGACCGGACGGCAGAGATAGGGCGTAGCGAAGGTGTTGTCGATCATCAGTGGGATGTTATGCGCCTGTGCAATCGCAGACACTTCCTCGAAGGGGAAGACGGCAATGTCGGGGTTGCCCAATGTTTCGCCGTAAATGATTTTGGTGTTAGGCCGAATCGCCTTTTCAAAGTTACTTGGATCGCTGGGATCAACAAAGGTGACAGTGATGCCGATGCGCGGCAGGGTATAGTTGAACTGGTTAAAGGTGCCACCGTAAAGCCGACTGCTGGTGACAATATGATCCCCGGCACCGCACAGAGTGAGGATCGCCATCGTTTGTGCAGCGTGTCCACTGGCGGCAGCAAGGGCGGCGGGCGCGCCCTCCAGATCGGCCAGACGCTGCTCCAACACATCGGTGGTGGGGTTCATGATGCGGGTGTAGATGTTGCCGAATTCCTTCAAAGCGAATAGGTTGGCAGCGTGTTCCGTGTCGCGAAATTGGTAACTTGTGGTCTGATAGATGGGTACAGCGCGGCTACCGGTGGTGGGATCCGGCTGTTGGCCCGCATGCAACTGCCGTGTGGTGAAACCAAACTTACGTCCATTCTCCATGGGGTTCCCTCCTCAGGGTACGACTTGCTAGAGTACAACTTAACAGTAATGGCTGCGTAGGGTCGGAAGCTCTGTTGTTTTGTGCTTGGGTAGTTGCACAAAAAAACAAACCCCCTCACCTATGAGATGAGAGGGTCATCTATCGATAGATTTCCTGTGGTAACGCAGAGATACCGAACAGGAGCGCTCGATGCCTTCTCTCATCTTCCAGAACGTGTCTGCCGGATTTGGCACCCTGGCGCCTAACAGAGCATCATTGCTCTCTCGCAGCCGGGTTGCCGAGGCTTCAAAGGGCCGGTCCCTCCGCCTCTCTGGATAAGAGTACAGGTATTCTTTTGACGAAATAATAGCAGTAGGATTGACATCTGTCAAAAAACATGACGAAATTGCAGTAGGCAAAACCCTGGTAGACAAAGTCGCAGCAGAAAAAAAGAAAAAAAATCGTAGTGAAAAAAGTTGTAGTGGATAAAGCAGGTTGACAGATCGGCGCAAATTTGGCAACTGGCTGGGGCGCTGGTATACTTGCACTGTTCAACGCTGACTTTTGACTATTTGTTAATCTGTCTATTTGTTAATCTGTCTCTTTGTTAATCTGTCTCTTTGTTAATCTGTTTTTCTTGTTCATTTGTGAGGTTCAACATGGATATTTATCTGATGATCGCCACCATTATCGTTGCCCTCACCTTAATCGGTGTGGTGCTGCTACAAGGGCAGAACAGCGGCCTGGGCAGTGCCTTTGGCGGAGATTCGAGCATCTACCGCACCCGTCGTGGCGTCGAAAAGACGATCTTTAATATGACGGTGGTGTTGGCAACGATCTTCTTGATCTTGAGCCTCATCACGGTGATGATACAGTAGTTTTTGTCGCCAAGCCCAATGCGAAACTACCCGCGTACGTCGTCCTGGTCGGCGACGGCTGCCACACCACAATCGCCTTTAGGACGTTATATTCGCTGGCAAGTGCTGCTCGCGCTTGTCGGCATTTTTTTGTTGACCCTGTTACTTGGGGTAACGGCCTACAGCGTCTCTACAGAACTGGTGCCAGATCGAGGCGGCGTCTTTCGCGAGGGCGTGGCAGGCAACCCTCAATACCTCAACCCGCTGCTCTGCCATACCCACGAAATCGACCAGGATCTCTGTCGGTTGCTCTTTCGTGGCCTGACGCGCCTCGACCGCAGTGGGCGCATTGTCCCCGATCTGGCCGAAAGTTGGTCAACAACGCCGGATGGTCTGGTCTACACTTTCCGCCTGCGCGAGAATCAGTTTTGGCATGATGGCCGTCTGGTAACCCTCGACGATGTCCTCTTTACGGTGGAAATGATGCAAGCGCCCGACACGCCCGTGATTCCCGATCTGGCCGATCTTTGGCGTTCGGTGGATGTGGAGCGTGTCGACGAACAGACAGTGCGCTTTATCTTAAACCAGCCTTTTGCACCCTTTTTAGATTACACAGCAGTTGGACTACTACCGGCTCATATCTGGCGCGACACGCCGCCTGCCGACCTGGCAACCAACCCGTCCAATGCGCTGCCTGTGGGCAACGGTCCTATGAAAGTGGCCGACATCCAGGCGGATCACATTCGCTTAGAGCCGAATGAGTTCGACACATCTTCGCTGCCCTTCATTTCGGCGCTTGAGTTCCGATTTTATCCCGATTATCCATCGATTTATGCAGCCTACAGCAAAGGGGAATTGGACGGCATCAGCCGTATCTTACCTGATGACCTGGCTCTGGCGCGAGAGCGTGAGGATCTGCAACTTTTCTCGGCCATTGAGTCTGTCTATGTAAGTGTGATTTTCAACCTCAACAGCCCTAGCGTCTCCTTCTTACAAGAGAAGGCTGTACGCCACGCACTTTATTACGCATTGGATCGACAGAAGCTCATTTCGGGTGCAGCTACAGGGCAGGGCGTGGTCGCCACGTCGCCTATCCCGGCCGGCAACTGGGCTTACACCGGCGACGTGCGCCAATATCCCTATGATCTTGCCACAGCCAACCGCTTGCTAGATGAAGCCGGCTGGGTGGACAGCAACGGCAACGGCATCCGCGATAAAGATGGCCAGGAGTTGAGCTTCATTTTGCTGGCCAACGACGATCCCGTGCGGCAGTTGATGGTGGAGCAGATTAGTGCGTCCTGGCGCGTTGTCGGTGTGGAAGCTGTGCCCCAAAGTGTCAGTTTCGCGGGGTTGGTGAGCGATTTCCTGGCGCCACGCCGCTTTGATGCAGCCATCGTCACCTGGGACATTAGCGGCGATCCAGATCCATATCCGCTCTGGCACAGTAGTCAGGCCGAAGAAGGCGGCCAGAACTACAGCGGTTGGATGAACGATCAGGCTGATGAACTGTTGATACGCGCCCGCAGCGAAGTAGACACAGAGCAGCGCAAAGCGCTCTACACAGACTTCCAACGCATCTTCATGGAAGAAGCGCCTGCGATCTTGCTCTACTACCCCGCTTATACGTACGGAGTGAGCGAGCGGGTGAAGAATGTGCAGATCGGCGCGCTCAACAGCCCAGCCGACCGCTTTGCCACCTTCCCCGATTGGTATATCCTGGCGCGACGGGTGCCGACCAATCAATTGCTCAACGCACCGACATCACCTGAATCCTCGTCACCGCCGCAAGGGTCCTTGCGCATGGGGGTGGTAGAGTAAAAGCAGAGCCTTTTGAATTTTGTCTGAAGGCGCTCTCATTTGACATCTACACTGGGCGGATGTATATTACTTTTCGTGTTAAATGAAGTGCACAAGCCGCAGTGGCGGAACAGGCAGACGCGCCACGTTCAGGGCGTGGTGGGCAATAGCCCGTGGGGGTTCAAATCCCTCCTGCGGCACCAAAAAGCGCTAGACAGCGTATTGTCTAGCGCTTTTTCTTTTGGTATACTGCCCTCCAACACCGTTTGAACTGCACTGAGCGTCTATCCGTAAAGTATAGCGCGCAGCAGTAGTCGGCTCTTGATGGGTAGACTACATCGTGCTGCTGTGAATGACAGACAGACTCTTAAGCAGGTCGATTCACTGAAGGGAAGCATCATGAAGCATGAACGCAGCGAATCTGCGCCGCGAATTTCATTCTGGACAATCATCGGCTTGCTGCTACTTTTGCTCTTTCTGCTGAATTATCTAGATCGAGTTAATGAACTGGTGATGGTCCAGAGCAGTGCCAGCACGATGGAACGCGAGATCGAATTGGCGAAACAGTGGAATTTGCAGCTCAAGAACGAGCTGAGTTATTACGCCAGCCGCGAATATGTAGAAGAAATTGCACGTTCTGAACTGGGCTATGTGCAGCCTGGCGACGATGTTTTTGTGGTGTTGGGTACAGAGACTGAATCTGACATGCTTGGGGGTGCCGGGGCATTGGAGAATGGGCAGAATTCTTCGGCCTCTGTAGAGCCGGCATTGTTCAGCCGAGCATGGTGGCAACTCTGGTTGGATAGGTTAGGGGTGGCCCGCTAAAGGCCACAAAGTCTGCCATTGGTAGATTGCCGGCACCACCCTGACTGGGGATTCAGCGCCACAGTACCTGGCACAGGCCAGTGCATCATCTATCAAAACATGTGTGCCTGGCATGGGCAGGCACTGTTCGCCCCAAGAGTGACGTGCCCCCTGACTGCCTCAAATTTGACAGAAAGTGGCTCAGGTGTTAAAATTAAATCATTAATGCGGGGTGGAGCAGTGGTAGCTCGTCGGGCTCATAACCCGAAGGTCGTAGGTTCGAATCCTGCCCCCGCTACTCAAGCTGCTGGTCTATGACCAGCAGCTTTTTTTATTTACGACATCCATCAGGGAGTCATTGCTGTACTGTGACTATTCTTTTGTCGTAACGGATCGGCTACGGTAGACTTAAGATATGGGATTTGTTATTCAGTTTGTCGCCGATACAGCGCCTTTCATCTATGCCGTGTGTGGGTTCCTGGCTTTGTTTCAGCTTTACCGCACCTGGCAATCGCGCGCGGAACGGCGGCAGGCGATTTTTTCGTTGGAACGTGAAAAGGCGATTAACGATCTCTACAACATTTTCATTTCGGCAATGGTCATCTTGTTGGTGATGGGCATGACCTACTTCATCAGCACCACGCTGGCACGGGCAGTAGAACCAGTGGTCGAACAGGCACTCAACCCGCAGCCACAGTCGATTCCCCTGATCCCTACGCCAACCAACACGCCATTACCGACGACGCCGACGCCCATCGCAACACCAACCGAAGTCACTACACAGCAAGAGACAATCGCGGACGCTGTCAACGCCCAACAGACAGCGTCGGCGCCGCAGACGACTGCCTCTACACCGACACCGGAACCGACTACGGCCCCACCGCCGGTTGCCGTTGCCCCAGCACTCTGCCCAGATGGTCGTTCGTCGATTGTGTCGCCAGGCAATGGCGCTGTAGTCAGCGGATCCGTGGCCATCGTGGGCACAGCACAGCACGATCAATTTAGCTACTATAAACTTGAATTCGCACCGGGCAGCAGCGCCGGCGAAGGGTATGTATACTTCGATGGTGGGCAAAGCCAGGTTGTGGGTGGCTTGCTAGGCAGCCTCAACAGTGCAAGCCTCGCCAATGGCATCTACACCATCCAGTTGGTGGTCGTCGACACCACCGGCAACTATCCCCAACCCTGTCGTGTCACGTTGACGGTTCAAAACTGACATCCGCCAAAACTGCCCCGCCTGTACTGGAACCAGCCAAGCGTAGAACCCGTCAATATTGGCAACTACAGCACCGGCTCCCACTGAACCGGCTCCCACTGAACCGGCTCCCGCTGTGGTGTGATTTCTGAGAGAGGACAACGCCATGTTTAATCGATCCAACTTGCCTGAACCGTCTACAGGGCTAAGTCGCCTGCTGCTAATCGGCGCAGGCCTCGTCATCACGGCATTGCTCGCCGTGGCCTTGTTCCTCTTCAGCCTGGGCCAACGCCAAGGGGCCATCCAAAACGCTGAGGAACAAGAGGCCACCACCCAGGCGATTGCCGTCACCATGACAGCGGTGGCGCAGCAGGCCCTCATCCAGCCTACCTTCACACCGACGAGCACACCGACGAGCACACCCACGACCGCGCCGGTGGACACACCGACGAGCGAAGTCGTAGCCATCGCGCCAACCGACACAATTGCCGTGCCGGCCACAGATACCCCTGTGGTCGTTGTCGCGACCAACACGCCTGAGCCCATCGCCGCAACGGACACACCCTCCCTGCCCGTGGACACATCCACGTCGCCGTCGCCAACAGAGACGCCCATCCCACCCACCGACACACCCACGCCTGTGCCACCCACATTAACGCCCACAGACACTGTGGTTACGCTGCCATCAGTGGTGCCCACGTCTACGCCTACATGGACACCGTCGGCCACGTGGACACCGTCGGCCACGCCAACCATCACGCCAACACCCACCGAGCCCATCACCCAAGAAGATCTTGACGCTTCCGCTCAGAGTGGGTTGCCTGTCAACGCGGTACGCTTTCCTCGGCTCGGTGCCCAGTTGATCCGGGGCTTACCCGCCGATGAACGCACACCCGAAACTGTATCGGCGCTGCTCAGATCGCTGGCCGAAGCCGAAGACCTGATCCTCTCGCCGCTGGCCTTCACGCCGTTAACAGGCAACCGATGGGCCGTCCTCGCTGCGCCACGCACAACGCAAGGACAGCCCTTGCCTACAATCTTTTGGGACGGCGGTAGCCAAATCCTGGGGCAGACGCTCTTCCCGTTACTTGCGGCAGCGCCGGATGACACACCGCTGATCACAGGCGCTTCACAGGCGCTCATCACCACCGATCCCCAAGGACGGATTGTTGTCCTCATCGTCGAACGGACAACGCCATCGGACGCGGTCTCCGTCTTCGCGCTCACGGCGCAGCCCGGCGCGCCCTTCACCAGCGTGTGGCGTAGCACCGACGACCCACTCTGGACGGCGCAGCCGATGGGTCTCTCTTTGCAGTTGTTGCCCGTAAACAACAGCCCGCTGCCGGGTATCCAGGTTGCGTCGCCACTGTCGGCAAATGCGCCACTGCGCCAATTGCTCAACGCTCCCGACACCTTCATCGAACAACCGCCACTGGCGCAACAGAGCGCCCGCACGTTTTGGAGACCCATCCTGGTGACCGAAGAGAATGTCCCCGCGCGGTGGGCCTACGAGTTGGAAGACCAGACGTTGCTGCCAACCCCGTTGACCACGCTGGCGCGCTTCATCGCAGCGCTTCAGGCCGGTGACCGGGAAGCCGCCGCCGCGGTCGCTGTCGCCCCTGGCCTGGTAGACACGGCGCTGAACCTGTCTCTAGACCTTCCGGGATCATGGCTTGGGCTTTACCGCGACCCAGCCAGCGGGGCGCTGCTCCCCGCTACTGCCATCAGCACACGCTTACGCTTCTTCGACAACGCAGACCGTTCACGTACATTCGACGCCTTCTTCAGCCAAACCGCAGACGGTAACTACGAATTGAGCGAGATCCGCGAAACCGCAAACTACGGTGCCATCGATCTAGTGACGCCTGCGCCTACGTTCACACCGTCACCGACAGCGACACCTACCAAGACCCCAACCGCAACAGATACAGCCACAGCAACGGCCACAGCGACACCAACCGAAACGTCCACGGCAACAGAAACACCGCCCCCGACGTCCACACCAACCGAAACGCCAACAGCAACACCGACTCAAACAGAGACACCAACAGCCACACCAACAGAGACACCAACAGCCACACCAACAGAGACGCCTGAGCCTACAACTACATCCACTAACACACCGGAGCCAACAGAAACGCCGACAGAAACGGCCACGGCAACAGAAACACCGGAACCCACAGCCACGTCTACTGATACGCCGGAGCCGACAGAAACGGCCACGGCAACAGAGACACCGACAGAGATAGTCACCGCCACACCTGAGGCGACTGAAACCGAAACGCCGACCGAAGAGCCTACGGCCGAAGCAACAGAAGAGCCGACAGACGGGCCGACCCCAGAACCGGGCGAAGAACCGACAGCAGTGCCAACGGAAGAGCTCACCGCCGAAGCGACAGAAACGCCCGAAGCAGAAACGACGCCAACACCCACAGGTGAAGAAGCGCCGCCCACTGCAGAGGCTACACCCGAAGCAACGTCAACGCCGGTCTCCTACTTCCCCGCAGAGATCGACCTGACCGCGCCCGATATCGTCACAGGGACGGTTGCGCTGCCGCCTGCCCGAGTACGCGCCTTGCCCAACACCGACGCCGACATCGTGGCGCGGCTGCCCGAAAGCGCCGTCGTACTTCTGGGCGGCGTCACCGAGGATGGCGCCTGGGTGCTCATCAAAGTTGTCGACGACCGCCTTGATGAGGATGGCATCGAAGGCTGGATGTCGCAGCAGTTGCTCACCCTCAGCGGTGACCCATCTACACTGCCCATCTTCAACCTAGACGGCCTGCCCCTCAATCCACCCAGCGAGGAACGGCCAACGCCGACACCGGAATCAACACCAACAGCGGAAGCGACGACAGCGCCCGAAGATGAAGATACACCTCCCGCCGACGAGGCCACACCGATTCCAGCACCCGAAGAAACACCAACTGACGCACCGTCGCCACTGCCAACGCCGACACCCACCGCAACATCGTTGACGTCTACTTCGCCGCTGCCTTCGCCCACCGCTGTAGCCGAGACACCGGTACGTCCGCTACCTGCGCCTGCGGAAGACGAGTTGGTCCTCACCGTGCGGGGAGATTCTATCCCTGCCAACCCACTCGACCGGATCCCCGCAGTGGCAGAGGACGGCACGATCTACGCGCTGAACTTCGATCCCACCCGCAATGATCAAGTGGAGATTTGGAGCGGCGCCCTAGGGCTGGAAGACGACCGCTGGCTACCGGCTCGCCCTGAGTTGCTCTGGCCGAGCACACAGATCTACGTTACCGGCGAAATCGGCGACGATCAAACGACCATCGATGTTGAGCGAGTGCGCATCGTGGCCCCACCGCCGGATTGGCAGCGGTTGCGCCTCTTTACCGTGCCACGCTACGCTACCGCCATCGCTCGCGACGAGGCGCTCAGCCTGCTCACATTGCGCGACGATCCGGGTATCTGGTTACTGGAAACCGACGACGACTTCACCGCTATTTGGGACAGCGGAGAGAGCATCGTGGCCATCGAAGGGGAAAACGGCGGCGCCATCATCCCAAGCAGCAACATCGCCGCCGGGATCAGTCGCTTTGTCTACCTTCGTAACGACGGCCTCATGGTTGAAGTAACGGCGCAGCCCTTCTACGCCTTGGCCGGCGTCTCCGGCGACGGCGAAGGCAACCTGTGGTGGATCGAAGTTTCGCAGGTTGCGCCTGAAACATGGCAACTCTGGTATTACGAAAGCGCAAAACGTTCGCTTACCCTGGCCGCACAGCCACCGCTGACGATCTTCGGCAACGAAGAAGGCGCGCAGTTACAGCCATCGCTCATAGACGTACGCCTCAACGAAGACGAACTCTCGCTGCTCGTAGAAACGTCGGATCCGCAGAACACGCGGCTGAACAGCGGCCTCTTCCGCGTCACGTTGGCCGACAGCGAGGTGACATCGGCAACTCAACTGCTCGCCGCAGGCACCTATCGCAATCCATTACGGGTCAACCCTAGTGGATCTCGGCTGGCCTACTTTGCCTACGATCCCGAACTAGAAAGCCTGACCGCAGGGTTCATCCAGCCACCCAATCGGCTCTTTGTGCTGCCACTAGATGCAGGCGAAGAGGTGACGCCTACTCAGGTTTACGAAGTAGAGACTCGCTTCGAGTTTCTTGCCCCCAATCTCTCGTGGCGCAACGACGACGAACTAATCCTGGCACGCAGCCGCTTCTCGCCCGAGGGCGTCTTTGCGCTGGAACGCTTCGGTATCGTATCGGTACAAGTCGCTGAAGACACCGGCGGTGAGGACACCGGCGGTGAGGACGCGAGTGCGGAAGGGAAGATCGCGAGCAACGTCACCTATCTGCTGCCCGCCGGCACGCTCATGGACGACTTCGCCGTCTGCCAAGATGGCAGTGTGATGATGTCAATCTCTGGGCAACCCGTGGTCACACCACCCGCTGAGGAAACCGAAGATGCAGCGGCGGAAGCAACGGGTGAAGACGAAGTTGAGGTTGGGGGTGAAGGTGAAGCTGAGGCCGCAGCAGAGGACGTAGTAGAGGATGAGACAGCGCCCGACGACGAAGCTGCCGGTTCAACATTGGCAGTTTGGCCGGTAGAACAAGAGCCGGAGCCCTTCGTCGTGCTACCTGTAGACGTGCTGCGCATTCAAGCCTGCTGGTTGGGGCCAACCACCGCGGAGTAGTTATCGCACTTTATGTCGCAACTGTCGTTCTTTGCAGATGTGTCGGATCTGATCCTGGCAGGGGCAGGGCTTCTGCTGGGGACACTGTTACTGATCTGGTGGCGGCAGCAGAGTGAACGTTGGTATTCCATCTTCGCGCTCACACTGCTTGCCGCCGCCCTGATCGATGTCGCCACTTTTTCACTCTTTGTGGTACCGCCGCACAATGTGGGCTGCCCCGACGGTTGTGCCGGGCACATGGGCTATCCTCTGCCCTTTGCACTCATCGACTTAAACGGCGGGATCTCTCTTTTTCTGTTCGATTTCGTGCTGAATTTGCTGTTGATCTGGCTGCTGCTCTTTGTACTGACGACACTTTCACGCTTTTTCGCCGAAGCAGTGGACCTGGGCAGTCGCTCACGCCGATTTAAGGTCGGCTTCTTTGTGTTCTTCTTTATCGTTCCCCTCGCCCTACTCCCCCGCTACTTCAACCCACCTGAACCACCTGTCTTCGGTGACGAACTACGTCTCTCGGTCAACGCGCGCCGTGCCGCGGAGACAACTTACAACGTTACAGGATTCTGGATCCAAAGGCTTGCCCTCGAAGACATTCGCTACCCGCCGATCCAGGTGCCCGACACCTTCCGCGGCATCGACCGCCCCCAATCACAGATCTGCCTGCGCGGTTACACCTACTTCTACATTCCATGGATGCGCTACCGCGTCACCCTGGATCGCCCAGGCGTGACACCACTCAACATGACACAACTGCCGTTGACAGGAAGCTGTTGGCAGAACTGAAGACTATCCATTGACGATTTGCGATTTGCGATTGACGATTTGCGATTGACGATTGTCGTGTTGAGATTCTGAATGAGGCGTGGGTGTGTTGTCTTGACCCGGAGACAGGCCAATCGTTTAGCAAGATGCTCTACCAAGCAATCGTCAATCGTAAATCGCCAGTCATCTTCCATCTTTAGAGAAAGATCTCTTTATGTCTGCTCGTTTACAGTTCTGGGCTGGAATGCGCGCCCAGTCGCCGTTATTGATTGGTGTGGTGCCGTTCGGCCTGATCAATGGCATTGCGGCGGTGGCCGCGGGGATGCCGCCGGTGGCGGCACAGGCGATGTCGGCCATTATTTTCGCCGGATCTGCCCAGTTTGTTGCAGCCCAACTTATCGCTGCCTCGTCGCCGGCGCTGGTGATCGTGGCGATGGTCTTTGTGATCAACTTGCGGCACATGCTCTACAGCGCCTCGTTGTCGACGCACCTGGCGACGCTCTCGCTACGACGGCGGGCGCTGTTGGCATACTTGCTTACCGACGAAGCCTACGCCGCTTCGATTACCCAATATGATCAACTGCCAACCGCAGCGCACAAAGGATGGCACCTACTTGGCTCGGGGCTCACACTGTGGGTGACGTGGCAGTTGAGTACGGCGGTAGGCGTCTTTTTGGGGGCAAGTGTACCCTCTTCTTGGCCATTAGACTTTGCGTTGCCGCTCACCTTCATTGCGCTGGTGGTGCCTGCCATCGTGGATCGGGCTTCGACCGCAGCAGCATTGGCGGCAGGGATTACAGTGCTCCTGGTGATGCAAATGCCCTTCAAACTTGGGTTGATCGTGGCGGCGCTGGTGGGGATGACTGTGGGGTTGGCGGTGGAACAGCGGCAACGAGTCAACACTGCCAGCGTAGCGGAGGACAATCAATCATGACGCTCTGGCTCACCCTAATTGCCGCCGGGCTACTCACCTACGCCATTCGCGCCTCATTCCTGGTCAGTGCGGGGCGTTTCCACCTCTCACCTACCGCGCAGCGGGCACTACGTTTTGTCCCTGTGGCGGTGCTTACCGCCATCATCGTACCCGAACTGCTGGTGCAGAACGAGCAGTTTGTCCTCAGCCTCGACAATCATCGTCTGATCGCAGGTCTCGCCGCCGTCATCGTGGCATGGCGCACGCGTAACACGCTGCTCACAATTGGTGTGGGGATGGCGGTGTTGGGCTTACTGATGATTTTCGATTGACGATTTTCGATTGACGATTTTCGATTGTCTTGTAGAGGATCTGATTGCATGATTGGTTTGATTTCATGCTCAAGTTTACATGCCCACATGCCACTCTCACTCCCGAAAAAACAATCGAAAATCGTCAATTATTTCATTCTGCGTACACGTCCGTCTCTGGGAAGAATGCTGCCCAGGCGAACCAGAAGTGATCGAAGTGAAGCACCAGGGTGAGACTTTCCCCCACGTGAGAACCATCCACCGCTTCGCCCAGGATGTTCCATGTGGTGCCCGTCTCAGCATCGGTGAAGAGGCCGTCGCCCACTGCGCTGAACGTGAGCGTCTGCCCGTCGAGGCGGCGATCGAAGACGCCGACTGTACCGATGTCGCGTCCTTCAGAGATCGTAGACGTGTCCATCGCGCTGGCACGGCCTTCTTTGTGGAAGATGACAATGGGCGCGCCGCCGAATTCGTCTTCGATCACCTGAGCTGCGACAACGGTCGTCCAGGGATAGGCCAAAGCCGTAGTCGGTGTGGTCAGCCCAACGACACGTTCCACAGAGGGTAGACGGTCGTCGATCTTCCCCGTAAAGAGGAAGGGCTGCGCTGTGCTATCGTAGCCGACGTAGGGGTTGCGCCCGTAGCTGCGCGCGGATCGCCCAGTTGGCCGCGCCAGGACTTCGCCGTTGGGGTGCTCGGCCACGAAGTCGGCAAACGATATAACCTGGCTGGGCAAGAAGCGCAACTGTCCACCCGTCCACTCGCCGATGATGGCCTCGCCGGTGAACTGCTGCCACCACGTTTCGGTTTGGCGGTCGTACATAATCAGATCACTCTTGCGCAGTCGCCCCGTAGTGCCGAAGTCTAGAATTTCCCCTTCAAACTCACGATCAAAGACGATACTGGCGTTACACAGCGGGCAGAAGGTCACCGTCACCGGTTTGCCGCCCACCACATCGTTGACAATCTCGTGCCAGATAAGGATCGAGAGTGGATAGGCCCGTTCTACGCCGTTGTGGGCGAAGAGGATAACCGGATCTCGGTCGGTAAGCCACGTTGCCGCCGCCTCAAACGACTCGAACTGAGGGTCGTCGATGGAGGGGATGCCGTCTTTGGGCGGCCCGCCGGAGAGGATTTCGCTCCATTCCACGCTGCGGATGGAAAAATCAGTACGCCAGTCGAAGGGATCAAAAGGCGGCGGCCCGCCGTCGCGAATGATCACACCGCCGGATGTCGGCGCGCCGATGTCACTATCTGCTGTGGCCGAGGTGGCAGATTCCTCTTCAGTCGAAGGTGTCGCCGTTGCCTCCGTTGCCGCTGTAGTCGCCTGCGTCGGCAATTCAGCGGCTAAATCGGGCAGCGCCATGCTGCATCCAGCCACCACCAGGCCAATCCCGGCCAGGGCGACCAGGAACATAACCAGATTTCGAAACATGTGCCTTTCTCCTTTGAAACAACAGACTTACCTGAAGGTCAATTCGATCCCGTGCGCACAGGTTGCTCAGAGTCTGGCATGAGGAGCGTTCTTGCGCCGTAGTCAAGCCTACGCAGGGAAGGACGGACGACGGACGTCAAGACTGTTGCCGCGTTGATGACAACGTTGTTGTCTGTCGTCCGTCGTCTGTCGTCCGTCGTCTGTCGTCTGTCGCCCTCCATCCATCAAATGACCGACGCCGCATCATCCACGCGTGGGGTGACAGATCCACACTTCCCCGCTACACTAGCCCATAGCAGCGAAACTCGCTCTACCCAATCGCAAATCATGAATCACCATTCAAAAGGACCCCCACCATGACCACACTCACCGAAATCAACGTTCCGTTTCCCGAGGCCGAAGGGCTACAGTTGCGTCTGGCAGTAGGCGCCTGCCGCCTGCGCATCGTGCCGGACGACGGCAGTGCGTGGGTAGCAGGCACCTACGAAGATACGTCCACGGCGGCGCCGTTGCGCATCAGCCAGGAAGGCAACACTGTGCGTATTTCTCAAGAGTTCAGCATCCCGTCGACGTTAGGCGGGTTAAACAAACCACCCACTTTTCACCTGAAGCTGGGCAAAGGCAAACCCTACTTGCTGACCATCGAAGGCGGCGCGTCGGAAAGCGAGATGGATCTGGGTGGGTTGCCCTTGCGCGGTCTCGCCGTAAAGTTTGGTGCAGGCAAGCAGGAATTCAACTTTTCTCGCCCCAATCCAGAAGTGATGCACGAGTTCACCATCTCGGCGGGTGCAGCCGGCATCGAAATGGACAACCTCGCCAACGCCAACTTTGACCGTATGGTCCTCGAAGGCGGCGCCGCCTCATTCGAGCTGGACTTCGACGGCGAACTACGTCGCGATGCCGCTGTGAAGATCAACACCGGCATGGCGTCGGTGGAAGTCGAAGTGCCGCGCACCACGGCCACTCGTCTGAGCGCCGAGGCTACCTTGGGCAGCGTAGACGTAGGCGATGGCTTCATGAAGAAGGAAGGCGCCTTCTGGAACGAAGCAGCCATGGCAGGCAAAACCCCGACCCTCACCGTGACAGCTCAGGTGGTGATGGGTGCAATTCAATTGGAACAAAAATGACCACGCTTACAGCAACAACCATCGTCAGCCGCCCCATGGCCCAAGACGATGACTTCCGGCCCATGCGCCAACTGCTAATCGACACTGTGCCCATCACGCCTATCGGCTTCAACTGGGACATGCGCCGCCTAGACGGCAAGCGCTTCTACAACGAAGATCTGGCAGACAACCGGCTGTCTACACGCCCAGTACAACTCTGGGAAGACGCCCGCGACCTGGTGGCCTACGTCCTTTCTGAAGGCGCAGGCGATGCACACCTACAAGTTCACCCCGACTACCGCTACCTCGAAGACGAGATGTTGGCATGGGCCGAAGCGCACCTGCCCGCACCCAACCAGGACGGCGTGCGCGAGTTGGAAGTGATGGTCAACGAGTACGATGCCCACCGGCAACGGCTGTTGGGCGAGCGTGGCTTCGAGAAGATGGGCTACGGCGGCATGATCCGTCACCTGCGTTTCGGCAAGCAGCCGATTCCGCAACCTGTGGTTGCAGATGGTTACACGCTGCGCGCCACCCGCCCCGAAGAGATGGACGATGAGATGGACGATTGCCGCCGTATCGCCGATCTGCTCAACGCTGCCTTTCGCCGCACCTTCCACAACGGCGAGGAATACCAAAACTTCACACGCACCGCGCCCAGTTTCGTCGCTGAACTCGATCTGGTGATGGAAGCAGCAGACGGCACATTCGCCGCCTACGTAGGCATCCCCTACGATCCCGCCAACCGCCGCGGAATTTTCGAGCCGGTCTGCACCCATCCCAATCACCAGCGCAAAGGACTGGCCCGCGCCCTGATGCTCGAAGGGCTACATCGCCTGCGTCGTCTAGACGCCGTCGATGTCACTGTAGACACAGGCGACATGGTTCCGGCCAATGCGCTCTACAGCGCTATGGGTTTTACAGAGGCGTACCGCAGCTTTGTGTGGAAAAAGATCTACAACGAAGAAAAATGAATGAAGATTGGGTAGACACGATCTTTCCTCAATTGGAAAGTAGATGCGCCACCCAATCTTTATTCATCATTCATCCTCTTCAACTGGAGCCACTTTGCTGGAAATCGTGCCTTTTCGTAAAGAGTTCTTAGACGCGGCCACGGCGCTGGTGACGGTACGCTATCGGGCGCTGCGACAGGAGATGCCGCTCGCGCCACCCCGCTACGAGGACAACGCCGTGATCCGTCCAATGTTGGCGAAGTTGACAGCGTCCGCGCCTGCTGTGACGGGGTTGCGCGACGGCAAGCTGATCGGCTTCCTGGCGGCGTGGTTGATCCCGTCCTGGCGCGGACAGCCGCTGGCCTACAGCCCCGAATGGGCCAACGCCGCCGAACCAGAAGAGGCGCGTCGCATTTACCAGGCGCTCTACACCGAAATCGCCCCCTTCTGGGTGCGACAGCGGACATTCGTCCACAACCTGACGATCTTTGCCAATGACCGTGCCGGGATCGAAGGCTGGCAGTGGTTGGGATTCGGCTACTACGTCATCGACGGGCTGCGCTCGCTAGAACCGGTGCCCGATGCGCCCGCCGTCGATATTCGCCGCGCCGGAGAGGACGATCTCGACGTGATCGCCGATCTCGACAATCAACTGTGGGTGCATCTGTCGTCGTCGCCCATCTTCCTCAGTGGCGGCGGCGACGAGAGCGATTCCCGCGCCGAACTGGCCGCGGCATTGCGCGATCCCAAACACGCCTTTTTTGTAGCCTACCGTCAAGACAAGCCGGTGGCGTTCCTGCGCGTGGAAGGGGACAACAATGGCGCCTGCACCATCGTGCGCGACCCCGGCACCGCAGCCATCACCGGCGCCTACACATTGCCCGAAGCCCGCGGCGACGGCATCGCCGTCGCCCTGCTCAATCGTGGCCTACACTGGGCAGAGCAGAACGGATTTGTCCGCTGTTCGGTGGACTTCGAAGCGATGAACGTCCCCGCGGCTCGCTTCTGGCTACGTCACTTTGCACCGGTCTGTATCTCGCTACACCGGCATGTGAACGAGGCAATTTACGACTGACGATTTGCGATTGACGATTTGCGATTCTCGGGTAGAGTGTGTGATGCGCCATTGGTTTCTACCGTTTACTTGAGGTTCGAACAACCGCATGCCAAAATCGTAGGCTCAACGAGAAATCGTCAATCAAAAATCGTAAATTCTGGAGACCTTATGCCCACTTTTACCCGTGACAATGTAAACCTTTTTTACCGCGAACAGGGCAGTGGACCGCTGCTGTTGATCTTGCCCGGCAATACGGCGTCGTCGGCGTCGCATGAAGGCGAACTGGCCTACTTTGCAGATCGTTTCCACACCGTTTCCCTCGACTTCCGCGGCACAGGACAATCCGACCGGCTCGATCCCTGGCCGGTGGATTGGTATGCCGTGGCCGCCCACGACACGGCGGCGTTGATCGATCACCTGGGCGCCGAACAGGCCACGCTAATCGGCACCAGCGGCGGGGCGATTGTGGCGCTGCTCATGGCCATCTACCACCCCGACAAAGTGCGCGGCGTCATCGCCGACAGCACCGTCGAACCCTTCTCCCGTGAGATGCTGGAAAATGCCGTGGAAAGCCGCGGCCGCCGTGAAGCCGACGCCGTCGAATTCTGGCAACAGGCCCACGGCGAAGACTGGGAAGCCGTGGTCAACGCCGACACCGACATGCTCAAACGTTTCATCCGCATGAGTCGCGGCCGCTGGTCGCAAGGACGGCTGAAAGAGATCGCCTGCCCTGTGCTGCTCACCGCCAGCCTTGAAGACAGCGCCCTGGACAAGGTTGGACAGCATGTCACCGCCATGTCGCGCCAGATCCCCGACAGCCGTGTCTACTTCTCCGGCGACGGCGATCATCCACTGATGTGGAGCCGAGCGGAAGAGTTTCGGCAGGTGTGTGATTACTTTTTGGGGCGGTTACATGCGTAATAATATGATGCCAGAAACAAGTGGTTTTGCCCGTCCGCTGGAGGACGGTTTGACGTTGCGCACAGCACGCACCGCAGACGACATCGAGCGGCTGGCGCAATTCAACGGGTTGATCCACGGGCCGGAGTTGATCCCCGCCGTCTTCGGGCTGGCCAACGACTACCCCGGCATGACCAACGACGATTGGATCTTTGTCGAGAACGAAGAGGGCGAAATCGTCTCCTCGCTCTGCCTGGTACCGTGGACGTTACGCTACGGCAGCGTAGACCTGGCTGTAGCGGAGATGGGGCTAGTGGGGACGTTGGAACGCTACCGTCGGCGGGGATTGGTACGGGTGCAGGTGGATCTCTTCAAAGAGCGCATGGCGGCGCGGGGAGCGTTGTTGTCGTTCATCCAGGGCATTCCGTTCTATTATCGGCAGTTCGGCTACGAGTACGCCCTGCCGTTGGAAGGGGGCCTGCGCATGACGGGGCGTGAGTTGCCCGACTGGGAGACGCCCGCTTTCGCCTTCCGCCGCGCCACAGTGGACGATCTACCCGTGCTGCGTCAATTCTTTGAGGAGGCGGCGCAGACCCTCGCCATCCATACCGTACGTGACGACGCACACTGGCGCTTTCTGCTCGAAACGCCGCAGTCGACCACTTTTGTGCCGGAATATTGGTTGGTCCTCGATGTAGAGGGGTGGGTGGTCGGCTACTTCATGCTGCCCAAGTATCACTTTTACAACGAGTTGTCGATCAACGAAGCCTCGCTACTCAGCTACGACGCAGCGTTGGCCGTCCTTCGCCATTGCCGCACCCTGGCAGTGGAACGCAAGCTGCCCGGTGTGCGGCTGAACCTGCCGCCGAGCAACCCGGTGTGGCAATTGGCCCATGCCGTCGGCGCGCACGACATGGGCGTCTACGCATGGCAGATCCACGTGGCGGACTTTGCGGCGCTGTTGCGCATGATCGCGCCGGTGTTGGAGGAACGCATCGCCGCATCGCCCTTCGCCGGGCTGACACGCACGGTCAAACTCGCCTTCTACCGCGATGCGGTGGAGCTGTCCTTTGCGCGGGGGCAGTTGGTCGACGTCCGCAACGGCGGTTCTGCGCAAGGCCCGATCAACCTACCGCCGCTTAAGATCATTCCCCTCATCTTCGGCCACACCACCGTTGAAGATCTGCGCGCCGCCAATCCCGATGTCAACGTGGGCGGGGTGTGGCGTCTGCTGCTGGAGACGCTCTTGCCGAAGACGGCAGGGTTCATCCACGGTGGATATTAAGCCACTAGCCAGAAATCAATCCACCCAGAAATCGATCCACAAAATCGGTTCGCAACTCACCTAAGCCCATGCTATAATCGAACAGGAACCTAACTGGTTCTCCGCAAGCGCTCCAGAAATGCGCCGATGGCGCAAAATCGCACCTGCTCCACGCTATCTCACCACATCAACAGAGAATTTCCCTAATGACATGGCTCGTCGTTCTTGCCACAATCGTGATTTTGATCGGCTTCAATGCGCTCTATGTTGCCGCTGAATTTGCTACGATTAGCGCCCGCCGTTCACGCATCGCCCAGATGGCCGAAGAAGAGGAAAACCGCGCCGCCCAGCTCCTTTTGCCCCTCATGGAAGATGTCCACCGCCTCGATACCTACGTCGCCGCATGCCAGATCGGCATCACTATTTCCAGCCTGGTACTGGGCTTTTACGGCCAGGCGACACTTTCGGTTTACCTGACGCCCTATCTGGTTCAATTAGGCGGCCTCGCCGAGGTGACGGCGCAATCTATTTCTGCCACGGTTGTGCTGTTGCTGCTGACCGTCTTTCAGGTGGTGCTGGGTGAACTTGTGCCAAAGAACATCGGCGTCCAATACCCTGAGCGCCTGGCGCTGCTCACCGTCTACCCGATGCGCTGGTCGTTGGCGATTCTGCGCCCCTTGATCTGGTTCTTCAACGGCAGTGGACGGCTGATCCTACGCCTGATCGGGGTGAAAGATGCGTCGGAACATGCACACATCCATGCGCCCGAAGAGATTTTGATGCTGGTAGAAGAGAGCGGCGCCGGTGGCCTGCTCGAAAAAGAGGAGCGCCGTCTGCTGGAAAACACACTGCGCCTGCGCGAGTTGACCACGCGCCAGGTGATGATCCCGCGCACGCGCATGTTTGCGGCGTCGGTGGACCTGCCGGTGGGTGAATTGCTCGAACTGCTGGCCGAATCCCCCTACTCGCGCCTGCCACTCTACGAAGAGTCGGTGGATAACATTGTTGGGCTTGTCCACCTCAAGGATCTGCTCTGCCTGCACCAATTCGAGGACGATACGTCGGTGCGCGCCGTGATGCGTGAAATGCGCTTCGTCTTCGAGAGCACACCCGCCGACGAAGTCTTTGTGACGCTGCAAAAACAGCAGTACAACATGGCCATCGTCCTCGACGAGTACGGCGGCACGGCAGGCATGGTCACCCTGGAAGATCTGGTGGAAGAGATCTTCGGCGAACTGCAAGACGAATTCGATATCGAATTGCCTGTGCTTCAGATCCAATCAGACAATCGCATCGTCCTGCGCGGGGATGCGCTGATTGCCGACCTGAACGACTGGCTCGATCTCTACCTCGACAGCGACGAAGTGGACACCCTCGCCGGCTTGCTCCTGAGTGAAGCAGGCGATGTCCCCGACGAAAAGGACGAGTTTGAGATCGCCGCTCTGCGCTGGCGCATCGAAAAAATGGACGGCAAAGCGATCCAAAGCGTCAGCGTTGTCGTCTCGCCCGAAAAGGCTCGTCAGCTACGCGAGGAGCGCCTGTAGTGGAAATTCTGACACCATTTTTGATTATCGCCGTCTTGATTTTGCTTAACGGTATCTTTGTGGCGGCGGAATTTGGCCTGATCGCAGCGCCGCCCACCCGGATTGCCCAGCGTGTCGAAAGCGGTTCCACCGATGCCAGGCGTGTTCTTACTATCTTACGGAGCCCGCTGCTACAGAATCGCTACCTGGCAACTGCGCAGATCGGCATCACCGTTGTCAGCCTGGGGCTAGGGATGTATGGCGAACATACCATCGCAGAATGGCTCTACGAACCCCTTTCCCGCTACACTAGCTTTGCAGAACCAGTCGCGCACACCATTGCCACGGTGATTTCGGTTTCGATCCTGACGTATCTGCACGTCGTCTTCGGTGAGATGGTGCCCAAATCGTTGGCCCTCCACTACGCCGAAGGGACAGCCCTGCGTGTGTCGCTGCCCATGCGTGTTCTAGAGTGGTCGATCTTTCCAGCCATTTACGTACTCAATAACCTGGGCAATTTTGTCACCAGATTGATTGGTGTACGCCCACCTGAATCGCATGCCAGGTTGCTCTCGCCGGACGAGTTGGAATACATCATCGACGAGAGCTATGAAGGCGGCTTGATCGAACAGGCCGAACAGCTCTTCATCGAGAACATCTTCGATCTCAAAGATCGCACTGTGGGCCAGGTGATGACCCCGCGCACCCGCATTGTGGGCATTTCTGTAGGCGAAAATGAAGAGACAGTACTGGCCCGTGTTTGTGAATCACACCATTCGCGCTACCCCATCTTCGAACATAACCTTGATCAGATTATCGGCGTGTTGCACGTCAAAGATCTGGCGCGCCATCGCCTCAAACCCGACACCCCCTTCGATCTCCGTGAGCTGGCCCAGCGGCGGCCCGTCCCCTACGTCCCCGATACAGTGCCGCTAGACGAAATGCTGGTGCGCTTCCGCCAGGAACATATCCCGCTGGCGATTGTGGTGGATGAATTCGGCGGCACCGCCGGTCTGCTCACCCTGGAGGATGTGGTGGAAGAGGTGGTGGGCGAAATCCAGGACGAGTTCGACGAAGAAAGCGCCCCCTTCGAGCGCGTGGACGAGTACACCCTGCGCGTCCAGGGCAATTTACTGCTCGACGAACTTAACCAGCACTTTGATCTGGAATTAGAGCACCCCGAAGTCGATACCGTGGGCGGCCTGATCATGACCGAACTAGGGCGCATCCCCGAAGCGGGCGACGAAGTGACGGTGGATGGGATCATCTTCACCGTGGAAGACGTTGAAGGCATGGCTGTCCACGCGGCGAGGGTGGCACTGCCCGAGCCGGTGACGGAAGGAGACGCCGCCACGACAGACAGCGGACGTCGGACGACGGACGACACTCCTTCGGAAGATCGCAGATCAGATTCCAGAACTTGATCCACGAAGCTACACAAAGAAACACGAAGACAGAAAAGCCAGAAGAATTTCCACAGATTTCACGGATTAAAAGGATTCGCAGAGATTTGAAAGAATCTTCTGGAAATCCTGAAATCCGTGCAATCTGTGGTTCTCTTTCTGCCTTTGTCTTCGTGTTTTTTCGTGTGGCTTCGTGGATAGATTTTTATCCGTTTTCTCCCTATCTGCTCAGGCTGGGCAGGAAGATTTGGAAGTTGGGAACGTCGCTCTGTGGCAGTACGAAGAGCATGAGCGAGTTGGCCGGGAAAGACGCCGTGATAACGCCGCCGTTGATCGGCTGATCCGCCGCCTGGACGATGGCGTTGAGATTGTCACTGCTGTAGCGGTAAACGGCGGCGACAGAGACAGGTGACTGAAGATTGGCGGTTGTGAGATTCGCCGTAAGCGGCGCGCCGGTCTTGTTGATGACGAGCAAGGTGACAGCGTTGTCGACGCTGCGCTGAGACGCGTAGATCGCCAGCCGTCCTTGATCGCTGCTGGCGGCGTCCACGCTGACGTCGCCGAACTTCGATCCGTTGCCATCGTAGTTGCGGAACATACGGAAGGTGTAACCCGTCGGCCCGTTGGGCGTGAAGTTACCGCCGTTGCCGTAGGGCGTGTCAAAAAGCGTGGCCAGATCCATGCCTTCGCGCCCAAAGATGCCCAGAATGTCGGCCTGGGTCAGCGCGCCGTTGATGTGATCTAATCCGCCCCAGTTGTACTCGGTGATCGCCAACCTGGTGCCGGGATAGTTCTGATCCACCCACTCGCGCATACGGGGGATCAGCTTGACAATGCCGCCGTCCGGCCCGGCCTGCGCGATCCAGCTTTCATCTACGTAGGTCTCATCCCACAACGACCGAGTCGAACGCAGCCGTAACGCCTGCATAGAGGCGTCCCCCACACTGCGCAGATCCACCCCATTTTGCGGATAGTAGTGCAGATCAAGATAGTCGAGCAGGCGCACGCCGTGTTGATCGTTGTAGGCTTTCATCTGCTGCAAGTACCAGGGCACAAGCGGCACGTCGCCGTGGGACATGCGATCCGGGCGGGTGACCCACAATTCCTGCTGCCCATCGCGCGGGGAATGCCAATAGTAGGTCCACCCCATGAGCACCGGCCCCAGGATCTGCGCCGCCGGATCGGCGGCCTTGATGGCGGCGGCGTAGTCGTAGGCGCGCTGGCGGATTTGATCGTAGGTCAACGCCGTGGGGAAGACGTCGCGGTGCGTTTCGTGCCAGAGATCCGGTTCATTGTCCAGCCCGTAAAAGCGTACACCGCCACTGTCCGCCGTGCCGTGGCTCTGGATCAGATGGGCGATCCAGTCGGTGGCCCATTGGGAAGTGACGGCGATACTGGTGTCGGTGGGATCGTTGCCCTGGAAGAAGACGGCCCGTCCATTTTGGTAGCCGGTAATGCCGCTGCCGCAGTGGGATCGGTTTGGATCGTCGGGATCGGTGGCGGGGCGGGCGATGGAGCCGTCGCCGTAGCGGTAGGGCTGCGGCGTGTAATTATATTTGCGTGTGTCGAAGCTGCATGGGTAGGTGCTGCTGTCTCCTACCTGGCCGGGATTCTTGGCCACCCAGCCGCTCATGGGGATGGTGATGATGCTGTCTGCGCCGGTGCGCTGGTTTTTGTCTACAAAGTCGTCGGCAGAGGTGGTTTTGTACTCGTTCTCGAAGTACCAGTCGGGGTTGCCGAACATGTCGTTCTGCCAGTTGTAGCGGGTGGTGTCGTTGCCGCCCCAACGGCGCACGGGCAGGTCGATCTCCTGCGCGAAGGGCTCGTCCTCGACGTAGTGGATGCCGTAGATGTAGTCGCTGATGGCGCGGCGCTCGGCAGCCACGTCGACGGAGAGGGTGATGTCCACGTTGACGGGTGGCGTGGCGGTGGGCGTCGCCGTCGCGGTTGGTGTCCCAGCACCGGTGGTGGCTGTCGATGTGGCTGTTGCCGTTGATGTGGCTGTTGGTGCTGCAGCCGGCGCGCGGAAGACGCGTACATCTCGCGGGTTTGTCAGGCAGGGCGGGTAATTGTCCGGCGCGGCCAGAGAATTGGGGCCGCAGTTGGCCTGTACCAGATCGCCCACGGCAGTGAAATCCATGCCCATGGGGTAACTCAAGCCGGTGAACTCATGATCCGCCGTAGTGTCATTGCTGGGCGGGTGGGCAAAGACGAGCACACGGTTGTTGCGCGTGTCGGCCACGTAGAGGTTGTCGCTGCCGTCCACTGCCACATCGTGTGGAAAGTTTAGCCCGCCGATGCTGGTGGCGTTCATGTCGTTGGCCAGCGGCGGGGCGAAGCGCTGCACGCGGCTGTTGAACAGATCCGCCACGTAGACCTGCCCGCTGCTGTCCACGGCGACGCCCAGAGGGGTGTAAAGCCGATTGGCGGCGCTGCTACCGGCGGGAAAGCTGCTGCCGCACTGCGCGTTGATACCGTCGTCCAGGGTCGCCCGGCCCAGCACCCGATCCGGCAGTCGATCCGTGGTGAGAGGAGTGTCGAAGATGAGCACGCGGTGATTCCACTCGTCGGCCACGTAGACCGTCCCGCTGCCGTCTACGGCAATCCCGCGGGGAAGGCAGAAACCTTCCACGATACCGTCGGCGGCTACGCTGTCAAAGTTGGCATCTTCACTGCTGAGATTGGGCTGGCCCAACCAGTTGTCTGCCGCGGTGGGGCTGGCATCGGTGTCGGGATTGAGGAAGATGACGATGCGGTGGTGGTAGGTGTCGGCCACGTAGAGGTTGCCCGCCGCGTCCACCGCCACGCTTTCGGGTCCACAGAGGACGGTGGCCGACGGGCTGCCGTTGCACTGAACGTCTGGATCGCCGATATCGCCGCCAAAGACGAGATCGGGCGCGCCGCCGTTGAGCATGGCGTCAACGTTGGGCCAGGATCGGACTTCGTCCACTTTGTAGAAGGGCACGTAGACACGGCCATTGGGGGCAATCGCCACGCCGGAAGGTCCTCGATCGAACGCACGGACGCCGTCAGCAGTTGGGTCGGGGTAGCCGCTGGGGGCGGCAGCGGCTACTAGTTTTAGGTCGTCGATGTAGAAGGTAGATTGTGCAGCCCCGGTTGCGTCCTGGAAGTTGATGCGCTGGATAGCGGTGGGATTGCCCAGGCTGCTCAGGGGAACGGTGATGTGGGTCCACGCGCCGGCGGGGCCGTTGACCGGGATCGATGTGCCCGGCGCGCCATCGCTGGTAGGCTGGGTGTAGAGCGTCAGCGAAGCGCCACCCACGCCACCGTAGATCCAAAAGTCGATGGCGGTATACGTGCTGGTGTCGATGGGCGTAGGGCTGTGCAGCGAAAGCCCGGCCCAGGCGTTGTCGACCCGGGCGCTGAGCGCGTGGACGCCAGTGTGAACCTGCGCCGTTGCGGCAAAGTCAACCGTGGTCTCCCAAGACCAGTTCTCCCAGCCAGCGGCAAGGGCGTCGGCGAAGACGAGCAGATCCCCGGCCTGGGGGGCAGCGCGCAGCGCCAGGAGGTGTCCACTCCCGATGCCCAGCCCGGCCAGGATAATCATACCGCTTACACAGAAGAGCAACCGATGGATCACCCTTTGAATCATACAGACCTCCTAAATTCAGCCTTGATCAGCCTGTTACGGCAGCCGGGTCGCGCGTACTTCACGGAATTGGACAGTGGCGCCTGTCCCCACGTTGAGGAAAAAGAAGCCTTGGGCGGATCGATTGTCGCTGGCTTCGAGCACACGTTGATTGTCAATCCACAGGCCCAGACGGTCTTCCGCTGCGGACATCCGCAGATCGTACCATTCCCCTGCTTGGATGCGCATCGGGTTCGCCGCCAGCATCTCCCAGGGGCAATCGATGCCGCTGATGGGGGAAAGATTGGCCTGCTGAGCGGAAAGATCCAGGGCAAAATTGTAGCCTTCACAGCCTGTCATCCGAGTTGGATCGTGACGGATGGAGATCCAAAGATCGGGCAGATCGTCATCTGGGAGGCCTACTTCCACGATTTGGACCTGCATGCGTAGATCTAAATTCTGCCAATCTTTGAAGAGGTCTGTGTTGGGCGGTGCAGACGAAGTGCCGTCTCGATTCTGCGTGTTGCCCTGGAGCACATATTCGCCTGGATCGACTTCCACAAGGGTCCACTCCGTCGGGTCACTCTGCCAACTGGCGTATTCAGGCCCAAAACGGAAAAGCACGGGCGAGCTCTGTCCCGCCGGTTGCGTGGGGCTTTTCCGCAGGAAGCGCGGCAGGATCAAGGCAATCAAGAGCAACAGGCCCAATCCCCCCACCGCCCACATGAGACGTGTAGAGCGCCAGATCGGGGAGATGTGTCTGTCCACGCTGGGTGGGGTGGCTGGGATGGCGGCGACAGAGGTGTTCGACGCTCTGTTCATCTGCTGCATATCGAAGATGGCGCCGTCTGCGGCGCGCAGGTAGAGCACCGGTGTGCCCCATTCTGTGCTGTTTTGGTGGGCGAAGAGGGCTTTGCGCGCTTCGCCCAACGCTGCGTCCACAGGATAACCGTCGGCCAGGGCCGCATAAAACGACGAGGAGAGTTCGATGGCCGCCGGATCGCTGATCTGAAACTGCATGGCAATCACGGCAGGGATGCCCTGTTGCACAAGGCTTTGGGCAACCCCGGCAAAAGGATCGCTGCGACTGGTGCGAGCGCCTTCGCATGCGTTGAGTACGGCCAACCGGATGCTCTTCTCGTCATATAGCAGGGTGCCCAACTCCTGCCCCCCTACAGGACGGCCCCGACCATGCTCGTCGGCAAAGATCAACGTTCCTGTACTCGATGCGCTGTCAAAATCGCCGTGTCCCACAAAGTGCAGCACATGCACATCGACCCGGCGCAGGTACTTTTGCAGCCCTGCCAGGCTTGGATCTGCCAGGCGATGCAACTGCACAGTGCCTTGATCTACCAGCGGGCCAAGTGCCTTTTGTACCTTGCCCCATTCCGTTTCCACATCCAATGCCGGGTAATCGGTGGGGCCGGCGATGACGGCCAGTACATGCAGCGGAAACGCTACCGCCAAAGGAAGGAGCCGACCGGGCATCTCGATGAAACGGACAATCGGCGTGGCCATGGAAAGGGTCAGAAACCGACCGGCGGTTGTGTCGTAAAGGAACTCCCAGGGTAGGTCGATCAATTCCGATGCGTCGCCCATGCGCAGGCGAAGGCGGAGCCCGCAGCCGTTCTGTTTGCTGTGGACCAGGCTGTCGAGCAGGCAGACGCGCACATCGCCGCCGAACACAGTCTGAAAGAGTTGATCGCCAAAGGTGCGAGCGGCCTCCATGCGCGGAGAACCAGTGCCGCGCATCGGTTCGCGTACGATGCCCATACGCAGGATCAGATTTTCGATTTCCACTGTTGAGAAGGGGAGGGCGAACTCATGGCTGGCCTGCCCGGCAGGGGAGTCTATCACCTTGGCGCGGTAGCCCGTCTCGGTGCGCAGTAGCTCCAAATCGAAGTTGACGTAGTCCATCATCTCACCCTGTGCTTTCGGAACAGCGGCGTGAGCCGGTGCGCGTTGACGCGTACCGGCTAGTTGATGAATTCATATGTGGCGGTGTGTATAATCAAATCATGAAGCAGAGCGGAGTTCAAGCAGGAGAGTCGTACAGGGGATCGTACAGTTTGTGCTTTAGGCGGTGGCCTGTTCGATGTGGGCGACTTCGCCTCTTACCAGATTGATTTGGTCATCTTTACCCCACAATCGCTACCGGTTCACCGGCTTGAGCGTTGATCAAGCCAACGCGCAAAGGAAGCAGGACTTTCTGTGGACTTGCGACCAAGCAGCAGCCCTTCGACGCCAATGTCTTCGTCGAGTTCGAGCCAGTGAATCCCGTATCCGGCGCCGCTGATCTCATAGTGGTCGCGTTCAGTAGGCGTCCCATGCGCCAGACGTGGGTACCAGCCGATGGGTACAGCGATTGTGCGACCATCTTCGAGATCGACGGAAAGTGTGTCTTCGGTGACGAGGACATTTGTTGCTCTAGCGGTCATCAGTTTCGTTTTCGTAATGCAGTCGGCATGTGCTTCTCCGCATGATAGTCTATGCACACATTCCGATCATAATATAGCTGATCGGTGATCTGATTGACAAGCCTGTCAAAATACCTTGGTGTGTTTCAGGATGGGGGCAGACATTGCCTGGTACGGGTCAAACGCCTAAGCTTTGACAGGCGATTCGCCGACCCGTACCAGGCACTGTCTCCACCGTCTTCGATGTCCGCTAGCCCATCATCTCATCATCCCATCATCACTTTCTCACCGCCGGCAAGAAGACCCGTACCCCACTCCCTTCTGCCGCAAAACACCCCTGCGCCAGGACGACGTCCTGTTGATCGATGACGCCGTTGCGATCCAGATCGTAGCGGTAGGCGAAGCCGTCCTGGCTGTTGTTGCTGCCCACGCGGGCGCTGACAGCATCCACATCTGCCTGGTCGAGGACGCCGTCGCCGTTGACGTCGCAGTAGTTGCCCTTGTTCGTTACCATGACCGTCACCGGCACGCTCACCGAAGCGAGCCCGGCGGCGCTGACAGTGAGATTCCCGGTGTGCGCGCCGTTTTCCAGCGCGGCGGGGTTGACGAGGAGGGTGGGAACGCCCGGCGTCTGCCCTTCGGCCTGGCTGAAGAGGAGCCACGGCGCGTCGCTGCTCAGCGTCCACGTGACAGGTTGACGGCTTGTGATCTGGAGCGCGTGCTGCGGCAGTGTGCCGTCGCCGGAAAGATCGGCGGCGAAGGTCAACTCGCCGGGCCACACCTGTAACGCATTTGGCGCAGGCGCAGGATCGTCTACAACCGGGTTCGATCCCTGGCCGATCTCCACATCGTCGGGGCGACCGTCGCCGTCGCTGTCCGCCGTGTTGGGATCAGTGCCCCAATTCTTTTCCATGCGCAAAGACAGCCCATCGCCGTCGGCGTCGCTCAGTGCGTCGGCGGAGGTCAGCGGGTTGAGGCCGTCGGCGGCTTCCACGCTGTCGAGGATGCTGTCGCCGTCGTAGTCGCCTGCCACGCTGACGGTGACCGTCGCCGCTGCCGTCTGCCCTGCGCTGTTCTGCGCCGTTAAGGTGAGTACATGCGTCCCCACGCTGAGGTGGACGCTTACCAGATCCCCGACGCCCAGGTCGCCGTCACGGTCGCTCTGCCACGTCAAGGCAGACGGGTCGAGATAGCCATCGGTGGCGTCGCGTGCCCCGCCGATGAGATCGACGATCTGGCTTTCGGTCAGGGTCGCCCCATCCAGCGGCGCGGAGATGAAGGGCCGCGGCGGCTGCGCGGCCACGCTGAAGGCCGCCGACGTGGCCGATCCACTCTTGAGGCCGTCACCGGCGACGACGCGGATACGGCCTTGTGTGCTTGCTGCCAGTTCCGACGAGAGCACGTTGACCGCCCCGCTGCCCGTAGACGATGCAACCGGGGTCCACGTGGCGCCGTTGTCGGCGGAGTAGTCGATGCTGATCTCCAGGGCGTCGCCGTCGGCGTCGGTGGCCGTCCACGTGACGGGGATGACGTCGCCGGTGAAGCTGCCGCCTGTGGGGCTGGTGATCTGCACCACCGGCGCGTTTGTCCCCGCTGTGAAGCTGTCGAGGACGGTGTTGTCGTAGACCAATTCCAGCGTGCGCGTCGTCTCGTCGAGGACGGTGGTGGCGGCGAAAAAGCCAAGCGGGCTTTCGTCGTGAGGGCCGTGGTCGTCGTGTTTGTGGATGGTGTCGAAGACGGGGAAGAGACCCATGCGGCTCACCTCTGCGCCGTCCGCGCTGCGCTGTACCAGCCAGTAGCCTGTCTCGAAGCTGAGGCTCAGTTGGGCCTCTTCGCTAAGCGCTTCCACCCGGCTCAGTTCGCCGCCGCTGCCGTCCCGCGCCACCGTGCCGGAGACATGCAGCCGCCGTCCTGGGACGGTGCGCGGGAAGATGGCGCGCTCGTTGACCTGCGCCGTGGCCGCCTGGGGCACGAGGTTGTTGATGAAGCCCGACAGATCGGTGCCGCCCACGGTGGCGCGGATCATGTGGTGATCCACCGGCTCGAAGAACGAGTTGTTGTTGTACTTGGCGCAGGCATAGCTCATCATCGCCTTGGCGCGGGGTGTCCACGCGTTGCTGTTGTTCTGCGGGTAAAACTGCTGCCCGCTAATGGGGTTCACCACCGGATCCACAACACCGGGCTGCACGTAGAACGAAAGATTCCAGTCGAAAAAGCCTTCGTTGAGCTGTCCACACGATTTGCTAGACGTGGTTAAGGTGCCGCGCGGACCGATTTCGTCGTTGATCGAATGGCTCAGGTTGTCGTGGATTGAGCCGTTGACCGCCCACGGCTTGATCAGGTTGAGGATGTGGCCCATCTCGTGGGCGAAGAGATAGCTCGACTGCATGGTGCGGTTGACGTTGTTGGTGTCCCCGCGGAAGACGCCGTCGTCGCCCTTGGCCCAGCCGATGTAGAGCGGAATCGACAGGTGACAGCCGTCATCGGAGCCAAGCAGGCCGAAGCTGAGGGTGTTGACCACGCCATTGGCCACATCGCACAATGTGTCAAGGACATTGAGCCCCATCGTGTTCGCCATGGCGCTGGCATCGGGCCAGAGGCCGTAGCCGTCGGCGTTGCCCATGACAATCGTCGGCTCTACCACGCCGAAGGTGATCAGCGCGTCGGCGGGGGTGCGATCGTTCCAGCGGCTGCGCGCCCGATCCAATTGGGGCGCGTATTGGAACAGCTCGAAGAAGTTGTCCAGTTCCAACTGCTCGTCGGGCACGATGATGTCGTTGGACCAGACGAAATCTACGTCGCCGGTGGGCATAATGCGGCGGCGCAATTCATCGAGATTGCGGTCGGTATTGTTTTTGAGCGTATCAAGCTGGGCGGCGGTGTAATTCTGACGCATAATCGGCACCAGGATCACACGTGTGCTAATGTTCTGCTCGAAGCGCTGTGTGGTGCTGAATTTGGTGACGCTGTTGCCGCGGTTGAGCAGTTCCACGTCGATTTTGAGATCCCCAGCCACGAAGCCTGCACCGCCGATGGGCGCAATGTTGAAGACGTGCAGACTGTTGACAATGTCGCGCATCTCCGCATCCGACGGCGCGCCGGTGCGCACGGGGACAGCGCCGGTGTACGGTCGCTGGTAGGTGTAGGACGCATTGTTGCGCGGATCGGTGAAGGTGATCTCCACTCGATCCACCGCCACCACGTCGTTGGTGCGCGGCGCGCTGCTGCTGCGCAGATAATGCTGCAACGAAGTGGGCCGAGCGTAGAGCAGCGGTTGCCCCGGCAACCCCTGGCTCAGGTTGAGCTGCGCCACGCTCAAGTCGATCTTGTTGAAGCTGCGATTGGCCACCGCCTCGTTGCCACACGTGTTGATCACCTTCACCGCGCCCACACCGTCGCCCGGGCGGATTTCAGTGGTGATGCGTGTGGGAGATCGCACCCAGCCATCGCGCACCGCACCGCCAAGGACAACCCGCGCCTCTGGATCAAAATTCGTGCCGCTCAAGGTGACAGGCACGCCCACGGTGCCGCCGGTGGGGCTGACGCCGTTGACGCTGATTTGGGGGATGGCGCAGAAGATGGCGCTGCCGGTGGTGCGCCGTTTACGGTTCTTGAGCACCGACACCTGGCCGCTAATGTTGTTCTCGTTCAACCGCACCTTGATCACCGTGTCGCTCAACTCACGCACTTCCACGGGGACGCCGCCGATGGTCACCTCCACTGCGGCACGATCGATGCCGAAGCCCGTCCCCAGGATCTGGATCTCGTCACCGGCGCTACCTGCTTTGGGGGTGATGTCGTTGATCAGCGGCACCTGCTCTGCCAGCGGCGGCAGCGTCGATCCGCGCACACTCACCCCGCCGCCAGGATGAGCAAACCAGACCCGATCCGTACCGTCGGCGGCGTTGTCGGCGACGCTGTTGGAAGCCAGACCCGAGTTGGCCCAGGTGTAGTTGACCCAGGCGTCGCCGTCCACAACGTTGCCGCCGGCCCACAGCCGGCCACGCTCGTCCACCGTCAACGGCAGGTGCGCGCCGGAGATGGAATAGCCCACGAAGGTATTGTCGCCGCGGTATTGGACGACACCGGCAGCGTGGCTGATGGCGTACCAGCCGTTGCGCAGTTGCACCACGTCGCCTACGGAATTGTTGGGCAGCCCATTTTCGGTGGTGAAAATTGTCCACGTGGCATCGTTGGGATCGAATCGGGCCAGTCCAGCGTCGGTGCTCACCCAGAGCAGATTGCCGCGGTCGGCCAATAAGGACGTAATCACCCCGCCGGTGGGGAGAGCCAGCGTCGTCACAAAGCGCCCCCGATCGTAGAGGGTGAGGCCATCTGCGCCGCCGATCCAGACGCGACCCTGGCCGTCCACTGTCAGCGCGTGGATCGGTCCTGTGGGCGCGGGTGTGGGGCTGGCGATTTCGTCCACGCCGCCGGGGACGTAGCGGCGCACGCCGTCCGCCGCGCCGATCCAGATCTCTCCTTGGGCGTCGGCGACAACGTCCTTGACGCCGGCGATGCCCAGGTTCTCCCAGGTGATGCCGTCGGGCTGGAGAATGTAGAGATCGTCGGCGCCGACGGCGAAGAGACGCCCGCGCATAGTCCACACGCCGGTGAGCGTCTTATCGCGCAGGTTGTTGCGTTCGTCTATCTGCTGCCAGCGCTGGGCGAGGGTATAGATCTGGCTGCCACGGGCGCTCCACACCCGTTCGCCGTTGGCGTAGACTACGTTGATGCTGCTGTCGTAGTCTGCCGCGCCGGATGGCGTCTTGCTGCCGATGGGCGCGTTGAGCCAGGTGTAGTCGGTGGTCCACACCGATTGGCGATTAGGCTCCTTGCCCAATACCTCGAAGACGGTCAATCCGCCGCTGTGGGTAGCGTCGTTGTCCACGCCGAACCAGACACGTCCGTCGCGGTCTATGCTGGGCTTGGTGGGGTTGACACCGGTGGGCAGGTTCATGACATTGTAGCGCCACTGTACGCCTGGGGTTCCTGGTATCGTCGCCGCCGGGTAACGACAGACGCCGGTATTGCCCGCCACCCAGAAGTCGCCGTTGGTGCCAAAGTCCATGCCGGTGGGCGTAAAGCTGCCGTCGAAGCAGATCTTGCCGTAGTCGGCCTCGCTGAATTGGCCGGTGAACCAGTTGTAGATCAGCCCCTGCATGTAGACGTCGCCGCCGGCGTCCACGGCCCTGGGTTGCGCTGTGTTGGGTTCCACATTGTTTGGTTCTATAGGAGCGGAGCGCGGTCCGCAGACTGAGTGTTCCACCACCAGCCCCCAGATCTGGTTGGATCCCCGATTCACCAGCCCGAACGAAGATTGGCAACCATTCCAGCTTTCGTGCCAGAAGACATTGCCGCCGAAACCCCAGCGCCAGAGCAAGGACGGGTAGCCTTGCGGCACCAGCGTGTTGATGGCAGTGGCGATGACGGGCGAATCGCCGTAGGGGTTGAAGTCGTTCACCCACTCGCTCTGGCTGGCGCTGGGCCAGAGTTTGACGATGCCGCTGCCGTTGTCGTAGACAATGCGGTTGCGATCCACCAAAAACCAGTTGTAGCCGTTGGCAGGTGTGTAATGGACCTGGCGCACTTCTGTACCCCCCAGCGAGGACGGCGAGTAGTAGGCGCTGCCGCCTTCTGTGCGCAGCGTTGCGCCGCTGCTTGTGCCCACGATGATGCGGTCCGCTGCGCCGGTAATGTCGTAAACGGTACCGCCGGAGAAGTCGAAGTCCCAGTGCCCCAGCTTGATGGGTGGTCCGTCGCCCAGATCGAACTTCCAGACGTTGGTCTGTCCTTGCGCGCCGTCGTAGCCGCCCAGGAGCAGGGCATGTCGATTGGTTGGGCTGTAGAGCGCAGCGGGCCAGAAGCGTCGCCCGGAGAGTTCGATAGGCGTCTTCCACAATTGCCCTAGCAGGGGATCGAAGGCCCACACCCGGTCGTTGACAGCGCCGCCCAACAGGTAGATGAGGTTGCTCTCGCCGTCTTCCACTGCTGCCATTCCCCGATCCGGCATGCCCAGTGTCACCGGCGCGAGGACGACCGCGCCGCCGCCGTTGTTGGCCTCAAGCTGGTAGATCGTATCGACGACGACGTCACCGGGGCCGATGCCGCCAAAGATGAAGATACGATTGGCGGCGGTGGCATAGATGGCTGTTGGCGAAGAGAGGCCTGTGGGCAGTGCAAAGGTTGCGGGCGTTAGCGTCTCGTTTGCCGGATCAAAGAGGCTTACCCGATCCAGGCGCGTCATGTCGTCGGTGACGCCGCCCAGTACGAAGATTTTGCCAAGCCCCGGATGGTAGACGGCGGCGCCGGCTCTGGCTGCTTCGGGCAGGGTGGCGGCCAATGGGCTGACGACGCCGCTGGTTGGATCGACGGCGTAGATGGTCTTTTGGGCCACGCCGCCGCTGCTGCCGCCGAAGACATAGACTTTGCGTCGCTGCGGGTCATAGGCGGCGCTGGCCTGGCTGAGCGCCAACGGCAACGTCCCCAGCGCGAGGAAGTTGCCATCGCCGCCGGTGACGCTGTCGATGCGGTTGCTCTCTACACCGTCCACATTGCCGCCGATGAGCAGGGCGCGATCCCAACCTGTCACATAGGCGGTGGCGGCCGAATCGCGCCGATGGGGCAAGACGTTGAAGATTTCGTCGGGTGTCACCGTGGCTGGGCGCAACGGGAAGGGGTGGACGGTGTCTGTGCCCACAAAGTAGATCCCCTTGAGCGTGCCGGTGGGCGTCCCGGCGCGGCCGCCAATGACGTCGATGTAGTTGCTGCGGAAGGGCCACGCCGCCACGAGGCCGGGCATCTGCTCGTCCACATAGCTGTGCATGGTGCGGCGGATGTCCGCCTGATCGCGGGCCACGTTCCAGATGCGTGCTTCGGCAATGAAACCGGCGAAGGCATCCGCCGGGATATCGGCGCCGATGCGTAGTTCACGTGTCCCCGTTGGCCCAGGATCGGCGATGCCCAGCGAATCAAAGTCGCCGTTGATGAAAAAGCGCCGAATGTTGAAGGCGGGATCCCAGACCACGGCGATGTGTGTCCACACGTTGGGGAGGATCGTGGTGACGCTTTCCTGGTAGGCGATGGACGCGCCGGCGGCGAAGCGGATGCGTCCGTTGCAGATGCCCATCCAATAGCCCTGGGTGTAGCCTTTGCTCATGATGGCGTGGCAGCCTGACACACTGGAGGGGAAGATCCACGCCTCGTAGGTGGCCCCGTCCTGAGGATTGAGGGCGTCGTCGTGGGCGACGGCGACGTAGGCGTCGCTGCTATTTTGCCAGTAGGCATAGGGCGCGAAGACGTCCGTTGCCGCGACTTCGCGAGGAACATCGGGATCGTCCTGTGTGGGGGGCGATTGTGGTGGGGATGCAAAGGTTGTCCGCGTGGCCGCACTTGCCGTCGATGGAACAAGGTTGCCAAGGAGCAGTGCAAACAACAACAGGTAATTCAACAATGTGCGCATCGTCGATCTCTCCTGGAATAGGCGCAATGACATGAAATATGGAGAATTATACGAATCGAGGAACAGTGCCTGGCACGGGCCGAGACCACACTGTCGAACCGGAAACTCACTGGCCCGTGCCCGGCACTGTGGTCGCGCGTCTACAATAGGAAACCTTCTGAAGCAGGTTCGCTGTTCACGCTGCGTTTCCATCTCTCAAGTGACACACAAAATCGGGCAGGCATTCAGCAAACCACAGTCGAGAGACGAAAAGAAGAGGGCAGGTCGTACAGAAAGTCGTACAGCTAGACAGTCGCGCCCGTGAGTCGTACAATCAACCGTACAAACAACGGCGCTAGCAGTGCCCAATCCCCAGTCACCACTCACCAGTCACCTTTCTAATGCAGACATCCTTCGGACAGTGGCTTAAGCAGCAGCGAAAACTGCTCGATCTCACGCAGGCGGAGTTGGCGCAGCGGGTTGGCTGCGCGCTGGTGACGATCCAGAAAATCGAGGAAGGGACACGCCGTTCGTCGAAGCAGGTAGCGGCGCTGTTGGCGGATCACCTCGCCATCGCACCACAGGATCGAGAACGCTTTCTGCGCCTAGCGCGTGGCGAAAGTGTAGGCGCGCCGCCGCCGACCAATCTGCCCAATCCACTCACGTCCTGGTTTGGGCGTGCAGACGAACTGGCGCAGGTGACACGTACACTGCTGCGCGCCGACGTCCGCTTGCTGACGTTGGTGGGCACGCCTGGGGTGGGGAAGACACGCCTGGCCGTTGAGGTGGGGCGTCATCTGCGCCAGGAATTTGCCGACGGCGTCTGGTTTGTGGAACTGGCCGCGGTGACCGAAGTCGCTTTTGTGTGGACGGCGCTGGCGCAGGCGTTCAGTCTGCCTGTCAACGGGCAGATTTCGCCCCGTCAACAGGTTTTTGACCATCTGCGCGAGCGGCAACTGTTGCTGGTCCTCGACAATTTTGAACAGTTGAGCGAAGAATCGCCGCTGGTGGCCGAGCTGCTCACCACATCGCCCGGGGTTAAGGCGCTGGTCACCAGTCGCGTGCCGTTGCACCTTTCCGGCGAACATGAGGTGACGGTGCTGCCTTTCCCCGCGCCGGTCTTTGACGGCGTCTCCCTTGAACAAGTCGGAACCAACCCGGCGGTGCAGATCTTTGTCGATCGGGTGCGGCGCTTTCAAGCCGATTTCGCGGTGACGGCAGCAAATGCCGGCGCGATTGCCGCCCTCTGCGCCACGCTGGACGGACTCCCCCTGGCGCTGGAACTGGCCGCGCCGCGGTTGCGCCAGTTTTCCGCCGCCGAATTGCGCCGCCAGTTGCAACACGTGGAGCAAGGACATCTGCACTGGCTGAGCGACGGCGCACGCGATCTGCCGCCGCGGCAGCGGACGTTGCGCCACGCCATCGGCTGGAGCTTCGATCTGCTGACACCGACGCAGCGCGGCTGTTTCACCCGTTTGGGTGTCTTCTCGGGTGGATTCGACAAACTTGCCGCCCTCCATCTCTGTTCGACCACCGCGGAAGGACCAGAAGCTGTCGCCGCGCATCTGCAACTCCTTGCCGAACAGAATCTGATTCAGGCTGGCGACAGCGGCCGTTACCTCGTCCTCGAAACGGTGCGGGCGTTTGCGCTGGAGCAACTTACCCTCTCCGGCTACGAAGACGAGATCCGCAGACGTCACGCCGCCTACTTTGTCGCTTTGGCTGAGGCCGATCACCCGATCCTCAGCGAAAATCGGCATGAAGCCGCCTGGACGGCCACGCTGGCGCGCAACCAGGACAATCTGCGCGCCGCCCTGCACTGGACGCTCGTCCACGATCCGACGACGGCGCTGCGGCTGGCGTCGGCGCTGGCCCACTTTTGGTATGTCAACGGGCAGTGGCAAGAAGGCATTGATTGGCTACAGCGCGCCCTCACTGCTCAGCCGATCCCATCGATTCACAGCGCACGCGCCTACACCGGAATGGGTGTGCTCCTCACCAGCCAGGGCAACAACGGACGCGCCGAACGCTTGCATCGTCTTGCGCTCGAACAGTTGCAGGGGATCGATGCCCCTTTCGATCTGACGTGGACACACTTCAACTATGCGCGTCTGTTGGTCTTGCAAGGGCGGTACGAGGAAGGAGAACGTCTGCTGGTGCAATGTTTGGGAAATTGGCAGCAGTTGGGGCGTCTCTGGCATGTGGGGCTGACCCAGACGCAGATCGGCGTCCTCGCGATGGAGCGCGGCGAGTGGGAACGGGCGCAGTCACTGCTTTCGGCAAGCCTTACCGTCCAACGGGAGTGGCAGGCAGAAGGCATGATCGCCACAATTTCACTCTTCCTCGGCAATGTGGAACGCGAGTTAGGACACGCCGAAGCAGCGATTGCCGCTGTGCGTGAAAGCTACGCCATCTACCAAAAACTGGGGCGTCGCGCCGACATTGCCTGGGCGCAGCGTGAGATGGCTGTAGCCGAACTGTGCGCCGGTGCTGTAGGCGATGCCCGCCGTCACTTTGCCGACTCCCTAGCCATTTACGGCGAAATGGGCGCACGTGACGCCGTGGTGATCATCCTCGAAGGATTGGCGGGCGTCTCCATATTGGATGGCGACTGGCAGACGGGCGCTCGCCTGCTGGGCGCGGCGCAGGCGCTGCGCAAAGCAGTACATCTGCCCGACACCGTCTACTCGCGGCGCATGGATGAACAGATCTTTCAACCCACACGGCGACAGGCCGGCTCCCCTGGTTGGGAAGCACAGATTGCCGTGGGGCAAACATTTTCTTATGATGAGGCGCTGGCGTTGGCCTACGTTGTGTGCCACACAGACCACGGAACGAGGATTCCATGAACAGCTCTCTAATGACCGCGGCCCGTCTCTACGGCCCCAAAGACATGCGTGTCGAGCAGATCCCCCATCCCGGCGCGCCGGGCAACGACGAAGTGCTCTTGCGCGTCACGGCCACGGGCATCTGCGGCAGCGATCTGCACAGCTACCAGGATGGCCGCATCGGCGATACCCAAGTAGAAGCACCACTGGTGCTCGGCCATGAGTTCGGTGGCGTGATCGAAGCGCTTGGCCCTGGCGAAACCCTGGGCGGTGACTTTCAACCACTGGCCGTAGGCATGCGTGTGGCAGTGGACCCGGCGCAACCGTGTGGACGCTGCGAAATGTGCGAAAAAGGACACCCCAACCTCTGCTGGCGGCTCCACTTCTGTGGCCTCTTCCCCGACGACGGCAGCCTGCGCCAGTGGATGCACGTCCCCGCGCATACGTGTTTCGCCGTGCCCGATTCGATTGACGACGCCGAGACTGCGCTCTTGGAACCGCTGGGCGTTGCCCTTCACGCCACCGATCTGGCCAAGATCAAGGTGGCCGACAGCGTGGCGATCCTCGGCGCGGGGCCGATTGGGCTGTCGATCCTGCAACTGGTCAAGCTTTCCGGTGCAGATCCGATCTTTGTAATCGACCAATTCCCCTGGCGGCTGAAGCTGGCCGAAACGTATGGTGCGGTGCCGGTCAACTTCGGCGACGAAGACGCCGTTGCCGGCGTGCGCCGCTCCACTGGCGATCGCGGCGTCGACGTCGCCATCGAAGCGGCCTGGTCGGGTGCGTCCATCCAGATGGCGGCGGACATGGCGCGCCTGGGCGGGCGGCTCGTCATCGTGGGCATCCCTGGCAACGATGAGTTCCACCTGAAGCACAGCACCGCCCGTCGCAAAGGACTCACGATCCGCATGGCGCGGCGTATGAAGCATGTCTACCCGCGCGCCATCCATCTCACTGAGCAGGGCATGGTCGATCTAAAAGGCATGATCAGCCATCGCTTCCCGCTGGGAAAGACCCCCGAAGCCTTTGCCTTGAACGACGCCTATGCGGATAATGTGGTGAAGGTTGTTGTTGAATACTAAGCCATAAACTAGAAAGGCCGAACCCATGCAAACCCATATCCCTCTCATCCCCATTCAATTTGGCGCGGACGAACGCCCACTGGCAACTGCGGGGACGCTTTCGGCCAGTGGTTTCGCCTTTCCTAGCGGCGTGGCAGCGGTACGGCTGCGCAGCGACGTAGGCGAAATCGTCGTGCTGCCCTTTCAGGGACAGCAGATCTGGTCGGTGGCGTTCAATGGGCGCAACTTGACCATGCGATCCATGTTCGACCAACCCTACCCAACGCAGGACTTTCTGCACACCTTTGGCGGATTCTTGCAGCACTGCGGCGTGACAGGGGTGGGCGGTCCTGGACCGAAAGACACACACAAGATTCACGGTGAATTGCCCAATGCGCCCTATGCGTCGGCCTATTTGGTCACCGGCGAGGACGAGGACGGCGCTTACATCGGCATCGGCGGCGAATATCGCTACACTGTGGCCTTCGCCACCAACTACACGGCTGCGCCGCTGGTGAAGCTCTATGCCGGGCGCACCATCTTCACCGTCGACTTCACGTTGACCAACCACAAACGCTCGCCCATGGACGTCTTCTACCTGGCGCATGTCAATTTCCGTCCCATAGATCAGGGGCGGCTTGTCTACAGCGCCAAGCGGACAGCCGAACATGTGCGCGTGCGTTCGTCGATTCCATCGCACATCCAGCCGGGGCCGGGCTATCGGGAGTTTATTGAATCGCTTGCTTCGGAGCCGACACGACACGAGATCCTGTCGCCCGATCTGCCCTTCGATCCTGAGGCGGTCTTCTTTATCGATTACCTGGCTGATGCCGACGGCTGGGCGCACTCGATGCAGGTGCACCCCAATGGCGAGGCCGACTACATCCGTCATCGGCTGGATCAACTGCCCAAGGCCACCCGCTGGATCAGCCGCACACCTGATCAAGACGCGATTGCCCTGGTGGAAGCCGGCACCAGCGAGCCGGAAGGTTACAGCGCCGAGAAGGCTAAAGGCAATGGATTGGTGCTGGGGCCGGGGGAAACTTTCCACTGTCGGTTGGAGATCGGCGCGCTGTCAGTGGAGGAAGCGGGCGCGCTGGAGGGGAAGATTGGGAAGGTGATTGGGGATTGGTGATTGGGGAACGACTGGATGATCAACGATCTAGACAAGTACATGGATGTACAAGTTCGCTCGCTATATTGAAGCCCAATCACTAATCACCAATCACCTCCACACAAAAATGCCTGGCGCAATGCGCCAGGCATTTTTGTTCCTATGCAGTTTCATGCGGGCCTGGTTGGTCCGGTCTTGGATGGGCGCTACGGCTAGCCTACCTGGGGCAAGAGGGCCGGTTCCACCGCATCACCAAGGATCTCTTCCATCGCCATAATATGCGCACATAACCCACGACGAAGGAACTCCTCACAGTCGCAACCCCACTTGCCGCGTTCATAAGTGACGAGATGATTGGCATTCTCGCCCTGAATTTCCACTTCAAAGCTGTGTACATGCACTCGCTGATCACGTTCGGCGGCGTACTGACGAGCTTTGATGAGGCGGCTTGCAATTGCGTCCATTGTGTTTGTGTCCTTTCACTAAGAGTAGGGAACCACAAGAAAGATATTGCACAGACGGTTTAGTGGAACTTTAGCACGCTTTGTCGTCGTCTCAACCGGTCATCAGGTGAGGGTCTACCTGTCCACTAGAGAGGGCCGACAAACAAAAAACCCCAGGCACGCGGACGCACCTGGGGCTACAGATCCTGGACTTCATTTGAAATTGGCATCTTGCACACGGTCATGAAGGAGCACTCCTTGAACTTCAGACTGCGGCCAAACGAACATCCTCACACGTCAATTCACACACGATACACTCATTTGGTGGCAAATTGCTCTTGCGTGCTAATTCCACATGGGGTGAGGAACTTGTGGATCAGTATAAATAAGATATGTGGTGCTGTCAACCACTGTTTTAACGCCATTTTAACGATATTTTTCAGACTGTTTACATACGTCGACTCAACGCACACCGAGAAAATCCAGTGCCACTCGATCCATTGGATCGACGCCAAGCATGGCGGCGGCATAGAGCGCCACCCATTCGCCCACACAGAGCAATTCATAGATAGAAGGCAATAACAACGAGGACGTCGATGTGATCGTCTCCTGTTGAATACGCCGTGCCTGCCAGAGCTGACGGAGGAGGACAATGGATTCTGATACTGGGGTCGGCTGTGTCAGTTGCACGTAGAGGCCTACCTGCGGCCAGTAGCGAGGAAAGCGCGCCATCACGTCGACATGGCGAATGACGTCGAGTTGTGTCCACTCCGCCCGCGCTTCTGTGTAGCGGACATAGCGATGGCGCCAATCCAGGGCTACGCCTGCATGTGCACCCTCGCCCCAAAAGATGGGGATACGATCATAGAGGCGATGGGTCAGTTGCTTGGCGCGGTTGTCTGTTACGGAAACGGACGGTACACAGTCGTCCGTGTGCGCACCTGCCACAGTGGACAATTGTTCGAGCTCATCGGCGTGGCCGGTGAATGTGTGGTAGAGCGCCATCAAGTACCCCCACACAGCGACGGGATGTGCGTCTTCGGGCGGCGCAGCAGACGGGCTGATCAACGGCAAGTTGCCTACGTCGACCGGGCTCAACGTTCGATAGGGGTCGATGACAAGGGCGCGCCGGTTTAGGGTGGCCAGGTTGGGATCCCAGAGATGGAGCTTGGGCATCTCCTTGGCGAAGATGGTCGCCGTCGCCATGCCGAGTCCGCGCAAAGACGGCGGCAGCGCCAGCCATAGGAGATCGATATGGGCAGCGCCGGGCAGTGTAGACGCGTCCTGTTGACCGGCGGCTATCCCGGCCTGCCACTGCGAAGCCGGGTCCGTCGCCCGCACTTGACGTTTGCTGCGGTCACTCAGCGCAAGCTGTTGTCCGTCATTGAGATCGATCATGGCGGGTTAGTAACGTTGTGCAATGCGGAAGCCGGGTTCGGCGGCATTGACGTCGTAAAAAATGGGCAGGGCCGGGGGCGCGCCGAGACGTTCAAGTTCTGTCTGCGCACTTTCGAGTTGGGTGGTCAATTCACCCAGAGGGGCATTGGGGTAGAAGCCTAATTCGCTGTAGAGAATAAGGCGTTGCAGCACTTCAGCGCGTAGCATAGCAGCTACCAGCGGATCACTTTCGGCTGCGATCTGCGCATTAAGGACAGTGACAAGGTTGTTGGTCACCTGATTGAGCGAGAGGCGCAGGGCGTCGGCCTGCGCGCCCCAGTCGGGGGCGAGATCCACGCCGAAGCCGCCCTGGCCAATGCGTAACTTGAGCAGAATCCAGTTTCGCTGTTCCTGGATCAGGGTGTGCTGCCGGCCGAGGGTGAGGCCGCTTTCGTTGATGCGTGTGTAACGCTGTGCGCGGAGATCGTCTTCTTCTTGTAAAAGGGAGCGCACCAGCGCTCGTTCGGCATCGAAATCTTGGCCACCGGTGAGCAGGAGACGGTCGGTAAGCGCCTGCACTGCGGCTTGCCGCTGCGCAACGACATCGAGCAGCGGCGTGTCTACCGACACCGGCTCAGGGAGTTGTGTCCACTGGCTGATGAGGGCGATGTTGCGCCTGCCGATGGCCGGATTGCGCAGCAACTCGCTGATCTGGCGTGCCGCCTCTTCGCTGCCATGCGCCCGGAGCACAGGAGCAACGGCGTCAAGGATCTGAACACGCTGCGCCGGCAGCAAATTGGGCAATTGGATAGCCAGATGCTGCGCCTGCCGAGCAGTATCTACTGCGGCTTCTACTGCCCCTGCTGCCACAAGACCCACAGCCGCCTGTGTGAGGATCTGCCCACGTTCGAGTGGGGCCAGTTCCGGCGCTAGGATAGCCACTGTGCGCGCCGTGCGGTAAGCGTCGATGGCCTGAGGCGTCTGCCCGGCGTCGACGAACTGTGAGCCCAGGCGTAACATGTCCGCTGCGCGTTGGCTGGCGGCCAGTGAATCGTCGTACTGAATCAGGGCATAGCCCAGCGCACTTTCGCGAGCATTGGTCGCCTGCTTTGCCAGAGCATCAGGGTCGGCTCCTGTCAATTGTAGCAGAGCCAGATGCGGCGGAATCTGTGACGGCTGAATCAAGGCCCTCTGTTCCGACACAACCGAGACGCTCTGCGGCGCTTGATTCAAAACATAGAGACCAATCAGTGCCATCAGGCCGATTAGTACACTGGCAAAAAAACCCAGCAGAAAAATCAACTGTAGCCACCCACGTCCTCGTGAACGGCGAACTTCCTCTGATTGGCGAACTTCGTTCGGTGCGTAAGACATATTTTCGCGTTTCAATGGCAATCGTCTAGCAGTCGTCAGGCAAGCGTCCGACATTAGAGGATCGGCGTCGCTATAAAGTGAAAAGATGCACAGATTACTTTTCGGCGCATGTACTCCGCCCAGTATAGCACGTCGTTAAGATGAAGAATAAAGAATGATGAAGAATAAAGAATAGAGTGAAGAACAAAGCGGTACTGTTCAATCGTCAATCGTCAATCGTTTCTGTTCAGGCGCCATCAGGAAAAGCCCTACCGTTTTTGTACCTCACTCCGGCTATGCTATGATAGCCATTGCACATTCTATCTTGCCCTGCAGGAATCAACTTCGCCGCCCTAGGACCCTGCTGTCCCCCGACTGGAGTCCTTGCAGCTGCAAGACCTTGGAGGAATTTACATGCAACGTACCAACTACAATCCGCCTACGTCGTTTTGGGGTAACCTGGCCAGTTTTCTTGAGAACTCAGCCGCCTCTCTGATAACCTTGTTGTTGATCCCGGCACTGGTGGCCATTGCACTGCTCCTGCCTCCGGTGAGCCTGCTGGAGCGGATCCAATCGCTGACGCTGACCGAAATTGATGAACGCGGCGCAACGATTGCCGATCCCGACGGCACACTGGTGACCTTCCCCGGTGAGTTTGTGACGACGCCATTCCGCGCCGCAGTGAGCAGTATCCCACGGGCGACCTTCCTCTCTGGGGAAGCCGGCGAAGAATGGCGCACCGCTGCCGATGTGCTGCCGAACAACATTACGCCCCGTAGCCCTGTCTACGAAATTGATGTGCGTGGCGATGCGCCATCGGGCATGGTGTTGCAGATCCCAATTCCCAACGACAGCGAACCCTATGAGACACTCGATCTCTACTCATGGCAAGAGGGCGAGTGGCGTCATTTGCCCAGCGTTGTGATTCGCGCCGATGATCGGATTGAGTCGCAGTTGCAGGGCACGATCCCCACAAACTTTGTGGTGGTCCAATCGGCTGCTACGCTGCCACGCGTCGCCGCCAATGTAGGCCTGGCCGAACAGATGCCCACCAATGTTGAAAATGCTGTGGTGGCCATGGCGGTGGCCGGCCTCTACCTGCGTGGTGACGGCGCACTCGAAGGTCAACTGCGTACAGTGCCGCCGGGCAACTACGAAGTGGTGCCGGTGCTGCGCAACTGGCTCGAAGGACAGATTCCGCGCGTTGATCTGTTGAACAACATGATCATCGATCCAGGGTTGATGGACAATCAGATCAACGCTGTCACCGATCTGTTGATCAGCAATGGTTACCCCGGTGTGGTCATCGATTATCGCGGCGTCGACGCAACGCCTCAGGCCCGCGCCGACTTTACCCGTTTCCTCTCTGCGCTTTCAGAGCGGCTTCACGCTGCCGATGTGAACAAGCGGCTGACTGTGCGCGTGGAATCGCCCCAACAGGTCTCCGCACTGGAGTGGAACACCATGGGCTACGATTGGTCGGCCATTGGCGAGTTGGCCGACAGCGTCATCGTGCCGGCTCCGGTCGATCCGCGTGCGTATGAAGCGGGCGGCGAAATGGAAGCCCTGCTCGGCTATGCCACCAGCCAGATCGACCGCACCAAAATCCAGGTTGAACTACCCGGCCGTTCGGTGGAACGCAGCGGCAACTACCTGCTGCTCAAGGGCTACCAGCAGGCGCTGCAACCATTGGTTAGCCAGTTGCAGACCGAAGGCGCCGCCTCACCGGGACAGCCGATCCAGGTGACGCTGGACAACCCGCGTATCCTTAACCGACTGACTTTCAACAGTGCAACCGCCTCCTACTCATACAGCTATCTCGATGATCAGGGTTTCGAGCGCACGGTGACGTTAGAGAATTCGGGTAGTTTTGCTCACAAATTGGGCCTGCTCGACAAGTTCAACGTAACCCAGGTGATCGTCCGTGATCTGGAGAAGGGCGATATCGATCCTGCGATTTGGGATGTAGCTCGTCAGTTCCAGGAAGGCATCCTCATGGCGCCGTCCACTGGCGGATTGGCTGTCGCTTACACTATCAAGAATCAAGACGGCGCCGTCCTGGTGCAGGATGTGCGCCCGCTCGACAATCCGTCTTACGCCTTTGCCGCCCCGAGCAGTGCCAGTGGTTTACAGGTAGAAGCACAATTGGTAGAGGGCAATCGTCCCGTCGGCGTACTCAACAGTATGTCGCTGGCTCTGGTTGAGCCTACGCCTTCTGCGCCGACACCGACGCCCGAACCTCAATTTGCCCGACTGAGCAGTGGGCAGATTGTCAACGTGCGTCAAGGACCAAGCACCCAGTATCCGGTTGTCGGCCAGGTACAGCCCGGCGTTGTCTACCGTATTCTGGGCAAGAATCAGGGTGGTGACTGGTGGCAATTGGATCTCGATGGTCAAGTTGGGTGGACCATCGGTAGCCTGGTCAATTCCGCCGGTGATTTGAACAGCATCGCTGTAATCACCGATATCCCTGCACCGCCCGCGCCGCAGGTGGCGCAGGTGGCCGAACCGGCTGCTGCTGAGGAGCGGCAGGCTGAACCGGAAGCCGCCCCAGCCGCACCGCCGCCTTCGGTTTCTGCACCGGCCCCTACCGGCGGCGGCAACTTCGGCTATGGCGTCCAGGCCCATATGGTCCACAACAATTACACTGACAGAGTGATGCAGATGACCCAGGGGATGGGCTTCAACTGGGTGAAGCAGCAGATTGAGTGGAAGGTCTTCGAAGGCACACAAGGACAGATCGACTGGGGTTCGATGGAAGGCATCGTCAATGCGGCCAATGCATCGGGCATTAATCTGCTCTTCAGCATAGTCAAAGCGCCGGCATGGGCGCGTGAACCCGGCTTCGACGGCAGCGTCAACGGACCACCACTGGATCCACAGACCTTTGCCAACTTCCTTGGCGCAGTGGCGGGTCGCTACTGTGGTTCCTCGGTAAAGGCCATTGAAGTTTGGAATGAACAGAATCTGCATTACGAGTGGGGCAATAAGCCGCTCAATGCGACCGAATATGTACAGCTATTGGCCCCGGCCTATGCTGCGATCAAGGCCGCCTGCCCGTCAATGTTGGTGATTAGCGGCGCGCTGACACCAGCAGGCACCAACCAGCCCTTCGCCGTCGACGACATGATCTACATGGAGCAGATGTTCCAGGCCGGTATGAACAACTACATTGATGGCATCGGTGCACACCCCAGCGGTTACAATGTGCCGCCGAGCTACACTTGGGAAAATGCCTGTGAGGCCATTCAGCGCAACGGCAACAGCTTCAACGGTGCCTGTGACAGCCCGCACCATTCGTGGAGCTTCCGCAGCACCATGGAAGGCTACCGCAACCTGGCCTTGAAGTATGGGGCAGGCAACAAGTTGATCTGGCCCACAGAGTTCGGTTGGGCTGCCGGTGGCGCTTTTGATCCTCGCTACGCTTACGCCAACGACAACGATTTCAACGAACAGGCCGCCTGGACCGTTGAATCCTATCAGATGATGCGAAACTGGGGCTGGGTCGGCCCGGCCATTCTGTGGAACCTCAACTTCCGCGTCGTAGCCAACGGCACCGAAAAGGCACAGTGGGGCATCGTCAACAACGATTGGTCGCCGCTGCCAGTCTACAATGCACTACGCGATATGCCGAAGTAATGCTTGTTGTACAAGGCCCAAACGCCCTCTTGTAACCAGCATGATTTTCTCAAAGTGATGCGTGGTGCGTGTCCCAGTTGAGAGGCTGAGCACGCACTACGCCCAGCACAATCAATCTACGTCGAAAAACAGGCCTTTCCCCGGCCTGTTTTTTATAGGTACATCTTTTTCACGTTTTTGTACCCTATCTGTACAATATGGAACATTGCCACATGGGAAATCGGTGACCATCTTTCTACCTGCGGCAATATCGACATCCGAAGACGCCTCCCCCCGAGTGTCTACCTACTTTGATCATTATCCGGAGAAGGCCATGAAGTTTTCGTCCCACTACTCGCAAGCGTGGACGTTTGCACAGATTGTATGTGTGTTCCTGTTGACCCTTTCCACTTTTGTTTTCACTGCCGGTAGCGCCGTCGCATCCCCCGCTATTCCCCAGTACGAACAAGATACCAGTGTCGCAACGACGACAGCGGAAGTACAAGTAGCATTTACCACCCCCAGCTTAATGAACGTTCGCAGTGGACCAGGCACAACCTTTGACATCGTGACGCAGGTCCCTGCACGGACGGCAGTGGAGATCATCGCCGAAAATGACGCCGGTGACTGGGTGCAAGCCCGTCTATCCGGTGTCGAAGGCGAAGTCTGGTTGGCGAAGTGGTTGTTGACAACCGATGCCAATGCCACCGCTGCGGTCGCCACTGCGGCCACCACCCTGGCTGCTACACAGCCATCTACACAACCGGCAAACAGCACCGGCGTCATCGCGGTGACTACGCCGAGCCGCATGAATGTACGCGGCGGCCCCGGCACCGACTATAACGTGGTCACAACCGTGGCGGCCGGTACACAGGCTCAGGTACGCGCTCTGGCCCTTTCGGATCAGTGGTTGCAAGTTGATCTGAGCGGCCAAAGTGAACCTGTCTGGCTTTTCCGTAGCCTGACGACCGTGAGCGGATCGCTGGCCGGCCTCCCCCGCTTGAGTGACAGCGAACTGCCGCCCCGCCCGCAACCTGTGGCGCAGGCACGCTCTGCTGAACCGGCGGCATCGCCAGTCGTCAATGCGCCTTTGCCCACCGGTGGCGGCGAGTTTGCCTATGGTCTGCAAGCCCACATGGTCCACACCGGCGGCCAGGAAGGGATTGTCATGGACAAGACCCGCGAACTGGGTTTCACCTGGGTCAAGCAGCAGATCGAGTGGAAGATCTTCGAGTCGAGCCCTGGGCAGTATGGGTTCGGTGACATTAACCCGATTGTGGATAGAGCCAACGAGCGTGGCATGAATCTGCTTTTCAGCGTGGTCAAAGCGCCGGAGTGGGCGCGTGAGCCAGGCTTCGACAGCAGCGTCAACGGCCCGCCGCTGGATCCGCAGACCTACGCCAATTTTGTAGGCGCGCTGGCGGGCAACTACTGTGGTAGCTCGCTCAAGGCCATCGAAGTTTGGAACGAACAGAATCTACACTACGAGTGGGGGAACAAGCCGCTTAGCGCCGTCGAGTACATGAATCTGTTGCGCCCAGCCTATGCCGCTATCAAAGCCGCCTGCCCGTCCATGTATGTAGTCAGCGGCGCGCTTACACCAGCAGGCAACAACGGGAACCTTGCAGTAGATGATTTACGTTATCTTGAGGAGATGTTCCAGAACGGTCTGGCGCAGTACACCGACGGCATCGGCGCACACCCCAGCGGTTTTAATGTGCCGCCCAGTTACACCTGGGATAGAGCCTGTGAGGCGATCCAGCGCTACGGCAACAGCTTTAACGGCGCCTGCGACAGCCCGCACCACTCTTGGAGCTTCCGCAGCACCATGGAAGGCTATCGTAACCTGGCCATCAGATATGGCGCCGCCAACCTACGCATCTGGCCCACCGAATTCGGCTGGGCTGCCGGGGGTGCATTTGATCCACGCTACGCCTACGCCAACGACAACAGCTTCGAAGAACAGGCCGCGTGGACGGTGGAATCCTTCCAAATGATGAAGAACTGGGGGTGGGTCGGCCCCACCTTCCTGTGGAATCTCAACTTCCGCGTCGTGGCCAATGGCACTGAAAGGGCGCAGTGGGGGATCGTCAACAACGATTGGTCGCCGCTGCCCGTGTTTTACGCTCTGCGAGATATGGCGAAGTAGGCCGATGAGGTCGAGAGATTAGGTGATTGAGGGATTGGGGATCGCGGAGTGCGTACCGAACCCGAATCTCTCAATCCCCTAATTTCGTTTTGTCTGCTGCCAGTTTCTCTTTCACGCTCGATTAAGGACTTGTCCATGCGATTTAATCGTTTAATTCAAATCGGAACGCTGTTTTTGGCGCTCTTGATCTTGGTGGGCTGTGGCCCCAGTCGCAATGAGCCGACGCCGACACCCACCAAAACGCCTGCACCGGCTGTTTCCGATACCGCCCAACCGGCTGTCAGCACCCCAGTGCCACCAGCAGCGCCTACCGTTGCACTCTCAGCACCGCAGACAGCCTCTGACGGCGCATCTCGGGCGACGGTTAACGCCACTGAATTGAACGTGCGCAGCGGCCCCGGTACCACCTTCGACGTGGTACGCTCCATCACCCAAGGACAGCAGTTCGACGTCGTCACCCTCTCAGACGACCAGGCGTGGGTGCAATTGGCCGAAAACGGTGCACCTATCGGGTGGACGGCGGCAGAGTTCCTCACGTTAGATAGCGCGTTAACAGGTGCACCCGCAGCAGTAGACAATACCGCTGCCGCCTCTGCCCCTGCCGCAGCGGGCGCACCGATCACCTACTTGCCGCCTACAATGCTAAGCCCAGACTTTGGTGCACAGGCCTTCCTCTGGTGGCGGCCCGAAGTGAGCGACCGCGATCTCATGCTCATGAAAGATGGCGGTTTCAACTGGGTGAAGCAGAGTTTTGCCTGGGAGACCATCGAAGGCGCAGGCAAAGGCGTCTTCGATTGGACAATCGCCGACCGCGTCGTGCGCGAAGTCAACAAAGACGGCCTAAAACTGCTCGCCCGCGTCTCCGTTGACCCCGATCTCGGCACCTTCTGGGCCGGTCATCCGCCCGGAAACAGTGCCGACTTTGCCGACTATGTACGAGCATTGGCGGAGCGTTACAACTGCACACCGCAGGCGACAGGTTGTATCCAGGCTTTTCAAATTTGGAACGAACCCAATCTGGCACGTGAGTGGGGCAACAACCGCCCCAATCCTGCCGAGTATGCTCAGTTCCTGGGGCAAGCCTACCGTGCCATTAAAGCGGTACACCCCAACGCCATCGTGATCAACGCCGGCATGGCCCCCACCGGCGATGACAGCGCACTCGCCATGCCCGACGACAAATTCTACGATCTCATGTATCAGGCCATGGGCGGCAACAGCGACGGCTACTTCGACATGCTAGGCGTACACGGCGCCGGCTTCGCAGCCCCTCCGGAAATCGACCCTGCCGAAGCGGACAACAATGATCGCTACGGTGGACATCGCTTTTTCGCCTTCCGCCGCGTTGAAGACATTCGCGCCATCATGGAACGCTACGGCGACGGCGACAAAAAGGTGGTGATCCTCGAATTCGGTTGGACGTTTGACCCCATCAACCCGTCGTACAGGTGGCACGGCGCCGACGCCGGCATCGATCAGATGGTGCAGGCCGACTACATGAAACGCGCCTTCGAGTACGCCGAGGCCAACTGGCAGCCCTGGATCGGCGTGATGAGCCTCCTCACCATGCCCAATCTCGATTGGCTCAACGACGGCAACCCCCAGGACGAAGAACAGTATTGGTGGGCGATTATGGAGCCCAGCCCCGTGGATCAGCTCAACTTCCGCGCCGCCTACATCGTCCTCTGCGACTACTTCAACCGCAAAAACGGTCAATTCTGTCCCTACGATCCTGCACGCCAGTAGATGGGTAGTCGCAAAGTAGTTGCACCGGCAGTCAACCCTATAGCGCAACAGCAAGGATCGGGTGTCACCACGCCCGATCCTTTTCCGTTTACTGTCGCCCCATCCACCCAATCGGATCGTCGCGCTATGTGGAGCGCTGCCGCACTCCTGCTCCTCCTCACCGCTCAGTTGACGGCCCTGATCTTCCTGCGCCGCATCAACCTCGACGAAGGTTGGTACCTGTGGGCCGCCAAACTGGTCTACGAAGGCCGCCTCCTCTACGCCGACTTCGCCTACACCCAGACGCCGCTGCTACCCTACATTTACGGCGCGGTGCAGCAGATCTTCGGCGCCGGCCTCCTACAAGGACGTATCGTCACTGTGATCCTGGCATTGGCGGCCTGGCTGCTCTGCGCCGCCACCGCCCAGCGTCTGCGGGGACCGTGGGCGGGTCTCTTTGTGTTGGCGTTACTGGCCGCCTCGCCCTTTGTGGCCGGGCTCTTTAGCTACACGGCCACCTACGCGCTTACCTGTCTCTTCCTGGCTGCCGCCGTTTTCGCGTCGGTGCACATTCCCCGCGAAGATGTGCGCATCATCGTCGCCACCATCTTCGCGGCGCTGGCCGTAAGTGTGCGTCTCTCTGTCGTAGCCGCTTTTGTGCCCTTTGTGCTCTACCTCCTGCTCAGCAGCCGCCGCCGCGGACACGCCCTGCTCTGGATCGGCGGCGCTTCGCTGCTCACCTTCGGCGTGGTCATTGGGCCGTTCCTACTCGTCGATGCCGACGCCTTCCTTTATGACATCCTGCGCTTCCACACCGACCGCATTCTGCGTATCGACTGGCGCTTCGGTCATGCCGTGCGCATGGCGTGGCGTACTCTGGTGGACTTTTCACCGATCCTCGTTGTGGTCTACGGCGGGTTGGCCTGGATCTTGTTTCGTGCACGCCACCGCGCAAAGACAGGAGACGCCCCCACCCCCGCGCTTGGGCTGATGATCACGTTGGCTGTGATGGCATTGGGGCTTTTCGCCGCACACCTCATCCCCCGCACCAGCGACAGCTACTACAACACCCTGCAAATGCCGCTGCTGGGGATTGTCTTTGCCGTGCTGCTCATCGACTTCACCGCCAGACATTGGCGTTGGGTCGCCCTGCTCACGCTCTTATCGCTTAATCTGTGGACACAGAGCGCCGCCGTCCTCCGCGATGGGTTTGTGCCCATCCCCCTGCGCAACCAGTTCGCCGCTGTAGACGAAGCAGCGTCGATCTTGCGTCAACTGTTGCCCGCCGACGCCCAGATCCTCACCTTCAACACACACCTGGCCCTCGCCGCCGACAGGGACATTCCACCCGGCTACGAAATGTCGATCTTCTCCTATCGCCCCACGTGGACGACGGCCCAGGCCGAACGCTACAGTGTGATCAACAACGAAAAGCTCCTTGCCGATCTGGCCCAGGGTGCAGACGCCGTCGCCATGAGCGCCTTCGATCTGGAAATGCTCTACGGCGAACGGGATCGGCTGCTTGCAGCACTGCACAACAACTACAACTGGATCGCAACCGTACGTGATTTTGATCCCCACGGCAACCCGCTGCGCATCTACCTGCCGCCCCGCTTCGAGCCATTTCCGATGCAGCACACGCTTCAGGCCGATCTCGAAGACGGACTCACACTGCTCGGCTACGATCTGCGCCAGGAACGCCAGGGCGAAGCGTGGATCATCCACCTGGCGCTCTACTGGCAGGCGCGCCAACAGCCAAGCGTCGACTACACCATCTTCGCCCAGGTACTTGACGGTGGCGGTAACTTCGTCTCCGGCTGGGACAACCAGCCCTGCCACACCACCTGCCCCACCACCCGCTGGCAGGCAGGCGAGTATCTGCGCGACGAGTACACCATCACCGTAGACGCACCCCAGCCCGACGCCGCCTACCTGCTCCAGGTGGGGGCCTACAATCCGGCGGACGGGCAGCGACTGCGGCTTCTCGAAGACGGTCAGCCGTCCACCGAAGATCGCATCATCCTCACGCCTGCCCTCGTTCCCCGGGACGCTCCATGACCCGTGAACGCACCCTCCGCGCCGGGATCGTCCTCGCCGTCGGGTTGGTGCTCTTGGCGACGGCGGGTTACTTCCGTCTCTATCGGCTGGGCGAGATCCCCAGCGGTCTTTTCCTCGACGAAGGGGCCAACGGGCTGGACGCACTGCGTGTGCTCGACGGCCAGATCGCCCCCTTCTACCCCGCCAACAACGGACGCGAGGGCCTGTTGATCCTCCTGATCGCGCCCTCTGTGGCCTGGCTGGGGCAGACGGCGTTGGCGCTGCGACTACCCGGCGCGCTGGCCGGTGTGGCTGCCGTCCTGGTTGTCTTCGCGCTGGGACAGGTACTCTTTGCCCATCATCGCTGGCGTGGCGTCGCCGTGGGCGCGCTGGCCGCCGCCTTCATGGCCACCTCGCTCACCCAGACGATCCTGGGGCGCATCGCCTTTCGCTCAAACCTGCTCCTGCTGCTGCTGCCCTTGGCTGTCCTCGGCGTCTGGCTCGGCTGGCGGAGACGATCCTGGGGCTGGATGGCGCTGGGCGCTGTGGCGACAGGGCTGGCGGTTTACACCTACATCCCGGCGCGGCTGTTGCCCGTCTTCTGGCTGATTGCTGCGGCGACGCTTCTCCTCACACAGCGACCCAGCCGCGCAGAAATCACACCGCGACTGCCGCTGCTGACGCTCTACGTGGGGCTTTCGGGGCTGGTGGCGTTGCCGCTGCTCGTCCATTTTGCGCTGAATCCGGCTGACTTTTCTTCGCGCAGTGGCGATCTCTGGATCTTCGCCCAAGGGGACGCCCTGGGGTTGCTGGTGCGCAATCTGCTCGATCATCTGGCGGTTTTCGGGGTGCATGGGGACGTCAACTGGCGGCACAATTTGCCGGGGCGTCCGCTTTTGGTGGGGGTGGAGGCGCTTTTCTTCTGGATCGGCGTGGTTAGTTCGCTGGTGCAGTGGCGACAGCCGGCGCGTCAACTGCTGCTGATCTGGCTGGGCGTCTTCTTGCTGCCCGCTGTCTTGGCCCTTGACTTCGCCCCCAACACGCTGCGCATGACAGCGATGATGCCCGCCGTCTTCCTGGTGACGGCCCTCGGCGCAGTGGACAGCGCATCCTGGCTGCTGCGTTTCACCGGACGTTTTCGCCGCAGCACCGTAGCCGGATTGGTGATAGCCGCCGTGATCTTCCTCGGCTGGCGCGCCGCAGACAGCGCCCGCCTCTACTTCGACACCTGGGCCAATGCCGCACCTGTGCTCGAGAACTTCGACGTGCCCAAGTGGCTGCGCTTGAAAGACGACATCGAAGCCAATCCGCGCCAGGACACCGTCTACATTGCCACCTTCGACAATCGTCACCCAGCCGGCTACCAGCAATACAACTTCGACTTTCTCTACCAGGGCAACGCGCCGGTCCACATCTACCGCAGCATGGACGACGACTTTGCCGCCCAACTGAGCCAGGCGCTGGCCGCCGCCCCAGAATTTCTCCACGTCGCCGCCGTGGAATGGACCGCAGATCCCTACGCCGACGCCACCGGTCGGCTGCCTTTTCTGCTCGTCAAGTATGGCCGTTTTGTCGAAACCGAAGAACGCGAAGGATACCGACTGCACCACTTCGACAACCTGCACACCGACACAGCGTGGACAGTCTACCCCGCCGCCGAACAGAACGTCACCCGCTTCGACAATGGGTTTGTCCTCCGCGCCGCCGCCCTCAGTGGACCCGCAGATACGCCCATTCTGAGTGAAGATTGTCCTTTGCTCGCCGGGGCTGAATTCTGGGCCGCGTTACGTTGGCGGGCCGAAACGGCACCCCAGGCCGACTACCGCGTCTCCTTGCGGCTGCACAATGCCGACGGCGTCGTGGTCCATCAGGCCGAAGCACCCGTCCTTGGCTTCGATTACAGCAGCACCGCCGCCTGGCAGCCCGGCCACGAAGGTGAAAGCCTGCTCCACATCGTCCTCCCTGCCGAGCTGCCTCCCGGCACCTACGAAGTGCGTCTCGTCCTTTACGATCAAGTTACCCTCACCCCTGCCGTCGTCGTCGATGTATGGACGCCCGAAGTGGTGCTGGGCTGCCTGACGAAATGACTTCCGAAAAGCAAAGGCGCCCCGGTGAGGAGCGCCTTTGGATTTACGATTTGCGATTGACGATTTACGATTGTTCCGGTCGTCGGTCGTCGGTCGTCCGCTAGAGGTTGCTGCTCGGCAATGTGATGCTGCCATTGCTGCTACCTTCCGGGGCGCTTTCGCTGTTGGGCATGCGATCTGGGCCGCCGCGCATACCACCGTGACCACGTCCGCCGCGTTCACCGCCGAAGCCAGGGAACTTCATGCCATGCTCGAAGCGGTTGGCGCTCTCTTCGAGCAGTTGATCGGCCTGTTCCTGGGTGAGTGCGCCGTCGGCCAGGGCTTGCGCTACGGCATCTGCAAAGGCGCTCTGTGCGCTTTCGCTCAGGTAAGGCTGAAGAGCCTGGCGAGCTTGCATCTGGTCGGCCTGTTCCTGGGTGATTACACCCTCTTCAACGGCCTGGGCCAGGGCTGCGTCCTGTGCGGCTTGTTGGGCGGCGTCAAGTTCCTCAACCGTGATGCCCAGGGCGTCGGCCAGCAGCGCTGCCGGGTCGATGGTCTCGCTCTGGAAGCGGCCAAAGTGACCACTACCGCCGCGCCCGATGCCCCGGTCCTGGATCTGATCGGCCTGTGCCTGGGTGATCAGCCCTTCGTCGACGGCCTGTTGCAAGCCTGTGGCGAGGGCCTCTGCCTGCGCGGCTTCTAACTCTTCGACGGTGATGCCCAGCGCTTCGGCCAGGAACTCGCTCTTATCGCCGCCGATTTTGCCGCCACGATCACCTCGGTCACCGCGCCAGGGAACGCTCTGCTCGATGGGCGTGTCCTCGGCGGCGCTGGTCACCTGTGGGTAAACGGCTGCCGTGGTCAAGAGGACACCGCTAACGGCGACTGCGCCCAACATGTAGCGCAACTGTCGTGTGTTGAAGTTCATGGGTTTTCTCCTTGCTCAATAGACTCAATAAAGTGAAATATAGATGGGCTTTGTGTTGCCCGGGCCACTTTTGCGGCTTGCCCAAAGTGTAGCGAAACAATGTTCAGGAAAAATGAAGAACCCGCGGGGAAAATGTTTGGATTGCGCCACTGTCAATGTCAACAGAATCTAGAGAGGAACGAAAAACCAATGCAGATCTATGTCATTGCAGACAGCATTTCGCTACAATATGGACCTTACCTGCAAGCCAATCTTGCCGGTGTGATGGGGTATGCGCGCAAGGAAGGTGAAGAAGAGGCACTGCTCAACCTGGATAACCCGACTGGGGCAAACGGCGGGGATTCGGGGATGGTGCTGGCGTTTCTCGAAGCAAAAAAGCGTGCCGGCGGCATCGACGCCGATCTGTTGTTGGTGAACTGTGGCCTGCACGACATCAAGACGGATCCCGTCACCGGCCGCAAGCAGGTGCCGATTGACCAATACGAGGCAAACCTGCGCGCTATCATCAATGTGACGGCGCAGATGCGGTCGCGGTTGATCTGGGCGCGCACCACGCCTTGCGATGAGGCCATCCACAACCATGCGGGCATGGCCTTTCATCGTTTTGCCGCCGACAACTTCCGCTACAACGCCGCAGCGGACGCCGTCATGCAGAGGGCGAGTGTGCCGATTCTCGATCTCTACACCTTCACCCGCAACCTTGGGCCGGGAATCTACTGTGATCACGTCCACTTTCACGAAGACGTGCGCCGGCAGCAAGCAGCCTTCATCGCCGGTTGGCTGATGGCATTTACCCGGTAAGAGCAGTAAAACTTGGGATCAAGTGCGTCCATCTACTTAGTTTGACAGCCAAAACCGCTTCTGCTACGATTGCCGTTGACGCACTGCGTTATTGGTTTGTAGGTTTGCATGTTTGCAGGTGTCAAACGATGCTGACGTCGTGTCGCATCCGCCGTCGCCGTCTGTCATCCTTAGCGGCATCGTCAACAACAACCAAAAGGAGAACTCGAATGAGTGAGGAAGATCGTAACTGGCAGGAAGAGATGAAAGAAAAGGTTATCGACGTACGCAACGAGGCCATTATGCAGGGCGCGTCGCTCTATTTGTTGGCGCGGCGGGTGCTGTTGGCCGGTCTTGGCGCGGTGGCGTTGACGGCTGAGGAAGCCGAAGCCTTTGTAGATAAACTGGTGGAGCGCGGTGAAATTGCCGAGGTCGAGGCGCAGAAGCTAATCGAAGACTTCCGTTCGCGCATGAAAAAGAATGAAAGTAAGATGCAAAGAGCCGGCGGCGAAGGCGTAAAACAGGTGGAAAACATGCTTGAAGAGCAGGTGGGCGCTGTGCTTAACCGTATGAACGTGCCAACCAAGCGCGACATTGATCAACTAAGCGCACAGATCGAACAACTAAGCGCCAAGATTGATACACTGCGTCAGCGCAATACACCACCTGGTTAAACACTCCTTTACGCAGCCTTAACTCTACAATTTTCAATTGTTAAAACGGCCTCTTTATGATCATTGACATCAAATGTCATGATCAAAGGAGGCCGTTATGTTTTTGCCACAAGAAGAAGACGCTGTTGCCGGCGTTGAGGCGATGCTGGCGCAAACGTCGACGTCGATTTCGTCGATCCCCACGGTGGGGGCTGCACTCGAAATTGCCCACCTCGCCGAAAAGATAGATTGGCTGGTGAGCGACCAACGGGATCTAGAGATCCAGGATCCCGTCCACCCGGCCTTTCTGGACGGCGATTGGCGCAGCGCGGTGACAAAGGCGCGCTCTATGTTGGCCGACTTTCGCGGACGTCTAGGCATCCACGGCCCGTACAAGGGGATCTGGATCAACGCCGAAGATCCGCTGTTCGCCGATGTGGTAGTGCACCGTCTTTCCACAGGGTTGGAAATCGCAGGTGAACTTGGGGCCACGCACATGGTGGTCCATAGCCCGTTTACCACCTTCGGCAGCCCCTTCGTCACCCATAGCAGCAGCGAGGGTCGAGATCGTGAGGTGGGCGCTACCCGCGCCATACTCGAACGGCTACTGCCTTTGGCCGAAAGCATCGGCTGCACCCTAGTGTTAGAAAATATTTATGACACCAACCCACGGCTGTGGTTGAATCTGGTGCAAACAATTGATTCCCCTTGGCTGCGCTTGAGCGTGGACGTGGGGCATGCCTTTCTCACGTCACAGATCGGTGGGCCGCCGCCGGATCAGTGGATCCGTGAAGCGGGCAATTGGCTGGCCCATGTCCACATACAAGATTCCGACGGCTGCGCCGACCGACATTGGCGCATCGGTCAAGGGAATCTGAACTGGCACGCCATCTTCTGTGCCTTGAATGAGATCGAAGCCTCCCCACGCTTGCTGCTCGAAATGCGCCATGTGCGCGATGTAGAATCATCGGCCCGGTGGTTGTCTCAGCGCGGATTGGCGAAATGAAGCGGATTGCGGATCGCGAATTATCAGATCGCAACTCGCAATCCGTAATTTGCTTCACTCCGCCATCGTCGCGCTTCCACGCAACGTCACCTGGGCGGCTGCCAGCCGCGCCAGCGGCACGCGGAAGGGAGAACAACTGACGTAGTCCATACCGATGCCGTCGCAGAAGGCGATGCTGCGTGGTTCGCCGCCGTGTTCGCCGCAGATGCCCACTTTGAGTTTTGGATTGGTGGCGCGTCCGCGCTGTGTGCCGATTTCCAAAAGTTGCCCCACACCCTCCTGATCCAGCACTTGGAAGGGATCGTCGGGCATGACTTTGTGTAAGATGTAGTGCGAGAGGAAGCGAGCGCTGTCGTCGCGGCTCATGCCCAGCGTGGTTTGGGTAAGATCATTCGTGCCGAAGCTGAAGAAATCGGCGTGTTGGGCGATCTTGTCGGCGAGGAGGGCGGCGCGTGGCAGCTCGATCATGGTGCCTACGGTGTAGTCAACGCGCAGACCGTAGGCGCCCATCACTTCTTCGGCCACACGGCGGATCAGTTCGCCCTGGTGGCGCAATTCCTCAGGCGTGGAGACCAGCGGCACCATGATTTCAGGTGTCACGGCCAATCCTTCACCCTTCACCGTACATGCCGCCTCAAAGAGCGCCCGTACCTGCATCTCCGTCACTTCGGGATAGACAAGCCCCAGCCGGCAGCCGCGGTGACCGAGCATCGGGTTCGCCTCGCGCAGCCGATCCGCTTGCCGTAACAGCGACTCTTTCTGCCAGATCTGCTCCATCAATTGGGCTACGTGGGCCATGCTTTCGGCGCGCTGCATAATCGTGAAGCGCAGCTCGGTGATCTCGGCCATCAAGTCGTCGCGATTGGGCAGGAATTCATGTAGCGGCGGATCGAGCAGGCGGATGGTCACCGGCAAGCCTTCCATGGCGTGGAAGATTTCGAGAAAATCCTGGCGTTGCAGCGGTAGCAACTTTTCCAGGGCACGTTCCCGTTCGCCGCGGCCTTCGGCCAGGATCATCTGGCGCATGGCGGCGAGGCGTTCTTCGCCGAAGAACATGTGCTCGGTGCGGCAAAGACCAATCCCCTCAGCGCCAAAGTTGCGGGCGACCTCGGCGTCGGGGCCATTGTCGGCGTTGGCGCGCACACGTAGGCGGCGGCGAGCATCGGCCCAGCCCATGAGTGTCTCGAAATTGTGGTCGAGGACCGGCTCGATGGTGGGCGCCTGCCCCAGCAGCACCTGGCCTGTGGAGCCGTCTACAGTGAGCCAATCCCCTTTACGCACTTTGACTTCGCCCACGGTGAAGATGCCCTGATCCTCATCGATTTCAATGTCGCCGGCCCCAACCACACACGCCTTGCCCATGCCACGGGCCACAACGGCGGCGTGGCTGGTCATGCCACCCCGCGCCGTGAGGACAGCCTGTGCGCCCACCATGCCGTGGAAGTCGTCGGGGCTGGTCTCCTCGCGCACGAGGATGTAGGGTGTCGCGTCAGCACGCTGCGCCAACTGCTCGCCTTCGTCTGGATCGAAGACGACAACACCCGCCGCCGCGCCAGGGCTGGCCGGCAGCCCCGTGGTGAGGACTGTCACCTCGGCGTTGGGGTCGACCATGGGGTGGAGCAGTTGATCGAGCTGCGTCGGTTCCACGCGCAGGATGGCGGTGTCCTCGTCGATCAGTCCTTCGGCCACCATCTCTACGGCAGTACGCACAGCCGCTGCGCCGGTGCGTTTGCCGTTGCGGGTTTGCAGCATCCACAGCTTGCCCCGTTCGATGGTGAACTCGGTGTCTTGCATGTCACGATAGTGACGTTCCAGACGATGTACGATCTCTTGCAGTTGTACGGCAACGTCGGGCAGTTCCTCGGCCAGGGTGGCAATGGCCTTGGGCGTGCGGATACCTGCCACCACGTCTTCACCCTGGGCGTTGAGTAGGTACTCGCCGTAAAGAATAGCCTCGCCTGTAGACGGGTTGCGGGTAAAGGCGACGCCGGTGCCGCTGTCCCAGCCCAGATTGCCAAAGACCATGGCCTGCACGTTGACGGCGGTGCCTAGATCGTCGGCGATGCGGTGGATGCGCCGGTAGTCGACAGCGCGCCGCCCCATCCACGAATCGAAGACGGCAGAAATGGCCATGCGCAGTTGATCGTGTGGGTTCTGGGGGAATTCTTCACCGTGGCGTTCGGCGAAGATGATGCGCTTGTAAGATTCGATCACCTCGCTCAAATCTGCTTCGGTGAGGTCGGTGTCCTGGCCGCCGGGAGTGCGCGCCTTGACACGCGAGAGTACACGATCAAACTTTTCGCCTTCTACACCCATCACAATATGGCCGAACATGGAAATGAAGCGGCGGTAGGCGTCGAGGGCGAAGCGACGGTCGCCGGTGAGTTGGGCCAGCCCTTCTACCGTCTCGTCGTTGAGGCCGAGGTTGAGCACCGTGTCCATCATGCCGGGCATCGAGATGGCCGAACCCGAGCGCACAGAGACCAGCAGCGGATTGGCTGGATCGCCGAAATGTTTGCCCGTCTCTGCCTCCACGCTGCGCAGGGCAAGGTTGCTCTGTGTCCACATCCCTTCAGGAAATTGGCGATCATAGGCATAGTAGGCGTTGCACGCTTCGGTGGTGATGGTAAAGCCCGGCGGTACGGGGATGCCTGCCTGTGTCATCTCGGCGACGCCTGCACCCTTGCCGCCAAGCAACTCCTTCATACGTCCGTTGCCTTCTGCAAAAAGATAGACCCACTTGTGATCACGGTTGAATTGGCTCATAGCTTCACTCCGGACATTGGTTGGGGAAATGAGGGGACACAACTTCGACAATGACTACCGCTATGGTGAATTTTATCACGATTCAGTATATTTGTCAGACCATTTGTCCAAAAGTGCGGAAAAATCTAAATTTCGTACAGGAAACGTTGGGCAAGTTGATCAGAAAACCCGCCAGGTCACTAAGACCTGGCGGGTTTTGGCGCAACGATAGTGAATAGAAAATCTTAATTCTGGTTGGCCACCAGAGTGACGGTCATTTCCATGTCGTCGCTGATGAGGTCGTTGCCCAGGTTACTGAAGAAGGTGCCTGAACCGTAGCGCACATCGAAGTCAGCGCGATTGACGATAAGCTCCGACGTTGCAGTCATTGTGCCTTCGCCCACCACAACATCGGTGACAAATTCAATCTCGTTGGTGATGGATTTGATTGTCAGGTCACCGACGACGGTGTACTGATTCTCCACGTCGGTGGGTGTGGCCGACTTGATCATGAGGGTGGCGGTAGGGTAGGTCTCCACGCCAAAGAAGTCATCGGAGTTGAGGTGGCCTAGCAACTGTTCCGCCATACCGCCACTCTGGGTGTTGGTATCGATGGAGGTCATATCGATGACAAATGAACCTGCCACAAACTGGTCACCGGCAAAGCTCATTTCGCCACTTGCAATGTTGACGGTACCCGCTTCTGAACCACCGACGGGCTTGAAACCATACCATTCAACCACACTGGCCGCTGTGTCTACTGCGTAAACGGCGGTTTCGCCATCTGCTGCGGCTTCTTCAGTGGCTTCTTCAGTGGCTTCGGCGGTCGGTTCTGCCTCAGCTTCTTCAGTGGCTTCTTCAGTTGCTTCGGCGGTCGGTTCTGCCTCAGCTTCTGCAGCAGGTTCAGCGGTCGGCTCGGCTGCAACTTCCGCAGCCTGGGGAGCGCTGGTCGGTTCTGCTGCCGGCGCTTCACTTTCAGGTGCGCAGGCAACCAACATAGCCATCATCAAAACCAGAATTATTGGCAATACTGCTTTGCGTAACATACTTGTTCTTACTCTTTTCTTGTGTCTGGTTGAATATTTTGCATCTTCGCTTGCGAAGACTCAGCTACTTTAGGCGAGAAGGGCAAGAACTTATGGAAGTTCTGTTACGCAGTCGGTTTAGAGTTCTTAACAAATTGGTTGTGGTGTTGTAACAAGTTCTAGTGGATCATCTCTGCCAGGGCGTCGATCTCTGCCCGGTTGGTGATGATGTTGCGGATCACGCCGTCTTGCATCTGGATCACTTTGTCTACGTGACGGCACATGCGCAAGTCATGGGTGACCATAATGCCGGCGCGTTGCTGCTCGTGGACAAGCGAGGCAAAGGTCTCGACTACCTGGAAGGCACGCTCGGTGTCGAGGCTGGCTGTGGGTTCATCGGCGAGGACGACGCTCGGCTCGTGGATCAGGGCGCGGGCAATGGCGACACGCTGCTGCTGCCCACCCGAAAGTTGCGACGGGTGATTGTGTAGCCGTTCGCCCAGCCCTAGCCGGGTCAGCAGATCCTTGGAACGCTCTCGTCCTGCCTTGCCGTTGCGCCCGTTCATGCGCAGCATCAACTCCACATTTTCCACGGCGTTGAGGTAGGGCACCAGGTTGTTGAACTGGAAGGTGAAGCCAATCGCCTTGGCCCGAAAACGGGTGCGTCTGGCATCGGACATACCGAAGAGATCTTCGCCGTCAATGAAAATGTTCCCAAGGGTGGGGGTAAGCAGGCCGGCCAGCATAGCCAGCATGCTCGTTTTGCCTGATCCGCTGGGCCCGACCAACGCCACAAACTCCCCGGCGTTGACCGAGAACGAAACATCGTCCACTGCCTTAACCTGGGCATCGCCCAAATCATAAATTTTCGAAACCGAACGTGCTTCGAGTACGGCGGTCATGTTACGTATTCCTCAAAGAAACTGCGCTGTAAAGATGTACTGTTTGGAAAGACCCTAGAGATTAGGCGATTGAGCGATTCTATTGCTCAACACGATCCTGAATCTCCTAATCACTCAATCACTTCTGTTACTGTGCCAGTCCAAGCGCCGTCAACGGTTCCACGCGCAGCAGCAGCCACACCGAAACAAGACCCCCAATCGGGCCGACCACCATGAGCAGCGTAATGGCCGCCACCGCCGAATCGCCGGTGAAGACGATGGGCAATGTGGGTGGAAAGGTGAGCGATAGCGCGAACGATCCCAGTGTACCGAGGAGCACACCCAGCGCGTTGATGGCAATGATCTGGGTGGCCGACGCAATGGCGACGGTGACGTTCGGTGTGCCGATAGCCTTAAGCATTCCGATCTGCGCCACCTTTTGCAGCGTTTGAATCTGGAAGAAACCGCCCACCACCAGAATCCCGATGAAGAGGGTAAAGTAGCGCTGTGTGTTAAGCGTGCTCTGCTGTGCCGCATACCCCGGCGTCGCTTCGTAGGCGGTTTTGCGGTCGGCCACCTCCACACGGCGAACGCTGGCTTCGATGGCCTGCTTCATCTCGTCTATGCGGCTGGGATCGGCGATCTGCACAGCCACCACGTTGGAGATGAGTTCGCCGCGTGCTGAGTCTCCTTCACCTTGTGGGCGCACCTTTTCCCAGGTGAGGAAGGGTAGGAATGCTGACGGGGCCACCGAGTATTGGCGACCGTCGCTGATGCCTACGACGGTGAGGGTGTAAAATTCCTCGTCGGTGCCCTGGATGGCTTTGATGGTGACAGGATCACCTACTTTGAGGCCCGAGCGCAGTGCTGCATTGCGATCGAGTATTACTTCGTCGGCCCGATCTCGGCCCAGGCTACGCCCCTCGAATGCAGGCGGTTCGCCTGGGCGACCTGGTTCCACGCCAATCAGAGACACATCGAACGGTTCCACACCGGTGATAAAATCGGTGCCGCCGTCTTCGCTGTCAAAGACAAGGGTGGCTCTGCTAAAGGCGATCTGCCCCAAGTCCACCACGCCAGGGACTCGGCGGATTTCGGCGACTGTGGAGCGGCCGATGCGGCTGGCGTTAATGGCAAGGTCCACTTTTTCCTGGTAAACAATGAGTTCGCCGTTGAGTTTCTCCAGATATTCGCGATTCCCACCGCCAAGTCCTTCTCCCAACGCCGCAATAAAGAGGACGAGGGTGGTGATCAGGGCCACGATCATGGCGATCAAGAGAAAACGCCCTTTGTTGTACCAAATTTCCTTGAATGCCAGGTAGAAGGCCATCATTTTGTCTCTTTGTTCATTTCGCTGAGATGCTGACCACGGCTGTCATGTTCCAGAGCAGACGGGTATCCTGATCGTTGGGATCCACAATCACGGTGTAGACAATGTCGCCGCGGCGATCTTCACCGATGGGGCGCACACGCATCACTTTGCCGCTCTTTTCCAGGCCGGGGATGGCATCGAAGACGATGCGCACGTCGGCCCCCTCGGCGATGTCCACCACGCTGAGTTCGGTGAGATCTTCGGTTTCGATCTGCCAGCGAGAGAGATCGGCTAGTTGCAGCACAGGGACGCCCGCTGTAGCCTGTTCACCGACGGCGACGTTGAGTGCCGCCACAGTGCCGGCAAAAGGTGCACGTAGTTCTGCGTCGGCCAGCACAGCCTGGGCTTGCTCCAACCGGGCTTGGGCCAGAGCGACTTCGGCCTCGAATACGGCAATGGTCTCGGCGCGGTTGCCTGCAGAGAGCAGCTCGAACTGCGCCTGCGCCCGTTGGACGTCAGATTTGGCCACAATCACGTCGCTGGGGAAGGCAACGCGCAATGCTTCGAGTTGTGCCTGCGCCCGGCGCACCTGGGCAGTGGCGGCGTTGACATCTGACGCTGCTGCCCCACTTTGCAGGTTTTCAAGCCGGGCGAGGGCGGCGTTGTAGGCGTTGGTGGCCTGCTGAAGCTGCACCGATTCGGGCAACATACCTACGTCGGCGCGATCTCTGACACGGTCATAGGCGGCCTGGGCCTGAGAACGTAGCGCTTCGGCGTTGGCCAGGTCGGCGCGGGCGGCGATGATGAGCTGTTCGCCTGCACCCTCGAAGACACGCTGGAGGCTGGCCTGAGCCGCGGCCAGATTGGCTTCGGCGGCGGCGATGTCTTTGGGGCCGGTCTCTTCGAGGCGGGCCAGTCGCGCTTGTGCAGCAACCAGGCCTGCCAGCGCGGTTTGTAAGTCCTCGGAACGGGCGCCTGCACTGAGTTCGGCAAGGCGCGCTTCAGATTGGCGCAATTGTGCGGCGGCCTGGGTGACGGCAATGGTCTGCTGCTGTGAACGTAGACGTAGCAGTGGTTGCCCGGCCTTAACGCTGTCTCCTTCGGAGACGAGCAACTCAGCCACAACTCCGCTCACCGGCATGCTCAGTTCAGAGCGGACGGCAGGCACCACGCGCCCGTCGACTTCGATCTGTCCATTGTTGCGGGTGACCAGTTGAATCGGTTCCTGGGCCACGCCACTTGCTTGTTGTGCAGCGGAGAGGGTTTCACCGTCCGCCGCTAGGACGGCGTTCATGGGCATGCGGTCGGGCTGCATCAGCCAAAATCCGCCTACCGCCACCAATACAACTGCACTTAGCCCGACTGTTAGAAAGATTCGCCAACGTTTCATTGCACTGCCTCCCCGGCAATCCCTGCATAAATTGATCGTATATTCTTGAACTGCTTTACTAGGTTCTGTTGACATTTACAGTGCGGTCTCCTGGCAAGTTGTCGCTCAATGCCAAATTGACCAGAGGAGACCTGTGAAATGTCAACACAGCCTAGTGGTCAGTTAAGGTGATTTCTGCCTTTTCAGTTCACCAAGTAAGCACCTGAGCAAAATGGTAAGAATTTTGTTAACTGACCACTTGATGTATGCATACTTGGCTACGGCTTCTCCGGATCCATCAAAATTCAGCGGAAGCCTCTTTGCGAGGGTAAAGTCCTTCCAAAAGGATCGACAGGATGGTGTCAACCATCTGGGCCGTGGGTGGTGCACCCGGCTGATGTGTACGGATGTAGGACATTCCGTCTACAATCGAGAGCATCAACCCAGCCAATGTCTCCACATCGCTCTTGCGGATCTCTTTGCGCTGCTGTGCATCGACAAATAGCTGTCGGAGCGGGCCGAAGGTGGCTTGGTAGGCCAACCTTGTCAGATACGCATTGTTTTCCTCGCTGAGCAGGGGCATGTCCGACTGCATCATCACCAGAAAGTTGACCGGCGGTTGTGAGGAAAACCACGTTAGTGCCGCCGCCAATTGTTCGCGTAACTTAGCGGGCGTTGCATCAATGGCTTCACGCAGTCCTTGTTGATGACGGGCAAGCCTTCGCTCAATGACTTGCACAAAGAGTTGTTCTTTGCCCTGTGGAACGTGGTAATAGAGAGATGCCTGGCGCATCCCCAGTGCTTCGGCGATCTCCTGCATGGTGACCGCTTTGTAGCCGTGCAGTTGAAACTGCATTTCGGCGGCATCGAGCACTCGTTCTTTGGCGCCGCTGTTTTTTTCGGTTTTGATTGGTTCAAAAATATTTATCATCATGGCAGAAAAGAAAAGGTCATTCGTGATGGGTGAGTAGGTTCAATCTCCCTACCTAATGGTTAGTAGGTTAATCTTTTCTGCACATGGCTTCGGTAAGTTGTCTACCAATCGCACATGGATTGTCCATAAAATAGGCCAAAGGGATAACGTGATTAGGTGATTAGGGGATTTCAGATCGTGAACACGATCTGAAATCCCCTAATCACCTAATCGCCAGTTGTATTCAGAAGTTTGACTCACATCACCGTGCGAATTCTCAAGCTTCCTCAATCGCTACAGCGCGCACAGGTGATCCGTCACAGTTGCGCATTTTGAGGGGGAGTGCAATGAAGTGGACGACGTCTTGGGTGAGGAGATGGAGATTGGTGAGCCCTTCGACAATGACCGTCTCGGCGCGTAAGAGGATCTCATGCACTTCTGTAAGTTCGGCGCGATTTTCGGGGCGCAATGAGGCGACGGAGGGCTGTTCAACGCCGAGGAGTGCGATCCGGCGTTCTACCAGCCAGCGCGCCAGATCTGCCGAGATGCGTGGCATGTGGGTGCGGTAATCTTCCATTTCGGCGTGAGAAGACCAATCGGTGCGGAGAAGCAGGCGTGTCCCCGCGCTGATGCGGGCGGCGGCGTCGCCGAGATCGGCCACTTCGATCAAGCCGTTGGGGCCGATGTGGGTCACGTCCACGAGCAGCGCCGGGCCGATACACTTTTCGAGCAGCACATGATCGATTGTGCCGCCGTTCGGTACAAAATGCAGGGGGGCGTCCATGTGGGTGCCGGCGTGGCTATAGAGATGGAGTGTGGTGGTATTGTAGCCTTCCACTTCAATCCTTGAGGCTGAATCGCTGTCTACGCCGCGCATACCCGGGTAGAGCGTCAAACTTAAATCAACAATTCGTTGTGTCATGAGTCTCCTCCTGTAGGGGTGAGGTTGCCGGAATACAAACACAGCATACACAAAAAACACGGAATCGTAGAGCAGCGTGCTCTGCGATTCCGTGTTCTGTTTGTTATAGATTTATCGCTCTCGAAATGGAAAGCACTGCGTCTACCGGTACGCGCACTACGATTAAAAGATCTTCAAATACCGATCCAATTCCCACTGAGTGACGTAGATGCGGTATTGATCCCATTCCAGTGTCTTGGCTTCGATAAAGCGTTCGAAGACATGCTGCCCCAGTGCTTCTTGCACCACTTTGTCCTGTTTCATGGCTTCTAGGGCTTCGCCCAGGCTACCCGGCAGGGTGTCGAAACCGGCGCGGGTGGTGTCGACCTGGTAGAGATCTTCTTCAGCGGGGATGGGCGGCTCGAGCTTGCGTTCGATGCCGTCAAGGCCGGCCGCCAACATAACGGCAAAGGCCAGATAGGGATTGGCGCTGGGATCGGGGCAACGTAATTCACAACGTGTGCTCTGGGGGCGGTTGTGCGATGTGCGCGGAATGCGAATCAACGCGCTGCGGTTCGTGCGCCCCCACGAAATGTAGACAGGTGCTTCGTAGCCGGGCACGAGCCGTTTGTAGCTGTTGACCAACGGCGCCAGGATCGGTGTCATTCCTTTGGCATGGGTTAGTTGACCGGCGATGAACCATTGCGCCATCTGGCTGAGGCCGTACTCGTTTTCACCGTTGTGCATGGCAGTTTCACCGGTGCCATGATGCCAGAGACTTTGATGAACGTGCATACCGGATCCGCTGACACCAGCGATGGGCTTGGGCATGAAGGTACAGTGTAGGCCGTTCTTCTGGGCAATTGCCTTTAGCGTGGTGCGAAAGGTCATGGCATTGTCAGCCGTGATCAACGCCGGGCCATATTGGAAATCGATTTCGCTTTGACCACTGGCAACTTCGTGGTGGGCTGCTTCAACTTTGATCCCCATCGCGCTCAAGGAATCCATCATCTGGCGGCGCACGCTATGTGCCAGATCGGTGCTGACGTCAAAGTAGCCCGCTTCGTCTTGTGGTACCAACGGGTAAAGGCTACCGTCTTTGTGGATACGAAAGAGGAAAAATTCCAGTTCCGGCCCAACCATGAAGTCAAAACCCATGTTACGCGCCCGTTCCAGTTGACGACGTAAGACATGGCGCGGGTCACCGGCGAAGGGTTCACCATCGGGCGTGTGGACATCGCAGATGACACGCGCCGTCGACAGCTCCATTTCCCAGGGAATGGGGGCGAAGGTCTCCAGATCGGGTACCAGGTACATGTCACTTTCAGCGACGCGGGCAAAGCCTTCTACAGAGCTACCATCGAACCAGATGCCCTGTTCCACCGTCTGATCCCAATGCTCGATGGGGATCGTCACCTGTTTGACCACGCCAACGACGTCGCTAAACTGTAGGCGCACAAAACGGATGTTGTTGCGCTTAATCAGATCATCAACAACGGCCAGTTGATCGAGCCTATCGCTGTGGGTAGTGTTATCGTACAACATGAAGGCTATCTATCTCCTTCTTGAGTCGGTGCAGGAGGTCGCGGGGAAGGACTACTCGGAAGAATTGTAACACCGTTTAGGTGGGGCGACCAACTACACATAGAATATGGGTCGATCCACACAGCGTAAAACAAGGGCAGCAGCCGATCCATTTGGAACGCTGCTGCCCTTCGTGTACTTACGAACGTGTATCGATGTGAAGCATTGAACTTTCAAGGAACGGTAGGTAACTCGGAAGCGTAGCAGGCACTAGACGCCGTAGTACATCACAAACTCGTGCGGATGCGGGCGTAGGCGCACTGCATCGACATCGGCCACGCGCTTGTAAGCAATATAGGTTTCCAACAGCCCTTCAGAGAAGACACCGCCTTCGGTCAGGTAAGCGTTGTCTGTTTCCAGAGCATCCAGCACTTCGGCCAGAGATCCCTTTACCGTCGTTACCGTCTTGATGGTTTCACCCTCGAACAGGTCCATTTCCGAGGGAAGGCCAGGATCGATCTGGTTCTTGATGCCGTCGAGGCCGGCCATAAGCATGGCCGAGAAGGCCAGGTAGGGATTGGCCGCCGGGTCGGGGCAGCGGAACTCAATACGCTTGGCCTTAGGCGACTGCGACGAGACAGGGATACGGCAGGCAGCCGAGCGATTTCGGGCCGAATAGGCGACGACGACGGGCGCTTCGTAGCCGGGCACGAGGCGGCGATAGGAGTTGGTGGTGGGCGCACAGATCGCCAGCAGTGAGTTGATGTGCTTGAGGATGCCGCCGATGTACCACAACGCCATCTGGCTCAGGCCGGCGTACTTGTCACCGGCGAAGAGGGGCTGGCCGTCCTTCCACAAGCTCTGGTGTACATGCATACCGGAGCCGTTGTCCTCAAACATGGGCTTGGGCATGAAGGTGGCGGTTTTGCCATATTTGGCTGCCACATTCTTCACCACATACTTGTAGATCTGCATCCAGTCGGCCATCTGCACCATGGGCGCAAACTTCAGGTCGATTTCCGTCTGGCCAGCGGTGGCCACTTCGTGGTGGTGACGTTCAACCTTGAGGCCGGCGGCGATCATGTCGTTGACCATCTCCGAGCGGATGTCCTGCAAGCTGTCGAACGGCGAGACAGGGAAGTAGCCCTGCTTGTGGCCCATTTTGTGGCCGGGGCCCCAGTCTCCGGTGTTCCAGGCGGCTTCACCGCTGTCCACTTCGTACTGCGAAGAGTAGCGACTGGTTTCGTAGCGCACCTGATCGAAGACGAAGAACTCAGCTTCGGGGCCGCAGTACATGACATCGGCCAGACCAAGCGACTTCATGTACGCCTCCGCTGCCAGGATGACATTGCGAGGATCACGATCGAAGCGCTCGCGGGTCAACGGCTCGAAGACATTGGCGATCAAGCTCAGTGTGGGATGGGCGCAGACCGTATCGATGAAGGCAGTCGCCGGGTCACACACCAAGAGCATGTCGCTGTTTTCAATCGACTTGAAACCACGTACCGACGAACCATCGAAACCGAGCCCAGTTCCGAAAAGATCGTCTTCATCGTACAGATCAACCGGCACCGAGAAGTGATGCCACTGGCCGTAGAGATCGGTGAACTTCAGATCGATGAACTGGATGCCCAATTCCTCAACGGCCTTGGTGACATCCCCTACGGTCTTGCAATTGAGAGCCATGAACGGAACTCCTTCACTAAATGGGGTATGAACAAAACGGAAAACGACAAGTTGAGTGGATACCCAACAAAAAACCGGCCACGCATTTCCCGCCAACAGAGTGGTTGTGGACCGCCACACTGGATGCGGTCACCTTTCACGCTCAATTGACAAGGTTGTTTGCGCTGCCGGAATGCCTGCTTCTCTAGTGAGTGTGCGAGGCGGTAAGCTCAGAAAGACTGTCGATTATCGCCTGCAACGATGATGTTGCCGCCTGAACTTCAGGCACATAGATTCGTGCATAGTATAGGCATTCCCTAAAATGTAAGGGATAGTCAATGTCGACAAAATGTCCAGAGTTAGACTTGTGCACACTGCACAAGAAAAGTGAGTGAGCCGAGGGTGTATTTCAATTGCGGAGCACGCGGCGACAGTGCCAGGCACGGGCCAAACGCAGAGGCTCTAGCGGGCGATCTACTGGCTCGTGCCTGGCACTGTCTGCCCCCAGATTGAAATGCACCCGTGAACTGAAAGGGTTTGCTACCCAATCATCCGTACTGTAAACTGGTGAACATCTGTTGCACCCTCGTTCTCTCAAGGAGATTTCATGTCCAAGCTGACACTTTACGAAAACAATCCCGGCATCGAAATCATCACCGGCGCCTGTCCGCACGATTGCCCCGACACCTGTAGCTGGCAGGTCGCCGTGGACAAGTCCACCCGGCACGCCGTCGATATTTGGGGCAACGACGCCCACCGCATCACCCAGGGCAAGCTGTGTGGTAAGGTGGACCGTTACCTCGAACGTACCTACCACACCGACCGCCTGACCACACCGTTGCGGCGTGTCGGCCCCAAAGGCAGTGGACAGTTTGAGCCTGTCACCTGGGATGAGGCGATTGCCGATATCGCCGATAAACTCACACGTATTAGCGCTGAACATGGCCCAGAAGCCGTGTTGCCCTATTCTTACGCAGGCACCATGGGGGTGTTACAAGGTGAAGGTGTGGCCTCACCCTTCTTCAACACACTGGGCGCCAGCCGCCTGGCCCGCACAATCTGTTCTGAAGCCGGCTTTGAAGGATACCGCTACACCATCGGCGCCAGCGAAGGCGTCGCCACCGAAGACTTTGCTCACGCCCGTCTCATCCTACTGTGGGGGACGAACACACTTACCAGCAACCTGCATCTGTGGCCCTTTATCCAGGACGCGCGCAAGCAGGGCGCGCACGTCATTGTGATTGATCCGGCACAGACACGCACCGCCAGAGCAGCCGACGAGTGGATCCCCATTCGCCCCGGCACCGACGGTGCACTGGCGCTGGCCATGATGCACGTCATCATCGCCGAAGAGTTGACCGATGCCGACTACGTGGCCCGTTATACCGTAGGCTTCGACGCGTTGAAAGAGGCCGTGGCCGAGTGGACGCCTGAACGCGCTGCCGCCGTCACCGGTGTGCCTGCCGAGCGTATCGGTCAACTGGCACAGGCGTACGCCACCACTGCACCGGCGGCCCTGCGCATCAACTATGGGCTGCAACGTCATTACGGCGGCGGCATGGCTGTACGCGCCATCACCTGCCTTCCCGCTCTAATCGGCGCGTGGAAACACCGCGGTGGCGGCATTCAACTTAGCACCAGCGGCAGCTTCCGTCACTTCGACTACAGCGGACTGCACCGGCCCGACCTCCTTGCCGGGCGCATGCCACGCGCCCTCAACATGAACCGCCTGGGCGACGCCCTGAGCCTCGATCCGGCACACATTGCACAGTCCTACTACGCCCCTCGCCCCGTAGATCGCAAACCCGATCCCGCCGAGGCCGGCCCGCCGATGAAGGCGCTGATCGTCTACAACTGCAACCCTGCCGCCGTCGCCCCCGATCAGTCCGCTGTGCTCGCCGGCCTCCGTCGCGAGGACCTTTTCACCGTTGTGCTTGAGCACTTTCAGACCGATACCGCCGATTATGCAGACTATGTGCTGCCCGCCACCACACAGTTGGAGCACTGGGATCTGCACCGTGCCTACGGTCATCAATTTGTGAGCCTCAACCGGCCCGCCATTCCGCCCGTGGGGCAGAGCCTGCCCAACAGTGAGATCTTCCGCCGTTTGGCCGCGGCGATGGGCTATACCGATCCCTGCTTTGCCGAAGACGATGAAACCATGCTGCGCAACTTCGTCGAAGCGCAACGTCATCCTGTCTTTGAGACGGTGACATGGCAACGCCTGCTTACAGACGGTTTTGTACGCCTAAACCTGCCCGATCCGTACCTTCCCTTCGCACAGGGGAACTTCCCCACGCCCAGCGGTAAGTGTGAATTCTTTAGCCGGCGCATGGCCGACGACGGGTACGAGCCTGTGCCCGTCTACGTTGCGCCGAAGGTGGAAGAGGGAAGAATGATGAACAATGAGTGGGGAAACGGAGATGAGCGCGCGGCTACCCATTCTTCAATCATCAATCATTCTCTGATCTGCATTTCGCCGCCGGCGCATTCGTTTCTCAACACGACCTTTGCCAATGTGGATCGGTTCTTGCGGCGTGAGGATGTACCCGCTTTACAGATTCACCCAGCCGACGCCGCTGCACGGGGCATTGTCAGCGGTGTGGAGTTGCGCGTTTGGAACGAACTGGGTGAAGTTCGCCTCACCGCCGAAGTTACCAACAGCATCATCCAGGGGACGGTCCTCGCGCCGGGGATCTGGTGGTCGAAGTTCAGCCCCGATGGACGCAACATCAACCAGATCACGCCCCAAGATGAAACTGACATGGGCGCCAGTGCCTGCTTTTACGACACCCGCGTCTTTGTGGCAGTGGCGGAGGGAGCCAGAAGCACACTTGCGGCGGAATTACCCGTTGCCGCAGATTGACGAAAGGCAAAGCACGGAAGAGAAGCGTTGCGCATGCCGATCTTGCAACATGCATCACGCTGTCCGGCCCTTGCTCTCTCCTTTTGTGCTATAATTTGTGTAGTGCGTTAAGGTTTGATGAGCGATCGTCTCCAACCCCAAATTCCAGAAGGTGTACTGTGTACAAGCGAATATTGCTCGTGATCCTTGTCCTGTTTCTCTCCGGCTGCGCAGAGCAGCGGGGGATCCCGATTGCGGCACCAGAGACGTTTCGCCACGCCGCCGAGGACAATGTCCCCGGAGTGTGGGTGCAGGTGAGCACGCTGCCCACGGCCCGATCAGAGATGCCCGTGGCCGTGACTGAGGGCAAATTCTTCATCCCCGGCGGCTTTCTGGGGCTGAGCACCCTCGAAGCGTACGATCCCGCTACCAACGAGTGGGCATCTTTGGCCGACATGCCGCAAGGACGGCACCATGCCATGTCCGCCGGTTATGGCGGCGAAGTCTACGTCTTCGGCGGCGCGCAAAACACATCTTGGTTGCCCACCAACACCACCTGGATCTACGATCCTACCGCCAATGTCTGGGCGGAGCGGACGCCTATGCCCGAAACCCGTATGTCGGGCGCGGCGGTAGCGTTAAATGATGCGCTCTATGTCGTCGGTGGGGTGGGGGGAACCGAAGCCTTGTTGCGTTATGATCCTGCCGCAGATGTGTGGACGTCGTTGGCGCCGTTGCCCCGTCACCGCGAACACCTGGCCGCCATCGTCTTCAACGGCGAACTGTGGGCGCTAGGCGGTCGCCAATCCGACACCGCCACACTGGCCGGCATCGACATTTATAATCCCGTCACCGACACCTGGCGCGATGGCCCGGAGATGCTTGAAGCGCGTAGCGGCTTCGGCGCAGCAGTCGCAAACGGCAAAATTGTGGCCGTCGGCGGAGAAGTCCTTGATCGGCAGCCGTGGCAGGCCCTTGCCACGGCTGAAGTCTACGATCCTGGGAGCGGTTGGGCTGCGCTACCCGATCTGCCCACTGGTCTACATGGTCACCCACTTGCCACTGTCGGCGACAGGATTTACGCCCTGGGCGGCTCGATCCGCGCCGGCGCGATTGAGAATGAAGGAAAGGTGCTTGTGTTGGTGATTGGGGATTAGGGACTGGGGACTGGGGATTGGGGACTGGGGACTGGGGACTGGGGATTGGGTAGAGTAAGTTGGTGTGGCGACGAGATGTATCCTTGAGTGGGTTGATGATGAGAGGGTGAGGGTGATGGGAATACGGGCACGGGATCTGCATATCCCTTTCGAGGGGACGCCGGGACAACACAACGCCATTACTGATGTGGACGGCGTCCACGTGGGGCACACGACGCTGATTGAGGGCGCAGGACCGCTGCGCGTAGGGCAGGGGCCGGTACGCACCGGGGTGACGGCGATTCTGCCGCAAGGACAGATCCACGCGCCGGTGATGGCCGGGGTGCATGTCCTCAACGGCAACGGCGAGATGACGGGCACAATCTGGATCGAAGAGTCGGGCTGGCTGGAAGGGCCGGTGATGATCACCAACACCCACAGCGTGGGCACCGTGCGCGATGCCGTCATCGCGTGGACGGTGGAGCGTAGGCTTTTTCATCCCCTCGAACGGGACGTCTTCTGGAGCCTGCCTGTGGTAGGCGAAACCTACGACGGCACGCTCAACGACATCAACGGCTTTCACGTTAAGCCCGAACATGTCTTTGCGGCCCTCGATGCAGCGGCGGTGGGGCCGGTGGAAGAAGGCAATGTCGGCGGCGGCACGGGCATGATTTGTCATGGGTTTAAAGGCGGTATTGGCACATCTTCACGGGTTTTACCCCAAGAGGACGGTGGCTACACCGTGGGCGCGTTGGTGCAGGCCAACTACGGATCGCGACGCAATTTGCTGATTGTCGGCGTCCCCGTTGGGCAGGAGATCGCCGATCTGCTGCCCGAGATTCATGCCGGGGCCGCGCCGATGGGCGCCGGGTCGATCATTATTGTCCTCGCCACCGATGCGCCGCTGCTGCCCCACCAACTGCGGCGGGTGGCGCAGCGGGCGTCGCTTGGGTTGGCGCGTATGGGCGGCATGGGCGCCAACAGTTCCGGCGACATCTTCCTGGCCTTCTCCACCGCCAACACCAGCGCCTGGCAGCGCAGCGAAGCCACTCAGGTGACCATGCTCCCCAACGACCGCATCACGCCGATCTTCGAAGCCGCCGTCCACGCCACCGAAGAGGCCATTGTCAACGCCATGGTGGCCGCCCAAACCATGCACGGACGCGACGGCAACACCGTCCACGCGCTGCCGCATGAACGGGTGCGTGCTGTGATGCGAAAACATGGACGATTGACGATTGACGATTGACGATTGTCGTGTCGAGTTTCTTGCCGCTGCTGTTACAGACTTGACGTTCGTCTGTCGTCGTTCGTCTGTCGTCGTTCGTCTGTCGTCGTTCGTCTGTCGTCGTTCGTCCCCCTTCTGCAATCGTCAATCGCAAATCGTAAATCGTAAATCGTAAATTCCCATGACCGATCCACTCACCAAACCCGTTTACCAACGCATTCTCCAAATTGCGCGCCTGATCCCGCCAGGGCAAGTTGCCACGTATGGCCAGATCGCGTGGTTCGAAGGGCATTGCACGCCGCGCATGGTGGGCTATGCCATGGCGGGACTGCCGGCAGGGAGCGATGTCCCTTGGCAGCGGGTTATTAACAGCCAGGGGAAGATTAGCCCCCGCGGCAATCTTTCGAGTACGATGGAACAGCGCTTCTTACTGGAAGAAGAAGGCATCGTCTTCGACGCGGAAGAGCGCGTTGATCTTCAACACTTTGGATGGACCGGCCCGGATCCAGCGTGGCTGGCCGAGAACGGCTTTGCGGTGGGCATCCCCTACCGCCACAACACAAGGAAAAGAAAATGAGCGAAAATCCCGTCCAGATCGATGTCTGGTCTGACTTTAATTGACCGTGGTGCTTCCTCGTCTCCGTCAGTTTGGCGGAGCTAGAACGCACCCACAATGTGGAACTGAACTGGCATTCCTTTGAACTGCGCCCCAAGGGCGGCCCACCCATCTCACCGGAGTATCGGGCAAAGATTGAGGCAAGTCGGCCACAGCTTTATGCCACGGCGCGTGAACAGTATGGCGTTGAGATGAACCCCGGCCCGTTTGGATTGGACAGTCGCCCGGCGCTGATTGCCGTCAAGTATGCCGAGGAGATGGGCAAGGGGAATGCCTTCCACGAAGCGGTGCTCAACGCCTACTGGCTCGAAGCCCGCGACATCGAAGACCGTACCGTCCTGCGTGAGATCGGCGAAAACGTCGGCCTCGACGCCGATGCCCTGATCGACGCCATTGAAGACCCCAATTACATTGAACAGGTGGACGCCGACATCAATCTGGCGCGCACATACGGGCTGCAAGGCGTCCCTGCGCTAATCTTTGAGCAGAAGTATCTCATCCCCGGTGCGGTGCCTGTTGCCACACTGCAAGCGGCGGTGGAACAGGTTCAGCAAGAGAGAGCACAATGATATCGATTCACTCCATCTACATTGGGCAGCCGCAGACTTACACAAACGAGAAGGGCACGTGGCAATCTTCCATCTTCCGCACCCTGGTCGAAGGGCCGATTGCGCTCGGCCCTCGTGGCCTGGACGGTGATCAGGTCAGCGACACCAAAAACCACGGCAACCCCAGCCAGGCCATTTGCTGCCACCCGATGGCGCACTATGAATTTTTCAACCACAACTATGGCATGTCGTTGGATGCAGGCAACGTCGGCGAAAACTGGACCTTGATCAACGCCGACGAAGACGAAATCTGCGTCAACGATGTCTACCGCGTAGGGACGGCACGCGTCCGCGTCAGCGGTCCACGTGTGCCCTGCTTCAAGCAGGCCTACCGTGTGCAACAGGACGACTGGGTGGAACTGACGCTCAAGGAATTGCGGACAGGCTTCTATCTGTGGGTGGAAACACCCGGCAGCGTCCAAGCAGGGGACAGATGGGAACTGGAATCGCGCAGCCATCCAGATGCATCAATCCAGGCTCTGAACCGCTGTGTCTACCAGGCGTTTGATGCGGATCTTGCCCAGAATCTCCTGACTATTCCTGATCTGCATGCATCCTGGCAGCGGAAACTGAAGGCCGGTTTAGGCGAGTAGGCCGAAAGACCTATGGCAGCAGGGGCGTGATGGTTTCATAATGGAGACAGCTTAATCGTTCACCATTCTGGAGGAATCAAACATGTTGATAGCCCTGCTGTGGATCGGAATGACTGCTGTATTACTCAGTGGCTTGTTCGCCTTTATGGCTGTCAGTGCCTCCAGCCGCATGAGCCGAGTGCATGAATGGGAACAGCCTATTCGTTCCGAAGTTAAGTATGGCGCTCGTCTTTCTAAAACCGTCTGATTCACCGCATTATTCAACTTCATCCTTCGCATGCCGTCGGGGCTTGACCAAACAGGGTCAAGCCCCTCTTTTTGTTTTCAAAGAATCTATCCAAAATCTACGACATCTGCACAGTCGATTTCCTATACGAAAAGCAACATAGTATATTGGACGTATAGAGTATCTTGCACATTCTATGTCTCCAGATCATTTGATTGCACGAGGCGTTGGCAAAATTGGCTCTACGCCTCCATTCTCGTATCAAGAATTTTTCTTTTAGAAAGGACCGACTGTGGTTATGGAAGAATCTCCAACATCTCAAGAAACGCCGGGGGTAAAACGTAAGTGGCTACGTCGGCCACGATGGATTGTTTTGCTAACGGCTGTGCTGCTGGGGATAGGCATGATGTCTACCGGCGTCATCGCTGCCGACCGCTTATTGCCACGTACGGTGGTAAACTGGCAGAATGAGGGCTTCTGGTACACCGTACAACCCGGCGATTATCTATCGCTGATTGCTGCACGTTATGGCGTTACTGTTTCTGCCATTGTGCAGGCCAACAACATTGCCAATCCAAATTTGATTCGGGTTGGCCAGCAATTGTGGATTCCCGGCGTAACAGCACCCACACCCGCTCCTTCGCCGTTGCCCACAGGGGGCGCCACGCCATCGCCCACTTCTTCACCCACATCTCCGCCGGCTGATGGCTTCTGGTATACGGTGCAGCCAGGTGATATCCTCTCGCGCATTGCGGCCCGTTTCGGCGTCACCGTTGCGGCCATTGTGCAGGCCAACAACATCACCAACCCCAACCTGATCCGTGTGGGCCAGCAGTTATGGATTCCCGGCACAGCAGGGCCGGCGCCTACAGCCACAACCACAGCCGCGCCGACACAAACCGCTGAACCAACACAGACGGCTGAACCGACTGCCACCAGCACGCCTTCCAGCGAAGGCTTCTGGTACACCGTCCAAGCAGGGGACACGCTCTCGCGCATCGCCGTGCGCTTCGGCACCTCTGTGTCGGCCATCATGCAGGCCAACAACATCACCAACCCCAACCTGATCCGCGTAGGCCAGCGCCTGTGGATCCCCGGCTCATCCGGCGGCACACCGGAGCCGACGGCGACGTCCACTGTGCCGGCGCCTACCCCCAATCCGGCGACGGGATTGGGCTACGGCTTTGGCATTCAACCCTACGGCGCCGACATGAACTTTGTGGTGGACGCCACCAAGGGCGCCGGTTTCAACTGGGTACGCTTTCAGGTGCCCTGGCGCGATTTCGAGCGCGACGGTAAAGGACAGTACAACTGGGGCGATCTCGACAACGTGCTGAATGCACTCCACAATGGTGAGGTCAATGTGATGGCCTCTATCGTCAAAGCGCCGAGCTGGGCGCGCCCCGCCAATACCGACCTCACCGTCGACGGCCCGCCGGCCGATCCCAAGGACTTTGCCGACTTCCTCACAGCGTTTATGGCCCGTTACCAGGGCAAAGTTCAGGCCGTGCAACTGTGGAACGAACCCAATCTCTATCACGAATGGGGCCGGGAACCGCTAGACGCGGCGCGCTATGTGCGCCTGCTCTGCGACGGTTACAGCGCCGTCAAAGCACAGGACCCGAATGTGCGCGTCATCTCTGCCGGGCTTACCCCCACCGGCGTCAACGACGGCGTCATCGCCATCGACGACATTGTCTTCTTGCAGCGCATGTACCAGAATGGCGCTCGATCCTGTTTCGACGGTTTGGGTGCACACCCGAGCGGCTACAACAATCCGCCCGATGTGCGTTTTGGTTACACCAATCCACAAGAACCGGAGTTCAAGAACCACCCATCGTTCTTCTTCCAGGAGACGATGCTGCGCTATCGCAACGTGATGGTGGCCAATGGCGATTCGGCCAAGCGTATTTGGCCCACAGAGTTCGGCTGGGCCAGCAGCCCGACACCGCTGCCCGGCTACGAGTACGCCGCCGACATCACGCCGGAAGAACAGGCGCAGTATCTTGTCCGCTCGTACGAGATGATGAAGAGCTGGGGTTGGGTCGGCCCGGCCTATGCGTGGAATCTTAACTTCGGCGTCGTCAACCCTGAAAGTGAAATGGCCCAGTTCGGGATTTGGGATCGACCGGCGTATGCGGGGTTACGCGATATGCCCAAATAGAAGATTTGAGATTAGGGGATTAAGCGATTAGGGGATTTCAGATCGTGTAGACGATCTGAAATCCCCTAATCGCTTAATCCCCTAATCCCCAGCCTGCAAACAACGATATACAAAAAACGGGCGACCCGAGACGGGTCGCCCGTTTTTTTTGAGGGAGGAAGTGCCTATTTGGCGACTTCTTCACCGGCTTCGAGCCAGCCGTTCATGCTGGGCGGGAAGGCGCGGACGTTGTTGTAGCCCATTACATGCAGGGCACCGGCGGCCAGCGCCGCTCGGAAGCCGCTCTTGCAGTAGACGATTACCGGCTGATCCGTGGGGATCTGTTCCAGGTTCTGGCCGATGGTGCGAATGGCAATGTGGGTGGCGCCGGGGATCATGCCGGTTTCGGCCACTTCGGCGTCTTCGCGCACATCGAGCAGGAAGACGTCGGTGGCGTCCATCATCTCAGTCAGTCTTTCAACTGAACTAATGCCGTAGTAACCATCAGGGATGGCGCTCAGGAAACCGTCGGCGGCGGCGAACAACGCTGGATCGATTTCAGGTACGTCAAAGGAACCCAGTTCCACCGGTTCCATGCTGACGGGTTCATTGTTGGCCGTCCACCCCCGCCAACTGGCAGCGTAGGCACGTACATTGGTGTAACCAAGGGAATGGAGCACCGAAACGGAGAGCCCGGCGCGCAGCCCCGATGCACAGTAGACGATTACCGGCATGTCGGTGGGGATGGCGCTCAGGTTCTGCGCCAGGGTGCGAATCGGGATGTTCACCGCGCCTTCGATGTGGCCGGCTTCGTAATCGTTGACCTCGCGCACATCGATCACGTAGACGTCGGTGGCTTCCATCTGCGCCTTAAAGGCATCCAGGCTGACAGAGAGGAAACCATCGGGCATGGTGGAAAGGTAGGCATCTACAGTGGCAACAACGGTGTCAACCTCAACCGCGCCGGTCTCAACCGCCGGTTCTTCGGCCGCGGGGACTTCGGCATCTTCCCAACCCTGGAAACTGGGTGGGAAGGTCTGTGTGTTCTGGTAGCCGATCAATTGCAGTGCGCCCAAAGCCAGGGCGGCGCGGAAGCCGCTCTTGCAGTAGATGACCACCGGCTGATCCGTCGGGATCTGGTCGAGGTTCTGACCGAGGGTACGGATCGGGATGTTCACCGCGCCGGGAATCATGCCGGTTTCGGCGACTTCGGATTCCTCGCGCACGTCGATCAAGAAGACGTCGGTGGCGTCCATCATGGTTTCGAGCTTTTCCACCGTACCGACGGCGAGGAAGCCTTCGGGGATAGTGCTCAGGAAATCGTCGGCCACAGCCACCAAGGCAGGATCGGCGACGACTTCAAAGGAACCGGCTTCGGCGGCCTCTGTGCTCACCGGCTCGGCGGCAGCGCTCCAACCGCGCCAACCGGCGGCGAAGGAGCGCACATTCTCATAGCCCAACGAGCGCAGCACGCTGGTGGCTATCCCCGCGCGTTGACCCGATGCACAGTAGACGATCACCGGCATGTCGCTGGGGATCTGATCCAGGTTCTGCGCCAGTGTGCGGATGGGGATGTTCACCGCGCCTTCGATGTGGCCGGCTTCGTATTCGCCTACTTCGCGCACATCCACGACATAGACATCGGTGACTTCCATCTGTTGCTTGAAGGCATCCAGGCCGACAACCAGGAAGCCATCGGGAATCGACGACAGGTAGGCGTCGACAACGGCGGTAACGTCCACTTCGCCGGTGGGTGCAGCTTCTTCTGCTGCGGCTTCTTCGACAGGTTCGGCCGTGGCTTCCTCGGCTGGTTCAGCCGTCGCTTCGGCTTCCGCCACGGCTTCGGCGGGCGCTTCGGGCGCAACGGGTACTGCGATCTGTGGAATCGCACATGCACTGAGCAACAGTGTCATGATCAACAACAACGCAGCCAGTTTGCGAGAATTTCTCAGGGTACGCATCAATCTTCTCCTTAGAGAGTGAGTATTCTATGGAGAGGTGACTGGTGACTAGTGATTGGTGATTAGGGCAGAGAATGGTAGCGCCATCGGCTACTCTCCCTAATCACCAATCACCAATCTCTAATCACCAACCTCCAAATCAATTTCATAACGATTGACCTGCTGCCGTCGGTTGAGCAGGGCGGCCAGGCCGGTAAAGCCGAGGCTCAGGGCCAGCGTGCCCAGGCTCGATGACTTGACTTCTGCTTTGGCTAGCGAAGGCGCGGTGGGCGTTTCGGCGCGGCGGATCTTGCTGCGCCGCTCTTCGATTTGTTCGAGATTGGGCAGATCAAGTGCCGCAGGCTCGTCGGGCAGAATCAGGAAGACGCTAAGGCCGCCGGCTTCGGTCTGACCGTAGATCTGCGCTTTGGGGAACTGCCCACGGATCGAGTCAATCTGATCCAGCGCCTGGTTCATCAAGGTGCGGCGGCTACCAAAGAGGAGCGCACCGCTGGGGCAGGTCTGTACGCACCAGGGTTCGCCGCCTGATTCGATCAACTCCATACAGCCCGTGCATTTGGAGACGCGATCATCAACCATCTGCGGGATGTCGTAGGGGCAGGCGCTGATGCAGCGTTCGCAGGCAATGCACTTTTCTGCGTCTACGGCGGTGAAGCGATATTTCTTGTACAGTGCACCTGTGGGGCAGACGGCCACACAGGCGGCGTCGCCGCAGTGGTAACAGCGATGGGTGAGGAAGGACGCACTCAGCACAGGGAACTGGCCGTGTACCTTCTCTTGAATGTCGATGTACGCCTGACCAGGGACAAGTTCGTTGCCCGTTTTGCAGGCCACCACGCAGGCTTGACAGCCGACGCAGCGAGTGAGGTCGATCAAAATACCATAACGGGGTTCCATGCTTAAGCCTCCTTCACCAGCCGCACAAAGTTGACGCGCATGCCTGCGCTGCCGGCAATGGGATCGAGTTTATACCGAGTGGCCAGAGCCGCGTCGCTGGCGCCCTTGCCGTGTGCCAGGGACAGCCCCGGCGCGTTGTGCCCGAAACCGTGGACGAGATAAACCGCATCGCCGCGGATGCGCTGTGTCGCCTTCACCTTGATGGGGCCGCTGCGCACGCCGTCCTGGTTTTCGAGCCAGACGTATTCACCCTGTGCAAAGCCGGCTTCCGTGGCTTTGTCTTCGTTCACCCAGACTTCGTTTTCGGGGTAGAGTTCGTGCAATACCGGCGTGTTCTGTGTCTTGCCGAAGGTGTGCAGCGGGTGACGGCCATAGAGCATACGGAAGTAGCCGTCGGGTACTTCTTCGGTGGCTTCGTAGACGGGCATCGGATCCTGGCCGACGATTGCCAGCGCTTCGGAGTAGAGTTCGATCTTCTTCGACGGTGTGTTGAAGGGAGAATCGCCCTTGAAATCGGCGATGTATGCCTTCCCTTTCTGCACAATCACGCCGCCTTCGTCGTGCAATTTCTGCACGTTGGAGCCGATGGAGAGCAGGCGGGCGTTGAGATACTCCTGCGCCGTCTCCCAGCGGAAGAACTGCTCCAATCCCAGGCGCATGCCGAGTTCGCGTGCCATCCACCAGGCGGGTTTGGTGTCGTAAAGCGGCTCGACCGCCGGTTCGCGCAGACCAATGTAAGGCGTTTTATGTCCACAGGTCCACAGTTCGTCGTGACGTTCCAGGTAGGTGGCTTCGGGGAAGACAACATCGGCCCAGGCCACATGTTCAACCGGCAGCACGTCGATGGCCAGGAAGAAATCGAGATTCTTGAGCGCTTCCTGTGTGCGTGGGCCGTTGGGGATGGTGTGGAAGATGTTGATGCCGTAGGCGATCAGCCCCTTGATCGGGTAAGGCTCGCCGCTGATCATCGGCTCAATCAGCTCTTGCACCGCCGTTGGCCCGCGCATGAACTTCTCGCGCACGCCGTCGGCGCGGGCCTTGCCGGTGGGGCCAAGCGGCAGGGTGTCGCCTTCCTCGCCAGGGGTGGCAGAACAGCCGCCCGAACTCCCCTGCACCGTGAAGGGCGGGTGTGGGTAGGCTTCGACGTAGGGCGTCTTGTTGAGGTAGAGGCCACCTTCGTTGCCGATAGAACCCAACAGCGCGTTGACGATGTAAATTGCGCGCATGCGCTGGGTGTCGTTGCCGTACCAGGTGACGTGACGACCCGGTACAATCACCGTACGCGGTGACTTGTCGGCCATGAGGCGGGCGGTGGCGACGATCTGCTCGGCTGTCAGATCGGTGATTTCGGCGGCCCACTCCGGTGTGAATTCCTGGACGTGCGCCTTGAGTTCATCAAAGCCCACCGTCCATTCGGCCACATAATCCTGGGCGTAGCGTTCCTCATTGATGAGGACATTCATCCAGGCCAGGAGCAGCGCCGTGTCTGTCCCCGGTTTGATGGGCAGCCAGTAGTCGCCTTTGCTGGCAATCGTAGAAAAGCGAGGATCAACCACAATCACCCGAGCGCCGCGGGCGCGGGCGTTGGCGAAATCCTGCATCATGGTGTTGCGGGCGTCTTCGCCGATGTGTGTGCCAAAGAGGACGATACAATCGGTGAATTCCCAGTCGGCGGGTTCGTGGTTGCCGATGGCCATGCCAAAGGTGAGCAACGCCGCTTCTTCGCGCGGGCTGGTGCAGAGCGAAGAAGACGGTTTGGCCGCGTTGGGCGTGCCGAATGCCTGGGCAAAGTAGTCGGTAAACCAGAAGTCACCTGATGTGTGGCCGAGGATGGCCAACGATTCCTGCCCATAGCTCTCTGTCAGCGCCTGTAACTTCTCGGCGGTGTAGTCTAGCGCCTCTTCCCAGGTGACCTCTCTAAACTTGCCTTCGCCCCGTTCGCCGGTGCGGATCATGGGTGAACGCAGCCGATCCGGATCGTACATAAACGAAGGCCCGGCCTGTCCACGCGCGCAGAGGAGACCGCGGCTCTTGGGATCCTTGGGGTTGCCGTCGATCTTCTTGACGACGCCGTTTTGGCTTTGCACAACGACGCCACAGCGCCACGGGCACATGTCGCAGTAGTTGTAGGTGGTTGTGATCTCTCCTTGCAAGAACCAGGGCACGGGGATACCGGCCTGATCCAGCTTATTGGCCAGCGTCGTGCGCGCAGAGAGGAGCAAGCCCCCTGCACTCAGCGCGCTCGCCTGCAAAAAGCGACGGCGGGTGATTTCGAGATTTACTCTAGCCATAGACAACTTCTTCCTTTTGACAGGTGGCCAGGATGCGTTTCTCGCGCTCCATTGCGCGGTGCATCAAGCAGAGAACGGTTGAAAGCCATTCCTGGTCCATGTGCTCACGTGGAATGCCGTTACAAGCGCCGGCGTCCCACACCATTTGGCGATATTGACGATAAGAGAGCGGAAGTAGAACCACAATGCGTAGCTGTGGATTGTGACGGAGCATTGATCGAACCAGGGCAGGTGTCTTTGCCTCGGCCAGGTCCCAATCGAGAATCACAATGTCGTGGCGTTTCTCTGCCAGGGTGGATTGTAGTGCCTCTTCACTTTGGGCTTCGTCGGCGGCAACGTCCAGACAGGTCAAGTCAAGCGCCGAATCGAGGATCGAGTGAACCAGCGTCAACTCTTCTGCTTTGGGGATTGCCAGCAGCAATCGTAGGAGCATGTGTACCAGCCTTTCCGGCCCCAAGGACCGTGTCCACCATCTGTTATGGACAGTGTAACCAGTACGAGGCTGTAGGGGTATCAGGAAAAGTTTGACTCTAGCGTGAGGGAATTTTTCCGCGTTAGACTAACCGGCAGGCCAGGGTAGAGGACGAACGGCGGAAGGAAACTTGTCTTTCAACTTGGTGTATCAAACCGGGGCACTGCCGCCATATCTTTTGTGTAAGCCTGAAATCAAGTTCAACCATGTACCAAAAAGAGGATTTCTTTATGAACAGAGTAGATTCAATGCGCAAACTAGTAGAAGTATCACTGTTTGTGGTGCTCTTTGTAGGTGTTTTCATCGGCCTCATGGGCTGGCAGGCCGGTGCTGCCCACGCCAAAGATGGGGATCTGATCTGGCGCGGCGTGATCGAAGCCACCCCCGGCGATAGTCAACGCCTCGGCGAGTGGACGGTTGGTGGCAAGGTCTTTGTGGCCAACAACAGCACCGAATTCGACGAATTGGAAGGCGCTCTGGTTGTAGGTGCCTGCGCTAAGGTGAAGTATGTTGAATCGAACGGCAACAACATTGCCGACGAGATTGACAGCGAACCAGCCTACGAATGTAAAGGCAGCGGCGGCGACAACGGCGGCGATGACAAACACGATCTCGAATGGCGTGGCATCGTAGAATCTGTTCCCACTGAGGGGCGCATCGGCCAGTGGACGGTGCGCGGGCGAGTCTTCACTGCCGATAGCCGCACCGAATTCGATGAAGACGAAGGCCCTGTACAACTGGGCGCGTGTGTGGAGGTCGATTACACCGTCCGCTCAGATGGCAGTTATCGTGCCAGCGAACTCGACAGCGAAGATTTCTCTGATTGTCGCGACAAAGACGACGACGACGACGATCACGAACGCTATGCCCGCATTGATGCCATGCCGGCTACCGGCTTCATCGGCGAGTGGACCATCGGCGGCGTTGTCTACGCAGCCGACAGCGATACCGATTTCGAGCAGGAGGACGGTGGTTTTCGTGTGGGGGCTTGTGTCGAGGTTGAGTATGTCATCGGCACACCGCACCGGGCCGAAGAGATCGAGACGGAAAGCAGCTACAAATGCGACGGCTACGGTAGCGACGACGACGATAACGACGGCAGCGCCGGCTTCCCCAAGGGCAAAGTCTACGGCGTGATCCGCGAGATACCTGCCGACGGCCTCACCGGTCAGTGGCTCATCGGCAGCATCGCCATCAGCGTCACCGAGCAGACCAAGTTGGAAGCTGAACGCGGTCCTTTCGCGGTGGGTGCGCTCGTCGAAGTAAAGTTCTACACCAACAGCAACGACGAAAATATCGCCCGCAAGATTGAAACCAAGTACAAAAGCGACGACGATGACGACGACGATGATGACGACTATTCTTACGGCAAAGAAGGACACGCCTACGGCGTCATCGAGGAGATGCCAAACGGCGGCGACACCGGCACGTGGACCATTAGCGGCATCAATTATTTGGTCACCACGCGCACCGAATTGGACGATGACGATGATGACGATAAGCCATTGGCTGTAGGCGTCAAAGTCAAAGTTGAGTATCGGGTCAATAGAGAAGGCGATCGGGTTGCAAAAGAAATCGAAACCAGCGACGACGATGACTTCCCCTCACAGGCAGGCCACTTCAAGAGCTATGGCTTCGTCGTTCAGAAACCTGCGGTGGGCATCAACGGCCGGTGGATCATCGGCGGCGTCACCTTTGTGGCGGATCAGACCACCCTCATCAACGACAGACGCGCTGTGCCGGCGGAAGGCAGCTATGTGAAAGTGGAATACCGCGTTGAAGACGGCTTCAACCGGCTGAAGAAGATCGAAACACATGTGCCCCCCGGCGCCGGTGACGACAACAAAGTGGGCAGCCTGCAAGCGGTGAATGCGCTTGTCGCCGCCGACGCCTCAGCCACCGGATCTGTCTGGGTCATCGACGGGGTTGGCTACACCATCACCGATGCCACGGCTCTGAACGAGTCACGCGGCACTTTGACCGTGGGCAGCATCGTCAACGTCAACAGCTACACCGATGCCGACGGCACTCGTATCGCAACCCTCGTACAGGGCATCACGTTGAACAACGCCATTTACCTCCCGGCAGTGGAGCGGTAAGCGCCGTACGTCGTTTCGATACAGCGACGGCAACCTACCGAAGAGTGAAGTAGACAAGCAACGCATCCAATCAAACAGGAGCCATCCAAGCTTGGATGGCTCCTGTTTGATTGGATGAAGGAGATGTTTCGTTCAGGCACGGTCCGGGTGACGGGGGGTGATGGTGTCGGCAAAGGCGCGCATCTCGGCCATCTCCTTTTCCAGGTCGCCGCTCGGCTGTACGACCGGGCCGATCCCTATTTCACGCTTGGCATAGTCGGCGTAGACAAGCACAATCGGCACTTCCGCGGCCAGGGCGATACGGTAAAAGCCCGTTTTCCAACGTTCAACACGTTTGCGGGTGCCTTCAGGGGCAATCACCACTACGAATTTGTCGCGCTTCTCGAAACGATCCACCATCTGCCCAACCACGTCCTGTGGCGATTTCCGATCCACGGCCACACCGCCCAGCCAACGTAGCAGGCCACCAAATGGATTGTCGAAGACTTCTTTTTTGACCATCCAATGTAGTTCCACTCCCGCCGCCATGAGGACGAAAACGGCCAGCACACCATCCAAATTCGATGTGTGTGGCACACCTACCAGGAGGAATTTTGGCAGGTTGGGCAATTCCCCTACCGCTTTCCACCCAAAGAGCTGCAAAGCAGCGGCGGCAAAGGTACGCGAGAACCAATTGCCACGTCGCGGGATGGCATCGCCGCTGATCCACTTGTCGAATGAGTTGTTCAAGGCGTTGTCTCCGGTGTAGGGCGCGCTTCTCGTTTGGTGTCGTAGAGTTGGAAGCCGCGTGCCTGGTAGTTGCGCAGCGCCATAGGGTGATCAAAGTTACAGGTATGCACCCAGACACGGCGGGCGTCCATGGCCCAGGCGCGCTGAATCGCGGCGGTGAGCAGGGCGCCGCCATAGCCTTTGCCTATGAAAGGGGGCAACAGGCCGAAATAGGCCAGTTCCACGTTGGCGTCGGGCTGCGCTTCCAGTTCAAAGTAGCCCGCAGGTGTCCCCTGTACGTAGCCGATCCACGTCTGCTGTTGTGGACGATCCAGCCAGGCCAGCCAGTCAGCTTCGCTCCAGCGCAGGCGCATCGTCCACTCGTAATCCGCACCCACTTCGGCATAGAGGAAGTGATTGAGCGCCGGGTAGACAACCTCAGAACGGCGGACTTCCAGGGGGATTTCTGGCAGGCGCGCCGGCTGAAGTTGAACGGGGTCGAGCATTTCAAGGTAGTACGTAATCAGTTCGGATGTCATTCAGTCGATTCCTACAATTGGGCTGCGTCGTTCCATCAAGAGCACATCACGCCAGACGCCATGCAGACGACCTACTCGTTCGCGCCGTCCGACGATACGAAATCCACAGGCTTCGTGCAGGCGTACACTCACTTCATTTTCGGGGAAGATGCCGGCCTGGATCGTCCAGATGCCGGCGGCTTCGGATGCGGCGATGATGGCGGTGAGCAGGGCGCGCCCGATCCCCTGCCCACGGGCGTTGGCGGCGATGTAGAGGCTCCCTTCCACCACCCCGGCGTAAACAGGACGGGCCGAGATGGGGCTCAGCGCCACCCAGCCCAACACGTCCTTATCGGCGCGTGCCACCAATCGCGGCGACGGCAAGTGTCCTGCGTCCCACGCCTCCCAAGACGGCGCTTCCGTCTGAAACGTAGCTTGGCCGGTGGCGATGCCCTCCAGATAAATTCGGCAGACGTGCGGCCAGTCGGTGGGGAGCATCGGGGTGATGGTGTAGGGCATTGGCGTGGGTCCTGGTTGCGAATTGCGAATTGCGAATTGCGAATTGCGAATTGCGAATTGCGAATTGCGAATTGCGAATGAGATTGTGCTGCCACTGCATTCACATGTCAAGTTGCCCAGTCACCAAGTTACCACTCTACACGTCGTCGGTCGTCCGTCGTCCGTCGTCACTCATTCGGCATGTACCGGCTCAACACGTCGTGCCACTGCGCGTTGTTCATCCGCTTTAGGATCAGCCGGTTGATCGGCTCGCGCAGGGGGCTGTCTTGGGGCAGGGCGAAGGCGTACAATTGGGGCAATCGCCCTGTCGATTGAATGTTGATGTCTTGAAGCGGACCAATCGCCTGGTTGCGTACGTAGCGCAAGGACGCTATGTTGTCGACGAAGACGTCGATTTCGCGGTCGCGCAGCGCCTGCATGGCATCGGTGGCCGTTGCGTAGGACTGGTAGTCGATGCCCTCTTCGTCGAGTAGTTGCGCGCCCAAGGAGGTGTCCACTGCGCCGATGGGAATACCCTGCAACCCTTCGGGAAAGGCAACCGGCTGAAATCCCGATGTGAGTGTAAGGGTGGTGGTGATGGTGGCGGTGAGGCTGGCGGTGATCACCATCGCTATCAACATCCAGATCAGCGCTAGCGCGCGCCCCGCCGTCGATTTGGGTACAACATCACCGTAGCCGATGGTCGACATTGTCACCGCGGCCCACCAGAAGCCGGTCCACACGCCGTGATGGGGCTTTTCGCCGTAAAGCTCGGCATTGTGACGTCCTTCCAAAAGCCAGATCAGCGCACCGACAATAACCAAAAGCACCACGATCCAGAGTGCCGTAGACAGGAACTGGGGCGAGATCACGGCTCGGATTACGTCTACGGGTGTCTGTTCACGTCGTTCAGCAGCACCGAGTTCTGTGGTGTGGTAGATCTGCGAGTAGTCGATCTGGGCTTCGGACTCGCCAGAGGCAATGGTGTTGATGGCGATGTCGATCGTGCCGTCGAGAATACCTGGCAACTGTTCATTGCGCAGTACCGAGCGGAACTCGTAATCGATGTTGAGTTCTTCGGCGATCTCACGCCAGAGTTGAACGCTAAGCCCGTCCCACGTGCGGTCGTCGGCGGCGATGACAAAGGGCGGGTCGTCGTAAACGCCGATGATAAGCGGTTCGTCGATCACGGTAACGGGTGGATCATCTTGCGCATGTGTGGGGATGGTCAGTGCACAAGAGACGGCGATTACGGCAATCATCCAGAGCCATCGCCGGAAAGACTTGGGGGAAAGTCGTTTCCGTCTACAAGACATTTAGCGCCCCACAATCTCGTCCATCACCCGTGAAGTGCGTGCGGCGGAGTCGCCGGTGCTGGGGCAACGCCCTTGCCCGCGCAATTCGTCGACCACACTTTGGATCATGGGTTGCTGCACATGTTCGGGGTAGCGGGTGGGGAATTCCTGCCGTGCGCCGTCCCATTCCAGCCGCACAGGATCTTCGCTGAAGGCGGCGAAGGTGATACGCCCCTGGCTACCGAAGATCTCGACAGTGTCGCATTTCTGGTAGGGATCGACGGTGAAGCACCAGACACCGCTGCCCTGTACGCCCGACGCAAAGCGGAAGTTGGCGGTGACGATGTCCTCGGCGGGGTAGAGGCCGGCCTGATTGGCGGCGTGTCCTTGGGCGGAGACAATCGGGCCGAAGAGGTAGTCGAGAAAGTCCAACTGGTGCGAGGCCAGATCAAAGAAATGTCCCCCACCTGCAATGGACGGCTGCACGCGCCAGGGCAGGTTGTTCGTGTCTTTTTCGGCGGGGCGGATGGGTTGAAAGAGGCGAATCGCCACAAAACGGATGGCGCCGATGGTGCCTGCATCGACCAATTCTTTGACCTTGAGGAAGTTGGGCAGGCAGCGCCGGTAGTAGGCCACAAAGAGGGGCACGCCTGCCGCTTCGCACGCTTCGAGCATGGGCAGGCATTCGGTGTAGGTGCGCGCCATGGGCTTCTCGACGTAAACGGGCTTGCCTGCCGCCGCCACCCGCTGCACATAGTCGGCATGGGAATCGGGCGGCGTGGCGACATAGACGGCATCCACCTCAGGATCGTGGATCAGGGCGTCGGCGTCGTTCGTCCACCGCGGCACGTTGTGACGGCGTGCATAGTCTTCGGCCAGGGCGGCGTCGCGACGCATGACCATCACCAGTTCCGATCCCTCGATCTTGCTGAAAGCTGGTCCACTCTTCACCTCGGTGACATTGCCACAGCCGATGATGCCCCAGCGGATTGGGGGATGTGGAGGTATTGTCTCAGGCATATAATTTGTCCTTTTGGAAAGAAGCGAGACTTCGTATACATCATTTTATCCTTCACTTGTACCTACCCACAAACGCGTTTGCAGATTACCCGTAGCTGGAACCGCAAAAAACACTTGCATTGAGCATAAGCAAAGTTTGCATTTCCTTCTTAACTTAACTAGGCTTGGGGGTGGAATTGAAGGTTTAGTAATGGTTGAGCAACATTTAGTGAATGTAAGGAGTTACAAAATGGCAGTAACACACAAACGTTTAGGCCGACATGGTGTGCTTGTCAGCAACCTTTGTCTGGGTACGATGAACTTCGGCTGGCACACCAGCGAAGAAGAGAGCTACAAGATCATGGATCGTGCGCTCGAACTCGGCATCAATTTCTTTGATACAGCCGATGTCTACGGTCGTGGGGTTCAACATGGTCATACAGAAGAGATCCTTGGCCGCTGGTTTGCGCTAGATGGTCGCCGCCGGGACGCCACGGTTTTGGCCACAAAAGTTTACAATCCTGTTCAGCGCAAGGGAAATTTGCCGGAGGTGAACACAGACGGTCGTAGCTTGTCGGCCTACAAGATCCGCAAACACTGCGAAGGCAGCCTCAAGCGCTTGCAGACCGACTGGATCGACCTCTACCAGATGCATCACATCGACCGTGAATGCCCCTGGGATGAGACATGGCAGGCATTCGGCAGCCTAATCGGCCAGGGCAAGGTAGTCTATGTAGGGTCGAGCAACTTCGCCGGTTGGGACATTGCCACGGCGAACCAAGAAGCGTCCAAGCGCGGCATGATGGGGCTTGTCAGCGAACAGAGCATCTACCATCTCAACAACCGCATGGTTGAACTGGAAGTGATTCCGTCCTGTCGCCATTACGGACTGGGGCTGATTCCCTGGAGCCCGCTGGGGGGTGGTCTGTTGGGCGGCGCGTTGGAGAAGTTGGAGACCGGCCGTCGCAAGGGTGGAGACTTTGAAAAACAGGTCGCTCAGAACCGCGACCAGTTAGAAAAGTACGAGTCGCTCTGCCGCGAAATCGGGCATGCACCGGGTGAGGTGGCGTTGGCCTGGTTGATGCACAATCCAATTGTCACCGCGCCGATTATCGGGCCGCGCACCATCGAGCAACTGGAAAGCGCCGTGCGGGCCACCGAAATTGTGCTGGATGCGGAAACGCTGAAAAAGCTGGATGAGATCTTCCCTGGGCCGGGTGGTGAAGCCCCCAATGCCTACGCCTGGTAGGCGAATCCAGCGGAATTTTGATCCACGCAGTCGAACGGAAATACACGAAGGCAGAAATGATCCACAGGTTACACAGTTCAAAAGGATTCAGAGAAGCATCAAATCTTCTGCTGGAAATCCTCAAATTCTGTGTGATCTGTGGATCATCTGCACTCCTCACCTCTGCGGCAAAGATTTCACGGGAGCCACCCCCTCCGCGGCCACCGACTGCCGGATAAACCCAGCCAGATCGTGCTTGATTTGCACCAGTGACGGTGGGTGGACGTACATCATGTGGCCTGCTTCGTAGAATCCCATTGAGATGTTGCCATGCAGCGCCTGATCAAGTTGCAGGTGGTTGAAGGTATACTGCGTGGCAAAGTAGGGTGTGGCCAGGTCGTAGTAGCCGTTAGCCACGAAGACCTTCATGAATGGGTTCTGTGTCAACGCCTGACGCAGGGTTTCGGCCACGTTTAGGTACTGGTTCTGGACATTGCTGTAATCCCACTTCTGGTAGAGATTGGACAGGATCTCGTAGGCCAGGTCGCTCTCGAAGCGCAGATCACGGCGCACGTAATCGTTGAGGGTGGCGGTGTAGAGCCCCTGGATCACGCTGTAGCTGGGATCGAACTCGAACATCTCACCGGCGGCGTCGCGGTCGATGCCGATGAAGCGACTGTCGAGCCGTCCCACTGTGCGGCGCTGGTCGCGCAGCAGTTCCTTGGTAAAGCGGAAGATATCGACGCGCAGGTTGGTGCGTTCCACATAGGACGCGTCCAGACCGGTGAAGCGGGCCAGCTTGGCGGCAATGTCGGCGCGGTCGGCGGCGGGCAGGCTGTCCCCGCGCATGAGGGCCAGGGCGTACTCGCCCATGACAAAGGCTTCCACCTCGTCGAGCACCTGGCGCAGCGGACGCGCTTGCAGATCCGCCGGCAACTGTCCGTGATACCAGGCGGTGGCGGTGTAGGTGGGCAAAAAGAGGAGATTGGGCAGATCGTTGCCCACAGTGAAGCGCGCCGTCTGGAAATTCAAAATCGTGGAGATCAGCATCACGCCGTTGAAGACCAGCCCGTGCCGTTCTAACAAATGCCCGGCCAGCCCTGCCGCTCGCGTGGTGCCGTAGCTCTCGCCGATGAGGAACTTGGGCGAAGACCAGCGCTTGAGCCGCGTCGTGAGCAGGCGGATGAATTCGCCCACCGATTCGATGTCCTGTTTGTAGCCGTGGAACTGATCCGGCTTCTCGCCCGGCGCTGGACGGCTGTAGCCCGTGCCCACCGGGTCTATGAAGACAAGATCGGTCACGTCGAGGACGGAGTGCGGGTTCTCGCGCAGCTTGTAGGGCGGCGGCGGCGCGGAGCCATCTTCGTTCATCTGCACAATGCGCGGCCCCAGCATCCCCAGGTGCATCCACACCGAAGAGGAGCCTGGCCCGCCGTTGAACGAAAAGGTGAGCGGACGGCTGCCCACATCCTTCACATCGTCGCGGGTGTAGGCCACATAAAAAACCGACGCCTTCACGGTGTCGTCCTCTTCTTTGAGCAGCAGTGTGCCCGCGGTGGCGGTGTAGCGGATCTCCACGCCATCCACGGTGACGGTGTGGCGCGTCTGCACGCTCTTTTCTTCGGGCGATTTCTTTGTCTTGTCGCCGTTTTCGGTTTTCTTGTCGTCTTTGGGATCGGGCATGAGTTTGTCCTGTGAGGTGAATATCGAACCGACAGTCATATCGGTTCATTGTACACGATATCGAAGATAGAACGTGACAGAGATAGAACGTGGCAGAGATAGAACGTGGCAGAGATAGAACGTGGCAGAGATAGAACGTGGATTGAGCGGAGATGTGCAGTGGGTATGTGGACACGGAGTGGCAAAAATCACAGATGCTTTGGTTTGATCCGTGTTTCCTTCAATCCGTGTCCACAAACTCTATTTTGGGGCAGGTTCACGCCAGGGCGACGACATACGAAATGTTGGATACAAACACTTCTTAGCCGATACTGCCTTCCATCTGCAACTGGATCAGCCGGTTCATCTCGACGGCATACTCCATGGGCAGTTCCTTGACCAGCGGTTCAATAAAGCCACCGACGATCATGGCCGCAGCCTCGTCCTCGCCAATGCCTCGGCTCATGAGGTAAAAGAGCTGCTCTTCACCAATCTTACTCACCGAAGCTTCGTGGCCGACACTGACATTTTCCTCTTCGATTTCGATGTAGGGGTAGGTGTCAGAGCGGCTTTGCTCGTCGAGGAGCAGCGCATCACAGACGACGTGGCTCTTGCTGTGGTGTGCGCCCTTGGCCACCTTGAGTAGACCGCGGTAACTGGCGCGTCCACCGTCTTTGCTGATGGACTTGGAGACGATCTTCGAGCTGGTGTACGGCGCGCCGTGGACAACCTTGCCGCCTGCGTCCTGGTGCTGCCCTTTGCCGGCGAAGGCAATCGACAGGATCTCGCCGTGCGCCTTCGGCCCCATCATGTAGACGGCGGGGTACTTCATCGTCACCTTGCTGCCCAGGTTGCCGTCGATCCACTCCATGGTAGCGCCTTCTTCGGCAATGGTGCGCTTGGTCACCAGATTGTAGACGTCGGTGCTCCAGTTTTGGATGGTGGTGTAGCGGCAGCGTGCGCCCTTCTTGACGATAATCTCCACCACGGCGCTGTGCAGGCTGTTGCTGGAGTAGATGGGGGCGGTGCAGCCTTCCACATAGTGGACGCTTGCGCCCTCTTCCACAATGATCAGCGTGCGCTCGAACTGGCCCATGTTCTCGGCGTTGATGCGGAAATAGGCCTGCAATGGGACATCCACGTGGACGCCCTTGGGGACGTAGACGAAGCTGCCACCGCTCCACACGGCGCTGTTGAGCGCGGCGAATTTGTTGTCGTTGGCGGGGATAATGGTGGCGAAGTATTGGCGCACGATCTCCTCGTGCTCGCGCAGGCCGCTGTCCATGTCCAGAAAAATGACCCCGATCTTCTCCCACTCCTCTTTCAAGCTATGGTAGATCACCTCAGAGTCGTACTGCGCGCCCACACCGGCCAGGAACTTGCGTTCCGCTTCGGGGATGCCCAGGCGGTCGAAGGTGCGTTTGATGTCTTCGGGGACATCGTCCCAACTCTTGCCCTGCTGTTCGGCAGGGCGCAAGTAGTAGAAGATTTCGTCAAAGTCGATGCCGCTTAAATCGGCGCCCCACGTCGGCATGGCTTTGGCAAAGAAAATGTCCAGCGCGTCATGACGAAACTGGCGCATCCAGCCCGGCTCGTTTTTGTGATCTGAAATCTGGTCGACCACGGCGTGATTCAGTCCCCTTTCCGCTTTGAAAAAGGGGCGTTCAGTATCATGAAAACCGTATTGATACTCTTCTTTCACACCGGCAAGCTGGTCCCGGTCGGTTTGAATTGTCAAAAGATACTCCTTCTGGTTTTTCCCGTATGTCGGGTGCGAATGTTAAGCATAGCCTAATCTGAGTCCCCAACCATTAGCGGAAGCGATAGACATTTCTGGGCAAATGGCCTTCTCTAGAGCCGAACGTTGTACAACAAACCGCTAGCGCCTACGTACCAGACGATCTGTTCGCGCCAAGAAGTCTATCGTTTCCGCTAATGTTGGGCGATCCATTGCTCGTCTATACTGCTCAGAAGCTGCATAAGCATCTTCCACTCAGGGATTCTGAGCATAACCCGATAGGAGAGTTACATGAGTAAAGGCCAAGAAAAGAAAAAGGACGACAAGAAGAAGCCGGCGAAGACGCCCAAGGAGAAGAAGCAGGCGAAGCGCGACAAGAAAGAGAAGAAAGACAATCCAGGACTGTTTGAACCACTTAGCAAATAGACCTGCATCATCAAGTACGCGTTGTGCTTGGGAAGATGCAACTAGGGGAAGCCTCATGAGCCAATTCTCAAGCAAAAGCACAGAGGATTCAAAGTGTCATCTGGCATCGATTCGTCTGCTCATTGCCGATGACCAGCCGCGGGTACGGCAGAGCCTGGAAGCGCTGTTGACGGAGCTGCGCCGGCACACTGCCAACTGCACAGCGGCTGTTATTGAGATTGTGGGCAAAGCCAACGACGGCCAACAAGCTGTGCAGCAGGTGCAGGCATTGCATCCGGACGTCGTTGTGCTCGATCTGCCCACCCACAATGCAGCGATACCTTCAGCACCCTGGTCATCTACAAAATCAGCCCGTCCAGAGTCGAAATTGGACGGGCTGACAGTGATTCGGCTCATTAAGAGCCAGTGGCCGGAGATCCGAATCGTGGTCCTTACCATGTATGCCACAGACCGTTCTGCCGTCCTGCTGGCCGGAGCCGATGCTTTTCTCCTGAAGGGCTGCCCCACCAATGACCTCTTAGAAGCGGTGACACCCACAGTTTAAGAGAATTCCGATCTCATGCGGTTGATGTGGATGCCTGCGCCATCTGATCAATCATGGTGCGGGCGCGCCCGATCAACTGGCGACCCTGGGTTGGGCCAGGCAGGTAGGTGGCCATTTGAACCGTGTCGTTCTCGGCCAGCAGATCGAGCAACGGCTGTGTCTGCGCTGAGGAGAGTGTTGAACGGCGCAAAGCCTGTTGCATCTCTGTCACAGAACGATTGGCGGTTCGAACTTTGTGCTCTTGTGCCAAAAAATAGCGCAGGCAATCAACCACCAGGCGGTAGTACTCTTGCCAGCGTCCTTGTTCGGGATCGCGGCGTCTTTCAATGCGGGTTAACTCGTCCTGTGCCGCTTGATAGGCTGGGGATGTATCGATTTGTTGCATTTGCATGTGCGTACTCCATTCAACTGAATTTTCGGTAGCGGGGTTAGATAGTTAGCTAACTTCTTCTGCTTTGGGGCCTTTGGATTGAGCCCTGCGCCCAACATAGATCTGCCGCATGTAAAAATCGTTGCTCAACCTGATATCGAGTTCAGAGACGCGCATCTTCCATTGGGTTGCAAAGTCTGCGAACAAGGAGGATTGGCGGGCGAGAGCAGTTGCCAGCTTTGTAATTTCTTGCTCTTTTCCGTCATTCAAGGCTTGGATGATTCTAACCTTGTCTGCGTTGGCCAGAAACTGTTCGTGCCAAGCTTTGGGCTTAAGTTCGGTCATCGGTGTTTTCCTCTTCTGCTTGAAGTTCTGAAATCGAAATAGAAAACCCATCACAAGGACGGGTTTTCTGAAGACGTATCAAGTAACAGTTCAGCGTTTCTTTACTCGACCAACAACCTGGCACAGGCTTCTGCCACCTTGTTGTCGGGGGTTGTCTCGCCCGGCAGGGTCGCCCATCCTTGCGCTTTGACGTAGGCGGACCGTTGGAAGGTGCTCGTGCCCTGTAACTCTACAAGTTTCGTGTCTTTTGCAGGATCCAGGTTGAACTGCGCTACACACATCGGCGCCAGGCGTGCCACGACGGCTGTCTGTGCTGTGCTGTTTGCTGCACTCTGAGCCGACGCACTGGTCACCCATCCGCCCCAACGAAAGCCGACGAATATGGTGAGTGCGATCACCCCAAGCATCAACCAGAAAACCATCGTCTTCGAGGTTTGGACGGAATCCCAGCGCTGGCGCAGGCCAGGCTTTTTCGCTTCGGCGGGGGCTGGTTGTACAGCCGGAATGGGCTTGCGAGCACGGTTGTCGTTGTTCGATCTCTCTTCACGTTCAATGCCTGCACGGTGCTGGGTCATGTCATTCCTCCTGAGCGAATATGGGCAATGATGGTCCGGTGGCTATATGGCGTAACCGCCGTCTCAAGTACGAGAACCACCGAGCTTGCGGGCGGCTTGCTTCTGTTGGCGTATATACTTCCGATATCCTTTGGAACGTTTTTTTGTTGATGTTTTCGGCGTTGATTGCTTGTTTTCTGTCATCACGTGGTTCTCCTGTTTTTGACCATGAAAGCCAGACATCATCTATCGCTTTTCTGATTCTGCTTACCATCATAGCGGAAAGCTTCACACCAGTCGTTGGCGAAACCGATCTGATAGCCAAAACAAAAGGCCACCCAATGGGCGGCCTTTTGTGTCTTTTTGATGTAGGCGAATTGATTCATGCCTGTCGGCTATCCATCTTCGGGGGCCTCGGTGTTTTCACCGGTTAACCCTTCGCGCACGGCATAGAGCGCCGCCTGGGTACGGCTGGCCAGGTGAAGTTTGCCTAGGATTCGGCTGACATGTGCACGCACGGTGGATTCACTGACGATCAATTCGTCGGCAATCGCCTGATTGCTCAGCCCTTGGGCGACGAACTGTAATACTGTCATTTCGCGCTCAGTTAGCGACTCGGGGGGCGCTTCCAGTTCAGGCGCTTGTTTGACTTCTTGCAACAGCTTGCGCGCGATGATGGGATGGAGTGCCGGTTCCCCCCGATGCACCTGACGAATGGCCCGCACAAGATCATCAGGCGAGGAATCTTTGAGCAAGTAGCCTACAGCGCCAGCTTTGATGGCGGGGAAGAGTTTGTTGTCCGCGGCAAAGCTGGTCAATACGAGGACGCGTGCACCGGGGCGCTGGCTGGTAATCTGGCGCGTTGCTTCAATGCCACCCATCCCCGGCATCAAGAGATCCATCAGGATGACGTCGGGCTGCGTTTCCAGGTCCTGGTGTACGGCGTCCTGGCCGTCGGCTACTTCGGCCACGATCTCAAAACCGCCTGATTCGGAAAGCAAAGCGCGAATGCCCTTGCGCACAATGGCATGGTCGTCAACAATCAAGACTCGAATCACAATGTCACCTCGACCCTTAGCTGTGTTCCCTGGTTGGGGCTACTTTCATACTGTAATGTCCCCCCCTGTCGTTTTGTCCGGTCGGCGATACTGCGCAACCCGCCGCTGCCACGTCCTTCGGTGCGGGCCGCATCTGGATCGAAGCCTACGCCGTCGTCGATTACTTCAAGACGAACGGTTGCCGCTGTGAACTGGAGATGCACGGTGACATTGTGGGCGGCGGCATGTTTGCGTACATTGTTGAGGGCTTCTTGCGCGATCCAGTAGAGATCTTCCTCGATGGAGATGGGTAAACGCCTTTCGCCTTCAACGCGCAAGTAGGTTTGCAGTCCGCCGCGTTCTTCAACCGCAGCCAGACGTGCCTGCAACGCTGCCACCAATCCCTCCGCTTCGAGGACGGGCGGATGCAATTGAAAGATGAGCAAGCGCATGTCGCGCATCCCTTCCTGGGCCGTCGCTTGCAGCTCAGAGAGATACTCGGCGGCTACCTCGCCTTTGCCTGCAGCCAGCGCCAGCGCCGCAGCGTTGGCATAAAGTGTTACGCTATAGAGCGACTGTGTCACCGAATCGTGCATGCCGCGCGCCAAACGTTGCCGCTCTTCAAGCACAGCCATCTGTTCTGCCTGATGCTGAAGACGGGCATGCTCGATTGCCATAGCCGCCTGGTTGGCAAAAACCGACATCACACGAACATCTTCGTCGGTAAATCCCCCCACCTTGTTGACCACGTCCAACACGCCGATAATGCCGCCATTGACATGCAACGGCAGGGTGAGCAACGCCGTCAGATCGGTCGGCCATTGATAGATCTGTGCATCTGCCATGAGGACAGGATCGTTCACGCGCACCGGCTCTCCCTTGCGCACCACCTGCCCAGCCAACGAACCGGCGACCGGCAGGCGTTCGACGCCGGAAATCGGACGGCCCAGCCTGTGTTTTACCTCAAGCGAGGCCTGATCCGTGAGCAGCAAAATGGCGCTGCCGGTTGCGCCGATCAACCCTTGCGCCTCTGTACAGACGGTATTGAGTACCTGTTCCAGCACGGTTTTTTGAAGCAGGCTCACCAGCACACGGCCAAAACTCTCACTTTCGGCCAGCCGTCGCTGTAATTCGTCATGTAGCTCGGCATTCCTCAATGCCAACGCAGTGGCCATCTGATCACGTGCCACAATATCGGCTTCAAGCGTGTCGATGACATGCTGTATCTGTAGAATGTCGATTGGCTCCAAAATTTTATATGGCATGGCACAGTTGTCTGAACGGGCGATTGACGATAACGCAAGACGCCTAAACAGTCGAGTCTTCGCTCATCAACGCGCTAATTTCGTTATACATTTGACGCTGAAGAAAATGTAAAAACAGAGATCGATGCGGGAATCTCGAAAGCGGAACATGGCGGATAGTGAAGGTGTGTTGAGCAAATTATAGCATGCCCTGTGTTGTGGACGTTCTTACACCGGTTCTTCCCCCCTGGTAGACAATCCCCGCCAAATCGGTACAATGAAGACGAACCCACATTCACCACACGGATAGGACATCCCAATGCCCGCCCGACCCAATATTCTGATCTTCATGACCGACCAGGAGCAGGGACAGGTGGTCGAACCCGGCCACCCCTGCAAGACGCCCAATGCCGACCGACTGGCCGCCGAGGGTGTGCGCTTCCGCCACTGCTACACACCGTCGCCCCATTGCTGTCCGTCGCGGGCGACCTTCTTTACAGGTCTCTACCCAAGTCGCCACGGCATCTACAACAACATTTTCAACAGCGCCGCCATCCATACCGAGCTCAACCCCGGCGTGATCACCTTCGGCGAACAACTGCGCGAGGTGGGCTACCGCACGATTTTCAGCGGTAAGTGGCACGTCAGCGCCGCCGAGAACCCATCCGACCGCGGCTGGACGGAACTGGTGACCACCGCCACCAAGGGCACCAACCACGGCCGCACCATCGAAGACTGGCGACGCGATGCCGACGCCTATACCGAAGAGGGCGAACGCCAACGTGGACACATCCAGCGCCCGGGCTGGGGCGACTTTGTCGTCTACGACACGCTGCCCGACGCCGGCCCCAAGGGCTATGAAGATTCTCACGACTACAAAGTGGTGAGCCGCGCCGTGGGCGCGATCCACGATCTCCAATACACCGACGATTCATGGGCGCTCTTTGTCGGTCCTGTTGGGCCGCATGACCCCTTCAACGTGCCCAAGAAATTCGTGGACATGTATAACCCCGCCGATATTGAGCTTCCTGAAAGCTATCGCGACACCCTGGAAGACAAGCCGCGCCTCTACCAGCGAATGCGCCGCCAGCTCTGGGACCAGCTAACCGAGGACGAAGTGCGTGAGTCTATCGCCCACTACTGGGCCTTCTGCACGATGCAAGACGCCATGCTGGGCGAGGTCCTCGACGCGCTGGACGCCACCGGTCAGGCGGCCAATACGCTGGTGGTCTTCCTTTCGGATCATGGGGACTACTGTGGCGCACACGGGCTATACCTCAAGGGCGTCCCCGCGTTCCGCGAGGCGTATCACGTCCCCTGTATCATGCGCTGGCCCAAAGGAATCCCCAATCCTGGCCGCGAGATCGACGCCATCGTCACGCTGGCCGATTTCGCGCCTACCTTCCTCGAACTGGCCGAAATCGAGCCGCCCGACGATCTAACCGGAAACAGCCTGCTGCCCGTGATACAAGGACGGGTCCCCACGTGGTGGCCCGACGCGCTCTACACCCAATGCAACGGCGTAGAACTCTACTACAGCCAGCGCGCCGTGATGACCCACGAGTTCAAGTACGTCTACAACGGCTTCGACTTCGACGAACTCTACGATCTGCGCAATGACCCGCACGAGATGGTCAACGTGGCCGAGGACCCGGCCTACACCGAGATTAAAAAAGAGCTTGTGGGCAAGATGTGGCGCTTCGCTGCCAAGGAAAACGACATCATCTTCAACCCCTACGGCACCGTCGGTCTTGCGCCCTGGGGGCCGGCTGAGGGGTTGCGGTCATGAACTTTATATTCTTTATGCCCGACGAACTGCGTGCCGAAAGCGTCGGCTGTTACGGACATCCGCTGGTGCAGACGCCCAACATGGACGCGCTGGCCGCCGACGGTGTGCGCTTCGACCAATGTCACGTGCAGCATTCGGTGTGTACGCCGTCGCGCTGCTCGATGATGACGGGCTGGTACCCCCACGTGCGCGGACACCGCACCCTCTGGCACATGCTGCGCCCCGATGAACCCAACCTGCTGCGCTATCTCAAGCAGAAGGGCTACACCGTCCACTGGTACGGCAAGAACGATCTGCTCTCTCCCGGCAGTTTCGCCGACAGCGTGGACGTGGCAGAGAGCCGCGGCAAGGGCAAATTCGGCCCCAACCCCTTCGCCGAGGACGATCCGCGCTACTACAGCTTCCTCTACGAGCCATACGCCGACGTCCTCGAAGATCATGGCGACTACGCCAACGTGCAAGCGGGTATCGACTTCCTGCGCAGCCAGCCGGAAGATCCGTTCATCCTCTACCTGCCGCTCACCTTCCCCCACTGTCCCTATTCCGCGCTGCAGCCGTGGCACGATCAGATCGATCCTGACGATCTGCCGCCGCTGCGCCCCGCCGATCTGCCCGACCGTCCTGACTTCCACGAGTTGATCCGCCAGACGCGCCGTCTCGACCAGATCGATGAATCTGTGCTGCGTAAGATCCAGGCCGTCTACCTGGGCATGACCGGCTTTATCGACTGGCTGTTGGGCCGTCTGCTCGAAGCGCTGGACGAAAGTGGCCTGGCCGAGGAGACGGCGATCTTCGTCTTCTCCGATCACGGCGATTATGCCGGTGACTACGGCCTGGTGGAGAAGTGGCCCAGCGCCGTGGAAGACGTGATCACCCGCGTGCCGCTGATTGCCCGCATCCCCGGCGGCGCACGCGGACACACCGTGGCCGAGCCGGTGGAGCTCTTCGACATCATGGCGACGACGCTGGATCTGGCCGGCATCGAAGCGCAGCACACCCATTTTGCGCAGTCGCTTGTCCCCCAACTGAACGGCGCGCCCAGCGACCCCGACCGCGCCGTCTTCTGCGAAGGGGGCTACGCCCGTCACGAGCCGCACAACTTCGAGGGCCGCGCCAACCGCGATCAATTCGCCCGCAGCAGCAGCCACATCTACTATCCCAAAGGCCAACTCCAACAAACGCACCCCGACAGCGTTGGGCGTGTCACCATGTTGCGCACGGCCACGCACAAACTCGTGCAGCGGCCCACGGGCGTCTGCGAGTTCTACGATCTCGTCGCCGATCCCCAGGAACTGCACAACCAACACGGCGCGCCTGAACACAGCGCCGTCCAACAACAACTCGAACAGCGCATGCTCAATTGGCTGATCCAAACCGCCGACGTGACGCCGTTTCAGATGGATCCACGGGGGTTCTGAGGAAGGTGATTGGTGATTGGGCCTCCGCGTTCGGGTACAAATTGGTGTAACCGAGTACCCGAAAAGGCGATTGCACGTCCCTTCGTTGACCACTTGACAAGCCTAATCACCGATCACCCCTCCACCCGAAATCTCCAGAAAGGACCTACAATGTCCCATTCGCCCAACATCCTCTTTATCATGTCGGATCAGATGAAGGCGACGGCGAGCCATTTGTATGGGAATTCGTTTTGCCAGACGCCGTCGTTGGCGCGGCTGGCCGAGGACGGCGTGCTCTACGAAAACGCCATCACACCACATCCGTTGTGTGTCCCCGCTCGGGTGTCGGTGTGGACGAGCCGCTTCCCCCACAGTCACGGCGGGCGGCGCAACGAGACGCTGATGCCGCCTGGCCAGGATCACGCCTTCCGCCTGTGGAAGCAGAACGGCTACCGTACCGGCCTCATCGGCAAGAATCACTGCTTCACCAGCGCCAGCGACCGCGCTCTGTTCGACATCTGGTGCGAGATTGGGCACGGCGGCCTGCCCGCGGACCCCACGACGCGCGGCATGGAATGGTTCCGCCCCGTTGAGGCGATCCACGCTGCCCATGCTACACGGCGCAATATGCCCCAGCAAAGCCCGCGCTTCGGCTACGCCGTCACCGACCACCCGCTGGAAGAGTACTCCACCGGCCTCGTCAGCGGGCAGACGGTGCGCTTCCTTGAGGAGTTTGGCCACGAACCCTTTGCGTTGTGGGTCTCCTACCCCGATCCACATGAACCGTGGGATGCGCCGCGCCGCTACGCCGAAATGTTCCCGCCGGAGAAAATCGAACGGCCTCCGCACCGCGCCGACGAGTTCAGCGACGGCACCGCGCCTGAGCGCAACCGCGTCCTCTATGAGATCCTGGGCATGGAAGAAGACAGCGAAGAGGACATCTACGGCGTGCTGGGCTGCTACTACGGCATGACCCGCTTCGTCGACGACGGCGTGGGCCAGATCCTCGACGCGTTGGAGCGGCTGGGCCTGCGCCAAAAGACCATCGTCGTCTTCTGCGCCGACCATGGCGACTTCGCCGGCGAGCACAACATGACCACCAAAGGCGGCGTCTTCTACGACTGCCTCACCCACGTGCCGCTGATCGTCTCGTGGCCTGGACATCTGGCGGCGGGTGTGCGTGACGGCAGCATGGTCAACCTCATCGACATTGTGCCCACGCTGCTCCACCACCAGGGCATTGAGATTCCGCGGTCTATGCATGGCGAGCTACTGCCCACCGTCACCGAGGCTGCGCCGCGGGCGGCGACTTTCTCCGAGTACGGAGCGGGTGGTCCGCCTTTTCACATGGCAGATTTGGCGAAGCTGCCCAAGCCCTACGGCCGCGCCGCGTTGATGCGATCCTTGCGCTGGCGTGAGGCCGAAGGACGGCGCAAAATGGTGCGCACCCAGCAGTGGAAGTACGTCCACGACCCAATGGGCGATCTCGACGAACTCTACGATCTGGTCAACGACCCGTGGGAGCTGACCAACGTCGCCGCGGACCCGGCACACGCGCCCGTCATCGCCGAAATGTGCAGTCACCTGGCCGATTGGAGCATCCGCACAGAAGACAGCCCGCCGGTGCCGTTGCCGGAAGCGGCGTACTATAATTTTGAAATCTAGAAAAATATTGATCCACAGATTTCACGGATTAAAAGGATTGGCAGAGATTTGCAGAAAATCCTCTGGAAATCCTGAAAATCGGTGTAATCTGTGGATCAAAAATCCTGAATCGACTGAACCATGCTCACCCATCACCCACCCGAGGATCAACCATGTCCCTCAAAATCACCAAGATCGAAACCGTCACTGTTCCTGAGATCATGCCGGGGCTGCTGTTGCTGCGCATTCACACCGACGCGGGCATCATCGGCTGCGGGGAAACCTACTACGTCCCTCATGCCGTGGCTTCGATGATCCACGATTGGATGGCGCGGCGGCTGCTGGGCGCGGACCCACTGGCCGTTGAGAGCCATTGGCGCTTCCTCTACGAACGCACCACCAACTTCGGCTCTCGGGGGACCGAGCTACGGGCGATTTCGGCCATCGACCTGGCACTATGGGACATTCTGGGGCAAGTGTGCGAACAGCCGGTGTGGCAATTGCTGGGCGGACGCACGCAGGCATCGATTCCCATCTACAACAGCAGCGGCGGACCAAGCTATGGCGGCAAACGCAAGGACAATTCCCAGGGTTGGCCCGGCTACGGCGAGGTGGGGAACGAAGGGCCGTACAACGACTACTGGGCGATGGTCAACAAACCGGTGGACTATGCCAAAGAGATGCTCGATCTGGGCTACCGCGCCCTCAAAACGTGGACGCTCGACTTCGCCGCCCACAAGGTACGCGGCGGTCTTTATCTGCGCCCTGAGGATTTAGACGAAGCGCTGCGTCCGCTGCGGGCGATTCGCGAGGCGTTGGGTGGCCAGGTAGAGCTAATGCTCGACGGCCACGGCTTCTTCCAACTGCCCATGGCGCTGCGCATCGCACGGGCGTTGCGTCCACTCGACGTGCTCTGGGTGGAAGACATCATCCGCCCCGACAGCATCGCCACCATCGCCGACTTCCGCCACAAGGCCGACATCCCCGTGGCTGTCAGCGAAATGATGATCGGGCCGGACGACTACCGCATGGTGCTGGAAGAGCGCGCCGCCGACTACATCATGATCGATCCCACCTGGGTGGGCGGCATCTCGCAAACACATCGCATTGCACAGCACGCCCAGGTTTACAACATCCCCGTTGTCATGCACGACTGCACCGGCCCGCTCACCATGCTGTCGGGCGTGCAGGTGGCCACCGCCACGGCCAACGTCGTTTGGCAGGAGACAGTACGCGCCCACATAAATCTGCTCTATCCACAGTTAATCACCGAGCAGCCTGTCATTGAAGCGGGGCACGTCTTGCCCCCCACACAGCCCGGCATCGGTACCGCATGGCTCGATTCGCTCTTCAGTGGACCGGAATTGCGCGTGTCGGAAGGATAATTACGAATTGCAGATTGCGAATGGCGAAGTACAAACCCGCCACTCGCAATCCACAAAACTATACAGCTACAGGTGCGACGCACTGGCCAGGAGGACACTCGCCATTCGCATCTGGTTTCGGCCAGTGCGTCTCACCTGTATACTCACATCCACAATTCGGAAAACTGAATACAAATCGTAAGCTTCGAACACATCTTTGTCGTATATCATCTATAGGGAAGGCGTACTAAAACCCCTAAACAGTTGATAAGTGCGACAATGTTTGTTGAATCTCAGCATGTCTTAGCCTACTGGACAAGCATACTTACGCTGATTGCGACAGTGTTTGCACCGCCAACAATGTTGCCGCGGCAAGTGGATGTGCCACAGCTTGTAACGGGCGCACCATCGATCACCGTCACAGCGCCGATACCCGGGCAGGTGATCGACGGGGACAGCGTCTTCGTGGCGTGGACGGCCTCGGATCCAGATGGTGATGCGTTGGTCTTCCGCGTCGATTTCAGCAACGATGACGGCGTGATCTGGCGTGCCGTAGCCGACAATATCACCGACAGCAGCGTGGAAATTGCCCGCGCTCGAATCACAGCCGGCAATCAGGCACGATTCCGTGTTTGGGCGTCGGACGGTGTCAATGAGACGGTGGACGAGATCGACGGCAATGTGATCGTAGTCGACTGGCCGCCCACTGTGGAGATCGCGATGCCGGCTGCACGCAGCTTCTTTGTTGTGGGTGAACCGATCACTTTCACCGGCTCCGCCTTCGACATCGATGCCGGCCCCATCGGTGGTTTTGCCCTAAGTTGGTCTTCTAGCATCGACGGCTTTCTGGGGCGAGGGAACAGCCTCACAGTCTCAACCTTGGCCGTTGGTGATCACACCATCAGTTTGCGTGTCCCCGATGGGCAGGGCGGCAATGTGGAAGACAGCGTGTTGATCCACGTCACCGCTGCCCATTTGCGCTTCTACCTCCCAATGATCGCCCGCTAGCAAAGCGTCTTGAGCGCGCAGCGACAAAGCCATCATCCCCGTGATCATCGTCTTCCTCTTCTTGCTGCGCTACTTCATTGAGGGACTGGCCGGCGCGCTGAAACAGTAACCTGACGCCAAAAGGAAGTTTGTCAGCCAATTGTCGGTTTGTGGTGGGGAAAGCAGAGCGCAGTAGGTGTAGCCTATTGGCAAACTACCTACCAAAAGCCGAGATTTTACGGCCTGGCGTTCTTTCTCTGCCCTAAAGGAGTTGCAATGTATGCTCAATCCAGAGGAAGGTTCCATCTTCTCGACGAAACAGCCCAGATCGGTACGCGCCTTCGCCTCTCCGCAAGAGGCAGTTGACTTCCTTGCAACCTGCCTCGAAGAGGAAACGTTAATCCAACTGCTGGCGGAGATCCACGCTGTCAGCCAGCAGGTGGGGCGCTCCAAAGCCGTCATCGACCGCTTTAAGGACGTCTTCGCGCAGATGCAGGCGACCCATCGCAACGAGGATCTGCGTACCCATTACAGTTCCGCTCAGTTTCCTCGTAGCGAAGAACACTACGCGCTGGGCGGCGTCCTGGCGCGGCAGTGCGACGTCCTCGTGCAGTTTGCCCACTTGGACCAGGGCTGGGTGCTCGAACGGCTAGACTATCTATGATGGTAGCTATTCAGCAACCAAGCCTTGCGCCAATTGAGGCTGTCGAAACCTAGGAACGGGTAGCCCCGTTAGGTTTCGACAGCCTTAACCAGCGTCATTAGCGATAGGATCAATCAACAGTTACTCATGAGGCACGCTCGTGGCGGATGCCGTCTGGCGACGCCACAATCAGGTCTGTCACCAGCCCCAGGAAGAGGCCGTGTTCCACAATCCCGGCGCGGTTATTCATGGCCTGCGCCACCGCTTCCACATCCCCAATCGGGCCAAACCTGGCGTCGAGGATTAGATTGTGTTGATCGGTGTAGAAAGTCGCGCCGTCCTTGATCTTACGCAACGACACCGACGCGCCCAAACCTTCCAAAAATCCCCACTGCGCCTGCGCCCCAAACGGGATCACCTCCACCGGCACAGCCCACACCGTCCCCAATACGGATGACAGCTTTGACGCATCCACAATGATAACTTCGCGCCGGCTGGACTGGGCCACGATCTTCTCGTAGAGCAGTGCACCACCGCCACCCTTGATCACCCGCAACTGCGGATCAACCTCGTCCGCGCCGTCGATGGTGAGATCGATCACCGGATGATCATCCAGCGTTGTCAGCGGAATGCCGAAACGTTCGGCATCCGCCGCCACCTGCTTCGAACAGGGGACACCTACCACGTCGCGCAATGTCCCCGCGGCGATGGCTTGCCCGATCTGCACCAGCGCCTCATACGCCGTGCTCCCTGCCCCCAGGCCGATGACCATCCCCGACTCGATAAACTGCACCGCGGCCGCCGCGGCCTGACGCTTCAATTCAATTGCACTGGAAGACAAAGGAGTGTCCTTGTGGGGAAGTGAGTGGATAAAAAGAAGAATAAAGAAAGGGTAGAGCATGTTGGTAGGTTACTTGAACCGTTCGTGTTCAAGTAACCTACCAACATGCTCTACCCTTTCTTTATTCATTATTCATTTTCTTCAACTGCTCAACCGGACGCGATCCTAGATCAATCCTCAACACGCGCCGCCCTTCTTCGACGAGCGCCTGTCGGTCGCCCAAAGATTGCGACTCGATGAGGATGCTGAAGGGGACGGAGGCGTGTTCTTTGCCCACTTCATCGGGGATATGGACGTCGCTCTGTGGTTTGTCCACAAATTGGATGAAGAGACCGTTGCCGCCGTCACCTTTGTGTAACTGCCCAGTGGAATGGAGGAAGCGCGGACCGAAGCCCAATGTCGTTGCCAGGTGGGTCTGGTTGCGCAGTTGGGTCTGCATGGCACTGAGGACATTCACAGCAGCCTCGGTCGGCTCGATGTAAGCGTGAATCGAAATGTAATCGCCTGCTTCCGCCTGATCGAGGAAGGCACTGAGCGCGCCCGCCACGGTATCGGCCTGCACATCGCCCACCACAGACATGCCGCCCTCGGTCAACGTCGCCTCTACAGACGGCAGTTTGCCCGTGTCCATGAACTGGGTCATCATCTTGCGCGCCTGGACTTTGGCCGATTCTACGTTGGGCTGGTCAAAGGGATGGATGCCCAGTCTCGCCCCGGCCACAGCGGTGGCAAATTCCCACAGGAAGAACTGCGCGCCCAGGTCGTAGACGTCGCGGAACTGGCTGGTGATCACAGGATGCCCGGCATCGGCCAGCGCCTTGACTGCGGCATCGTGGGTGTCGTCGTTGCTCCACTTGAGGTAGACGAAGAGACGATCGCCACCGTAGACAGAGGGATCGGCCACACTTTCTCCCACCACAGGCAGGACGCCCGTGCCTGCTTTGCCGGTGCTTTCGGCCACAAGCTGCTCTAGCCAGTCGGCGAAGGGAGCGACCTGCGGCGAGGCGATGATGGTGAGCTTGTCGCGGCCCGCTTTGGCCAGGTCGCCCATCACTGCGCCGACTTTAGCACCGGGGTTGTTGGCTGCGTTGAGGTGTGATCCACAGTTGTCCATGGCCTCGATGGCACGTCGCAGCAGACGGTTGAGATCCACGCCCACCAGTGCCGCCGGCGTCAAGCCGAAGTGTGTAAGCGCCGAGTAGCGCCCACCGATGTTGGGGTTGGCCAGAAAGATAGCGCGGAAACCAGCAGCATCGGCCATGGTAATCAGCTTTGATCCTGGATCGGTGATGGCGACGAAGTGTTCGCCCGCCGTCTCCGCGCCCACTTTCTCCGCTGTCCAGTTGTAGAAGGTTTTGAAGAACGAAAGTGTCTCGGTGGTGGTACCCGATTTGGTAGAGACGAGGAAGAGCGTCTTCGCCAGGTCGAGCTTTTCGCACAGCGCCAACACAGCGTCGGGGTGGGTGCTATCGAGGACATGCAATTTAACATGCGAATCGCCAAAGAGCTTGCTGAAGACTTCGGGGGCCAGGCTGGAACCGCCCATGCCCAGCACCACAGCCTGAGTGTAACCGGCCTTGTTGACATCTTGCACTAGTGCCTCGATGCAGCTCTTTTCGGCGCGCATCTCCTCGGCAATGCGCAGCCAGCCCAGGCGGTTGCTAATTTCGTCGGGATCGTCGCTCCATACCGAATAGCTTTGCGCCCAGATGCGGGTGATGATCTGCGCCTTCTCCATGTCGGCGAGGGCATCAGTCACCAGAGCGCTGTGACTGCCCAACTGGTAGCTGACGTGATCCGACAGGCTGTTGTGGACGCCGCCGGCGAACTTGGCAGCCTTGTCGGCGATGCTCTTCATGAGTACGTCGAAATCTGCCGCGAAGGAATCAACGCCGTCGCGCTGCAACTGCTCGGTGACAGCGTCAAGATCAATGCCCAGGTCGGCCAGTTTGGCGATTTGCGCCCGCGCTTCGTCCACATTTTGATCAATGGTACGCGCCGCCGTCCCGCCTTTGAAGATAGCTTCGAGTGTATTGGGGGGCACAGTGTTCACAGTGTGCGGACCAATCAATTCGTCCACGTAGAGCGTATCGGGGTAAGACGGGTTCTTGGTGCTCGTGCTGCCCCACAGAGGACGCTGCACCCGCGCGCCTTTGGCGGCGAGTTTGTCCCAACGCGGGCCGCTGAAGAGTTCTTGGAAGCGGGCGTAGGCGAGCTTGGCGTTGGCGATGGCGATCTTGCCCTGCAATTCCGGGTGACCGGCTTTTTCCACCAATGGATCAGTCTTGCCATCGACGCGGCTGATGAAGAAAGAGGCCACCGAGGCCACGCGACTGAAGTCTATATTTGCCACGGCCAGCTTTTCCAAGCCGTGGATGTAGGCTTTGGCCGTTGCTTCGTAGTGATCCAGCGAGAACATCAAAGTGACGTTGATGTTGATCCCTTCACTGATCAGCGTTTCGATGGCGGGGATCCCCTGCGGCGTGGCAGGCACTTTGACCATCAGGTTGGGGCGATCCACCATCGAAAAGAGACGTCGCGCCTCAATGATCGTGCCTTCGGTGTCGTAGGCCAGTTTGGGGTTCACTTCGAGGCTGACGAAACCGTCTGCGCCGGCGGTGCGGTCATAGACAGGGCGCAAAATGTCACAGCAGCGGCGGATGTCCTGGATCACGACGTGTTCGTAGATGTCGCTTACCACTGCGCCTTCGTCCACCAGCCGCTCAATGACAGCGTCATAGTCGGTGCTGCTGGTGATGGCCTTCTGGAAGATCGACGGGTTCGATGTTACCCCGCGCAGCCCCTTCTCGACCAGCTTGTGCATTTCGCCAGAATCGAGGAAAGAACGCCGGATAAAGTCGAGCCAGATCGACTGCCCAAGTTCGGCAATGTCGTGGAGAATGGTCATGATGATCCTTTCGGTTCCATGTGAAATTCCATGATTTTCTTTGTATCGAAGTCCATTTCGCCCACTTCGTGGGTGAGGGCATGGGCGGCCATAGCGGCACCGACGATGCCTGCCTGGTTGCGCATTGTGGCGGGTGCTAGCGGAGCGCGGGTTTCAATGTATTTAAAGAATTTCTCGTGCTTCTTGCTAATGCCCCCCCCCACGATAAAGAGATCGGGCGAAAACAGGAATTCCACCATCTGGAAGTATTGGTTTAGCCGTTTGCCCCACGCCTTCCAGCCCAGATCCTCGCGATCGCGGGCGCTTTCTGCAGCCTGTTGTTCGGCGTCGCCGCCGTTCATTTCCAGGTGACCCAACTCAGTGTTGGGCGCAAGGTGACCGTCTACAAAGAGCGCAGATCCGATGCCCGTCCCCAAAGTCAGGACAACCACCACGCCGGGCACGTCGCGCCCCGCACCAAAGACCATCTCGGCGATGCCTGCGGCGTCGGCGTCGTTGATCACGGTGACGTTGCAGCCAGTCTTCGCCTCGAACAACTTCTTGGCATCGGTGCCGATCCAGCTCTTGTCCACGTTGGCGGCAGAGTGGACAACCCCGTTGCGGATAATGGCAGGGAAGGTGCAGCCGACCGCGCCCTTCCACTCAAAATGATCGACAACCTGTTTGATCACCTCGGCCACCGCTGTCGGCGTAGACGGCTGCGGCGTTTCGATCCGGAAACGCTCGGTGAGCAGTTCGCCATTTTCAGCGTCCACCAACGCGCCTTTGATGCCACTACCACCAATGTCGATGCCCAGAATTGCCATTTTGTTCTCCTTTGGTTGTTTCCTACGCGGCCATCACGAGCCCGTAACTGGCTGCACCCATCAGCGCAACCTTCGGGTTCAAAATGACGTGTACGGGCACGTCTTTGAGCAGATCGGCGAAGCGCCCTTTGTCGAGGAAGGCCTCCATGAAACGGCCATCGGCCAGGGCGGGCAGGATGCGCGGCGGAATGCCCCCGCCCAGGTAGACGCCACCTGTGGCCAACACCTTCAGCGCCAGATTGCTCGCCTCCGCGCCCAAGATCGACACAAACAGTTTCAACGTGGCGTCGCAGATCGGGCAGTCGTCGGGGCGGGCCAGCGCATTCTGTACAACTACCGGTGTCACGTCCTCGGCGACGGCGATTTCGGCGGCCAGCCAATCCGGTTCAGGGTAGCGCCCTGTCTCTTTGTAAAAGGCGTAAAGGTTGGGGATGCCGATGCCTGAGCAGACGCGCTCGTAGCTCACATGGTGGAAGCGTGTAAGCAAGAAGCGCAACAGATCCATCTGCTCCTCGTCCACCGGCGCAAAGGACGTATGACCACCTTCCGATGCATGGGCGCGGTAGTGGCCGCTGTCCCAGGTGAGGAAGGCTTCGCCCAGCCCGGTGCCCGGCGCAACCACGCCAATGGCGGTACGCGGCACAGCACCACCCTCGTGCAGCGTGTGTACGTCCCCTGCATCGAGCACAGGGACGGCGCTGGCGATGGATTGCAAATCGTTGAGCAGGTAGACCACGTCCACCTTCAGCGCTCGGGCCAGCGCCTGCTCTTCCAGCAGCCAGGGCAGATTGGTCACCTCAGCGCGGCCTTCCACCACCGGCCCGGCCACACCAAAGACGGCGCGTTCAATGGGCGGGTGATTCTGTTGTGTCAAAAAATCGGCGACCACAGCATCGAGGCTGGCATAACGGCGGCTCGGGAATGTCCCCTCAGCCACGGGCGAATGCAGCCCCGCCTCCGGCACAAAGAGCGCAAGATTGGTCTTGGTTCCGCCGATGTCTCCGGCAAGTAGCATGGGGGACTCCTAAAAACGAGATGATGGGGCGTAATGCGTAATCCGTAATTGGTTGACAAAAAGAATTGCCAATTGGGAATCGACTCGTCTACGAATTACGCATTACGCATACGATTCTACATACTGTCGCTCGCCCGTCTCCGCCGCCTTCAGCATCGCCTCAACCACCGCCAGATCTTGCAGCGCTTCTTGCGGGCTGTTGCGGTGGAAGGATCCATATTGGATGGCCTGGGCAAAGGCCGCCATTTCACGTTCTACGCTGCGCAAAGGCTCAAAGGGGCGGACGGATGGATCGTCGCCTTCGCGCCAGATCGTGACGGCGTCTGCGGCGACGCGCAGGCTGCCTTCGCTGCCGACAATGTGCAGGGACGGGGTGGCGAGTCCACTACGGGCGGCGTAGGTGACGCTGTAGCTGCCCACCGCGCCGTTGACAAAACGCAGCGACGTGCTCAACGTGTCCGTTGGCGGCAAATCCGGGCGGTGACCGGCAACGGTTGCAGACACACTCTCGATCTCGCCCATCACCGCACGCAACCCGGCTACATGGTGCACCCCGCCGTCGATCAAAAAGCCGCCAGGGAAGTCGTTGGCACGACGCCACACGGTGCGGTGTCCTGGTGCGCCGGGCATCACCGGCAAGTTCAGCGCCCAGTCACACAGCAGCGGACGCCCAATCGCGCCGTCGCGGATGATCTGACCGGCGGCAACGAACGCTTCTTCGTAGCGCCAATTTTCGCCCACCATCCACACCTGATCCTTCCGTTCGGCGTAGAATTCGAGCAATGCCTCGGCTTCGGCCACGGTCGGCGCAATCGGCTTCTCGCTGATCACATGCTTCCCCGCAGCCAGGACACGGCGCACGGCGTCGGGCAGTAGTGGGATGGGGAGCGCCACGTCTACGGCGTCGATCCCATCGTCTGCTAACATTGCATCGATGTCGGTAAAGACGCTCACACGATGGGGCAGCAATGCGGCGATATCCTCCCCTGTCTGCTGCGAACGGCTGCACACCGCCACAACATGCAGTGGACGTTCCGGTAGATCCAGGATCGAAGGAATATGGGCCTTGCGCACAAAGGTCCCCGCGCCCCATAGGGCCAAACGGACAGGTGCTGTGCTCATGAATTGTTCTCCTGCGAGAAGGCGTCTTCTCCGTCCAACTTCTCCACCAGCCCATCGAGCATCAGGTGACCTGTCGCTTCGTTGGTGGCCAGCGGGACGTTGTAGACGTTGCAAATGCGCAGCAGACCGTTGATGTCGGGTTCGTGGGGGTGGGCGTAGAGCGGATCGACAAGGAAAATCACGCCGGCCACCTTGCCTTCGGCCACATGCGCCGCAATCTGCGCGTCACCGCCGTAGGGGCCGCTGAGCATTCGTTCCACCGGCATCGATGTGGCAATCTGTACCCGTTCGCCGGTGGTGCCGGTAGCAATCAGGTGAAAGCGTTTAAGCAAATGGAGATGCTCCCGCGCAAAGCGGATCATGTCATCCTTTTTGCCATCGTGGGCGATCAATGCTATCGTTGGCACTGGTAGATCCTCGTCGTGTGGTTGGCAAAATCGACGTTATTATAGCATATGTGGAGAGGTGATTGGTGATCAGGGATTGGTGATTGGGGGAGATCCTGCAGAGGATTTTAGAAGCTCGACACGATCCCCCTAATCACCAATCACCAATCCATAATCACTGCCGAAGGAGACCCTGTGTCGAACGCTTCACTGCTCTTGCTGCTCGCCGTTGTCCTCCCGCCGCGAACGCTGGACGTGCTGGGGCCGGTGGTGGAAGAATGCACCGTAGAGACACGCTATGGATCAGTGGGGCCGCTGGCGTTACGGCGCAGTACTGAGGGGGCCGATGTGTGGATACAGCCCTACAGCGGATTGCCCTCACGCACCGATCCCCGGGCGACGTTGCTGGCGGCCAAGATGCTCGGTGCGCGGCGTGTCCTCAACTGGGACGCGGGCGTGGCCGTTAACCCGCTCCTACGCCGAGGACAGCCCGCCGTGGTGATCGATTACATCGACTTCACCCGTCACCAACCGCAGACCTTCTTCGAGAGCGAGGGGATACGCAGCGTCAAACAGGATCCGCCCGTATGCACACAGATGACGACGGCGCTCTTCGATACGATTGACATCGCCGGCGGCGGTGTCTATTTGGGCGTCGACGGTCCTCGCCGCGAGACGGTGGCCGAAGCGCGTATGTTCCGTCAATGGGGTGTGGACATGATCGGCCAAAACATCGTGCCAGAGATCACACTGGCCGCTGAGCTTGAACTTTGCTATGCCGGTCTTGTCACCATGGAACACCTCAGCGCCGACCAACAGGACGGTCCTCGCCAGGGGGCGTTGCGCGCCGGTCTTGAATCGGTGGTGCGTGCATTGCCGTCCTTTGTGCAGGCGCTGACCGAACCCGTCACTTGTGGCTGCGGAGACAGATTGAATGCAGCGCGGCGCAGGGGGTTGTTGGCGGAAGATTGGTGGAAATAGAAATGGAGAAGAAGGCAAAGTGCAAAAGGCAAAAATGGGAGAGAATAGAACGCGGATGAAGCGGATTGGGCAGATTTAAGCAGATAAACGGCAAAATCTAGATACATTAGAAAAACCTGCTCAATCTGCGTTCTAATTCTGATTCTGCCTCTAAAAATCCTTTTAATCCGCAAAATCTGTGGATCAAATTTTGGTCCTGCTCATCCTAAAATCCGTGTCCAAAAATCTGTGGATCAAATTTTGGTCCTGCTCATCCTAAAATCCGTGTCCAAAAATCTGTGTCTGAGTTTGTGTATTGGTCCGAGGAAAAGTCATGTCGAAATTCGTCAAAGTCAGCACGGAACTGCGCGATCTGGTCTTCGTCAAACGCGCGCTCGAGGACTTGAAGGTAACGTATCGCGAAAACGAGGTCTTTGTCCACCGTTGGAGTGGGTTCAAAGGACAGGTGCCGCTGGTGATTCACCATCCTACCGTCACCTTTGGGCTGCGCCCCGCCGCAGACGACGCCGAACGCTACGAGGTCATCGGCGACGACATGCAGATGCGCCAGATTCAGGCCCAGGTGGAACGGATTCAACAACGCTACGCCTACCACAAGGTGTTGGCCGAAACCGAAAAGGCCGGCTTCACCCTGGTGGAAGAACAGACAGACAAGGGCAACGTGATTCGTCTCACCGTACGACGCTGGGGGTAAGCCATGCAAAGCCAGGAAATTGAGATCACCATCCACCCCAACGGCCAGGTAGAGTACACGATCAAAGGCGTCAAGGGATCAGCCTGCCAGGACATCAGCGCACTGTTGGAAAAATTGGGCCACGTCGAACAAGAGGAACGCACCGGTGAGTTCTACGAACGAGAAGGCGACACCCAAGTCCACATCGGTTGATCCTGCCGCTGCGGACGCCATTCCTCAAACATCGCTGCCCGCCGTCACCCACGCGGGCGACGAGGAATTCTCCTTTCCCACAGAAACCGAAATTTACATTTTGCCCAACGGGCAGGTCGTCTTTGCCGATCTGCCCGTTGAGTTGATCGATCTTGCCGAAAAACTAGGAGGAGAAAGTAGATAGCAGTTAGCCGGTAGCAGTTAGGAGCAGACAGCGTCTGTGTCTTCGGCCATCTGCCAACTGCTATCTGCTAACTGCTTCCCTGCTTTCTCCCCGCACCCACAAGGACCACCCCCATGCCTACACAAGCGGACTATCAACACGTCAACTATCTCTGGGACGACGCTGTCGCCGAGAAACTTGATCCTGTCGAGCGGCTGGTCTACCGATCCAACCTGCTAGGGACGGATCAGCGCATCACCAACACGGGCGGCGGCAACACATCGGCCAAGTTGCACATGCCCGATCCCATCACCGGCGAAGAGGTCGAAGTCCTTTGGGTGAAGGGATCCGGCGGCGATCTGCGTACGTCGAAGGCCGAAAACTTCGCCTCGCTCTACATGGACAAACTGCGTGCCCTCCAGCCAATCTACAACCGCACCGACGACAAAGGCGTCAAAACGCCCATCGAAGACGCCATGGTGGGCATGTACCCGCACACCGTCTACAACCTCAACCCGCGCGCCGGCTCCATCGACACGCCGCTACACGCCTTCATCGACGCCGCTCACGTCGACCACACCCACCCCAACGCCGTCATCGCTGTCGCCGCAGCCAAGGACGGCGAATCCCTCACCGCCGAAATCTTCGGCGACGAGGTCGGTTGGGTCAATTGGCAGCGCCCAGGTTTCGATTTGGGGCTGGTGATGGAGGAACTCTCCAACGCGCAGCCGAACATGATCGGGATTGTCATGGGGCAGCATGGGTTGATCAACTGGGCGGATGATGACAAAGTCTGCTACGAACGCTCACTGGCGCTGATCGAGAAAGCCGCCCGCTACATCGAATCGCGCGACAAGGGCGATCAGACCTTCGGTGGGGAAAAGTACCAGGCGTTAAGCGAGGCAGAGCGCAACGCGCTGCTCGTCGAGTTGCTGCCTCGGCTGCGCGGCATGGTCTCACAACAGAGTCGCTTCATCGGCACCGTACAAGCGGACGATAAGATCCTGCGCTTCGTCAACAGCCACGATGCCCCGCGCCTGGCAGAACTGGGCACATCCTGCCCCGATCACTTCCTGCGCACAAAAATCAAGCCACTCTACATCGACTGGAACCCACAGGCCGAAGACCTGGCTGCGCTGCTGAGCAAGATCGAAACGGGTCTCGTCCAATACCGCGCCGACTACGCCGCCTACTACGAAGCGTGCAAGCATCCCAATTCGCCGACAATGCGCGATCCCAACCCCACCGTGATCCTGATTCCCGGTGTGGGTATGATCGCCTGGGGCAAAAACAAGAGCGAATCGCGGGTGACGGCGGAATTCTACAACGCCGCCGTCGAGGTGATGCGCGGGGCCGAGGCCATTAGCGAGTACATTTCCCTGCCCCAGCAAGAAGCGTTCGACATTGAATATTGGCTATTGGAAGAGGCCAAACTCAAGCGCATGCCGCCCGAAAAGGAACTGGCGCGCAACATCGTCGTTGTCGTCGGTGCGGGGAGCGGCATCGGTAAGGCTGTGGCGCATCGTGTGGCCCGCGAGGGAGCGCACGTTGTCTGCGCCGATCTGAGCGCCGAAGCCGCCCAGGCCACCGCCGACGAGTTGACCAAAAAATATGGCATGGGCATCGGCGTGGCCGGCACCGGCATCTCGGGCTGTGGCCCCGCCATCGGGTTAGGCGTCAACGTGACGGACCGCGCCGGTGGGCGTGCCATGCTCGAACAGGTGATCCTGGCCTACGGCGGCGTAGACAACATCATCGTCACCGCCGGCATCTTCATCTCCCCCGACCGCGAAGGACGCATCCCCGACGACAAGTGGGCGCTGACTTTCGCTGTCAACGTGACGGGGGGCTATCTTGTCGCCGACGAAGCCCGCGCCGTCTGGCAGGCCCAGGGGCTGCGTGGATCGCTTGTCCTCACCACCAGCGCTAACGCCGTCGTCGCCAAGAAGGGATCGGTAGCCTACGACACCAGCAAAGCAGCCGCCAACCACCTCGTACGCGAGTTGGCGATGGAATTGTCGCCGCTGGTGCGGGTCAACGGGTTAGCGCCGGCCACAGTGGTGGAAGGCAGCAGCATGTTCCCCCGCGATCGGGTGATCAGTTCACTCACCAAATACAACATCGCCTTCGCCGAAGAGGAAAGCACCGAAGTGCTGCGCGACAAACTGGCCCACTTCTACGCCGAGCGTACCCTCACCAAGTCGCCCATCCGCCTGGACGATCAGGCGGAGATGGCCTATCTGCTCATTTCCGGTGCCTTCAGCAAAACCACCGGCCAGATCTTCACTGTGGACGGTGGCTTGCACGAAGCGTTTTTGCGGTAGTCACCCAAAAAGACCCGCCAGGTTTTCTGAAACCTGGCGGGTCTTTTTCCTAATCACCAATCCCCATTCTCAAATCTTCTCAAAGTGTGCCACGTCCACCACGAAGATGGCGGCGCCGCCTACATGTTTTTCTACGGGCGTGGGGATGTGCATCTCGCCCGGTTCCATCACCGGCGGCAGCGGCGTAACATATTGGACACGGCTGGTGCAGCTTTCACGCACAATGCGCAGCACTTCTGCCACATCGTTGTCTTCGACGCCACAGAAGATGGTGGCGCTGCTCAGGTGTGTATATGCGCCCGCAGAGGTCGTCACCGTGGCCGAGAAACCGGCGCGGGTGAGGCGATCCAACAGAATGCGGCTGTCATCGTTGTTGACGATGGCGATGACCAGTTTCATGGTGTTTCCTCTCGTATCTGCTGCAAGCGTGTTTCTACAGCCTGCACAATCTTCAGGTGAATGCTCTCGATAGGGCCACGGCAGTCGATGCGATGCCAGCGAGCAGGCTCTGCGGCGATTAACTGCATGTAGCCGTCGCGTACCGTTTCGTGGAAGCTCACTTGCTTGGCGTCGAGGCGATTCCATTCCTCGGCGCCGGCGCCGAGTTTGCGGCGTAGCCCGTCCTCAACGGGGATATCGAGATAGAGGGTGAGATCAGGCTTTAGTCCCCCTGTGGCATATTCGATCAGCGCCCGCAGTTCATCCAATTCCTGGCCGTGGCCGTAGCCCTGGTAGGCCAGTGTACTGTCGGCGTAACGGTCACACAGGACAATGTGGCCTTCGGCCAACGCTGGGCGGATCACCTGGTCGACGATCTGGGCGCGGGCGGCGTTAAAGAGCAGCGTCTCGGCCCTCGGCGACATTTCCACGTGCTCGGGATCAAGGAGGACGCTGCGAACGGCGTTGCCAATGCGGGTGCCGCCCGGTTCTCGTGTCGCCAATACACTGTGACCGGTAGCATGCAGTGCTTCGGTCAGTAGCCGGATCTGGGTTGTCTTTCCACTGCCTTCAGGGCCTTCAAAAGTAATAAACAAAGACACGGCGTCTACTCAAATCTGCTAAAGTGGATAAACAATGGCTGTCATTATAGCACCAGCCCCCCACTATCAACCATCCACATGAACCACACCTGATCAAAAGAGCCATCCCGTTACAGGGATGGCTCTTTTCACAAACAGCTTACTGTGTTGCGCTCTTGAAAGAAACCTTGTGCCTTAGTGGCTGAAGATGCGCACCCGTCGATACGGCTCACGCCCATAGCTGTGGCTGATCAGATTGGCGGCACGGGCTAGCTGATGTTGCTGGCTGCGGATCGGTGCAGCCTGGGGACTTAACTCCACCGATTCTTCGCCACGCAGCAGGCGCTGGATGGCATCTTGGGTTTCGCGCATGGCCGAATCGAAGCTGTCTTCACTGGTGTCGGACGAGAGTTGGAAGACGTCGAGCAGGGCTTGCTCCATCTGGGTGACGGTGTTGCTGCGCAGCACGTAGACAGGCGTATTGCGCCGTTCAGCGTCGATGATGGGTTGTGGCTTCTGCCGGAAGTAGTTCTTCAACGTCATCACAATGTCTGCATCGCGCAGTTCGTTGACGATGTCTACAGGGACGTTGAGATTCTTGGCTGCCGAGCGCAGCCGGTTCTGGCCGATACCGTAAGGGAAGACACGCACCATGGTGCGTTGCCCCTTGCGCGGCGGCATGGAGACGCCTTCGGGTTCGGGCAGTTCGTCAACCAGTTCTTGGAACTCAACCGGGCCGGCCTGCCGTCGCCCGTTACGCTGTCTTTCGCCGCGGTACTCTTCGCGTCCTCGTTCGATGCGTGGGCCTCGCCCACCACCGCCCACACGGCCTTCTTCGCCGCGGGTGGCAGTGCTTGTCACCTGTTTGCGCTGCACTTGCTGATTTTGATCGAGCCAGCGAACCTCGGGCGTCAACGTCCACCCGCGCAGGAGCGCATCGACCGCTTCGGCCACATCGTGGTGGACGGTCATGTGTTGGCGATCCTGAATTTCGATCAACACCTCGAAGGTGGGCGGCGCTTTGCGTTCCAGCACCGTCTTCTGGGTGCCGCGGCGGCGCGCTTCTTCGTCGGACAGGGTGACGGAATCGATGCCGCCGACCAGGTCGGAGAGCGTCGGGTTCATGAGCAGGTTTTCCAGGCTGTTGCCGTGGGCGGTGCCGATCAACTGGACGCCGCGTTCGGCAATGGTGCGGGCGGCAATCGCTTCGAGTTCGCGCCCGATCTCGTCGATGACGATGGCCTGGGGCATGTGATTTTCCACGGCTTCGATCATCACTTCGTGTTGAAGCGTCGGCGTGGCAACCTGCATCCGCCGCGCTCGCCCGATGGCAGGGTGTGGAATGTCGCCGTCACCTGCGATTTCGTTGCTGGTGTCAACGATGACCACACGCTTTTTCTCGCTGAGGACACGTGCTGCTTCGCGCAGCAGTGTCGTTTTGCCTACGCCAGGGCGGCCCAGAAGCAGGATGCTCTTGCCACTCATGACGATATCTTCGATGATGTCGATCACGCCGTAGACGGCGCGACCAACGCGACAGGTGAGGCCGATGACGTCACCGCGGCGGTTGCGCATGGCCGAAATGCGGTGCAACGTGCGCTCAATGCCGGCGCGGTTGTCGGCCCCGAAATCGCCGATACTCTCGATGACGTTGTTTAGATCGGTTTCAGTGATTTCATCGGTGCTCAGGTAGACTTCGCTGTCGGTGTAGCGTGCTTCGGGCAGGCGGCCCAGATCCATGACGATTTCGATAAGTTGGGCGGCGCGACCTTCCTCGCGCAGAGCGTCTTGGATGCGGGCGGGCAGCACGGCGAGCAATAGATCCAGATCGTCGGTAATTTTCAGCGTCAACTGGCCGGATTCCAATTGTGGTCCTTTATTCGATTGTGTGATTGGCAATCGCTCCGTTGCGACTGCCGCAGTCGTTTCTTTTGGATTTGCCATAATGGTTGTTGGTCTCTACAGCACCAGGCTAGGCAGCACGTGCTGCCGGATAAACTTTGGCTGTTCTTCCTATACGTGCAGAAGGCGGTGGAGGTTCCGCCGGCCCTGTATTCTCTTCATATCACACCGCCTTTCATGTGGTGACGATTTAGGTTCAACGAATAGATTCAACTATTTAATATGCGCCGACAGTGTTCACAAGACGTTATCGGGTGCATAGTAAATTGTTAACGGGGCAAAAAACGCTCGTCTTTCTCTTCGACGGGAGCAACAGCCGGTGCGATCGCCATGCGACGGTTGCGACGGCGCACTGCTTTGGGAATGGCGAGCGAGCCAGGCACGGCTTCGTGGACACTTTCCAGCGCCGGTGAATGGGCTTTCACTGGACGATAGGCCCACTGCCAGATGTTGCGCACCACTCGCGCCCGATCAGTAAACGGTGCAAAGCTGTAGTCGGCCAGGATCGACTCCATGCCACGCTGGTATTCACGCACCGAAATATAGACAGGATGGGTGCTTTGATCCTCTACCACTTCAGAAAGCGCGTAGCGGAGCAGATGATGAATGGCCTCGGTATTGGGATTGTTGGTGTCCGTCCACAGCCGAATCCAGGTGCCCAATCGCCCCCAGATAATCTGAACACAGCCATCGAGGCCATCTTTGCCATCCAGCACAAACTGAGTGCGCGGTAAACCCAGATCATCCACCAGGATCGGACAGGTGAGGCTGTCCACATACTCTTTTTCGTTGATTGCAAGCGATCCCTCGGCCTGGCGCACGTGAGATGGTGTGATACGGTTGTAGAGCCGGGTAAGGTGCCAGCCGTCTTCAGGGTGGAGCAAACGAATTGGGGCGGCGCTGGGCAAAGACCAATGAGCAGGCAGCACAGCCAACCGCCAGATTGTCTCGCGGGCATAGAGCTGAAAACCGGCTTGTTTGAACGTATTGACAACAAGTGGTTGATCAGGTATATCAGCGAAGAGCCGCGCAATGCGACGATCGGTGAGGTCTTGAATGCTTTGGGAGAGCAACTTTTGCCAGATGGCGGGATGTCCTTGCGGAGCGGCGAGGGCCGGGGTCAAGAGGACCACATCTGCTTCTGTGCGCTCAGGCCGAACTTCGATCTGCAGAAAACCGGCACGAGCGAGACCATTTTCTTCCTGGCGCAGCACGTACGTCATGCAAGGGCCGCTGCCCCACGGGAGCGCGGTTCGTAAAGCATCCCACATGCTGGAACGGGGCTGCAATAAGGTCTTCTCAATGTGCAGTTGTGTTGCATGTCTGCCCAAACGTTGGAGCAGAACGACATCGCCAAGTGTGAACGGGCGAATTGCCAAACGATACACTCCTCACCGACAAGAAAAGGCAATGCGATTGGCCCATCGGATTTGGTTCACTGTCTCATCAGCACCCTTTGAACCTGTCTACGCTGTCAATTCATCGGCGCAATTAGTTTTTGCACGAGGTGGAGCCAAAGTATTACATAGAATGTTGATAATTCATTCTACAGAAAAGTGGGGGGGGTGACAAGTAGTCTCAGCCACACTTATTTTGTTCTTGAGGCCGAGTTTGAGCGACTGTTCTTGTTTGAGCAGAATTATGCGAGGAAACTCATTCGGCAGCGCCCCAAAAGCCCGAAACCATTTCTCCTTGGCTTGGATCTGCTAAATAAAAATTCCCCAATAAAAAACGTCGAGGGAATATTCCTTCGACGTTTTTTGAGTTACGCGTTACACCCTTACCCCGCCAACGAAACCTCTGTCTTCGGATCGAAGATGTGGGCGTTGGCCATGTTGATGGCAAGGTTGATCTGATCACCACTGGTGACACGGACACGCGGGTCAACACGGGCGATGAATTGCTTGTTGTCCTTGCTCATGCAGTAAAGGAAGATTTCATTGCCCATCAACTCGGTGACGTCCACTTTGGCGGTAGTGTCCGATTCAAGAATGCCGGGGGGCGCGAATTCCTTGGAGTGGATGTCTTCGGGGCGAATACCGAAGATAACCTCTTTGCCCTTGTAGGCGCGCCATTCAGTGGCCTTTTCGCCCGGCACTTCCAGGCGGAAGCCACCGGTGTTGATCTCCAGCTTGCCGTCGCTCTCTACGAGCGTTGCATCGAAGAAGTTCATGCTTGGGCTACCGATAAAACCACCTACGAAGACGTTGTTGGGGTGATCGTAGAGGTTTTGCGGCGAGTCGATCTGCTGCAAAAGGCCATCCTTCATGACGGCGATGCGGGAAGCCATGGTCATGGCTTCGACCTGGTCGTGGGTCACGTAGATGAAAGTGGTGGCGAGGCGTTTGTGCAACTTGGAAATCTCGGCGCGTGTCTGAACACGCAGTTTGGCGTCCAGGTTCGACAGCGGCTCGTCGAAGAGGAAGACGGCAGGTTCACGCACGATGGCGCGACCCACCGCGACGCGCTGACGCTGACCACCGGAGAGCTGCTTCGGCTTGCGATCAAGCAGATGCTCAATACCCAGGATCTGGCCGGCTTCGCGTACACGCTGCTCGATCTCGGCCTTGGGTGTCTTGCGCAACTTAAGGCCGAAGGCCATGTTGTCGTAGACACTCATGTGCGGGTAGAGCGCGTAGCTCTGGAAGACCATCGCAATGTCGCGGTCCTTGGGCGGCACGTCATTGACAACACGATCACCGATGAGGATCTGGCCGTCGCTAATCTCTTCGAGCCCAGCCAACAGGCGCAGGCTGGTGGTCTTGCCACAGCCGGACGGGCCGACGAAGACCAAAAATTCCTTGTCTTCGACGTGAATAGAAAGATCATTCACCGCCACAACGTCGCCGAAGCGTTTGTAAACATGTTCGTAGGTTACACTTGCCATTGTAGATCTTTGCTCCTTTGGAATGGCATCATGAGGATGCCGCTGTATGCCTGCTCAACCGGCAGAAATGTTCGGTCACCAGGAATGGGGCGAGCAATCACTCCAGACAAACCTGGTGGGGCTCATTGCCTATACCGCCCAGTTCAGAGGCACAAGAGTCGAAAACAGAAAAAACAGAGGATAGGTGTAGCAAAACATAAGCAACACGATAAATTCGTGGGTCAGCGCACCTCCTACCGGCTATACGGTTTTCATGTGAGTCGGCGACTCAGGCGGGAAGCGAAGCGTCCTCGGGGAAGGGGAGCGGACGCATATGCCATTAGATGGCGGCTAGAGTATAGCACGTAGGTAATGGGGGGTGCAAGTTGAATTTCCGTGGTGATCGGTGGTGTGTATACCAGGGTTACTGAAGCGGTTTTGCTCGTCCCTTCCACATCGGGTATACTGTAGATCCATCACGAGCAGCCCGCTTGCCGGGCCTTTTTTGTTTAATACACATCACCGTTTCATACACACCAGAGATGCCGAATCCCACCGGCGCGTCTTCCGCGGGAGCTTGTCATGAAACACAGAGGATTAGATTTCCTGTTGCCCTACATGCGGCCCTACTACGGCCACCTGTTTTTGGGCACACTTTACGCGCTAATCGGTGCGGCAGCCAGCGCGTTTAGCCCTACGCTTCTGGGCTGGGCAATTGACGATCTCACCACCGGCCTCAGCGCCAACAAACTGGCGTTGTACTCACTAGGATTGGTGGGACTGGCCGTCTTCGTAACGATTTTCCGCTACGCCCTGCGCATGTTGACAGGTGAAATTGCCGCCGGCATCACCTACCGCATGAGCAACGATCTCTTCCACCGGCTGCTGCTCTTTGATCAAGAGACACGCCAACAGTACGGCACCGGCGATCTGCTCTCTCGCTCCACCAGCGACTTCATCTACATCTGGCGATTCTACAGTGCCGGCTTCCAGATGGCGATCCACGCGCTTTTCCTCTTGCTCATCGGCTGCGCCCTGATGGCGTGGACCAACTGGCAATTGGCGCTGATGGTGGTGATCATGCTGCTGGTAAGCATTGCTTTTCAATTACGCCTGGGGCCGGTGCTCGAAGACAGTTTCACCCGTGTGCAACAGGAGATGGGCAAACTCTCCGAGTTCGCCCAAGAACACCTCAACGCCGCCCGCATGATCGTGGCCTATGCCCAGCAACCGGCGGTGGGCGCCGCCTTCCAAGAAGCCAACCAGAAATATGTGGACACACAGTTGCACTTCGTTTGGCGTTCGGGGTTGATTTCGCCTATCCCCAGCCTGATGGTGCGTATTTCGGCGACGTTGGTGGTGCTCATTGGTGGGCTGCTCATTATTGATGGACAGTTGACCATCGGCGAGTACGTACAGTTTATCGTCTACCTGGGGCTACTCAACAACGGCGCGCATCAGATCACCAGCGCCTTTGAACGCCTGCAACAGGGCAGCGCCGCCTCCGGCCGCATTGGGGAAGTCCTACACCGTTGGCCCAAAATCGTTGACTCCCCCGACGCCGAAGACCCACCGCTCCAGGGTAGTATCCGCTTCGAGAATGTCGGCGTCTACGCCGAGGACCAGGAACGCTGGGTCCTGCGCAACATCAACCTCGATGTCCCTGCCGGTTCGACGTTGGGCATTGTAGGGCCGACCGGCTCGGGCAAGAGTATGTTGATCAGTCTGCTCGGGCGCATCCACGATCCCGACGAAGGCGGCGTGCTGATCGACGGCTACGACCTGCGCCGGTTGAAATTGTCGACGCTGCGCCATACCGTCATCTATGTGCCACAAGAGACACTCCTCTTCAGCATGCCGTTACGAGGGAATATTGCCCTGGGTATCCCCGACCCACCGGATTCACAGATTGATCGGGCGCTGCAACAGTCGCGCCTTGCCAACGATTTACCCCAACTGCCCAAAGGATTGGATAGCCCTGTGGGCGAGCGTGGCACCACCCTCTCGGGTGGACAGCGTCAGCGCACCGCCATCGCCCGTGCCCTTGTGCGCGAACCGCGCATCCTCTTGTTGGATGACGCCCTCGCCAGCGTAGACATGAAGACCTCCGCCGAGATCATCGGCGCATTGCGCGACAGCGGTGGCAAACGCACCAGCCTGATTGTGAGCCAGCGCATCGCCGCCGTACAGGACGCTGACCAGATCATTGTGCTTGAAGAAGGGCGCATCGTGGAACGAGGCACCCACACCGCACTGCTCCAACGCAACGGGAAATACGCCGAAATGTATCACCGTGAGATCGAACAGGCTGAGGAGGCGACGCATGTGGGGTAAACGGAATAAAGCCGAAAAGCAGGCCCAGAAAAAGGTCGAAGAGCAGACTGCCAGCCAAGACACGGCGCTCTTCAAACTGCTGGCCGGTTCACTTTCTCCGTACAAGTGGTGGTTGATCCTGGCGATGGTGCTGATGCTAGGGGTGGCGTCGCTGAACGTAGTGCCGCCCTACCTGCTGCAACAGGCCATCGACGGCCCAATTCAAGACGGCAATACGCGCATTCTCTGGCAATTGGCCGTGATCTACGGTGTCACCGCGCTGGCGCTTTTTGTGCTGACCCTTTTCTACACCTTTGCACTGCAACAGGCAGGGCAGCGCGCCTTGGCAGATCTGCGTTCCAAGCTCTTTAACCACATCTTCAAACAGGATCATGGCTTCATCACCAAAACCCCAACCGGCGACCTGATCTCCCGCCTTACCAGCGACATCGACAGCGTCAACGCCGTCCTCTCGACCAGCATTGTGGTGATCCTGGTGGAAGGGGTGACGCTCATCGCCATTATCTGGGTGATGCTAGCAACGAACTGGAAGCTGGCGCTGATCGCGCTGGCAGTGCTGCCGTTGGTGGCGGCGACCACAATGTACTTTCGCAGCCGCATTCGGGCCTCTTCGGGCGGCGAGCGGTCGGCGATGGCGCGTATCAGCGCCTTCCTCAACGAACACATCCACGCCATGACGGTGGTGCAGCTCTTCGGGCGTGAACAGGAGAGCGAGCAAGAGTTCGATATCTACAACAGCCGCTACCGGCAGGCGTTGATCAGTTTACGCAAGCACAGCGCCGTCTTCCTGGCTGTGCTTGAAATGCTCTCGGCCATTAGCATGGGGTTGATCCTCTATGCCGGTGGTCGCGGTGTGTTGGCCGAATGGGCGACCCTGGGGGTGCTGGTGGCGTTTGTCCAATACACGGAACGCGCCTTCCAACCGATTTTGCGCCTTTCACAAGAGTACAACACGATCCAGATCGCGCTGGGCGCAGCCGAACGCATCTACAACATGATGCAGACGGAACCGGCAATCCGCAACCCAGAACAGCCACAGCCGCTGCCGAGCCCACTGCGCGGGGAAATCGAATTCCGGCATGTGGAGTTCTCTTACGTACCCGATGAGCCGGTGTTGCGCGGCATCGACCTCACCATCCCTGCCGGGCAGTCGATTGCCATTGTGGGCGCCACCGGCGCGGGGAAGTCGAGCATGGTCAGCCTGTTGGCCCGCCACTACGATCCCACCGCCGGGCAGATCTTCCTCGACGGCGTGGACATCCGCAACGTCGATCTGCTCAAACTGCGCAAAGCCGTGGCCGTCGTCCCCCAGGATCCGGTCTGCCTGGAAGGGACGATCAGCCACAACATTCGCCTCTACGACGACGTAAGCGACGAGGAGATGCATCGCGCGGCCGAGTTCACCAACGCCGCCCGCTTCATCGAACAGTTGCCTGGGACGTACGATTTCCACGTGCTACCGGGCGGGGCCAACCTTTCACAAGGACAGCGCCAACTTCTGGCGCTGACACGTGCGTTGGTCCTCTGCCCGCAAGGTATCCTCGTGCTCGACGAAGCCACCAGTAGCATCGACACCGCCACCGAGGCCATCATCCAGGAAGGGCTGGAACGCATCTTAAAATCGCGTACCAGTGTGGTCATTGCGCACAGGCTGAGCACGGTGCGCGGGGCCGATCGGATTATTGTCATGGAGCGGGGGAAGATCGTGGAAGAAGGCACGCACGTCGAGCTGCTCCAACATGACGGCTACTACGCCCGACTGCATGAACATCAACTCATGCATGCAGAGGAAGCGGTGGTATAGTAGAGGAGATGAATAGGCTTAGGATCGGTTCGGTTCAAGCAATGAATGAAGAATAATGAATGAATCAGAGATCACGTCGAGCATCCCATTCTTTATTCATCATTCTTCTTTCATATCCAAAACGGAGAATTTTTTATGACCGAAATCAGCGCACGCAAGTTGATGTTCTACGTGGGTACGTACACGCGCAGAGGAAGCGAGGGCATCTACCGCTTTATCATGGACCCCTCTTCGGGGCGGTTAAGCGGTGGGGAAGTTGTCGCCAAGACGGACAACCCCTCTTTTCTCGCCATTCACCCTGATCTGCACACGCTCTACGCCGTCAACGAGGTGGGAGAATTTAACGGGATCGACGGCGGCGCCGTAAGCGCCTACCACATCGACGCCGAAAGCGGCGATCTTACCTTCCTCAACCAGCAGCCGACACACGGCGGCGCGCCCTGCTACGTCAGCGTTGACGCCACAGGACAGGCCGTGCTCGTGGCCAATTACAGCGGTGGCAATGTGGCCGTCTACAAAGTGAAGGCCGACGGCAGCCTTTCTGCGCCCACAGATCGAGTGCAACACGAAGGCAGTGGCCCCAATCCCAAACGGCAAGAACAGGCCCACGCTCACTCCATCAACGTGACGCCGCACAACCGCTTTGCGTTGGTGGCCGATCTGGGCATGGACAAGGTGATGATCTACGATCTCGATCCGGCGCGGGGCAAACTCACGCCGCACAATCCACCTTTTGCCGAAACGCCGGCTGGGGCTGGCCCACGCCATTTTGAGTTTCACCCCAACGGGCGCTTTTTCTACGTGATCAACGAAATGGGATCCTCGGTGACGGCCTACGCCTACGATGCCGATACCGTGAGTTTTACACCACTCCAGACGATCTCCACCCTCCCCGACGGCTGGGACGGCAACAGCACCTGTGCCGACATCCACATCGCGCCATCTGGGCGCTTCCTCTACGGCTCGAACCGTGGACATGATAGCATCGCCATCTTCGCCGTGGACGAAGTCACCGGGACGTTGACGGCGTTGGGGCATGAGTCGACGCGCGGACGCACGCCACGCAACTTCGCCATTGATCCCACCGGCACCTTCCTGCTCGCCGCCAATCAGGAGACAGACAACATCGTCGTCTTCTCCATCGACCGCGCCACCGGCGCGCTGGAACCGGCAGGGATTGAAGTCAACGTGCCCGTGCCGGTATGTGTGGCGTTTTACCCGCAGTCGGTGTAGGAGAGACGACGGACGACGGACGACCGACGACGGACGACGTTCGGCCGTAGATGCGGCAACCGGTCGGAGTTTATCATTTTGCGCCAATGAAAAGAGGAACTGCCCGAATCTGGGCAGTTCCTCTTTTATTCTTCTTTGCGTCTTTGCGGTAAATCTTTTACACCTCAAGCACCACTGGCAAAATCATCGGTCGCCGCCCCATCTCCTTCTGCGCGAAGGTGGTGAGCGCGTTGCGGATCTTGCGCGAGATGGCCGAAGCCGGCGCGCCCGCAGTGATCTCCTTGCGCACCAGATCCCCGGCGCGGCGGATCAAGTCTTCGCTGTCGCGCATGTAGACGAAACTGCGGCTGATGATCTCCGGCCCGTAGAGAATCGAGCCGTCGAACTCGTCCAGGGCGACGATGCAGACGATGAAGCCGTTGTTGCCCAAGTGTTTGCGGTCGCGCAGCACCACGCTGCCGATGTCGCCCACGCCCAACCCGTCGACGAAGACATGACCGGCGCTGATATGTTCACCCAAGCGTGCACCGACGCTGTCGGATTCCTCGGTGTAGCAGCCGAATTCCACCACCTGGCCGTCTTCCACCACAAAAACGTTCTCGGCAGGCATGCCACACTCCTGTGCCAGTTCGCCGTGTAACACCAGATGACGGTATTCCCCATGCACAGGGATGAAGTAGTTGGGGCGAGTCAGTTCCAACATACGGCGGTAGTCGTCGCGACCACCGTGACCGCTGACATGCACATTGTCGGCCAATTCGTGGTAGATGACCCGTGCACCCTGGCGGTAGAGATTGTCTACCGTACGGTTGAAGAGTTCTTCGTTGCCGGGGATGGGCACGGCGCTGAGGACGACGGTGTCGCCCTTGCGCAGCGTCATCTGCCGGTGATCGGCCATGCTCATACGCACCATGGCGCTGGTCGGCTCGCCCTGACTGCCTGTGGCAACCACCGTCACCTGGCTGGCGGGGAGCTTTTCCATTTCGTCGGCGTTGAGGAGTTCCTCGGGGGTGATGTCGAGGTAGCCCAGGCGCATGGCGATTTTGAAGTTGTTGACCATAGAACGCCCGAGCGCGCCGACACGGCGTCCATGCTTGCGCGACACATCAATGATCTGCTGCACACGGCTAATGTTGCTGGCAAACGTGGCCAGGATAATACGCCCATCGGCCTTGCTGAAGATGTCGTTGAGGCTGGCTTCGACGTTGCGTTCGCTAGGTGTAGTGCCGGGGCGCTCCACGTTGGTGCTGTCGGCCAGCAACAAGAGGACGCCATCATCGCCCCAGCGGATCAGCTTGTCCTCTTCGGTGGGCTTGCCGTCCACCGGCGTTGGATCAAACTTGTAGTCGCTGGTCACAATGACGCGGCCTGCAGGCGTCTTGATTGCCAGCCCCACACTGTCTGGGAAGCTGTGACAGGTGTGGAAGAATTCCACCGTGAAAGGATCCACCACAATGACGTCGTCTTCGGTGATGGTATTAAGCGGCACCTCGCCGATGACGCGGTGTTCAGTCAGCTTGCCTTCGAGCAGGCCGCGGGTAAGGGCCGTGGCGTAGACAGGGGCGCGTACACCTTCTTCGATGATGTAGGCCAGCGCGCCAATGTGGTCTTCATGACCGTGGGTAAGGAAGATGCCGCGGATCCAATCCTGACGGTCGAGCAGATACTCAACATCGGGGATCACGAGATCGACACCTTGCATTTCATTGTTGGGGAACATGAGCCCTGCATCGACGATGATGATGTTCTCTCCAACTTCGAAGAGCATCATATTTTTGCCGATTTCACCCAGCCCCCCCAGAGGAACAAAACGCATCAGCGTCGCTTGATCTACGGGACGCAGCGCTTCCTCTTCTTCTCGGATTTCACCATCCGTTTGTTCCATACACACTCTCCTTCAATGAGTTTAGTGTTTTTTATTGTCCAATCTGCGAAAACGCCGGGCAGCTCCTCAGCCCCCAGCGTCCGAGTACAATGTATCTGCTGCGCATCAACGTCTGGCGCACAGTGGCTACGTCGAAAATCGCAGTTGCAGTTCTGGCGCAGCCATTGTACCGTTGAAAAGACGCTTTGTCCATTTAATTTTAGACCTGCAACCAACCATCAAAACTACCCAAGAGTGACTCAATCATCAACCATGTCAACGCTATCTTCTGCACTGATTTTGTTCGCCGCCGCCGCCGTCTATGCGCTTGTACATAGCCTGTTGGCGGCGCGCTTCTTAAAAACGTGGGGACGGCGTCATCTGCCGGCCTTTGATCGCTGGTGGCGGCTGGCGTACAACGTCCTCGCCGTGGTGACATTGTTGCCCGTGCTCTGGCTAATGGCGACGCTGCCGGATCGGCTACTTTACGACATCGAACCGCCGACCTCTTTGCTCATGCGGCTAGGACAGATCCTCTCGGCGGTGGCGCTGGTGATGGCCGTGCTGCAATCGAATCCGCTCTACTTCGCCGGGCTGGCGCAGTTGATGGGCGACGCCGAGGAACGGGGCGATACGCTGGTGATCAGCGGTTTCTACGCCTACATGCGCCATCCACTTTACGTGTTCAGCATCCTCTTTTTGTGGTTTTCACCCACCATGACGGTGAACCAGTTTGTTGTCTATGCACTGGCGACCGTCTATTTTTACATTGGCTCGCTGCACGAGGAACGCCGCCTGGCCCGCACCTTCGGCGACGCCTACGAACGTTACCGACGGCAAGTGCCGTGGATTCGGCTCTTCCCCTGGCAGCGGACAGCTTGAAGCTTCACCCTTTGCACGTCACACCCAGTGACTTCGATCCCTTCACCCCACACAGGAGGTAGACATGACCCTTTCAATCGGCATCAGTATCTGGTCGGGCCTGGTTGCGCACACCTTTCCCTACCTGGATCAAGTGGTCGCACCCTTCGATTCGATCTGGCTACCCGATCACGTCCAATACGAAGACGCCGACGTGGCCGAAGGGTGGACGTTGCTCACCTGGGCACTGGCGCGCTACCCAGACAAGATCTGTGGTCATCAGGTGTTGTGTAACAGCTTCCGCAACCCGGCGCACCTGGCCAAGATGGGTGCCACGGCGCACCATCTTTCGGGTGGGCGCTTTGTGTTGGGGATCGGCGCCGGCTGGAACGAAGGGGAATACATCAGCTACAACTGGCCATTCCCCAAACCATCGGTGCGGACGGCGCAATTGGCTGAGTCGATTCAGATCATCCGCGCCATGTGGACGGCATCGCCCGCCAACTTTGACGGCGCACATTACCAGATCCACGACGCCTACTGCGAACCGCAACCGCGTCCACTGCCGCCGGTGATGGTGGGTGGCGCAGGCGAAAAATTTACGTTACGCGTCGTCGCCGAACATGCCGACTGGTGGAATTACATCTTTCAAGACGTGGAAACGTACCGTCACAAGCAGGCCGTCCTCAAAGAACATTGCCTCAACGTGGGGCGCAGCTACGAGGAAATCGAACAGGCGTTGGCCGTCCACTTGCTGTTGGGCGAAAGCGAAGCCGATGTGCGCCGCCTGCAAGAGACAGAAGGGGTGCGCGCCGTCAGTGCCAACGGCTTCGCGGGGACGCCCGAACAGATCACCGAGCGACTGCTGGCCGGTCTCGCTCAAGGCGCAACCCACCTTATGGTAGGCTTCGCCGATTCCCCGCGCGTGGACGGCACGCAGATGTTTGTGGAAGAAGTGTTGCCGCATTTGAAGAGGTGATTGCGGATTGCGGCCGCATTGTCTGAGGTCGGACCAATTTGTCAAGCGCCTCCGACAACTTGCTTCCCGTCAACAATTCCTCCCCTGCCCGCTGTCCTCAGCGGCTGCGGGGGAGGTTAGGAGGGGGTTCCTCCAACCAGACGCCAATCAACAAGAGCCACCCCACATCTGGGATGGCTCTTTTCTTATCGCATATAAACGCAGCGGCAGTGACGCTTATCGTGTCGTGAGTCGGCAGTCGTCCGTTGTCGGTTGTCGGTCGTCTGTCAGTCTTCCCCGCTACTTCGCCTGTGCCTTCATCAAATCCCGAATCTCGGTGAGTAACTTCTCCTCCGCCGAAATAGCAGGGGATGGCGCCGGTTCTTCTTTCTTCTTTTTCTGCAACGAGTTGGCCAACTTTACCAGCATAAAGACGGCAAATGCTACAATCACAAAGTTGATGAGCGTATTCAAGAACATTCCGTAGCGCAGTACTGCGGCGCCATCCGCTTCTGCTGCGGCGAGGCTGGCATAGCCCTGACCTGACAGATCGACGAACAGATTCGAGAAGTCGACTGCGCCGGCCAGCAGACCAATCGGCGGCATGATCAGGTCGTTGACCAACGATGTAACCACCCCGCCGAACGCCGCCCCGATGATCACGGCCACGGCTAGATCGAGCACGTTGCCCCGCATGATAAAGTCACGAAATTCCTTCAGCATGATGCAGTCTCCTTTGGTCTGGATACAGAGAACACAGATCGTCCTCTTTCTCAAATCTACGTAAATTCTATTACATTTGACATTGCTTTTCAGCACAAATCTCAATCCTGTTTGGGCAAAATTCGCACATTTCATCGTCCTTTGTGCTATACTACTGCCATCATGAAACAAAAAGCGCGTTGGACCCCTTCCATCAATCGGTTCGCTGCTGTCGGCAATGCCGTCGGTGGCATTCTCGCGCTTAGATAGCCCGCGACCGTGGAGAGCACTCCACGGGACCATGCGGGCCGCCAAACGTAAAGCGTAAGGACAGTTAACGCAACCACGAAGTTGCGTGTCTCTTGCGACTTTACGTTTTTTGATTTCAAGGGGTATTTGAAGACAAGACAACAACCAACCTCCCAATAGGAGACATATAAAATGAGCGAGAAATACAATCCCCAGGAGATCGAACCGAAGTGGCGATCAGCCTGGGACACGGCCGATCTGTACCGCACCGTCGAAGATCCAGAAAAGATGCCTTGGTACGCACTGACCATGCTGCCCTATCCATCCGGCGATCTACACACCGGCCACTGGTACGCCATGACCCCCAGCGACGCCGGGGCGCGCTACCGGCGGATGCGTGGCTACAACGTCTTCTTCCCGATTGGCTTCGACGCTTTCGGCCTGCCTGCCGAAAACGCAGCCATCAAGAACAACATCCACCCCAAGATTTGGACATACAAGAACATCGAGCGCATGCGTGAGCAACTGCGCCAGATGGGCGCCATGTGGGCATGGGATCGGGAAGCCGTCACCTGTGATCCTGAATTCTACAAGTGGAACCAGTGGTTCTTCTTGAAAATGTACGACATGGGGCTGGCTTACCGCGAGTACGCGCCCGTCGATTTCTGCCCCAACTGCAACACCACCCTGGCACGTGAACAGGTGTGGGGCGAAGACCGCCGCTGTGAGCGCTGCGACACCCAGGTGATCAAGAAGGATCTGGACCAGTGGAAGTTCCGCATCACCAACTACGCCGACGAGCTGATCGACATGCTGGACGACATCGAGTGGCCCGAGCGCGTGAAGATCATGCAACGCAATTGGATCGGCCGTAGCGAAGGCGCCGAAGTAGATTTCAGCGTACCCGGCGTCACCAACGAGGACGGTCAACCGGCCACCATCACCGTCTTCACCACACGACCCGACACGCTGTGGGGAGCCACCTTTATGGTGCTGGCCCCTGAGCATCCATTGGTAGACAAAGTGACCAGCGACGCCCAGCGCGCCGCCGTCAAGGAGTACAAAACCCAGGCATCTTGGCTGGATGAGATCACCCGCGGCGCCAAAGACAATGAAAAGACCGGTGTCTTCACCGGCGGTTACGCCGTCAACCCGGTCAGCGACGAACGTGTGCCCATCTGGATCGCCGACTATGTGATGATGGGCTACGGCACCGGCGCCATCATGGCTGTGCCCGCCCACGATCAGCGCGACTTCGAGTTCGCCAAGAAGTTCGAACTGCCCATCCGCCTGGTGGTGCAACCACATGACGGCTCGATCCAGTCCGCTGAGGAACTAACCGAAGCGTGGCCCGAAGAAGGCATCATGGTCAATTCGGGGCCGCTGAACGGCATCGAAGCGGGCAAAGGCGAAGGACAGAGCGTCAAAGCCGCCATCCGCTACGTCGAAACACAGGGCAAGGGCAAGGGCGCCGTCAACTACCGCCTGCGCGATTGGCTGATCAGCCGCCAGCGCATGTGGGGTACGCCCATCCCCATAATCTACTGCAAGGAATGTGGCACCGTGCCTGTCCCCTACGGCGAACTGCCCGTGGTGCTGCCCGACGACGCCCAATTCAAGCCCACCGGCGAAAGCCCGCTGAAGTATCACGAAGGCTTCCGCTACGTCCAATGCCCGCAGTGTGGCGGCGACGCCGAACGCGAAACCGACACCATGGACACCTTCATGGATTCGAGCTGGTACCAGTACGCCTACGTCACACCGTACCACAAGGCAGGCGAAGCGCTAACTGCCGATGAAATGCCCTGGGATCCCGATCAGGGGCAGTACTGGCTGCCTGTGGACCAGTACACCGGTGGCATCGAGCACGCCACCATGCACCTGCTGTACACACGCTTCTTCACCAAAGCACTGCGCGACATGGGCATTGTCAACTTCGACGAGCCGATGCTGCGCCTGTTCAACCAGGGCATGATCCTGGGGCCGGACGGCGAGAAGATGTCCAAGAGCCGCGGCAACGTGGTCAATCCAGACGATTACGTGGGCAAGTACGGCGCGGACACGGTGCGCGGCTACTTGATGTTCATCGGCCCCTGGGATCAGGGTGGCCCGTGGGATCCCAGCGCCATCGAAGGCGTGAGCCGCTTCCTGTATCGCGTGTGGACGCTGGTCACCGACGACCCCAAGCCGGAGAACGTCGCCGCCGATCCCACCGCGGAGGACATGCGGGATCTGGAGCGCAGGCTGCATCAGACGCTGCTGAAGGTGACCGAAGACGTGGAAAACTTCCGCTTTAACACGGCGATTGCGGCGCTGATGGAACTCAACAACGCCCTGGTGAAAGCAAAAGATTCTGCCGCCGTCGGCACGCCGCTGTGGGACGAGGCGATCCGGTCTCTGCTGCTGATGATGGCCCCAATGTTCCCGCACATCAGCGAGGAACTGTGGCACCGTATCGGCAACGACGGCTTCATCCACCTGGCGTCCTGGCCCTTGGGTGATCCAGAAAAGGCACGCGAAGACGAAGTCACCGTCGTCGTGCAGATCAACGGCAAAGTGCGCGACAAGGTCACCGTCGCCCCCGACACCGACGCCGCCACGCTGGAAAAGCTAGCCCTGGCCACTGAATCCGTGCAGAAGTGGATGGACGGCAAGCAGGTGCGCAAGGTAATCGTGGTGCCGGGTCGGCTGGTCAATGTGGTGATTGGGTGAGACGAGGAGGCGACGAGCGGAGAAAAGCCTGTTCGTCGCCTTCCTGAGTTGCGAAAGAAGGACCAAAATGACCAGAGAATTCTATGTTGTCATTGAAAAAGATGATGATGGGTTTTACGTGGGTGAAGTTCCATCACTGCGCGCTTGTTACGCCCAAGGGCGGGCGTTGGATGAGTTGATGGCGAATTTGAACGAAGTCATCGCCCTTTGCAAGAAAGCCGACGCCGCCCTGGCTGAAGATCTGTGAAGTGTATGAACATAGCGTTTGCCTAAGGAAGATCGATGCCTTCCGCCCCTGGTAATGGAAGTGATGACAATCGAAATATCTGGCCGATCTCTGCGGATCTACGCCAGCAGTTATTGGCCGCGCTTCTCGAAGACGATGAGCAGCATCGCCACCAGATGAGCTACGAAGCGTTTTTGGAGTGGGCAGATGATCGCCACGCAGAGTGGCTCGATGGAAAGGTGTTCCTCATGAGTCCGGCATCGGAAAAGCACCAACTGCTGCTCAGCTTCCTCAACAGCCTGATCGGCCTCTTCGTGCAGTTGCGCGGCTTAGGACGTGTCTACACTGCGCCGTTTCAAATGCGCCTTGCCCGTTCAGGACGTGAACCGGATCTGCTGTTCGTACACAACGACCACCTTGAGCGGTTGAAAAACACCTATCTGGAGGGTCCCGCCGATCTGGTGATCGAAATTGTATCGCCCGAAAGTGTCGGGCGCGACCGTGGAGACAAATTCTACGAATACGCCGAGGGTGGGGTGCCTGAGTATTGGCTGCTCGATCCGCAACACGAACGCGCCGAATTCTATCAACTCGACGCACACGGCAGTTACCAACTGGTTCGACTCAACCAGGATGTCTACCACTCCCGTCAACTGCCCGGGCTGTGGATCAACCCCAATTGGCTCTGGCAGGATCCGCTGCCGTCACCACTGCGCACGCTGGCCGAGATTGCAGGCGTGGACATGTCCCTGGTCGAGGCGCTGGAACGGGCGCTGGGTCGACTAGAATAGACAAGGTACGCTCCTGTGCAAATCCCCTCTGACACGCAATCCACCGAAGAGACAATCCAATCCGCTAAGTTTGGCCGTACCGGCTGGCTGATCCTGGCCGCGTTGACCATCTCTGCGCTGGTCATGCGCTTTTGGCGCTTGGGCGACGTGCCGCCCGGCCTCTTTTACGATGAAGCTTTCAACGGGCTTGACGCCCATCACCTCGTCGCGACACCGCTGTGGCAGTGGCCTGTTTTCTTCACCGGCAACCACGGACGCGAACCCCTACTCGTCTGGCTGATGGGCATTAGCCACTTCTTCTTCGGCCAATCGATCTGGACGATCCGATTTGTCCCCGCGCTGTGTGGCGCGCTGCTCACCCCCGCGTTGACGTGGCTGGCCTGGGAAGTTGCGCCCCACCTCGGCGTGCGCAACCGCCGCGCCTTTGCCCTGTGGAGCGGCGCCATCATCCTTGCCCTGCTGTGGAGCCAAATTTTCAGCCGTTATGGAATTCGCTTGTCGCTCTTTGTCCTCCTCGAAACGCTGTTGTGGGCAAGTCTGTGGAAAGCGTGGGGAAGACAGACGACGGACGACCGACGACAGACGACGGGAGATGGCCGATCTCGCCAATTCACCGAGTCACACATTCCCCGGTCCCCAATCCCCTGGCTCCTCGCCGGTCTCTTCGCCGGTCTCTCTTTCTACACCTATTTGCCGGCGCGCTTGCTGCCGTTGATCCTGTTGCCGATGGCGGTGGTGGCGCTGTGGCGCGAGCGAGGACGTGTCTTTGCCAACCTGCGTGGTATTGGCCTGGGCGCGTTGACAGCGTTGATCGTCGCCGCGCCGCTGGGGATCTACTTCGTGCAGAATCCGGTCTCATTCACCACCCGCATTGGACAGGTCAGCGTCGTCGGGCGCGAGGACGAGGGCATCCTCGCCAATGTGGAACCGGTGGCGGGCATGTTCGGGTGGACGGGCGACCACAACCCACGCTCAAACATCCCCTTCCGCCCGGCGTTGGATCTGCTGTTGGCCCCCTTCTTCGCGCTGGGCATTGTCCTGGCGCTCCGGCGTTTCTGGCGATTGGCGCACATATGGTTGTTGGTCGGGCTAATTGTGATGTTGCTGCCGACGCTACTTAGCGAGTTCGCGCCAAACTACCAGCGGGCCATCGGCGCGCTGCCCTTTGTGGTGATTGCGGTGGCGTTGGGGATGGAAGGCGTTGTACGTCTGGCGGAGCGAATCTTCGCGCAAGGACGGCTGCCGGCCGTCGGCCTGGGATCGCTTGTGATCGCAGCCTCGATTGTCCTCACCTGGCAGGCCTACTTCGTCACCTGGGCCGAGTCGCCCAATCTCTATGCCGCCTGGGACGTGGGCTTCACCCGCCTGGCGGAGAACATCGTGGAAAATGATCGCGGCGTACGCGTCTACGTCAGCCCCCGCGGGCAGGACCACCCCACACTGGGCTATCTGCTCGAACAGTATCCCGACACACCCATGCCCGAAGGCTTCGACGGGCGTATCTGTATGCGTGTGGCCACCAATGTGGAAGCGCGCTACTACTTCCTCAACAACGAAGATCCGCGCGGCAAGGCCGTTGTCGATTCCTACTACCCTGCGGCGGACGCGTCCCCCGTCATTTGGGACAGCACCGGCGCGGCCTGGGCCGACACACTCCGCCAACCCGCCGATGGTGGTGTCGTCTTCCCCGAAATGATTGAGCAGCGCGCCGAACTTAGCGACGGCATCGCGCTGCTGGGCTATTTCCTTTTCCCGGATCAGGGCTTCAACGCAGGGGACAGGCTCTACACACGTCTCTTCTGGCAGGTGACAGCCTCACCCGCAGGCAATTACACCGCCTTTTCGCACCTCGTCCACATCGACGAAAACGGCGCGTTTACCCAACTTGCCGGCCAGGATCGCCCCCCCGGCGAAGGCACCTGCCCCACACAAGATTGGCTACCCGGCGAAATCGTGGTGGACGAACTCCAGTTCGTCGTCCCCGATCCACTGCCCGAAGGCGGCAACCTCTACCTCGAAGTCGGCTTTTACGACGCCGCCGGCGTGCGCCTCGACGTACCGGAGAGTGAGAATGATCTGGTGTTGATACCGATACCGTGATTCGTGCTGCGTGATTCGTGGGTAGAGTTTCTGAGTTGTTCTTTTGAAAATAGTCTGGTTGAGAATAGTGCGTAGTCTGTAAACGGACTACGCACTACGCACTATCTTAACCGCTCAACAATCCCACACTCACACTACATTCTTAATCACGCATTATTCTCTTCTTCCACCAACTCAATCACCGCGGCCAACGCGTCTGCGTCGACCTCGGGCAACTGGGGCAGTTCGTTAAGGGTGGTGAGGCCGAAGTGCTGCATGAAGAGGTCGGTGACGCCGTAGAGGATAGGACGGCCCACCGTTTCCAGGCGGCCCACTTCTTCGATGAGGCCCTGCTGCTGGAGCTTGCGCAGCACGCCCGAACAGTCGACGCCACGCACGGCTTCCACCTGGGTACGGGTGACAGGCTGCTGATAGGCGATGACGGCTAACGCTTCGAGCGCCGGACCACTGAGTTGTGTGGAAAGGTCGAGGTTGAGGAAGGCCTCCACCGCCTGCGCCGCCGCCGGGTTGGTGACAAGTTGCACCCGTCCACTGCGGCGCTGCACACGGACGCCACGGTTCTCCACTTCGCAGCGCCGCGCCAGGATTGTCAACCCCGCGTCCACTTCGCCGATGGTGCGATTTAGCGCCTGCGCCAGTTTGTCGGGGGTCACGGCGTCTTCGGCCACAAAGAGCAGACTCTCTAACAGTGAAACCAACGGCAGCAACGCAGGATCTTCCAGCGTCAGATCGTCGTCGAAGTCCTCTGCGCTGGGCGTTGCCCCTGTAAAGGCTTCCTCAGTAGACATCTCCTGTGGAAGCGTCGACACCGTTTCTTCGGCATCTTCGATCTCATCCTCGATCTCATCGCCGTGGACGGTTTGGATCGATGGTGCTTCGTCTTCGCTTTCTTCCGCGGGCAGGGAACGGGGCGGTTGATTGGCGATGGGCAGCGCGGCCGGCTGCACGGCTTCTCGGTCTGCCGGCTGGTTACTCTCTGGCTCAGTGCGTTCTGGCATGGCGGTCATCGTCTCTTGCTGACTGGTTTGATACTCGACGGGTCTAGTCGCGGCGCGATTAGCGCTACGACTAGACCCGCTGTCGGCGACAGCGGACAGCGGCAGGATGCGCCTACCCCATGCCGCCACACGCCGAAACATGGCCCGCAACAGTTGAAAAAATCCCACGTACTACGCCCCCACCCGGCAGATCAGCCCCTTGAGGTACGCGCCTTCGGGGAAGGTGATGGCCACCGGATGATCCGGCGACTGCCGCAGCCACTCCAAGATCTGCACCTCGCGCCGCGCGTCCACAGCAGCGCCGAAGACGACCTTCTGGAAGAGATCGGCTTCCACCAATCCACTGCAACTGAAGGTGGCAAGGATGCCGCCTGGTTTGAGCAGGCGCAGCGCCAGCAGGTTGATGTCCTTGTAACCGCGTAGCGCGCCGTCGACCTGGCGCTTGTTGTTGGCAAACTTAGGCGGATCGAGCACGATGACGTCGAAGCGCTCGTTTTCCACTTCCCACCAATCGCGCAAAATCTCGAAGACATCGGCCACAATGCTTTCCTGTTCGTCGGGGTCGAAGCCGTTGAGGCGCAGGTTCTCTTCGCCCACCTTCAATGCCTCCACACTGCTGTCTACGTTGACAATCTGATCCGCGCCGGCAGCCAGCGCGTGGATGCCAAAGGCGCCGGTATATGCAAAGGCGTTCAGCACCCGCGCGCCCTGGCTGTACGTAGCCACCCGCGCCCGGTTCACCCGTTGATCGATGTAGAAACCGGTCTTCTGGCCGCGGAGCAGATCCACCTGGAAGCGCAGCCCCAACTCGCGCACGGTGACCATGTCTTCGGGTAGTTCGCCGGCAAGCAGGCCGGATGCTTCGGCCAGCCCTTCTTCACGGCGCAACGAGAATTCGCTGCGTTCCACAATGCCGCGACAGCCGGTGAGCGAAAGCAGCATGTCGGCGATCTGCTCTTTGCGCAGATCAATGCCCAGCGTGCCCGATTGCAACACCAGGTAATCGCCGAAGCGATCCACCACCAGCCCCGGCAAAAAATCATTTTCGCCGTTGACGAGGCGCACGGCGTCGGTCTGGGCAAAGTCAACCAGCCCGGCGCGGTTTTCGACGGCGGTTGCCAGCCGACGACGCCAGAAATCGGCGTTGATCGCTTCGTCTTGTTTCCACGAAAGCAGGCGCACCTGGATCTGGCTACGCCGGTTCAGGTAACCGCGGCCCAGCCAATGGCCGGCGTGGCTGCGTACATCCACGATCTCGCCGTTGTCCACATCGGGGATCTGCTGGATCGCGCCGCTGAAGATCCACGGGTGCCCTTGCTCGAAGGGCTTGTCGCGGCCCTGTTTTAAAATTACGGCGTCAGCCATCGAGGTTATCTTTCTCAAAGTCACTGCGTTTGGATGAAAACGTTGTACGCCCGGAGGCGTCGATCTCCCAACCATTGGCGTCCAGGTGCACCACTCGGTCGGGCAAAAAGAGGGCGCGGGGTGTACGCGCATAGCGAAAGGGGACGGTCCCTACGGATGTGGTGAAGATGCCCGTCACCACTTCACCGTCGCGTTGGGTATAGCGCAGCGACCAGTGCTGCACAATGGCCCAACGTGCCAGGGGTTTCACACTCATTTTTGGCTCACTTCCCAAGAAAGGCGCAAGATCGTCTGCGTCTGCGCGGTGACACGGGCCATGTGGCCCGGCTGCACCCCGCACACCCAGAGGATCTCGCCATCGGTGCGGAGGATCAACGGCCAGCCGCTCCGCCAAAGCGGCGCCACCTTCTGGTCGGTAAAGAGATCGCCGACCTGTTTGTGTCGCCCGCCCAACCCCAACGGGGCAAAACGTGTGCCCGGCTGTGGGGTGGATAGGCGGATTTCGCCCGCAACATCGGCGTCGAAGTAGGCTGTCCAGGCGTCGGCGTTGTTTTGCCAGGAGGAAGGGTGGATCCTGGCGCGGTCCAAGATCTCGGCGCGAAGCAGCCAGTTGCCGGTGTCGAGCACCCCCGGCACAGGACAGCCTCGCGCCGCCCAATCTCGCGCCAGGAAAGGATGATCCGGCCGCACGTCGCCACGGTGCAAGATCAGTTGATTGTCGGCCACGGTAAGCGAAATGCCCGCCGCCAGCGGAGCCGGGCCGGCGTTGGTCTGCGCAGACGCAGCGGTGTGGCGAACCTGCTCCACCAGATCGAAGGTCAGCGCGTCGGTCGGTCCGGTGAGGGCTGCCCAGGCACAGCGGACGACGCCGCGCTGGGTGGCTGCGTCGCGGGAGACGAGGCCGCGGCGATCCAATGTGGTGCGCGACGGGGGATCGTCGCATTCCTCCGTGGGGTGCAGCAGCGTAGCGAAGGCGGCGCGATTGGCTGCATCGGCGCGATCTGCCTCGTCGGCCAGGATGGCGGCGGCGCGGGTAAGGGCGTCTTCGGCGGCAGGGAAGCGCTCTGCAATGTGAGGCAGCAGGCTGTGACGGAGCCAGTTGCGGGTGTAACTGGTGTCGACGTTGGTTGGATCTTGGCGGTAGGGCAGGGCGTGTGCGTGCAGGTAGCGTAGGATTTGCGTCCGTTGCACACCCAACAGCGGACGCGCCAGGCGTACGTCGGCGGGGACGTCCTGCGGCAGCGGCTGCACAGGACGCATGGCAGCGAGGCCGGCAAGCCCACTGCCGCGCAGCAGATGCAGGAGCAGCGTCTCGGCCTGATCACCGGCATGGTGGGCTACGGCGACGACGGTTGCGCCGGTCTCGGCGGCCACATCGGCGAGGAAGGTGTAGCGGGCGCGGCGCGCAGCGTCCTCGTTGCGGGGGAGCACGCCGGGAAGGAGGCGACGTTGATGCAGGGTCAGCCCCCAATCGGCGGCCAGGGCGGCCACAAATTCGGCGTCGGCGGCAGAATCGGGGCGCAACCCGTGATCGAGGTGGGCAACGTGTAGGGTCAACTGCCACTCGGGCGCGTGTCGGGCCAGCAGATGGAGCAGGCAGACACTGTCCGCGCCGCCACTGACGCCGACAACCACGCTGGTACCGGGCGCGAAAACGTTGTGATCCACCTGAAATTGCGCAAGGGCAAGGCAGAGTGGATCGCTGTGGGTAGGCGTCAATTGAGCGGGTGGCCGGTGTGTTATGGTCATATTCACACCGCGCATTATACCATACCCAGCCCTCCCCCCGATCCTGAATCGTCAGTTGTTTTCGTCGGTAAGCTGCCATAACCGCACTGTGCCGTCTGCCGATGCCGATGCCAGATATCTGCTATCGGCGGACCAATCCACGCTGGTGACGGCGCCGGTGTGGCCTTGCAGTGTGAGCAAAACCTGTTCCTCAGCTTCAAGATCCCAGACCAGCAGTGCGCCGTCCTCTGCGCCGGCGGCGAGGTAACTAAGATCGCCTGCCCAGGCGACGCTGCGTAGCGGGCTGCCGTTGCCTTCGATCGTGAGCAGATTCTCGCCGCGTGCCGGATCCCAGAGCTGCAACGTGCCGTCCTCGCCCACCGACGCCAGGTAGGCGTCGTCAGGTGACCACGCCACAGCCGCCACCGCGCCTGTGTGGCCGGTCAGCGTGTAGACGATCTCCTGGGTTTCGGCGTCCCAGATGCGCACGCTGCCATCGGCGGAGGACGTCGCCAGACTGTTCCCCTCAGACGCCCAGTCGATGCCGGTAATCGCGTCGCCCTGCGCGGGGAAGGCGAACAGGATCTCTTCGGCTTGTAGATCCCAGATCGAGACGACGCCGTCCGCGGCAGCCGAGGCCATGTACTGGAGTTCAGGTGACCACGTCAAGCTGGTGATGGCGCCACCATCGCCTTCGAGGACGGCAAGTCTTTCGCCTGTTTCAAGATTCCAGAATTCGATGGCGCCCGCCACCGAACCGGATGCCATCAACGCCACCTCAGGCGACCAGGCCAGACTGGTGACAGCACCGGCGCCGCCTTCCAGCGTGAACAGATTCTGCGCGCCCTCCCCTTCCCAGAGTTGCACCACGCCGTCCTCACCGCCGGACGCCAGGAAGCTGCCCTCCGGTGACCAGATCACGCTGGTCACTGCGCCGTCGTGTCCTTGCAACGTGGCGACCAGTTCCGGTGACGGTTCACTGTCCTCGGCAACGGGTTGCTCGGTGATGGGTTCCTCGGTGATGGGTTCCTCTTCGTCCGTCGAAATGACCGTCACCGGCGTGAGCTTCCAGAGTTGGCCGCTCACGTCCTGGCAGCTTTCCATGTAGGCTGCGCCGCTCAGGTAGCCGTCGGGATCGCCGTTGCCACCTTCCAGACAGCGGTTCTCGGCAGCGGTCGCCGACGTGTGCAGCGTGTAGTAGTCGTCGTGGACGGTGGGGAGGATCTGCCAGGCCTGCCCGTCGGTGTCGGCACAGTCGTCTAGGAAGGCGGCGCCGTCTAACGCCAGGGCGTCGGGCGGGGGGCGGTTGCCCTCGAAGCAGCCAGGTTCCTGGCGCAGCGACAGCGGCTGTATCCAATGGTAGCCGTCGCGTTCGGGGTTGCGAATGAAGCGCCAGAGTTGCGCGGGCGTCTCTTCGCAGGCGGCCATGAAGGCGGACTCGCCCAGCGCCTGCGCCGTGAGGCACTTGCCTTCGGCCTCCTGCCACATGGTTTGCAGAAGGTAGTAGCGGTCGGCGTGACCGATGATCACCGGCTCAAGCTGCGGCGCGTCGACGGTGACTGTCTCCTCGTCGGCTGCGTCGGCTGCGTCGCCTGTGTCGCCTGTGTCGCCTGTGTCGACTTGTGGCGCGGGGACACGTGTGTCGATGGAGACGTCGAGGTACAGATCGGTGCGGTTGCCGACGGCGTCGTAGGCTGTCACGGTGACGGGACCGGTGGCGACGATCTCCGGCGCGATCTGCCACGTCACCTGCCAGTGGGCCACATCCGCCAGACCGGCGACCGGCGTGATCTCACGGTAGTAATCCAGTTCGACGTCGTCACAATTCGGGTCGCCGTCGAACGCCTCACAGACGCGGACGGCGGCGATCAGCCGATCATCGCCGACGATGCCCTCCAGGCGCAGCGTGTCGGTGACCACGATTTCGCTTTGCAGCGGATCGATGGCTGTGCCGTCCTGGTTAAGCAGAGTGAGTTGCGGCGCAAGATTGTCCACCGTGAAGGTCCAGGTAGCGATGGCTTCGGCGGCGTAACCATAGCCGTCCGCAGCGGAGAGGGAGACGTCCAGCAACGCGCCGTCAGGTGTGTCCGCCGGGATGGTGATCGGGCAGGACCAGGCTGTGGCGAAGGCGTCTTTGTGACTGGTGTCGGCGCAGGGGAAGCTGTCGCCCAGGCTGGTGGTGAGGGTGATGGCCGTCACCGGCGACTGGTCGTAGACGACGCCTTGCAGGACAAGTTCACCGACGCCGACGAGATCCCCCAGCAGCCGATCCTCAAGAACGGCGGCAGTGGGCGCGGCGCGGTCAATGTCGTGCAGCACGGTGTGATCGTCGAAGGTGTAGACGATGTCGCCCTGCTGCTCGGGGTGGGCCATCTGCTCGCTGACGTGCACGCGGGTGACGGCCATGTCGTAGGCGGCGGCGGGGTCCACGACAGCGGTGAAGCTGATCGTGCGGCTTTCAAACGGCGTCAACGTCCCCAACTCGATGGCGGATGTGGCGGGGAAGAGTTCGCCTTCGTTCACGTGCAAGGAGAGCGCGCCGGTCTCCTGGGCGGAGAGGTTGCGCACCGTGGCGTAGAAGACAATCTCAGCGCCCGGCCCAGCGCTGACGTGACGCAGACCGGTGGGGCCGACTTTGAGATCGTCACCGCCGGTGCCCTCACTGCCACCTTCATTGGCGACGTGTTGCGCCAGGGCGCAGACGGCGCCATCGACGGGGTCAGTCACGTCCGCGCACAGCAAGGCGAGGACGGCTTCCACGTCATCGGGGACGAGGGCGCGCACGCCTGCGTGGACCACGGGATCATAGATTTCGCCATGCGGGTCGGCGCTGAAGGTGACGTCGAGCAAGGCCTGATCCAGGTGCAGGTTGGACGGGCAGTTGTCCAGCGAATGGTTACGCACCGGGTCGGCGCTGAGGTGGATGGCGCGTTGCAAGTTGACCAGTGTGTGTGCCACGGTAATGGGCTGCGGCTGGTGGCCCGCCAGCATTTCGGGGCTGTTGAGCGGGTTGTCGCCGGGCATAGTGGCCCAGAGTGCCAGGTTGTCCTCTTCGCTGACGAAGCCCACCAGCGACACGTCGACCGCCGCCGGGTCGATGCCCAACAGCGCCAACGGCAGCCAGAGGTAGACGGTGCCGTCGAGGACAGTGAAGCGCATTTCCTCACTTGAGATTTCCTGCCAGCCGTCGTCGGTCCACTGCAACAGGCGCAGGGTGGCTTCGTCTTCCACGAAGACGGCGAAGTCGGCCTGCATGCGTTCGCCGTCCTCCGCGGGCAGGGTGATCAGGGTGGTGGCGTCGGCGATAGCATCGTAGGGATCGTCGGCGTAGATGCCGCCGCCATCCTGGGTGTCGAGGTAGAGATGCAGGTCGCCCAGAGACAGGTCAACGCCGTCCCAGTGCAGAGCCAGCCATTGGTCGTTCCAGGTGCCGAAGAGACGCTGCTCACCACTGCGCGCGCTGGTGTTGTTGCTGAAGAGCGCCACGCGGTTGTCCTCACCCAGCAGATTGCACGCCACCCCCGTAGGCGAGGACGTGTCTTGCCAGTGAGCGTAGGGCTGGGCTAGTCCGTACTCGTCCCAGTTGAGGTAGCTGCCCGGCGCAGCGCCGTCGAAGTAGATCGGGCCGAGCGTAAAGGCGTGGAGTTCGTCTTCGCCGTTCATGGCGATTACGTGGGCGAAGTAGCGATCACCATCGGGCAGCAGTTGTGTGTGTGTGGCTGCGACGTCGTAGCGGGTCAATTCGGCGGGATCGGCGACTGCGGTGGACGTCCAGCCGGCAAAGTAGTGGGTCGCCCCAACGTAGGACGCCCATTCAATGCTGGTGTGTGCTTCGGCGTAGCCATCGGCGAAAGGACGTGTTGCCGCCAGCACAGCGTCGTCCACCAGGGTGTACGGTTCGTGGAGCGGCACCAGCGTTTCCGTGGGACTGGCCGGTTCGCTGCCCGGCGCGTAGGCGTCGGGGCGGTGGTAGCCGACGGTGACACTGAAAACGTCGGCGGCTTGTGTCTGCGGCACAGGCGCAGCCAACCCGCTGATGGACCGCGAGCGGCGCAGCGACTGGCGGCTGTCCTGGGTGTTGTCGTAGAGAGAGGAACAGCCTGCGCCATCGCTGCTCTCGCAGACGGTGCAACTGCCGAAGCGGTCGCAAGCCCGGTAGGTCGACGACTCGTTGAAGGTGACGCCGGTCTGATGCAGCGCGTAGAGCCGATCCGCCGGCGACGTGGCCGGGAAGAGATCCTGATACCAGGTTGCGTCCCAGCTCAGGTTGGCCGCAGACAGGCTACCGTCGGCGAATTGGGCGGTGGTAAGGCCGCTTGCCATGTCGGCGTCGACGGTTGGATCGTTGCCACAGGTGAAGCCGCTGGTGCTCAGGCTGAAGTCGACGACGGTGCAGGTGTCTGCGCCGTCGTCCTGGTTGTCGGTGACGGTGACGCGCGGCGACTGTGTGTCGATGACGCCCGTCCACACCGCGGGGACGGTGCGCTGGTTGCCCAACGCGTCTGCGGCGCGCAGTGAGATGTCATAGACGCCTTCCAGGTCGGCAGGGATCTGGAATTGCCAGGTGGATTCGGTGGCCGCGGCGCTATCGAGCGTGGCCGCGTACCAGACGATCTGGCTGGGATCGTCCTTGGCCTGGCGGTGGAGCAGACCGACTTCAACGCTGTCCACGGCGGTGGGTTGGGCGCTGTCGACTGCATCTACGGCGTCGGTGACGCTACCGCGCAAGACAGGACGCCCGTCGCCGGTGCCTGCCAGCGTGGCCGGTGTTGCGCCGTCTGCGCTCGGCTGCGGCGTCTCCGCGGCCAGGGAGGGCAGCGGGCCTTCGTTGTCAACGTGGACGCTGCCCACGATGCCGCTAAACTGATTGCCTACCTCGTCTACGGCGGACGCCCAGATCTGGAAAGTGCCGTTGACCTCGGGCGGCAGATCCTGGCTCATCTGCCACACGTCGTCTACCAGCGACACAGTACGCGGCGGGCTGAGCGGTTCACCGTTGGGATCAATCACCATCACTTGCACGGCATGCACGCCGCTCCCCGGCGGCACATCGGGCGCCGGTCTGTCAGACACGATGCCGCCGGCGGTAAGCACCTGGCTTGTGCCTGTCTGTGTCATCGTTACCGTGGGCGGGGCGTCGTCCACGTGCACGAGTTTGCCGCCCCCTGCCTGATTGCCCACGTTGTCGGCCACCTGCACGGTGACGGTGGTATCTTTCTGCATGTCCAGGGCGAAGGTCCACACGCCGCTGGTGGCGGTTTCGGTCTGCGTCGGCTGCCACTGGCCGTTTTCGTCCTTATATTCCACCGAACGCACGCCCGACTCAGAATCGCTGACAGCCACGCCGAAGATCGTCGTCCCCGCGCGCACGAAGTCGGGGGTGGTCAGGTTGAGCGTGGGCGAAGTGCGATCAATCTTGAAGCGCTCGGTGCTGACCACGTCGTACCAGGTCTCCTGGTAGTCGTAGTACGAGAGGAAATCGGCGGGGCGCAGCGCCCGGTCGAAGACGAAGAGTTCGTCCATGTGGCCTTTGAATCCCTGGCCGACGCGCAGGGTGTTGCCCTGCAGGCAGGAGACCCACCTATTTTCGCCCAGGATCTGGCGTTGGATCTCGCGACCGTTGAGGTAGAGGATCACCTCATCGGCGTAGTTCTGGCTGTAGCTCACGCCCAGGTGATGCCACTGGTTCAGCGCCATGTTTGCATCAATGTTGCGGACGCTCTTCTGCACGACGTCAGGACCGCAGCCGCCGCTGTTGTCGTCCCAGAAGATCATTTCGGGGAAGATGTTGCCATATGCGGTGGTCACCTGGAACCGCCAGGCGAAGTCGTTGGGCCATTGTGCATCGCCGCCCACGTACTGGGTCAAGCCGCGATCCGCCCCGGCGTGGAGGGTGACGAGTGAGGCGTTCACTGGCTGCTCAGTCAAGCGCACCCAGAGACTCAGCGAGAAGTTCTTTTCGTTCAACGGTGCAGAGAGGGACGGCGCATCGTAGACCAGACCACCGTAGGGATTGTCGAAGCGTACGCTTTCGCGCACGCGACCGTCCTCGCCGGCTTGTGGGCATCGTCCGCGTTCGTCGCAGATCAGGTTGGCAGCGCCGGTGGTGTTGACAAAGTTTTGGTTGTCGGCGATCTCGTCCAGGGGCAGGTAGACGAGGGCGCGATCGGCGTACGGTCCTTGCGGGTCGGCGTTGATGTTGCGATTCTCGCGCAGGAGCAGTTCGTCCACCATCCCCAAGACGCCGTTGCCCACGGTCAAATCGTAAACGCTGTTGCCCGAAGGTAGAGACGCGCTGCCGTTGATCGTCTGTTTTTGTTCCCCGTCGATGTAGAGCAACAGGCCGTTGCCATGCTGCGCCACGGCGATGTGACTCCAGCGATTCGTGGGCACAGAAAGTTCAAGACTCGACGGTTCGGCGCCACCGAAGAGGACGCTGAGATAGGTGGCGTCACTGTCTTGGAGGGCATAGAGGGTGAAGCCCTCGCTGCCCGAACCATAGCGCAGCAGCGGCAGCGGCGCCGCGCCGCCGGTGACCGGTTCCGGCTTGAACCAGAAGCCGGCGACCAGGTTGTTGCCGTACCGTTGACGCAAGCGCGCAATGCCCAGCGCCTGAGCAGCGTCACCGTTGAAGCGCACCGCCTGCCCGCTGAAACCCTGCAAACCCGAAGCCGGGCAATTGGCCCCGTCCACGCAGACGAGTTGGAACGCTTCGGGGCCGGCGTTGCGGAACTGAGATCGCCCCGACGCCTCGTCCAGGTGATAGGTGAGGTCGTTGGTAACCAGTTGCGCCACGTCACTGTCTGAGAAGGCGCTACCGTAGATGCGCAGATCTTGCAGATGACCCTGGAAGAAGTTGTTCTGAATGTTGTACTCCATCAGGGCGTCGCGCGGGACAACACGGCCCAGGTTGTCATCGAAGTTGAAGTAGCCATTGCGGCGTGGATCCACTTCGATGATATTGAGCAGGTCGTCGCCGTCGGCGAAGAAGCCGCCGCTGCTGTGACAGTGACCGTCCTTTTTGCCGGCGTCCTCTTCGCAGATGTAGATATTGGCGTCGGTATCGGCGGAACCGACGCCGCGCAGGTGGAATTCCTTGTCGATAGCTTTGATGTTGCCATCCTCAACGTCTTCGGCATCCCAGAATGGATCGACGGTGTCGTTGAACTGGAGATAAGGTTCGGCGTCGCCGTCGTCGCCGTTTTCGTCGAAGCGGACTTTGTGGATGTAGAGCGTGGCGTCGGTCAGCCCGCGGCCGATGGTGAAACGGTTGCCCGCCGGCACTTTGTTGACACAATTTTGCAGCGGATGGCTCCCCACGAGGACGCCGTTGCTGTAGCCATGCACCAGCGTCCCGTCGTAGGTGACGAAGACGTGTGTGCGCTGATCGAAGGGCGCAGTGAGTTCGGTCAGCGTCTGTTGGCAGACGGTGCCATCGGTGGCAGTGAAGTGGATCTTGACCTTGGGCGTGTCCTTTTGCAGATCCACCAGGCTGAGTTGCAGATAGCCGTTGTTGCTGCCGTCTACGTTGTCCGGCCCCAGGATCATGCGTTCGTCGTACTTGCCGCCAAAGGCGCGCGCCGGCGTGATCCAGCCGCCGATGCTGAACTGTGGCTGCGTAAAGGCCAGCGTCGCGCCGGACGCGGTATACCAGCTATCAGCGCCGAAGTTGACGCCGAAGTTGACGCCGCCATTGACGCCGGATTGGACGCCTGGGCAGAAGCTCTTGGTGCGATAGGGGCCGTCCGGCAGTTCGGCGCAGGTGACGGACGCATTGCCGGTGGCATCGGTGAAGCGCTTGGGGTTGGCCGGTGGCTGGGCAAAGTTGAGATGGAACTTGAGATCGTCGTCTTCGGCCAGGCCCAACACCACCGCCGCATAGGACGCCGACGGATCGATGATGTTGGCCCCGGCGCGGTTGCGCAGGACAATCTCGTCCCCTGCGTTGGGGGCGTTGAGTGCGCCACGGATCTCCTGGCTCTGCTGCGGCTGCAACTCAAACGGGATCGGCGTGATCCGCTCTTGCGTGCCCGGAATGTCCGCTTCGAGCAGACCGTAGGCAGTCGGCGCCTGCAATTCGTTGCGCACGGTGGAGGTGAAAGCGACGGTTTGACCTGGCGCCAGGTAGAGGCCGTGGGTCTGATCGGTGGCGGTGCGCAGGCTGAGGACGCTGACATCGGTGTTGCGCGCCCGTGGATGGAGTACCAACACGCGCTCCTCCTGATCCGAATAGCCGTCGCCGTCGGTGTCGAAGACCAACGGATCAGAGGTGACCCAGGTGCTGTGGCTTTGGCCGGCGGCGTCGAGGTAGACCAACGCCCAGCCGGTCACTTCGTCGTAGTCGGAGAGGCCGTCGTTGTCGCTGTCCTGGCGGTCGGGGCGCGTGGACAGGCGCACTTCGTCGTAGTCGGAGAGGCCGTCGCCGTCGCTGTCGTAGGAGAGCGGGTTGAGGCGAGCGTCCTGCACTTCGACGGCGTCGGGCAGGCCGTCGTTGTCGCTGTCGGCGCTCTTATCATCGGGGTCGATGTCGACGCGCAGTCCGTCGCCGTCAGCGTCGGACAGGGACGGGAAGGGCAGGTTGCCGCCCCAGGCCAGCCGGTAGTGGTTGGTCGTCCGCCCGGTGCGCACCACCTGTTCCAGCGTGTAGAAGTCGGTGAGCGAAGCCGGGAAGGCGTCGAAGACCAGATTCTTGCCGATGTCGATGTGCTGGGTGTTGGTGATGGTCTTGTCGAACTGTTCGAGCATGCTGTCGCAGCCCCCGGCGAAGAGACCACATTCGGCCACCGAATATTCGGCGTACTCACGCAGGTAGAGCTGCGGGTGCCAGTTGATGCCCGCCCCCAGTTCCACGTCCACCGCCGGGTCTTCGATCTTGTAGAGCCAGACGTGCTCGTCGGTTTGGGTTGCGGTGCGCGCCGATTGCCATTTCTGCGGCGTGGTGTTGTGCAGTTGGGCGTTGTCGGGCGCGTCCTCGGCGGTGACGAGTTGATAGTTGAAGACGTTCTTGTCTTTGATCAGGCTGGTGTAGGTGGTGGTGTACATGGCAGGGCCGGTAATGCCGTCAACGCGGATCACCCGTGTCCCCCACGAATCGGTGCCGAAGGTGTGATCGTCGGGCAGGCGCACGGTGACGGTGACAGGCTGGGTGATGCGCAGGTGGTTGCCCGCCATCATGCCGCTTTTGCCCGCCACATCCACCAATTTAGCGTCGGTCTGGCCGAAAAGGAGCCGATCTTTGTAGGTCATGTCGACCATGGGCACGGTGCTGTAGAAGAAGCCGGCCACGGCGGCGGTGACATTGCCCATGATGCCGGCGCAGATAGCAGAGTGGCGATCCTCGAAGGTCTGCCCCTTTTCGTCTTTGCCGCCGGCCCAGTTGGCGATCTTGCAGAACGCTGTGATCAGGCCGTCGATCAGGCCGATGAGCAGGGCGATGGCGGTGCCGATGGGGAACCAGATGCTCAGCGCAAAGAGGAGACCGACGATAATCGCCGTGGCAACACCCTGTGCCAGCGCCGACTTGGCGGCCATGGCGTTGCCGTCCATGAGCAGTTTGGTGAAGATCACCAGCGACGTCACCAGGATCACGGCGACAACGACCACCGCGGCCACGGCGCCCACCGTCCCCAGTGTGTTCTCGAAAGCCAGGGCGTCTTTCAACCCATCCAGGACGGTGGTGGCCGCCGCCTGCACCTTTTGGGCGACGTTGAGCACTTCCACGGCAATGGCCGCACTGGCGAGGACGGTACCGATGGTGGCGTTGGTGGCGTCCAACACGGTGACGGCTCCATCGCTCAGCCCCAATTGATCCTTTAGCATGACCAGCACAGCGAGCGTGGCCGACACACCCGCCAGGGTGGCCGACGTCACGCCCAGGTTGCGCACCCATTTGGCCGAACGCAGCGCGCCCCCATAGTTGGCCACGTTGGTGACGCTCTTGCCGTTCATGTTCAACGTGGGAATGGTGACGGCGGCGGCTTTCAGCGTGCTCTCTTTTTCGCGGAAGTCGGCGAAGGTGTTGATCAGCGCGCCGATGATGTTCTCGCCGACGGCGTCGTAGTTGCTGCCCAGATTGCCAACCAGTCCTTGGGCGTCCGCAACGCCGTTTGGCCCGGCGGCGGCCAGCAGATCCGAAAGGTCGGCGTTGATCGTGATCCCGCGCGCCAGGTTCCAGAAGACGCCCAACAGCGTGCGCTGAAATTCATCAGACGAGTAGGCCGGTGGCGTGGGCTGCGTCAGTTGCTGGTAGGCGAGGGCACTCTGTCCTTGCAGGTGACTGAGCCAGACGTCGGTGGGGTCGGCGGGGTTCCAATTGGGGTTGAGCACACCGCCCACGGTGACAGGATCGGGGTTGTAGGTGAACGATCCCAGGCGGATGGTGGTGGCGTGGCTGTGCTGGGCGTTGGTCATGTCCAGGCGCAGACGTTCGCCGCTGCCGACGCCCTGCAACCCGGTGACGATGGATTCGCCCCAGGTGACGTAGAGCATTGATGGATAAGGGACCGTCTCGCGGTTGGGCGCAAAGACTGTATCCAGGATGCGTGGCGCTTCCTGGGTGGCGATCTGCGAGACGAGACCGTAGACATCGGGATCGCTGAGCACATTGCCGCCGGCCAAACGGCTGCCCATGCCGGTGCGCAGTTGCTGGTAAGAAGCCAACGCCGCGGCAGGCGTCTGCCCCTGACGCAGGTAGCTTTCCATCACCGTACCCAGGCCCAACAGTTGATCGGGGACGTAGGCGGCGGTGTCGGTCACCTGCGCCGGATCTTCGTAGAAGATTTGGGCGTTGGCGGTAATGTCCTGTTCCACGGTGAAGGCCGTCACCACGAAGCTGTCGTAATAGCGGTGGACAAGCTGCTGCTTGCTCGTCTGCCAGTGAAGACCGTCCTTGTAGTTGCTGCCCGTGGGGCTGCAACTTTCTTCGTAGGTGCTCTCTTCAGGCACGACACAGCGGTCAACGTCCATCTGCACCAGCCAGACCAATCGCGCGGCGTGGTCGTGGCTGAAAAGGCCGTTGCCGTTGGGCTGGTAGAGCATGGTGCCCACAAAGTTCACCGGCGCGTTGCCGTGTTTGTCGCGGATCAAGGTGGCGGGCAGATAGACAAGCAGGCTTTGCTTGTCTTGTGACCAGGAGACGGCCATCTGGTAGCGTTCCAATAGCCGCATGTCGAGCCACTTGTCCAACTGTGCGTTGTCGCCCACAATGGGGGCCGCGCCGGGCAGCGTGGGCAGGTGAATCGCCTCCACCGCGGGCAGGATGACTTCGAGCATGGGGACGAGTTGCATGTCACCGTTGGCCGCGGCGCCGGTGGTCCCCAGCCGCGTGTCGTGGACACGCTGGATCTGTCCTTCGTAGTCGCCGCTGGGCCAATCCAGCACGTTCATGCTGTACCAGAGGTGTTGCGGATTGGTGGGGCGCACGTCCAATGAGACACGCAGCAGGCGGTCGGTGTTGTAGTGATCGACGCCGAAAGCGAAGGTGTCGTTGAGCACGCCGCCAACGGGATCGCCGAAGCGGCTGTCGGGCTGGGCGTCCATCCAGTCGGCGACGCCGTCGTTGTCGTCGTCGGTGTCGGCAAAGTCGGGCGTGCCATCGCCGTCGGTGTCGGCGCACTGCCCATTCCCCAGCGCAGATCGCACCGATCCCTTGCCGCCGGCGGAGACGGTGACATTGACGGCGTCGATACATTCTTGCGTGTCCTGGATTTCGTCGCCGTTGGTGTCGAAGTTGAGGGGATCGAGATACCAGGTTCGTCCGCCCATCTGGACGCCCTTCACCTCGAAACCGTCGGAAAGCAGGTCACCGTCGGTGTCGGGATCATTGGGATCGAGGCCCAGTCGCACTTCTGTGAAATTGTCCAGGCCGTCGCCGTCGGTGTCGGCGGTGGGATTTTCCACTGTCTGCGCGAGCAGGGTCGCTGCATCGGCAAACCGTGCAGCGGACGGAGCGGCTGTGTTGGTGGAGGAGGCCAACGCGCCTTTGGACATATCAAATGAAGCGGCAAAGTCGGCCTTGATCTCGTCCACAGCGGCCTGGATGTGGTCGTCTTCGGCCAACGACTGTTCGACCGTGGCCTGACGGACGGCGCGGCGCGTGTCCGCGGCCTGCACCACAGCGGTGTTGAGCAGCGGGCTGATGACAAACAAGGCAATCAGGAAAGCTACGGTGCCGGCGTAGACACGGCGACTGCGTCGATAGCGCAGCAACACGACGGGAAAGGCGAAAAGGAGCGCAAGAACCCACGAAATTGCCAGGCTGCTCGTGGCGTCGTCAGTGGTTTGGGGCAAGATGGTGGTTTGGGGCAAGATGGTGGTTTGGGGCAAGATTTGCGCTACACCGCCTGTCAGCCAGAATGTGGCCCCGGCGCGCTGCCAGTCGCTGAAATCGGTGGTCGTCTCGACCTCGCGGTATTCGGTCTCGTTGGGCAGGGGCGGGTAGACCAGGTGCAGCGTCAGCCGTTGCGGGAAGCCGTCCTCGTTCACCCAGAGCGTGCCCGCGCCTGTCATCTCGGCGTAGTAGGCCAATCGCTCCAATACGCCCGAAGATGCCAGTTCACCGCGCCGCTTCATTTCGGTTTGCAGCGCGGAGCGCATCACCTTTTCCCACGCTTCGCCGTCTAGATCAAAGCGGATCACCTGGAAGCGCCGGCCCAGCCGCTCCTCTGTGCCGGTAATGCGAGTGTTGCGGGCGGCTTGCAAAAGCGCGCTGGGATCATTGGTGACGCTGTCCAATGCCTGTGTGGGATCGAGGCGTTGCCAATCCTGGCCCGGCACGCGCGCCCACACCTGTCCATCTTCGATGCGCAGTTCGGCCTGGCGCAACCCATCCAGCATGTGCCCGTTCTGCTCCGTGATGCGCAGTTCGACGCTGTCGGCGCGGCGGTTGATCACCCCTTCCACCCTCACCGAGCTGGTCTCACTGCTCAAGCCGACGTTGGTCAGTGTGGGCAGCGGATGCGTGGTCTGGTCCACGCGCGAGACAAAGCGATAGTGGTCCAGATCGGTTAGCTTTGCGTAGGCTTCAGTCAACTCGCTGTGAGCGGAACCCCAAGCGCGCGCAGGCAACAAAAGTGCCGTCACCCCAATCAACGCTAAGACAACAAGAAGAGTCTGCCACATGCGGCGACGGGAAACGCTGGGCAGAAAGTAGGTTGTCATGATGCAGTCCTTACTGGTGATGGGTGTGACTGGTGATGGGTGTGACTGGTGATTGCATACCTGAGGGGCAGGGACAGGACGATGGAGCATCTAGGCGAATAGCGAGGATCGGCATTCAAGATTCAACGCCGACAAATACACTGGAGCAGTAACGCCCAAAGAAAATCGGCAACCGGTGAAAAAGACAACTGAGCTCTGTGAAACGCTCATGAGGTTTGTCGTTATCGAGTATGTTATCGAGTATGTTGTCGAGTATGTTGTCGAGTATCAAGTTGAATGGTAGTGGCCTAGGAACGGGAAGGCCGATCAAACCTAACACGGTGGTATGGACATGTCAAGCATATTTTTCGTAAAAAGTTTGTACTTCAGTGTGGGAGCAACAACAGTGTGGTAGCAACAATCTTCCCAGCCGATCACACTTGCCCCAACGTTGCAGTACACTTGCTACAACGGCCCTGCTTTTTGTGTGCTTTCGCGCTGTGGTATAATGCGCAGGATCGTTCAGCGGCTTCCGCTGATTTTTGTTTTATGCAGCGATAGGAGAAGTTCGGGGGTGGCAAACCCATTAGATTGGTTATTGGGGCTTTTTTCGCTCGATATCGGCATCGACCTGGGGACGGCGAACACGCTTGTCCACGTGAAGGGGCGGGGTATTGTCATTGACGAGCCGTCGGTGGTGGCCATCGACAAGTCGTCGAAACGGCGTATCCAGGTTAAGGCGATTGGGCGAGAAGCGAAAGAGATGGTAGGCCGTACCCCGGCGCACATCGTGGCCGTTCGTCCACTTCAGGACGGTGTGATCTCGGACTTTGAGGTGACGGAACGCATGATCCATCACTTCATCGGCAAGGTCCACGGCAACCGCGCGTTTGGGACGGCGCGTCCGCGCGTGGTGATCGGCATTCCCTCGGGTGTCACCGAAGTGGAGAAACGCGCCGTCCGCGATGCGGCGATTAGTGCGGGTGCGCGCGAAGCCGGCCTGGTGGAAGAACCCATGGCGGCAGCGATTGGCGCAGGCCTGCCGGTGACGGAATCAATTGGTTCAATGATTGTAGACATCGGCGGCGGTACGACGGAAGTCGCCGTGATTTCGCTGGGCGGCATCGTCGTCTCACGTTCGATCCGTGTGGCGGGCGACGAGATGAACGAAGACATCGTCAACTACGCCCGCCAGAAGTACAACCTGCTCATCGGCGAGCGTATGGCCGAACGGTCGAAGATCGAAATCGGCTCGGCCTACCCGCTGGAGCAGGAACGCACCATGATCATCCGCGGGCGCAACCTGATTTCAGGGCTGCCCGAAGCAGTGGAAGTTAGTTCGGTAGAGATCCGCGAGGCGCTCTCCGGCTCGGTGGACGTGATCGTCGATGCCGTCAAAGATACGCTGGACGAAACCCCGCCCGAACTCGTGGCCGATTTGATGGAACATGGCATTGTCCTGGCAGGGGGCGGCGCGCTGTTGCAAGGGCTGGCCCAACGCCTACAAGACGAAACGCGCATGCATGTCTACGTGGCAGACAACCCGCTCACCTCGGTGGTGATGGGCACCGGCATGATCCTCGAAAAGCCGGAATATTACCGAGAGACGTTGACGACAATGCAGAGAAAAAGCACCATTCGATAGGATGGCGACATTTTCGCCTGAATAGAGCGTGTTGCGTGGGTAGAGTCGAATTTCACTATGCTTGACAGCTTCTTCGTTGAGCGAGTGAAAAATCAAGATACCCATAACAGAAAAACGTGCTTAGCCCACGTAACACGTAACACGTAACACGATTCCTTCATGAGAGACTCTGAACGACGATCCTGGTCCCCTGCGGACTTCGCAATCCGCTTAATCATTTTGGCGTTGGCCGCCGTGCTGTTGCTGGCTTTACAGCAAACAGGACGGCTCGACGCCGTTGAGGGTGCCGTGGTACAGGTGACGACGCCGGGCCAGGTGACATTGACAGGCCTCACCGACCGGGTGAGCAGCGTCTTTGAAACGGTGGCCAACTTCCGCAATCTGCAACAGCGGGTGGCGGAGTTAGAGCAGATCAGCGACAGTTTGCTGGTAGAAAACCTGCGTTTACAGGAAGTGGAACGCGAGAACCAGCGCCTGCGCGAGTTGCTGGGCTTCGCCGAAACCCGCCCCGGCATCGAGTTCCGTAGCGGGCAGATCCTCGCCCGCTCGATTGGCTTCGACAGCAACAACTTCCTCAACTTCATCATGCTCGACCTAGGACGTCGCCACGGCATTGCCGTGGGTATGCCTGTGGTCAACGAGCAGGGGCTGGTGGGGCGGATTAGCGAGGTCAACGAGTCCACTTCGAAGGTGTTGCTCATCACCGACGCCGATAGTACGGTGAATGCGATTTTGCAGAGCAGCCGCCTTACCGGCGTGATCACGGGCCGTCCTGGCGCGGACCCGGTGATGGGCTTCATCCCCCAGGGCAGTGAAGTCTCTGTGGGCGAAATTGTGCTTACATCAGGCATGGGCGGCAACTTTCCCAAAGGTATCCCCATCGGCCAGGTGATAGAAGTGCGCCAGCGCGACTTTGAGGTCTTCCAGGAAGCCACCGTCCGTCCTACCGTGGATTTTGGCCGCCTGGAGATGGTGATGATCATCACCAACTTCGATCCGCTGGAAGTTGTGGAAGACTTCGACATTTTGCCTGTGCCAAACAACACCACCCAACCCTCCCCCGATGCAGAAAATCCGGCTGAGACTGTGCCGGCTACCATTCCCTGATTATGCAAATCGGCTATATTGTGATGCTCCCTTTGCTAGGGACATTGGCGATCATTCAAACAGTGGTGGGGCCGCGTCTCGCCATCTTCCAGGTACGCCCCGATTTAATGTTGCTGGCTGTGTTGGCGTGGACGCTTTTTAACGGCGGTTACTCGGGCATGGTGTGGGCCTTTGTCGGCGGACTGTGGATGGATGTCCTTAGCGGGGGGCCGATGGGTGCGTCGAGTTTGGCGTTAATGGCGGCGGCGTTGGTGGCAGGTGTCGGTCATAACCGTCTCTTTCGCAGCAACCCGCTGACACTGATGGTCGCTGCGATGCTGGGCAGCCTCGTCTATGCCTTTGTCTACCTCGGTATTTTGATGGTTGTTGGCCGACGAGTCGATCTGTTGGAAACGTCGCTGCAACTTGTCTTCCCAGCGACGGTGTATAACACGGTGTTGATGTTCGTGCTTTCGCCGATCCTTTATCGCTGGTTAGAGCGGCGGGAATTGGATCCGCTGTAGGATCTCAGAGCAAAACTATGTATCAACAAGCAGAGAGGACAAGGAACAACGCCCTGCGTCTGATCCGGTTGGGGCTGGTGATCGCCTTTTTTGTGCTGGTAGGGCGACTTTATCAGTTGCAGATCATTCAGGGGCCGGATTTAGAGGCGCGCGCCGACGTAAACCGCTTCCGTTCGTTGGAAGTGCCGCCGCCGCGCGGTGTCATTTACGACCGCAACGGCGAGATCCTGGCGCGCAACCGGCCCAGCTTCATTATTGCCGTCACCCCTGCTGATCTCCCCGACGATGATATCTCTACCGAGCTGAATGAAGAAGCCCTAGCGATGGAGCGCATTCTGCGTGAACTGGGCGTAGAAAGCGATCCGGCGATCGCGCTAAGCGTGGGCGAAGTGATGTTTCGCCGCTTGGGTCGCGCCGACTTTGCCCGCACCGTACAGGATGCAGGCGTGGATCTACAATTTCGCGTGGTGCGGCTGCCTGTGATTGAGATCATCGAAAACGAAGACGGCACCACCGAAGAGACAATCTCCAACGTGCCGACCATCATCCCCGATCTATCACAGCCGTTGCCGATTGAAGGATTGACGGCGCTGCTCATGCGTGCGGTGGCGTTGGGCACACAGGGCAGTTCGTTCGCACCGATCCCCATCCTTGATCTGGTAGATCAAGAGCTGGCTTTCCGTATGGCCGAAGAGGGCTTCCAACTGCCCGGCATTCAAGTGTTGCAGGAACCCGTACGCGAGTATCCCTTCGGCGACGTGGCGAGTCATGTCCTCGGGTTCATGGGGCCGATCCCAGCGCAGGCGTTAGAAATTTACCAGAATCGTGGCTATACCAACCCCAATGAACGAGTCGGCCTTAACGGTTTGGAGTATAGCTATCAGGATCAGTTGCGCGGCGTCTCGGGCCAAGAGGTGATCGAGGTAGATATCCTCGGTCGTAAAAACCGCACCGTCGGGCAAATCCTCGAACCGGTGCCGGGGTTGAACCTTTACCTAAGCCTCGACATCAAGTTGCAGCAGCGCATGCACGAAGTACTACAAGCAATGCTCGAACAACGCCAATCGCCTCACGGCGTCGCCATTGCTATGAATCCAAAAACAGGGTCGATCCTCGGGCTGGTGAGCTTGCCCAGTTTCGATAACAACATCTTCTCGGAAGGGCTCGGCGCAGATTACCTGGCGCTGGAAGATCTCGCCCGCGATGATCCCAACCGCAACCCACTGATCAACTACGCCATCGGTGGCCTCTACCCACCCGGATCGACATTTAAAATGGTCACCGCCATGGCGGCGCTGGTCGAGGGCATCGTTGGCCCCGAAACACGCATCTCGGACAACGGGCCAATCTACCTGGCCAATCGCTTTTTCCCCAACGATTTCAGCCAGGCGCAGAAGTTCGTGAGTTGGAATCACAAACTCGGTATCGTCCACGGGCCGATGACGGTGGTAGACGCGCTGGCGCTTTCCAACGACATCTACTTCTACTGGATCGCCGGCGGCTACCCCAATGCATTGGTAGGGCTGGGCAGCGAGCGCCTGGCTCGATGGACAAGACTTCATGGCTACGGCGAGACCACCGGCATCGATCTCCCCGGCGAAGTGACGGCGATTGTCCCCGATGACCAGTGGAAGCGCATCAACCTGGCCGAATCGTGGACCACAGGCGACAGCTACAACGCGTCCATCGGTCAGGGCTACATCCTGGGGACGCCGTTACAGGTGCTGGTACAGACAGCGGTGGTGGCAAACGGGGGTTACATTATCGAGCCACGGCTGGTCTACCAGATGGTTGACGCCGAAGGCGGTCTGCAGCAGGATTACGAAACCGTAACAGTACGCGAGTTACCTGTGAGCAAGGAGATCCTTTCTTATGTGCAGGAGGGCATGTGGGCTGTGGTAAATGCGCCCGCTGGCACAGCCCGTGCCAGCAAAGTGGAAGGCGTCACCGTAGCCGGGAAGACGGGCACCGCCGAATTTTGCGCCTGGGATCCCGAAATCGAAGACTGCTCCGACCGAGACAACCAGGGCAACCTGCCCTTCCATGCCTGGTACGTGGCCTACGCGCCCTACGAAGACCCGGAGATCGCGGTGGTGGTCTTTGTGTACGACGGCGGTGAAGGTTCATCGGTGGCCGTACCTGTGACGCAGCAGATCCTCGATTTCTACTTCAATGGCCCGCCGCCGGAGCTGGAAGCCACGCCCGAAACCGCTGAAGAGAACAACACGGGTGGTTGATCAGATCTGTTCCAATTGCAGTTTTACATCCGCCAGACAACAAAATCGCCCCATTGGAGGCCCCATGTCTGATCCTGTCCTCTCTGCCCAGCCGATTTTGGATCGTTTTCGACTCGATGGCCGTGTGTCACTCGTCACCGGCGCGGGGCAGGGGATTGGTCGCGCCTACGCTCACGCTTTAGGCGAAGCCGGGGCCAAAGTAGCCGTGGTGGATCTGCGCCTGGATCTGGCCGAAGAAGTGGCGCAGGAGTTGGGGCGCAAGCAGATCGACGCCATCGCCATCGAAACCGATGTCACCAAGCCCGAGCAGGTACAGACGATGGTGCACAAGATCGTCGACCACTGGGGTGGGCTGACCATCGGTGTCAACAACGCGGGGATCGGTCTCTGGGCCGCCAGCGAAACAATGGCGTATGCCGACTGGCAGCGTGTCCTCGATATCGACTTGAACGCCGTCTTTCTCTGCGCCCAGGCCCAAGGACAGGTGATGCTCGCCGCCGGCTACGGCAAGATCATCAATACCGCCTCCATGTCGGGCAGCATCTGCAACACGCCACAAAATCAGGCGGCCTACAACACGGCGAAGGCCGGTGTCATTCACCTCACGCGCAGCTTAGCGGCGGAATGGGCCAAGCGCGGCGTCCGTGTCAACTGCATCAGCCCCGGCTACACCCGCACCAAACTTGTAGACGATCTCCTGGCCACCCCCATCGGCCAATCAATGCAGCCAGTGTGGATGCAGATGACGCCCATGGGCCGCATGGCCGAAGTCACCGATTTACAGGGCGCCGTCGTCTACCTGGCTGCCCCCGCCTCCGACTACATGACCGGCCATGACATGGTCATCGACGGCGGCTATTGCACCTGGTAGAACACCAAAGTCGACTGCTTCAATTTCTGCTATACCCGGACATACGCCCGAGATATAAAAGCAGTTATCTTCTAGCATTTTCCCCGTTTACACGCGCAAAAAACCCTAATCTTCTTACAGATTCCTTGAACATGGACAGCCTAAGTTGAAAGGTATCCGTGCGTTCAACCATGCACGCGAACCTAACCACAGCTTTGCTCCACAAATCCATAAAAGGAATCAACAATATGACAAGCACACTGAACGAAGGAAAACGCGCAGCGGAGTCGGCGTACCAGAATGCGCAGCCTTGGGTGATTCGCCTGGCGCGCTGGGGATATGCAGCCAAGGGCGTCGTCTACTTGATTGTAGGTGGGTTGGCACTGGCATCGGTACTTACCACAAGCGGACAAACAACCGGACCCACAGGCGCGCTGCAAGAGGTGGCGTCGCAGCCGTTCGGGCAGGTAATGCTGGCGCTGATCGCCATCGGCTTGGTCGGATATAGCATCTGGCGGATGGTGCAGGCGATCAAAGATCCGGATCACGAAGGATCCGACGCCAAAGGTATCGCCAAGCGGATTGGGTATGCTATCAGCGGCATCGTCTACGCCGGTCTTGCCGTCTCTGCGGTGGGGATGATCATGGGCAGTGGCGGCGGTGGCTCAGGTGGGCAGGCCGAAAGCCTCACCGCCCGTGTCATGGCTCAACCCTTCGGGCGTTGGCTAATCGCCATCACCGGGGTGATTATCATTGGGGTCGGCATCTACCAATTTTACAAGGGCGCTGCCGCCAAATTCATCAAAGTGCTCAAGTTGAGGGAAATGAGCGCCGGCGAACGTACCTGGGCAATCCGCGCCGGCCGTGTCGGCCTGATCGCCCGTTCTGTGGTCTATGCTTTGATCGGTGGTTTTCTAATTCAGGCGGCCATTACCGCCGATCCACAAGAGGCGGGTGGCCTGGGAGAAGCACTGCAAACCCTGGCGCAACAGCCGTATGGGCCGTGGTTGTTGGGCCTTGTGGCGCTGGGGTTGATGCTTTATGGCGTCTATTCACTTGTCTTAGCTCGGTACCGTCGGATCTATGCAACAGGGTAAGCAGCACCAGAAAAAACAACAACAGGGTAAACGTGAAGCCGACGTCTTCTTCTACCTCGTCACCGGCTACGGCATCACTGTCTTTGTGCTCTGGCTGGCCCAGTGGATCATCAGCGAACAGCTCCCACTCATGGGCATGATCAAGAGCAGCATCCACCTCTTTCTGATTCCGGGGGTGCTGCTCTTGCCCATCACGCTACTGCTGCGCCGGTGGCGGCTTGCGGCAACGCTAGTGCCTGCGGTGGTAGCGTTTCTGCTGTCCTGGGGCGTCTTCTTCTTGCCCCGCGGCCCAGAGGAGATGGTCACCGGTGCAGAAATTCGGGTCGTCACCTTTAACCTACAAGCGCCCAACGAAGACGCCGTCGCTTCCCTCGTCGACATTGTGCGCGAAGTGGACGCCGACATTGTCGCCGTACAGGAACTGAGCATCCCCGCCGCGGACCGCTTTTCGACGGCATTGACCGATCTCTATCCGCACCAGGCACTGCATCCACAACAAAAAGGCAATGCCGGCCAGGGGATATTGAGCCGCTACCCCATCTTGGCAGACGACTACTGGCAGGCGCAAGAAGAGCCGATGCCGCTGGGTCACCAGCGCGTTGTCATGGAAATCGACGGCGTAGAAGCAGTCTTCTACAACACGCATCCAGTGCCGCCTTACACGCCAAACGCGGGCACGCGGTCAGTTGCACACACACGCGCCTTGCGCTATTTGATCGATCAGGCCAAGGACGACTCCATGCCGGTGATCCTAATGGGCGACTTCAACATGAGCGACCATTTCCATGAGTATCGCCGCATCGCCGAAGCGTTCACCGACGCCTACAAAGCGGTGGGCGACATCGGCTTCGGCTTCACCTATCCCCACGATAAGTGGACAGGCGTGCCACCGCTGGTGCGGCTGGACTACGTCTTCTACAGCGACGATTGGCAGGGGATCAGTGCAAAAGTCTGGCCCGGATCGGGGAGTTCGGATCACGCGCCGCTGGTGGTGGAATTAATGAGTAAGGAGTAATGAGTCAATGTCATACAGTTAAGGCGTCATTCAGTTAAGGCTGGACGACGGACGACAGACGACAGCAGAAGTGAGTTCGCGTGCCACCTGCAACTTATGACCTGCAACCTGTAACAGTCGACCACACTGCTTAACTGAATGACTTTGACTCATTACTCATTGCTCTATGCTCGCGGGATCCAGACGCGCATCGTGTTTGCGCCGCGGTTGGCCCAGGCGTAGTAGGGGACGGCGACCAGCTTTGTGGCTTCTTTCACCGCCGCGGAAGATGCACTGATCGGGCGGTAGAGCGTCTCCTGCCAGCCGGACGGATCGGCGACGACACCTGTCCCCGCGACGGTGACCAATCCACCCAGCAGATCGTCATTCCACGACGTGCTCAGCGGCACATTGACGTCGATCTCCACGTCGAAGAGGTTGACGCCGGCATCCTGATCCACGCCTTCCAGACAGTAGACCAGCGGACCACGCACAATGGCGACGCTGTTGCGCGTGGGGTCGACGCGGGGATGGCCTTCCACCAGCATCGGCTCCATTGCCACCGTCATTTCCACGACATCACCCGCCTGCCAGCTCCGTTCGAGGACGATGTAGCCATCGGCTTCGGTGAAGGAGGCCGCGCCGCCGGTGACTGTCACCGCCGGTGAAGCAGCCCAATCGGGGACACGCAGACGCAGCGCCCAGTTGCCGGCTTCCTCCACGGTGAACTTCACCGCGCCGTCCCAGGGGAAGTTGGTTTCCATGCGCACGGCGATGGCGACATCCCCAGCGGTGGTGCGGATTTCGGCGGGCGCGTATTGGTGGATGAGCAGCCCGCGCTCGTCCGTCGTGGCCAGGTAGTGCTGGAGCGACGCCAACAGGCGCATCACATTGGGCGGGCAGCAGGCGCAGCCGTGCCATGCCGGGCGCACAATGTGTTTGCGGCCCAACAGCGGCTCCGTCCCCCGGCTCATGAGCGGGTTGACGTAGAAGTAGCAACGTCCGTCCAAAGAGACGCCGCTAAGGAAGCCATTGTAGAGCGTGCGCTCGATCAGGTCGGCAAAGCGGCGTTCGCCGGTGATGAGCAACATGCGCCAGTTCCACATGATGCTGGCGATCTGGGCACAGGTTTCGCAGTAGCAGCGTTCGTTGGGCAGTTCGTAGGCTTCGCCGAAAGCTTCGCCTGAGTGCTGTGACCCCACGCCGCCGGTGATGAAGAGCTTGCGGCTAACCATGTTGTGCCACTGCTGCATCAACACGTCGAGGAGGGCCTCTTCACCGGTCTCCATGTAGATGTCGGCCAGGCCGGTGGTGAGGTAGAGCTGGCGCACAGCGTGACCTTCCACCGTCGTCTGCTCGCGCACGGGCGCGTGATCCTGATAGTAGGCGCTGCCGCCGAAGCGGTTGTGGTGTAAAACGCCCTGCCCACGCATGTCTACAAAGTAGACGGCCAGATCGAGGTAGCGGCGTTCACCAGTTTCGCGGTAGAGTTCCACCAGCGCCATCTCGATTTCGGGGTGGCCGGGTGTCCCCGCGCGCTTGCCCGGCCCGAAGACCGAATCAATGTAATCGGCGAAGCGGATCGACACGTCCAGCAGTCGCCGGTCTCCTGTGGCGCGGACATAAGCCACCGCCGCCTGGAAGAGATGACCAGCGCAGTAAAGTTCGTGGCCGTGATCAAGATCGGCCCAGCGCCGATCCGGCTCCACCACGTCCCAGTACGAGTTGAGGTAGCCGTCTTCGCCCTGCGCCGCTTCTACCAACCCAATGGCGTAGTCGGCCATCTTCTCCAATTCGGGGTCGGGGTTGCAGGCCAGCTCGTAGCCAATCGCCTCCAACCACTTGTAAACGTCCGAATCCATAAAGACGGGCCTGGCGTATTCACCTTCGCCTTTCCCCGCTGCCAGCATCAAATTGTTGAAATTGCCAAAGCGTTCCAACTGCTCAAACCCGTGACGCAAGCTCACCTTGTGGTTGGTCTCTTGCCATTTCGACCAAAAGCCGGGCCGAAGCGTCACATCCGAAAGCGCCAAAGTTCGTTGACGGGCGAAGGCACTGGTGGTACTGTCCACCGGTCCGAGTTGCATAGGATCTCTCCTCTGATAATGGTTGTTGATTTGGGGAAGTAGTGCGTAGTGCGTGGTACACGCACCACGCACTACGCACTACGGTTCACTCCGCTACAGGAAAATAAACAGTATACGGTTCGCTGCGGATCTCGTAAAGCGGCATCATCCGAAAATTGCGTGCCTGGTTGCGTGTCTGGTAGCCCGGCTGCCAGGTCGTCCACTCGCGCTCGTTGTAGCCGATGAAAAAGGACTTCGGGTCGCGCACATCGCCGTGGAGAACGCGCTCTTCGTCGAGAAGAGCGGCCAACACTACCGGCCCGTCGAGGAAGGCGACCATGTCGGGCCGATCGGGCAGGGGATCGACGGTGATCGTCTTGGGCAGTTCAACGCGAATGCGCTGGTTTGTCCACGTGCGGTGGACGGCGTGGAAGCTCGCGCCCTCGCTTTGTACGCGTTCCGCCGCGCCGTCGATGGTCACCACGGCGTCTCCGGCCAGCCAGCCAGGGAGTCGCAATTTGAGGGTGAACTCGCTGGGGACGCTACAATCCACAGCGATGTCGATCACCCACTGCTTGGGGCGGCTGTCCAGCTCGTGTTGCTGGTTCCAGGTTTGGCGGATCTGCACGTCGGCGCCGTTGTGTGTCCACTGGGCCGTGGACGGCACGTACTGGCCGATCACCAGGCCGGCGTCGTCTTCGTAGTAGAGGCTGAGCAGATTCACCGGGTGCGCCTGTACCAATGTGCCGTGACAGCACCAGAAGTCTTCGGTGGGGGTGCCCCACAGCTTCACGCCGCCCGCATGCAGGGGCAAGAAGTAGGCGATCATGCCGCTATCGGGGTGCTGCTGCGCCAGGATGCCGTTGTAGAGGTTGCGTTCCCAGTAGTCGGCGTAGCCCACATCGCCGGTCCAGCGGATCAGGTAATCGGCCAGGCGCATCATGTTGTAGACGACACAGTGTTCCTGGTTTTTGTCGCCCAAACGCGTGGACAGTTCCATCTTCGGGCCCCAGATTTCGCCGCAGGTCTGGCTACCGGTGGCGTAGGAACCGCGCTGTGCCACGGCGAGATCCCAGTAGGCGTCCACGATCTGCCGCCAGCGGCTGTCGCCTGTCACCTCCCAGGCGCGGGCTGCGCCGTGCACTTCGGGGATGGTGGTGTTGGCGTGCATGTTGGTGAGCACGTCTACGCCGGCCAACATGGGGTCGAAGAGGCGCGGGCGATCGTAGAGGTGGATCAGATCGAGGTGTTCCTGTGCGCCGGTGACGCCGTAGAGGTTGGCCCACACTTCGAGCATGCCGCCGGTCTCCACATCGAGGATGTTGTCCATTTCCTCACGGCTGAACTGTCCTGCCCAGCGGTGGAACCAGCGCGCCCAGTTGATCAGAATGTCGAGCGACTGGGTGTTGCCGGTGAGGGCGTACATGTCGTAGAGGCCCATGAGCGTCTTGTGCAGCGTGTAGTGGGGCGCCCACACCCGCTTGCCACGGGCGACCCAATCCAGGTAGGTTGGCGGGATTGAGCCGACCCATTCGCCGCCGTTTTCCTTCTGGACGCGGTCCAGTTCGGCCACAATCACCTCGGCCTTTGCCCTGGCTTCGATGTCGTGTCCTACTGCGGCCAGGTGCGCCGCCGCCGACAGCCAATGGCCCAGGAAATGGCCGCGTAACTGGCAGGTTGGGAATTCCCAACCGCCGTGGATGTGGGTGGTCTCGTCGCGATGACGCGCCGTCCACAGCCCGGCTTCCTGGTAGAAATTCTGCAACAGATTCTCGTTGCGCAGGTCCATGACATAGCGCCGATTGAGGTCATAGCGCTGCTTAAACAACCCCGGCAGCAACGTCACCGCGCCGGCGGGGAGGGGACGGAAGGTGTGTGTGGTCATGGTGTTGTGTCCTGGGGAGGGGGGTGATTGGTGATTTGTGATTTGTGATTGGTGATTAGGGGTTGTGTTGAGTTTCTGAAATCTCCTAATCGCCCAATCTCATCTAGCTTGAGATTAGGCGATTAGAAGATCTTTGGCTCAACAAGATCTGCCCAATCACCAATCACCAATCACCTCATTCTTTCTGATAATCAATAAATACCTGATACTCGCCCCGCACCGCGCCCTGATTGACGAAGGGGAGCAGGCGCACGGTCTGCGTTTCGGTGGGGGGGAGTTTGGCGTTGCCCGCCGCCGTCGAGAAGATGGGGGCGCGGGCCTTCACCTGTGCGGCAACGTGTATCGCCGGCCCAATCAGGTTGCCATCCACCACTTCTTCCGTCACCGCGGGGTGAGACGGATCAATTTGAAGGACGACGTCCTCAGGATAGAGGCCACGCCGCCAATGGAAGATCATGGGATCGGCCTGGGCGTCCTGGAAGTAGGCGTAGGTGAGCGGTCCGCGGCTGACGGCGGCGATGCTGTCGTCGGCCTGCACGCTGACGGCGAAGGGCAGCGTCAGTTCGACACGGTCACCGGGAAGCCACTGTCGCTCGATCACGAGGAAGTCGCCCTCCTCACCGTAGACAGTCTCATCGCCAATGCGTGCCGTCGCCCCGGCAGCGTAGGGCGGGATGCGCAGGTGCAGCGCAAAGGTGGCCGGGCTTTCAGGATCAACGTGAATGGTCACATTGCCGGAGACAGGGAAGTTGGTCTCCTGGCGCAGGGTCACCGCGGGCAGGCCCTCAGGGCGCAGGACGCCGCCACTTTCGCTGTACATGAGCACGGCGGGTCCGTTGTGGCGCAGCGCGTAAAGATAGGTGGGCATGCGTCCGGCAATGCGATGACCGGCGGCGTTGCAGCAGTTGGGGTGCGACGGTTCCACGGCGTGGCCGTTGAGCGGCGTGAAGTAGCTCCAGTTCGAGCCGTCGACCAACTGTGCAGCCAGGAAGTGGTTGAAGAGATCGCGTTCGATCTCGGCGGCGTAACGGGCGTCGCCCGTCCACTGTAACACCTGATCGAGGAGGAGGATCCAGGTGTGCTGTGGGCAGACTTCGATCTGGTTGCGGGTGTGGTAGTAGCGCCGTGGCACATAGCGTTCGGTGGAACTCATGCCGCCGGTGAGGAAGATCCACTCGTCGGCCAGGCGATTGACGCAGCCGATCACCACCTCGCGGTACTCCTCTTTGCCGGTGACGTTGTAGAGCGCGGCGATGCCCAGCAGCGTCATGTGGAAGGTGTGGGCGTGCATGTTCTCGCGCAGATCGTAGACGTCCATTTCGCCGGCGGCGAAGGCGCGCTTGGCGGTGTAGCCGCAACTGTGGTTGGCCTGCGGGTAGCTTGCCCACCATTCGTCCCACTTGGCCAGGGTGTCCTCGGCCCAGCGGATGAAGCGATCCTGCCCGGTGCGGCCACCCAAGAGCACAATCGGCTCCAGGATCAACGTCCCCTCGCCACCGTCGTGGCCGTTGCCGGGGTAGGGGCCGACGAGCGGATATTGGCCTGGCTCAACACCCCAGGTCTGGATAATGAAATCGCCCAGCCGTTCGGCAGTTTTGAGGGCGGCGGCGCTGCCCAGCAGATCGTAGCAGGCGATCAGCCCCAGCAGCACGTAGTACATCTCGTAGAGTTCCATACCGCGCACCGGGTTCCGGTGGTAGCGGGCGGTGATGCCCAGGTAGCCGTTCTCTTCCTGGCTGGCGGCCAGGCGGTCGATCAACTCGTTGACCCGATTTAGCAGTTCCTGGTCGTCTGCGATGAGACCGGCATAGGCGGCGGCATCGATCCACTTGCCGATCTGCTCGCCCATCCAGAACCAGTCGTCGTAGTTTTTCTTTTCGTGCAGGCGGATAAATTCTTCTGAGAGTGTGCGGTCTTTGAGGCGTTTGGTGCGATTGGCATGAAAGCGCTGCCCCAAAAAGCCGCCCACATGTGTCACATCGCGGGGGGCGATGGTGGAGAGAATTGGTTGTGACATGGTTGGTTCCTTTTGTGTGGGGAGTGGGGAGTGGGGATTTGTGATTGGGGATCGTGTAGAGTTTTTGAAATCTCCTAATCGCCCAATCTCGCTCAACGAGAGATTAGGCGATTGGGCGATTAAGTTACTGAACGAGATCCCCCCAATCACCAATCACCAGTCACCAATCACTATCCTTTAAGCCCGCTCAGAACAATCCCTTGAATAAAATAGCGTTGGGCGAAGAAGAAGAGGACGACGACGGGCACGATCATAGCGGTGGAGGCGGCCATGAGCAGATCCCAGCGCGTGCGCATGACGCTGCGGAAGGTGGCCAGCCCAATCGCCACGGTGAAGTTATCGGGCGAGGAAAGGTAGAGCAGCGGCCCGATAAAGTCGTTCCATCCGTTGAGGAAGGTGAAGATTGCCACCGCGGCCAAGGCCGGTTTTGCCAATGGAATCATGATGCGAGCGTAGATCATGAACTCGTTGCAGCCGTCAATGCGGGCAGCGTCCGCCAGTTCCTCGGGCAGGGTACGAAAGAACTGTCGCAAAAGGAAAATGTTGAACGCACCACCGCCGAAGAAGAAAGGTACTGTCAACGGCAAGAACGAATCGACCCAGCCCAGCCGGGTGAAGATGATGAATTGAGGGATCATCAACACAAAGTAGGGCACCATCATCGTTGAGAGTACCACGGCGAACCAGAAGTCGCGCCCGGGGAAGCGGATGCGGGCAAAGCCGTAGGCGCAGAACGAGGCTGTGCCCACAACGGCGATCTCGTTGAGCACCACGATGAAGAGCGTGTTGAGGATGTAGGTGCCGAAGGGTTTGTACGTCAGGGCATCGACGTAATTCTGAAAACGTACCGGGTTGGGGATCCACTCCGGCGGGAAGGTGAAAATGTCATTTTCCAGCTTTAGCGAACTGCTCACCAACCAGACAAAAGGCAGCGCCATCACCACAGCGCCCAAGAGCAGGATCATCCAAACGAGGAAGCGCGACCACGTTTCGCCGCTATTTAAAGATCGTGCAATGCGCTGCATAATCGAACTTTCCGCATACCGTGGGACAGATGCGGAACCCGCAGCGGGTACATTGCTCACTCTAGTCATAGAGATTTCTCCTGAGGCGGATCTTTTTGGGTGATTTGTGAATGGTGATTGGGGGAGATCTCGTTGAGTCTCTGAATCCCTTAATCTCTTGTTGAGCGAGATTAGTCGATTTCAGAAGCCTGACACGATACCCAATCACCAGTCACAAATCACCAATCACCTAATTCGGATCGTCGTAGTGAACCAGGCCACCCATGTAGCGGAATACAAGGAGTGTTAGCGCCAGGATAATGAAGAAAAGTACCCAGGCCAACGCCGCTGCGTATCCCATGTCCAGGTATTGGAAGCCGTTGCGATAGAGATAGAGCACATAGAAGAGCGTTGAATCTTGCGGGCCGCCATTTGTGATCAAGTAGCCCGCCGTGAAGACCTGAAACGAGCCGATGATGCCAATGATCAGGTTGAAGAAAATAATGGGCGACATCAGTGGAATGGTGACATAACGCAGTTGTGCCCATCGCCCGGCACCGTCGATCTTGGCTGCTTCGTAAAAACTCTCGGGGATGCCCTGTAGTCCGGCCAGGTAGATGATCATCGTATTGCCCAGCCCCCACAAACTCATCAGAATTAGCGCCGGCATGGCCCATTCCGGCTCCTGCAACCACCCGATCTTGGGGAGACCAAACCAGCGCATCACCACGTTAAGCAGGCCAAATTCGGTGTTGAGAATCCACGACCAGAGCACTGCACTGGCTACGGCCGGCACAATGCTCGGCAAGTAGTAAACGGTACGAAAGAAACTAATGCCACGTACTTTGGTATTCATCAACAACGCCAGGCAGAAGCCGAGCACCAACGCTGTGGGCACTGAAACCAGTGTGTAGACCGAGGTGACCTGAAGCGACTTCCAGAACAGCCGATCCGTGCCCAGGCGTAGGATGTTGTCCATGCCGATAAACTTTGGCGGGCGAATCAAATTCCAATCTGTAAAGGTAAGCCACACGGCAATCCCTGCAGGGAAGAGAAACCAGAGCAAGAAGCCCAGTATGAACGGCGAAATGAAGACATAGCCGATCAGCGTGCGTTTCCCGGTTATGGTCTTCGGGTAGAAGCGGTTGAGCCAGTTCGCTGTGGTCGTTGTCATGGCGAGATCCTTTGAAGAGTTGCAGATTGCGAATTGCGAATGAACTCCTCTGACCTGGCGGAACTCGCAATTCGCAATCCGCAATCACTTACCCAATCTTTTCGGCTTCCAAGATCGCGTTTGCCTCAGCTACCACCGAGGGAAGCGCTTCTTCTGCAGTCATGTTGCCGTTCCAAACAGCGTCGACGGCCGGAGTGAGCAGAGCGCTGGCTCGAGGCCAACCGGCCGGTTGGTAAATGGCACGGCCGAAGCGCGGCAGGTAATCGGTGACCATCATTGAATAGCCCTCAGGGTGCTTTTCGCCGATCCATTCCTGCAGACCTTCTTCGGTGGCCAGCGCCGTTTGGCTTGGCAGCCAGAGGCCTGTGCGGCAGAACTGAAGCTGATAGAACGGCGTCGAGAGGAAGCGCACCCACTGCCAGGCAGCGTCGGGTTGCTCGGTGGCCGACAATGCGCTGTGCAGATGTGCTTGCATGTGGACAGCCGGCGACACCATCTTCGGCAGCACACCGGTGCCCAACGGCGCCGCCATCTCCTTCATCCAATCCAACGCCCATGAACCGTCAATGGCCATCGCCAATTTGGCGTTGTCCAACATCTGCGTATTGGTCATGCCCAGGCTTTCCATGGCAGCGCTACGTGGCATTACCTGATCCACAAGCATCAGGTCGGCAATGCGCTGAATGGCTTGCAAGCCTTCGGGTTGATCGATGGTCAGCAACTGTGTATCGGGATCGAGGTAGCTGTTGCCGTTCGAGAGGATGGCCGAGATGACCTGCGTGCCGCCGGCGCTCAAGGGCCACTGCACGCCCCACTGTGCGACGTTTTGGACATCGAAACCAGCGTCACCGGGATGGTTGCCATTGGCATCTACAGTCAACATGCGAGCAGCTTGCACAAACTCTTCCCAGGTCCATGCTTCGTCCGGGTTCATGCTTGGGGGCTCGACCCCTGCTTCCTCAAAGATGGCGGCATTGTAGTAGATGTGCGGCGCCACCCAGCAAGAGCCGATGCCGTACCAGCGACCATCAAAGGTGCAGCGGTCGCTTTCCTGCGGCTGGATGAAGTAATCGGGAGCGCCCAACAGCGGATCAGATGTAAGCGAATCGGTGATGTCGAGCAGCAAGCCGTCGCGCACGTAGGTGCCATAGTCGCCGCTGCCTACAAACGCGGTGTCGGGCGGGGTGCCCGCCGCCACATTGGCCAGGAACTTGGTGGCAAATTGATCCGGCGTGTGCAACCATGTCACTTTAATGCCAGACGTCTCTTCCTCGAACTGGGCGATGGCGTTGCGCACGCCTTCGTCCTCGCCGGGGTTGCCCCAGCCCATAAAACTAATGGTCACCGCTTCGGAAGCAGGTGCGCCGGCACCGCCGCCGGAGGGTGCAGCCGCGGGCGCACAGGCCGCGGCCGCCGCCGCCGTGATCGTCAAACCGGCAACCTGCAAGAACTTGCGACGAGACAGATTTTGGGACATCGTGAATCTCTCCTTTTCCATGTGGGAAATGGCTACCAAAAAAGTAAAAACCAGAGGCGATAGACAACAATTGGTGAAGCTCAAGGGATCGAAAGCATCAACAACGAAGCCTTACCGCACGGCAGGTTGGAGGATCACATGTCGTTTGGGTAGGCGGTGTAAGAGACCGTAGCGTGGGTATGGGGGAACTACGGTGTTGAACGAATGCGTAATACGTAATCCGTTGAAATTGTCACCTGTACATTCAACGTTGCACGCCAATTACGCATTACGAGTTACGCATTACTTTTCGCCCCACAAGACTCTCGCACAATCAACCGCCCCGGAATATGTGTGGCGTTGAGCGGGTCTTGGGTTTCGGCGATCTGGTTGAGCAGAAGTTGGGCGGCGGCTTCACCCATGGCGTAGGACGGCATACACACTGTCGTCAAGGATGGACGCACCCAGCCGGCGAAATCGCGATCATCGTAGCCGACGATGGCCATGTCGTGGGGGACGTGCAGGCCGGCGTCGTGGACGGCGTAGATTGCGCCCAGCGCCATCAAATCGTTGGCGGCAAAGATGGCCGTGGGCGGCTGATCCAGCGCCAGCAACGCCTGGGTGGCGGCGTAGCCCGATTCCACACCCCAGTCGCCCTGTTGGATCAGGGACGGGTCGGCGTCTAGATTGGATTCGTTGACCACATCTTGGTAACCGATGAGGCGATTTTGGGCTTCCAGCCAGTCGGCCAGGCCGTTGATGTAGGCGATACGGCGGTGTCCTAGATTGGCCAGGTGACTCACCGCCATCTGCGCGCCCAACTCGTCGCCCGGAGCCACACACTGGTGGCGGATCTCTTCGATGATGCGGTTGATCAGCACAAAGGGCTTGCGGTCGATGGAGCTGAGGACGTCGTCGTTGTAGGGATGCAGCCACGAATTGAGCAGAATGATGCCATCCACACGCCGGCGGCTGAACTCTTTGATCGACTCGAAGACAGTGTCGGCATCACGGTTGGCATTGACCATGGACGTAGAGTAACCGGCCACTTTTAGCCGATCCTGTAGACCCTGCACCGTGGCACCGGCAAAGGGTGAACTGATGCGATCCACAATCACGCCGACCATGTAGGTCTGTTGTTTGCGTAGGCCACGGGCCACCAGATTGGGTTCGTAGCCCATCTGTTGCGCCAGGGCGAGGATACGCGACCGCGTCCGCTCGGCAACGGGATGACCGTTGTCATTCAAAACACGAGAGACAGTGGCCACCGAAACACCGGCGGCGTCGGCAATTTCTACTAAAGTTGGCGTCATGAGAAACGGGATAAGTGAGGTTAGGAAAACGTTTTCCTAACTCTATAGGAAAACGTTTTCCTTGTCAAGCAGCAAATTTTCGTTGGGTGTATCTCAGTCTGGGGGCGCGAACCATCCAGGAAGAAACAGCATCTTCCTGGATGGGCGGAACGCGCTGGTTTCGTCTTCGGCGGTGGGGAAAGCGCCGTTGGTGAAGGCAGGCGTATAGCCCACGTCGGCGCAGCTGGTTTCAAAAAGCTGTGCGTAGTCGAGTTGCACATCTTCGATCATCCAACCTTCAGCGGGGCGAGTTTGGCGGTGTTTTGAATCACCAACGATGACGTCGGTGAGCGACCCGACGGTGTCAATGCGTCCTTGGCCGGCAGTGACCTGCGCGGTAATGGTGAAGGTGTCCGCGCGGGCGGTGGCAGGGGCGTTGGGTACGATGAGCATGGACAGGCAGAAAATCACTGTCAACAAATGGGCAATGAGTTTGCGTTTCATAGAGTACTCCAAAAGAAATTCACACCTGGATGTGCCAGGTGTGAACGTAATGAATAGATACAGTCATTTATACCCTGTTCCCGGCATTGACACACCGGGAACAGGGCAAAGCGTCGTTACTTGCGAATCAGCGGTAGTTGGAGCCTGTACTGTACGATGCCGATGGCCCAATCCGAGAACTCGGTGACACGGTTGCGGGTGACTGTGCCTGCGTCGGCGTTGAAGGAGGCGCTGCCACAGTCCCAGCCCAAGTCGGTGTAACGACAGAGCAGCCGATTGGCGTCCGGTGCAGTTTCCACGGGTAGTGTCAGGTTCACACGGAACTCGTCTTCGGCGGTGCAGCCTGTCTGCGAAATCTGCCAGAAGCGATCTTCTACAATCTGCTCGTTGGCGTTGGGGTGGCGGCTCTCGGTGCGCTTGACGGAGATGCTTTCCAGACAGCCGCCGGTGCTGCTCACGTTGATCACCGCGCCGGTGCTACCGAATTCGTAGACGCCTGCCTGCACGATCTGGCGTGTGACCGCTGTGGTGCCGGCCGGTGTCACCTCGATCTGCACCTGCGCCGTGGACTGCTGGTTGTCGCTGTCGGTGACGGTAAGGGTGATGGTGTGTACGCCGGCGGTTAAGGTGGAGATGTCCAGCGCTTCACCTGTGCCCAGGTTGCCGTCACGGTTCGACGACCAGGTGAGGCGAGCGTCGGCGAGTGTACCGTCTTCAAAGTCGAAGCCGCTACCGAGGAACGAGATGGTGTCACCCAGGCTGAAGAGTTGCCCGTTGCTCTGCGGCGCTTTGATCTCTGCCAGCGGGGCCTTCTTGCTCAACGTGAAGGGACCGATCTGGTCCACAGCCGTTTGCAGGTTGGCGGCGGCGCGCACTTCGAGGATCCCCTGGCTGGTGCCGGAGAGATAACTTGTGTCGACGCGGGCGCTGGTGGCCGTCGTGGCCGGTGTAATCGTCTGCCACGTTGCGCCGTTGTCGGGCGAGAAGCGCACTGTGTAGGTCGCGCCAGGTGTACCCGTCCACGTCAGCATGTAGGCAGAAGATGCAGAAGCCGGCGCGGCTGAGGTGATGTCCACCGTGGGGGCACTGCCTGCCCTCTTCTCGGTAATAAGAATGTTGTTGCGGTAGAGGCGAACGGCCTGCAGATCGGCTTGCGCAGGCAACAGGAAGACAAATCCCTGTTCGGCTCCGGCAGGCTGGTTGTCGAACTGCTCCGGCTCGAAGGGGAAGGTAAAGCTTTCTTCACCGGAAGTCGAGACAAAGCTGATGCGGTACGTTCCACCGGCAGACGTTGTCGGTTGGATACCACTCAGCGCCGTCACATTGTCGATGGCGCCGCTCAGGCCGTCCGCGCTGATCTGGCCGGTGATCATCAAGCCGTTTTGTCCTGCGGCGGCTGTGCGGGCAGTGATAGGCGGATTGGCCAGCAGCCATTGATAGATGGCGTTGTAGGTGTAGTCCGACACCCACCCAGGGATACAGGCGGACATAACATCGAAGCTATCAGCAGGCATAATCACATTGCCGAAAGGATTCCAACCAGGGTTGGCAATGATGCCGTTCGGGTATGGGTAGTTCGGATCCAAGTTCGGCATGCTGCTCGCACCACCACATATCACTCTTTGTCGCCCCACGTTGATGCCTATAGCCCTTGGCGGCGCAACGTCTACGTGTAGCAGGCCGACGGCAAAACGGCCATTGATCGCAGCAACACCGTTGTACGGTGAGCTAACAGCCCCTGCGTCGGTGTCAACCACACCATAGTAGAAAACATTGCCCGCGGGCGACTCAGACTGTCGCATCTGCGCCACTGCCGCCCCCAGTTGGAACCAATCCGCAATCTCGATGGCATTCGTGGTCAGCCTATGTTCGAGCGGAGCACGGAGTTGGACACTCAAAGTGCTAATCGGGTAGATTGTTCTGAGCTGTCTCAGCGGACGGATGACCTCAGCTTTCTGCGGCTCGTAGACAGTGCCGGTCGGCCCGATCAAGCGAATGGGCACAAGGACGATCTCTATGGTCGTTGGCGCTTGGTGCGAGAGGATCTGGAAGCCGGTGGCCGGGAAGCGATTATTGGTTTCGTCTGCCTCTGCAACCTGATTCTGGGGATCGATCTGCACGTAGACCTGGTAGTCCCCTGTCAATCGCCATGTCGGTATGATGAAGTTTAACGTATCAGAGGCAAGATCACGATTGGGTTTGGCACGCGCCGTGATCGGCCCATTTATCGCGTTCAGTCGAGCAACCTCTTGCCCGTTTTGAAGCACATGTAAAACGGCGTTGCTGTTGGGGACATTTAAGGTTCCGCCCGTTCCAACCGTTAGCCGTACCAACGTCGAACGACCATAAAGCAGAGGGACGCTGTTGTTCGGCGTCTGAATCGATTGCACGAATTCCATGTTGACGCCGTAGAGATCGAGCGCTGCCGACTTTTGTTTGAGCGTTACACAGGTGTCAGCACTGTCCGGATAGATCTCTACATTGCCGGCGTTGTCCGTAGCCCGCGAGCGGAAGCAGTAGGTGCTGCCGAACTGGGCATTGGTCAGGATGGCGCTAGTGTTTGTTGTGTTGGCCTGGAAGTTCTCCCAGGCGCCGCCGTTGACCTGCCGCTGCACGTCGAAGAAGGCAATCCCACTCACGTTGTCCAGCCCAGACCAGGTGACGGTAACGGTTTGTGTATTCACAACACCCGCCGGGGCGTTCACACTGCTGGCAGGGGGCAGCAGATCGAGGACAGTCGCATCGCCGAAGAGTTCGCTTGTGGCGTTGCCTGCGTCGCGCAACTGGGCAAAGATGCTGAGGTTGACGCCATCCTCTCCACCCACAGTCAAACTCTTGTTGGGGGCAAAGGTCTCCCACGCCGTGTACGCACTGTCAACGAAGAAACGCATTGAGGTGGGTTGGGTGCGGCAAGCGCTGCCACTTTGGGGCGATAACGTCAATGCCAGCGTGTTGCTGGTGGCGTACTCACCGTTCACCTTCTGGATGACGAGTGCGCCCGCAGGGCCGATGGCGCCGTCGACAGCCACCAACGCCTGTGCGCGGTTGTTCTCTTCGTCGGCTTCTACGATCTGATTTTGTCCATCAGCCACCGCCTTGAGATAGCGCGTACCAGAGATAGCCGCCGTATAGGTGAGGCTCACCGTCTGGCTGCCATTGGCGTTAAGACCCGCCACCTGTGTACTCTGCACCAGATTGGTATTGCCCGTCGGCGTGCTGTCGTCGAAGAGTTGCAGTGCAAACGGACCAACCGCAGCGCCGCTCAGGTTCTTCAACACCACTTCGACGGTCACCGTCTGGTTCAGGCAGGGTTGGACGTTGAGAGGGGTGATGCTGTCCACCACGATGTCGCCGAAGGCAGCTTCGAAAGCGCCAATGTCGCACAGCGCATCGCGATTCTGTCCACGTTGATCGGTGGCCTGGCATTGGGCGGTGTTGCCAGCGTTGATGGCCGGGCTTCCTGCCAGCAGCGCCTGGGTCAACGTTGGGCCGCCATTGCCTTGCAGCGGCCCCAACAGCGGATCGCCAGACAGGCTCCCCGTACTCACGTCGATACAGGTACCGTCTTCAACCAGATTGCCGCCAAAGTCGGTGAATATCCCTGTGTCTGTACAATCTGCGCCGCCGACGGCATTGGCCACGATGCTGTTGCCAAGTACCAGTGGACCGGAGTTGAGCAGATTGCTACCCTCGCCGCCTTCGTTCCCGCTCAATGTGACATGTCTGAGCGTCGCTGTGTTTTGCGATGCAATCCCACCGCCAGACGGGGAACGGTTGTTGCTGATGGTGCTGTTGATCACAGTGATCGTGCCGTCATTGAAGATGCCGCCGCCGGAGCCGAATACTGCGCCATTAAATTCTTCGCGAGCCTCGTTGCCGTGGACGGCGCTATCGATCAGTGTGAGACTGCCGTAGTTGCTGATGCCACCACCAAAAACGGCCGCATTGTCGGAGATGGTGGAACGGCGAATCGTGGCCACGCCGCCAAAGTCGTTCATGATCCCACCACCTAAGCCGAATACTTCGGCTTCGGCCCGGTTGTTGCGAATAATGCTGTCGGTGATGGTTAGGATGCCCGAACTGGAAATGCCGCCGCCAATGGCTGCGTCGCCGCGCGACACGTTGTCGCGGATGATGCTGCTGTCGATGGTTAGGTGGGCACTGTCAAAGACGTAGACGCCGCCGCCGTAAAGGCTGCGGGTAGCAGCACTGGCCAGCCCTTTTTCGATGGTCAGGTTGCGCAGAACTGCATTGCCGCCGCGAAGGATGGTGAAGACGTTGACATCGGCCGTACCGTCACCGTTGGTGTCGCCGCTGATTGTGATGTTGCGGCCGGCCCCGTCGATGGTCAGCGTCTTGCCAATCTCCAGATGCGAGGCAAAGCGGATGGTTTGCCCGGCGATGCCTGGTGCAAAGACAATCTGGTTACAGCCTGCACGGGCGTCGATCACCGCCTGTCGTAGCGTACCAGGGCCGCCGTCGGCAACGCTTGTCACCAGGATTTGACAGCCCGCAACCGTGGCTGTCGGTGTGGGTGTGTTCGTCGCCGTCGCAGTGGCCGTTGCGGTCGCTGTGGCCGTTGCGGTCGCTGTGGCCGTAGGCGTCGCTGTGGCCGTAGGCGTCGCTGTGGCCGTTGCTGTCGCTGTGGCCGTTGCTGTCGCTGTCGCCGTGGGCGTCTGTGTCGGCGTTGCGGTAGGTGTAGGGGGCGCCAGTGTAAAGGTGGCGGTGACCACAGCATTCGCCTTGATCGTTGGGCTGCATGGACCCAGACCGGTGCAGGCGCCGCTCCAGCCGGCGAAGACCGAACCATCGGCAGGGTTGGATGTGAAGTTGACCACAGTCCAATAGGCGTAGACGCCACCCGGCGGATCAAGTGTGATCGTACCGGCGCCGCTCCCCGTTATGGCAGTGGTCACCGTGTAGTTGATGACAGGAGCACAGGCCGGTGGGCTGCTAAGGAACGGAGCTGCATCGACTGGCCCGCTGTAGGAATTGCCGGCGCCGCCCAGGTTGCTCGGCCCGTTGGCTGCGCCCCAAAAGTTGTTTTCGGCCACAATCTGGTTGGCCGTTAGATTGGCAATCGCCTGTCCATTGCCGTCAAAGATGTTATCAGCGACCTGGATTCCTGTTCCATTCGCAGCGTAGGAGATACCGCTGTTGGTCCCGCGGATGGATGAGCAGGTGATGGACAGGTTGTTGGTGTTCCCTTCAGCCCGTACACCGGCACCGCCGCTGGTCACAATCAATTTGGTGAGGCTCACCGCCGTTGATGCCTGCACGTAGACGCTAGACCCCACATTGGCGCAACCGGAGCCGGACAAGTCACTTTCTTCCACTGTGACATTCTGGCTGTTAACGACCGAGATGCCCTGCCCGCGATTGCGCACGGTGACGGCCTGAATCGTCACGTTCTCACCGTTAGAGACGGTGATGCCCGTCCCCGAACCGGAGAAGGTGCAGGCGGATGTGCGCGACAGATCAATGTTTTCGACGGTGCTGTTGTCCACATTCAACAATCCCAGGCTGCTGCCGCCGCCATTGCCCAGGCCGTTGCCATCCTGCAACACAACATAGTGGGTTGTGCCGGCAGGGATGCTGTTGGTGACCCTCAGGTTGTTCATGTTGGAGAGTAGCACGCCTGCGTGGGTGCCGGTGAAGTCGTTGTTCTGCACCCGCAGGTTGGTGATGCTGTTTACGACCAGGGCAGAGGTTGCATTGGCACAGCCCGCCCCTGCAAAGTCGCTCTGTTCGATGAGCACGTTGTCGCCTGTGTTGATGTTCATGCCGGTGCCTCTG
>WGMT01000005.1 GCA_016124945.1 bacterium | reverse complement strand
TGCATTCAGTTGCCATCTTGGTTCCCTGTTCTCGATTGCCTTCGCTTTCGGTACAGACCAAGGCTATGGTTGTTCTCTTGTTAATGTGCTTTTACATCCCCTCTACTGGGGGTGTCTAACTCCTCTCGTAATCCGTAATTGATTGAGCACGTTGGTTGCCAATTGGCGAGCTATCTCGTTGACGAATTACACATTACGTCTTACGCATTACGCCTTATCATTACAATCACAACGATGAGCAATTCTAGCACAATTTGCCAGAGGCGCATGGCCAGCGCCGCCACCGTCACCACGCTACCGAGCACAGGCAGCAGCAGTAATACCAGCGCGCCCTCGCGCACCGCCAACCCGCCCGGCGTGAGGAAGCTGACGTAACCGATGGCGTAGGCGATGGGGTAAGCCACCAGCAGCAATGGCGCCACCTGGAGAAAGTGTGCCGGATCAAAGGTGTGCAGGCTCAACGTCAGCGCGGTAAAGGCGACGCCCCACAGCAGCCAATTGCCCATCGCCGCCAAGAGGATCAGCAAAAGTTGCCCGGATCCCAACTGCGTTGTCAACGGCGCTCGCTTTAGCCGCACCAGGGCAAGATTTAGCGCCCCGATCAGCCAGGCGGGCCGCCCCAATAGGATCAACACCGGCGCGGTGATGAGGATCGCCAACCACGGCGCAGGCACGGGCAGCTCCACATCGGCGATGTTGCCGCCCGCCAGCAGATAGCCCGACAGAAAGGGAATCACCGAGAGCAGGCTCACCGCCTGGTAGATGGCAATGCTCGCCACCGTCGCTGCGGGGCGTACGCCCCGCTCCTGCGCCAGGACCGTCATGCCCAACGGTTGCCAGATGTTGCCGGGAATGTAGCGCACCAGGATGCTGGCAAACCAGATGCGCGCAGCGTCCACATAGCCGAGCCGCCCGCCCACCCAGCCCAGGATGGCGCGCCACATGGCAACCTCGACAAAGGCACTGCCGATGAGCAAAGACCCCGAAAGCAGCAGCCACCCGGCATGTAAACGCCATTCGTAGGCGCTGAGTTCGGTCCACTGGGCGCGGACCAACAGCCCAATGAAAACCAACGCCAACACGAGAAAGAGCGGCTGCGCCAGCCGGATCAGCCGTTTTGCCATGTTAGGCTAATCATTCGTTTTTGACCATCGGCGGCAGTGATCCAGGCTCGTCTTGAGCAACGAGACGATGCGCTCTTCGTCTGCGCCAGCGGACAGGGCGTCGGGATGGAGTTCGAGTGAGACGGTGTGCTGGTATCCCATTTGGGCCATGCGCGCCAGCAGTTGATCGAGGCGCAGTTGTCCGTCTTCGGGGCGACGGTGTTCCTTCCCATTGAAATTGCTCAGGTGAACATGCTTCACCCGGTCGCGCCAGCGCAGAAAGATCTCGGCGGGGTCGAGTCCCCAGGTGCCCAGGTGGGTGGTGTCCAGCGTGATGTGGGGGAAGCGGGTGATGTCGCTGATGCTGGCGCGATTGTGGGCGTTCCATTTGATGGGATTGACCCGACGGCCAAAGACGTTCCTTGCCGGTAGGTTTTCGATGGCGAGGAAGACGTTGGTGCTTTCTTGTAGACGGGGCATGCCTTCTTGCACCCAGCGGATGTACTTTTCGTGGCGATTGGTCCAGGGTTGCGGCAGCAGCAGCCGACGGGATCCGATGTAAATGGGCGTATAGCTCACGGTTTCAGGCAGGTGAAGAATCACAACGGCGGCGCCCACGTCTTCGGCCACCTTCACCGACTTTTCGATGCCGCCTGCCAGATCCGATGCCCAGCCGCTCAGGTTGCCGATGAACGGGCTATGTACGGCACGCACCGGCTGGCTGTACTGATCGGCCAACTTTGCCACGTAGTCCGCCTGGCGCGTGTCCCAGCGTTGATCGATGAGCAACTCAACGCCGTCGAAACCGGCGCGCTGCGCAAAGTCGAAGCAACGGTCAATGCCGTAGCTGTAAAGCGATCCGGTAGAGAAGATGAAGTGCATATAGCCTCCGTGTGTATGTTGGGGAATGGGGAATGGGGAATGGGGAGTGGGGAGTGGGGACTAGGGATTGGGTAGAGGACGTTTTTGCGTTTGTGCAATGCAGCCCTGTTGGGACTGATGATGGGATGATGTTGATTGCAGCCATCATCCCATCATCTCGTCATCAAACGCTTCGCCACAGCATCCGATTCCCTCACCAACATCGTCTCCCCAATCCCTAATCCCCAGTTCCTAATCCCTAACCCCCAATCCCCTAAAATGTTCAACGTACCGCCGCGCAATGGACGGCCAACTCAGGTCCGTCTCGGCGAGGTGACGGGCGGCAGCGCCCAGTCGCTCGCGTAGATGGACGTCGGCGGCCAATCGCGCCATGGACGCCGCCAGCGCGGACAGATCATCCGGCGGTGCAAGCAGTGCTGTCTCTTCGTGGGCAAAGGCGTAGCCCGCACCGATGGGCAGACGGGTGCTGGCCACGTCGATGCCCAGGACAGGCTTGCCGCACTGCATCGCTTCGAGGACGGCCACATTCAGCCCATCTGCCGGGGGTTCGCGGTTGGGCGTGGTGATCACGTCGGCCAGGTTGTAGTAGACGTTGAGATCGTCCACCGGCACGTTGCCCACCCAATGAATGGCGTCCGCGATGCCTAGAGCGCGGCCCAAGGTTTGCCACGTTTCCCACAGATCGCCCCGCCCCACCATCACCAGCCGGATCGGTGGCCCGGCGTAGGGTTGTGTTGCACTTGGGCCGATCAACTGCGCCAGGGCGTGGATCAAAAAATCGAAGCCTTTTTTGGGCACCATGCGCCCCACCGAAAGGAAGACCACCGCTTCGGGCGGGATGCCCAGCCGGGCGCGCAGTTCGGCCACCCCGCGATTGTCTACGTAGCGCATCTGCGGATCAAATCCGTAGGCAACGAGATCAAACTTGCGTATGTCCGCGCCCAACTGCTCAACCGCCACGTTGCGTAGCGCCTCGGAATTGGCGGTGATCACCTTCGCTTCGTCAAAGACAAAACGCGACAGCCGCCGAAAGAGCGCATTTTGCACGCCGATGGTGGCGTCGGAGCCAGGCATGGAAACCACCAACGGAATGCCCAGGATCTTGCCGATCACCGCGCCGATGAAGCCGTTGGGCAGCGTCCAATGCGCGTGGATTACCTGTGGACGTGTCCGCCGCGCCCATAGCAACCCCTGTGACACGCCCGAGAGCAGCAGCAGCGGGCTAAGCCAATAGGCATCGTTGCGCAGGACGGTGTCTGCCTCCATCGAGCGCATGTAGCCCAGCCGGTGCAGCTTTGCGGGCCACACATAGCGGTAGAGGTTGAGATCCACCTTTGGATCGGCGTCGGCCACAAAAGCCGGATCGTAGGGCGCGAAGATCGTCACCTCTTCGCCCTGATCAATCAAAGCGTGGCAGAGCAATTTGATGAAGATGCCGCTGAAGTCACCCGGAAAGCGAGGATAATTGTGGGTCAGCACACCGATACGCATGGGATCTTTGCTCATGCCGCCTGCTCGGCAGCGTCGGCTGGCTGCGCGACCCAGGCGTGGACGGCGCTTACCACGGCGTCAACGTCGGCGTCGGTCATTTCGGGGAAGATGGGCAGGCTGAGCACCTGCGCCGCCGCGGCTTCGCTGTGTGGCAAATCGCCGTGGACGGCAATCCGATCTCGATAGGCCGGCTGGCAGTGGACAGGCTGCGGGTAATGGACGAGGGTGCCGATCCCCTGGCTGCGCAGGTGTGCGGCCAGGGAATCCCGTTCGGGGCTGCGCACCACGTATTGGTGATAGACGTGGGTCACGTTGCCGTGGACGGTGGGCAGGCGCAGCAGCGCGACTGTCAGTTCCTGGTCATAGCGGGCGGCTATGCGGCGACGACGTTCATTTTCGGCGTCGAGCGCGGCCAACTTCACTCGCAGGATGGCCGCCTGCACTTCGTCCAGCCTTGTGTTGATGCCCGGGACTTCGCTGATGTAGCGCTGTTGCCAGCCGTACTGGCGGATCTGGCGCGCCCGTGCCGCCAACCCGTCATCACCGGTGACAAGGATGCCGCCGTCGCCCAGCGCGCCTAGATTCTTGGTGGGGTAGAAGCTGAATGCGGCCAGATCGCCCCACGCCCCGGCGCGGCGCCCGTCGATCCAGGCACCGTGGGCCTGCGCGCAATCTTCGATCACCCACAGATTGTGGCGGCGGGCGATCTCCACGATGCGCGCCATCGGCGCAGGGTGGCCGTACAGGTGGACGGGGATCACGGCTTTCACGTCTACGCCGCGCCCGCGCCAGGATCGGATCGCTTCTTCCAACAACGCAGGATCGAGGGTGAAGCGTTCGTCGTCAATGTCTACCAGGATGGGCGTTGCGCCTGCCATTTCGATGGCCGCCACCGTGGCCACCGCCGTGTGCGACACGGTGATCACGCCGTCACCGGGGCCGATTGCGCAGGCACGCAGGGCAAGCAGCAAAGCGTCGGTACCACTGCCCACACCGACGCCGTGGGTCACCCCCACGTAGGCGGCAAACTCGGCCTCGAACGCGGTCACCTCTTTGCCGAGGATGTACCAACCGCTTTCCAGCACGGCGCGCACGGCGGCGTCGATGGCCTCTTTGTGCGCCAGATAGTTGGCTTTGGGATCACACTGCGGAACGGAATGGGTCATGGAACCTCTACAAATAGTGAACCAGGTGTCTGCGATAATAGTCGACGGTCTGCGCCAGCCCCTCGCGCAAGGACGTGCGCGGCGTCCACCCCAGTGTGGCGCGGATGTGTGCATCGTCGGCGTAGTAGTCGCCGATGTCGATGCGTTTGCGATCGGCGGGGAAGGTGCGCACGCCGTATTCGCCGCCGTTGCCCACATCCACCAGTAGATCGGCCAGATCCTGGAGCGAGATGACACAATCACCGCCCAGGTTGAAGACTTCGCCATTGGCGGCGTCGTCCACGGCGGCGAGCAGAAAGGCGTCCACGGCGTCGTCGGCATAGGTGAAGTCGCGCAACTGATGGCCTTCCCACACCTCAAACGGCTTGCCCTCGGCCAACAGCTGGATCCAGACGCCCAAAAAGGTCTGGCGGGCGTCTTTGATGCGCATGCGTGGCCCGTAGGTGTTGGTGAGGCGCAGGGCACAGGCGCGAATGCCGTAGACTTGATTGTAGACGATGTGATACCACTCACCGGCCATTTTGTTGATGCCGTTCACGTCTACTGGGCGTAGTAGATGTTTTTCGTCTACGGGCAGGTAATCGGGTTTGCCGTACATCTGGCGTGTACTGGCGAAGACGATCTTCACGCCGGGGTTGTGTTTGCGGCACGCTTCGAGGATCGAAAGCTGAGCGCGACAATTGATCTCCAGGTCGGCGTAGGGATTGGTCATCGAATCCATGTGGCTGGTCTGCCCGGCCAGGTTAAAGAGATAGTCCTGCCCTTGCACGAGGTAAGCCATGCTGTACTCGTCGCGCACGTCTGAAATGTTGACACGCACATCGTCTTCAATGTCGTGGATGTTGAACAAGTTGCCCCCATACTCGGGGATCAGGCTATCCACCAGGGTGACATGTGCGCCGTTGCGCACCAGACGGCGCGCCAGATTCGAGCCGATAAAGCCTAATCCCCCGGTAATCAGGACATTGCGTCCTTGAAAGTGACTTTCAACGTCCGCAAATCTGCTCACCGGAATCATGGGGCGAAGACCTCGCCCGCGGGGAGTGTCAGGCCGTCAAAAACCTGAGACTGTACAGTGTCGTCTTGGGTGAAGCGGCCCAGCAACGTGTAAGCGTCCTCTTGCAGCACGAAGACCTCCACAGTCTCTGCCAGAGGATCGACGATCCAGTATTCAGGCACGCCGGCCCGCGCATAGACGTCGAACTTGACCTTGCGGTCGTCCTCCCAATTGGACGGCGACAGCACTTCGATCATCAGATCGGGTACGCCCTGCGTGTTTTTAGCGCCGACGATGTGTCGCCGATCCTGGCGCACGAACAGAATGTCCGGCTGTACGGGTGTGCCGAGATCGTCGGGGAGGATCACATCGTAGGGCGCCGGAAGTAATTCGCCTGTTTTATGTTGCAAAACAAACTGCCCAAGATGCAGTAGCAACCGAAAGATGATGCGTTGATGCTTTGTATTCGGCGACGGCGTCATGTAGAGCACTCCTTCGATGACCTCGTACTTCCAGTTGTCATCCGGCAGCCGCGCGTAGTCGGCGTAGGTCCACTGGCCGGGTTCGGGCCAGGGACGCGCCGTTGTCGCTACATATTCGTCTCGAATTTCACGCAGGTGATCCATGTTGCGTCCTCAGGCGGGGATGATCTCATCCACTGCAACTTCAAAGTCGGCCAACAGGCAGGACGAGGCCGTTTCGCCGTCGCCAAAACGTCCATGCAAGTCGTACCGGTTTTCGTTGAGCACGAAAACCTCAATCGTTCGATTGCGGGGATCGATGATCCAATATTCGGCGACGCCTGCTTCGGCGTAAATCTCCAACTTCGTGCGCCGGTCATCCAGCCAATTCGACGGCGAAAGTACTTCCACGATCAACGCCGGAACGCCTTGTACATACTTTTCGCCGACAATGTCGGCATCTTTTGCAGCGACGAAGAAAATATGTGGCTGCACAGGTGTACCTAACCCATTAGGCAAGATGACGTCAAGTGGCGCAATGAACACTTCGCCTAACTTCCGTTCGTCCACAAAAGTCACCAACTGCGTCGACAGACGAAGGATCACCCGCTGATGGTGCGGAGCAGGCGCAGGCGTCATGTACAGCCTCCCTTTCATGACTTCGTACTTCCAACCGTCATCGGGCAAGCGGAGATAGTCTTTGTAGGTCCACTCTCCCTGGGGGGGATATTCACCCTCGGCCAACTCAGTGGCGTAGGCGGCCTGAATTTCGCGTAAACGTCGCATGCGCACCGCCATTGAAAACGCGTTCGGGATTTATTGTACTACAAGGTGATTGGTGACCGGGGATTGGTGAGTGGGACGATTTACCAGGAGGCTACCCATTGCTCGACGAGAACGTAAACCAATCATGGCATCACGCCGGCATAGCGAAAATCGGAAATCGTCAATCGAAAATCGTCAATCGAAAATCGGAAATTGCCGCACGTAGTTTAGCGCCGCATCTTCGATCTCTTGGGGATAGGGGATCTGCCACCGCGCACACAGGACGGGGCCATGTTCTTGCATGAGTTTGGCCAGGCGTAGGTGCAACTGCACCAGGGATTTATCACTCAATTCGGGCAGGTAGAGCGCCGATTCGACGGCTTGGCGCAATGCGGGGGGCAGGAAGTCGTTGCGGGCCTTGGCGCCGCGGTCGTTGCGCACGCCCGCCCCGGCGATGAAGACGTCGGTGAGCACCTGGATCTCCACCATGGCGCCGGTAACGCCGACGATGCGCTCCTGGCGGCCCCACACCACGGGCACCATGGCGATGCAGCGCCAGAACTCAGGGATCAACCAATTCAATTGACGGGCGACTTCGTCGCGCGTCAACTGCGGCGACGGCGCGGGGACCCAGCGTAGCACGTCCTCTTGCTGCCACAGGATCTTAGTTGCTCCTTGCGGCACGTCGGCTGTGTCGGCGGCATGCAGCCACAGGTCAAGACGCAGTCCATCCACCGTCAACGCGTTGACCATCTGCCCGTCGAACATGAGCCGGAAGAGCACCAACGGGCGGATCTGTTCCAGCCACGTTTGCACGTCCTGGCGGAACGTTTCAACTAAGCCTTCGGCCAACAACAGATGTGCGTCTACGTCGGAAAAGCGATCTGCGATCCCTTTGCCGAAGCTGCCCGCCAACCACAACGCCCGTACACGGGGATCATCTTGGGCAAGGACGGTCAATTTATCGATGTACGCAGTTAGCAGTTCCACGGATTCTCTCTCAAAAAGCCAGAAATTTGAGCCGCAGCGACCACATTCATCTTCTACCTACGCTGCTGCCACCCGCATTGCGTCCAACTTCTTTTCCTGTGTGCTGTCCCCGCGGAACCAGGCGGCGGCGCGTTCGGCAAAGAGATGGACGACGACGCCCACGGCAAAGGTCATGAGGACGGTCATGATGTGATCGCTGAGAGTGAAACGGGGCAAGGACGATTTGATCACAAATTCAAGCGTGGGCAACGCCACAAGGACGTAGCCGATTGTGTACGCCGCCGTCTCGGCGACGACGCGACGCAGGCCCGACAGGTCCTTGCGCTGGGCGACGAGATCGTAGAGGACGGCCCCCAGCACAAAGACCAGCGTCAGCCGCGGCGCGGTACCGCTCATCCCCATGGTGAAGGATGCCATGCCCACGCGCCAGCCGAAGTAGAGCAGGGCCAGGGTGGTGGCTGTCCACGGCGTGCGGGTGAGGCCACGGGCGAAGACGATTGCCATGTAGCCCACTGCACCGATGATCAGCGGGTAGAGCCAGACGGGCCGCGCCGCCACCAGTCCACCGGCGCGACCGAACTCCCACTCCAACACGCCAATGAGGAAGGCTTCGCTCATGGCCAACGTCAGGTAGATCAACGTGATGAAGCCGATCCAACGCGCCGGATTGGCCGATCCTTTTTGGGATTGGATGAGCAGCCCCGCTGCACACATGGGTGTGGAAATCGCCGCCATGGCAATCAACACATGGGGCGGACTCCACGCCGTCAGGTCTAACCCGTAAAGTTCGTGCCAGACGGCATCGCCGGGGATGGAGAAGAGACCGTAGCCGGCGGCCAGCGCCAGTGCGCCCACATATGGGTTGTGGCGCACCCAGTGCCGGGGATCACGCACCCCGGCGCGTAGATTGGGCCGCGCCAGCGCCACCAATCCGGCAATGGCAACAATGAACGAAACCAAAAAGCCGCCGTACATCATCAAATGGGGTGGCCACAGAAAGTCCTCGCCGCCCGGCACGATCCCGGTGACGACGTGTTCGCTGGCGTCCCAATAGCTGCCTACGGTGAGCAGGAAGGTCCCCACGCCGACAAGCAGCGCCAACGTGCGCGCCAACCGCGGCGACGCCGTTTGTACTGTCTTCGTGGTGGGTTTCATGGGCGAAAGGTAGAGCCACCAGGCCACCACCAGCACCGATCCTACGGCGATAACGGAAAAGGAGATCGCTTCCCAGAATAGGGGTGGTGTAGACATAGTCAAACCTCCGTTAGGGGGTGTTTCAATCAAAAACGCCCTGGCAAGGTCTCATCCGCGCCAGGGCGTTGGTTTAGTTGGTGTTGTCCTCGGTGGGTGGAGATGCGAGCAGTTCGGTAAGTTCATCTATGCTAAGCCCCGTCACATCGGCGATGAGGGCCAGATCAATGCCGCGAGCAAGCATGGCTTGGACAATCTCAAGAGTACGATGGCGGGCGCCCTCTTCACGGCCCTCTTCACGGCCTTCTTCACGGCCATCCTGATACCATTGCTCGAATGTCTTCTGTAACATACTCTTGACCTCCTCTGCTGAACGATAAACCTCTGTGAGAGAGGTAAAGTCTTCTGCATTGAATCGCTTGTGGATCGCCAGTTGTTTAAACCAGTTGAAGAAGAGTGAGATGGCCTGCTTGTCCTCTCCTCGCTCAAAGAGGGCCATGAACTGCTCACTCAGCAGTTCGATATCGGGCCTAGATTCGGCCAGGAAAAGCGTGGAGACGATGTTGCCGATGCCTGTCAACTGCTCCTGGCTAAATTCGTTTGCCACCAGCTTGAAGTAGCGAAAGCCGATGGCATAGTCACCGAGAGTGGGTTCGGCTTCCACCAACTCGGCCATTGACGTAGCAGCGCTCCAGCGTTTGTCTCCATTATACAACACCAGCGGGAAGATGGGTGGCAGCTTTTCCACCTTCTTTTCGTCGACCAGACTCATGTAGAAATTGGTGATGTAGTTGAGCATCCTCAACGCCATCCAGTCGTCGACGGTGGACTGAAACTCCAAAAGTACATAGACGTAGAGTTCATCTTCACCCCAGGGCAGCCGGTAGATGAGATCGCTTTCCGTCTCTTTGTAGTGCGCACTGACAAAAGACTTGTCCACCCGTTCAGCGCGGTCGAAATCGAGTTGTGCCACCCATGGCTGGGCGACAAATGTCTCCATCAACTGACGAAAGATGGTGCGATTCGAGAAGAGGATCTTGTAGCCACTGTCGTGGATGTTGGTCATGCTGACATCCGATTAGGGATTGGTGATTGGTGACTGGTGATTGGGGGCGGATCCCAGGGCATACTCGCTTGGGTGACAGTTTATTCGAACGCGCGTTCTTGTCAAGTTAGGGGACAGGGGATCGGGGACAAGGGACTGGGGCGAGTCTCTGAAATCCCCTAATCGCCTAATCTCTGCTCGACGATGCTCCAAACCTGAGTAGATCTCACGTCCTAAACACGATCCCCAGTCCCCGATCCCTAGTCCCTACTCTTCTCCAAATGGGAAGTGCTCCACCTCATCTGCAATCGCGTCGATAAGGATCGAGATCTCGCGCTTATCCTCGGCGTTGAGGGTGTCGGCGCCGGCGGGGGCGCGCTCGATGGTGTTGCTGAAGACGCCGCGGCGCTTGAGAATGTAGCGCATGAAGGGGTGCGTTTCGCGGATGATCAGTGGCAGCAGGCGCGTGTGCAGGGCGCGGGCTTTTTCCTCTTCACCGGCCCACCACAGTTCTTGCACTTTGGCCAGCAGATCGGCGATCTCGCAGGCTGGCATACAGCCGTCTGCACCGCGACGCAGTTCGTCGGGCAGGAATTTGCCCGCGGCGCCGCCGAAGATGCACTTCACCTTATCGCCCACGGCCTTGTGGACCTCTGCAATGTGCTTGGGACCGGGCGGGCGTTCCTCTTTGATGTACTCGATCGACGGCACGTCCTCGACCAATTTGGCAATTTGATCACCGGTGAGCGGCGCATACATCCCCGCGTTCTGCACCATGATCGGACCGTCGTAGACATCGGCCATACGCTTGTACATGTCAACGGCGACGGCCTGATTGGTGCGCGCCGGGGCCATGGCGATGATACAGTCTGCCCCGGCTTTCTGCGCCGCTTTGGCGTAGAGCACCACCTGTGGCACCGAAATCCCCGAACAGCCGAAGACAACCGGCAGCCGCCCGTTGACCTCTTCCATCACGGCGTCGAGGTTGCGGATGCGCTCCTCTTCGCCCAGAAAGTAGAACTCGCCCACCATCACCGGCCAGACGATGCCGTGTTGCCCACTGCGGCAGCAGAAATCGGCCACCCGCCGCAGGTCCTCTGTGTGAATCTCGTAATCCTCCGTGTAGGGCGTCGGCAAGAGGCCGAAGACGCCGCGGAGGTGATCGAAGCGTGGCATAGGTTTCTCCTTGAATTTACGATTTTCGATTGACTATTTACGATTGTCCGGTTGAGCCTGTGAACTTGACATTGGAACGTTCCAGCCACGGCATCATTACGATTTCCGATTGACGATTGACGATTGACGATTGTCCGGTTGTCCGGTTGTCCGGTTGAGGCCGTGAGCTTGTCACTGGAACGTTCCAGCCAGGGCATCATACCCTTATCGAGAAATCATCAATCGTCAATCGTCAATCGAAAATTGTCTCTACTTATCCCATCTCCGGTCCGGCTGCCAGAACCCCAACTTGGGGTTGTTCCACTCGTCGGTCGGCTCGAAGAGGCCGGGGAAGCGCAGGTTGGCTTCGATGCCTTCCAGGTTCAGGTCGACGCCCAGGCCCGGCGCATCGGGGACGGTGACGTAGCCACCTTCCATGTAGTTGTCGGGCAGGCCAGTGACGAGCCCTTCCCAGAAGGGCAGATCGAGGCCGTGATGTTCCAGCGAAACGAAGCTGGAGATGGCGGCGGCGCAGTGGACGTTGGCCATGAACGCAATCGGCGAGCCGGCAAAGTGCAGCGCCGTGGGGATGCCGTAGCGTTCGGCATAGTCGGCGATCTTCTTGGTTTCGAGCATGCCGCCGGAGGTGAGCAGATCGGGGTGGATGATGTCGACGGCGCGCTTCTCGATCATCTCGCGGAAGCCTTCCCACAGGTAGAGCTCTTCGCCCGCCGCCGTGGGGATGTTGATGGCGTCGGTGACGGCTTTGTGGCCGTCGATGTCCCACCAGGGCATGGGATCCTCGAACCAGGCCAGGCGGAAGGGCTCCAGTGCCTTGCCCAGGCGGATCACGTCTTTGAGCGTCATGTAGCCGTGGCCGAAGTGATCGGTGCACAGTTCGATGTCCCAGCCGGCGACGTCGCGGATGGCGCTTACCACTTCGACGACACGGGCGATGCCGGCATCGGTGACATGGATGCTGGCCCCAGTGCCGGGGGCGCGCCAGCGCTTGCCCAGGCTGTATTCGCTGTGGACGGGCTGGCCGACCATGCCGTTTTCGGCGTCAGCGAAGATGGCCGGGCGAATGTCGAACTTGATGAAAGTCAGGCCCATGTCTTTGCGGCCCTGGACGCGGCGGGCGTAACCTTCAGGCGTCGAGTCGGTGGGGGCGGGGGTGTCGGCGTAGAGGCGTACTTTGTCGCGATACTTGCCGCCGAGGAACTGGTAGCACGGCACACCGTAGACCTTGCCAATCAGGTCCCAAAGGGCGATTTCGAGGCCGGAGACGCCGCCGCCTTCACGTCCCCAGTTGCCGAACTTCTTCATGGCGCGGAAGATCATGTCGATGTTACAGGGATTCTGCCCTAGCAACATGCTCTTGAACTGGAGGGCGTTTTCCTTGTGACCGGCGTCGCGCACTTCGCCGATGCCGTAGACGCCCTGATTCGTGTCGATGCGGATGATGGGGTAGTCGTAGTTGCTGGATACTACGGCGAGGCGCATGTCGGTTATCTTGAGATCCGACGGACGCGAGTAGGTGTTGACGGCGTTCTCAACATGGCCCAGCCGTTCCTGGTCTTCAGAGACGGACATCTTTTTCTCCTATCTATTGTGGGGAAAGAGGACAGCAGCGCGTCCATCCGGTGAAAAATTGGACAGACCATTTAATTATCCGCGAAGTGACGGAGAGAGCAAGTCATGCGAAAACGGCGGGTGTTCAATCTTCTTCTTTCTTTGTTAACCAGAGTTGAGACGCAAAGAGGGTATAATGTAGCGAAGACAATTTGTCCAATTGATCCAACCATCCAAGTAAGGAGCCCACGATGGCTGATGCACCCACGATCACAGGGAAAGAACTTTTCGAGCGCGCCAAAGCGATCCAAGACAAGATCAGCGGCTGGCGGCGTGAAATTCACCGCTACCCCGAGTTGACCTTCACCGAGCACCGCACGGCAGGATTGGTCAACGCCGCGCTCATCGACTTGGGCATCAAAACCGAGACCGAAGTCGCCAAGACCGGTGTCGTAGGTCACATCCAGGGTGGTAGCGGACCGGTGGTCGGTCTGCGCGCGGACATGGACGCATTGCCCATTACCGAAGAGAGCGATGTCGACTACAGCAGCACACGGCCCGGCATCATGCACGCCTGCGGCCACGACGCCCATACCGCCATGTTGTTGGGCGCGGCTACCTTGCTCAAAGGGCTGGCCGACGAAGGACGGTTGCCCGGCACTGTGCGGCTGCTCTTCCAACCCAGCGAAGAAGCCCAGGATGATGAAGGCAAATCCGGTGGCATGCGCATGGTCGAAGAGAAGGCGCTAGACGGCCTCGACGCCGTCTTCGGCATTCACGTTGACCCTACCAACCCCGTTGGTGTGGTTGCCACCAAATCCGGCCCGATGATGGCCGCCGCCGACCATTTCATCATCGTGGTGCGCGGCAAGGGGGGGCACGCTGCCCGCCCGCAGAGCACCATCGATCCGATCCTGTTGGCGGGCCACGCCATCCAGGCCATCCATCACGTTGTCAGCCGTCGCCTCGATCCGATGGAGTCCGGCGTGATCACCATCGGTTTGATCCAGGGCGGTACGGTGAATAATGTGATCCCCGAAAGCGTGCGCATGGAAGGTACGATCCGCTCCTTCACGCCAGAAAGCCGCCAACTGCTGCACGACGAACTGCGCCGCGCCTGTGGTGTGATCGAAGCGCTGGGCGGCAAGTTCGATCTCACGATTCACTGGGGCTACCCCCCCACCGTCCTCGATGAGACGGCGACGGCGGTGATGATGGCGGCAACGCGTGAGTTCCTGGGCGAGGACAACGTCAAACTTGGCACCGCTATGATGGGCGCGGAAGATTTCAGCTACATGGCGCAAAAAGCACCGGGATCCTTCTTGCGTCTGGGTGTTGCCAATCCGAGTTGGGATCAGGTTTACTACGTCCACACACCCCAGTTCCGTATGGACGAAGACGCCCTGCCTGTGGGCGCGGCGGCGCTGGCGGCGGCAGCGGTGAAGTGGATGCAAGAGCAGAAGTAAGTTTCGCGTTTTCTTTGCGTCCTTTGCGCCTTTGCGGTTCCCTTCTGCCAGATGTTTACCGCAAAGGCGCAAAGGACGCAAAGGAGTGAAAAGAAAGCAAGACACTTGTGTTCAGGATGCGAGGTCATCTTACTGTGAAATCAATTTTGTGGTTAGGGAGGAATCTTAGCCTGGTTCTGGTGACGGCGCTGCTCTTGGCGGCGTGCGGCACCTCGACACCGGAGCCGTTGGTGCTGGGTGATCCGGTGTGGCAGGCGGGGGAACGTAGCGAGTACCGCGTCACCAATCGCGAGGACGTGGTGGCCGGTAGCGCCATTATCGAAATCAGCGCCGCCGAGGATCCGGCGGACGGCGGTTGGGTCTTCCGGCGTGTGATCAACGATATCGGCATCAGCGAAACTGCCACCGTCACGGTGCAGTCGCTGGGCTACCTGCCGCTGCACAGCCTTACGGTGCGTTCCACACAGAACGCACAGGAGATCGTCGAAGCCGATCACGAGCGCGCTCAGGTAGACATCACCATCACCAACCAACAGGGTGCCACCGTCTACGAGCGGGTCAACGTGCCCAGCGACAGCCGTGATGAGCGTACACTCTTGCCCTTGCTACGCACCCTGCCGCTGCGCCGTGGCTACACCGCCAACATCAACAGCGTTTATCCGCTAACGGGCTTTACCGAACGCTTCTCGATCCGCATCCTGGGTAGCGAAGCGGTGACCGTCCCCGCGGGGACATTCGACACATGGCAAATCGAACTGAGGACCACCGACCGCACCACCCGCGCCTGGGTTGGGCAGGAAGCGCCGCACCCACTGGTCAAGTTCGTCGAAGGACGTTCACAGGCTACCTTTGAACTGAGTTCATTTTTGGCGACTGGGCAGAATTGATCCACAGATTACGTTCTATTCTTCTCCTTCTGAAATCCTTGACATCCATGTAATCTGTGGATTTTCTCTGCTATAGAAAACAAAAAGCGGCTTCCCTGTGAATGGGAAGCCGCTTTTGATTTGTGACTTTGTTGCTTACTTAGCGCTCAAGGCGTGCCGTGGCGGTTGATAGGAGGTGCCACCATTATGAGCATCACCGCTACCATCTTTTCGCCAAAGTTTGCGCACAAACGGCCAGATTGGGCAGCACTCGGCGAAGGATCTCGATTGGTGGCGTGCATCGTCTTTAAGCGAAAGCAGGTAGATTTCACTGCCGGCATGGGTTAGGTGTGCAAACATGATGCCCTCCTCCTTGGTCTCTTCCATCGTTTTGCGCCGTCCACTTCTCTTGCGCTTCTTACATAACAGTATAGCGACGGACAAGCGAAAACGAATCAGAGGAAGGAGGGAACAGTGCTCCAACAAAAGTAGCGACAGTGCAACGCTTACTCAGACAAAAGTTGGAGTACCCCAGACTCATCCCGTTAACTGACGCACCACCGCATCGGCGGCGGCGTGTGGGCTAAGTTCACGGCGGCGGACAGCGCCGATGAACGCAGCGATCTGTTCCGCCGGCAAAGTGGCCTGCATACGACGGCTCAATGCCGTCTGAATCAATGTCTCCAGCGTGCGGGCGATGCGGCTCTCCTCGCGCAACGCCATCCCATCGCCCTCCACCAGCCAAGACCGATGACCTTCAATGGCCTGGCGTAATGCGTCTACGCCCTTTGCCATACCGCCGGCCTCCACCGCCACCGTCTTCAGCACAGGGATCGTCCACTCTTGCGCCGCAGTGGTTGTCGGCGGCAAGGCGACACTCATCACCTGCCCGTGGTGGCGCATGGATCGAACACCGCCACGGCGCTGCTCCAACATCATCTCCAACGCCGTCACCGTCCGCTCTACGCCAGGACGGTCGGCCTTGTTGACCACAAAAATGTCGGCGATTTCGAGCACGCCGGCCTTGATCGCCTGCACTTCGTCGCCCAAACCCGGCGCTTCGACCACAAGGGTGGTGTGCGCCGTGGCTGCGATCTCCACTTCGGCCTGCCCCACCCCCACCGTTTCGATGAGGATGCGGTCGAAGCCTGCCGAGTCGAGCAGTTGTAACACGTCCACACTGGCCGCCGCCAGCCCCCCAAGGTGACCGCGTGTGGCCATGCTACGAATGAAGACCCCGGGATCACCACTGAGTTGGGTCATGCGTACACGGTCGCCCAGCAACGCGCCCCCAGTGAAAGGACTCGTGGGGTCGACGGCAAGGATGGCCACCGTCTCGCCCTGCCCGCGGAAAGCACGCGCCAGCGCGTTGACCAGCGTCGACTTGCCCGTACCCGGCGCGCCGGTGACGCCGATGAGGTGGCCGCGCCCCGTCTGCGCAAAAACGCCGTCGAGGATGACACGCGCGCCGTCGTCTTCGTTTTCCACGCGGCTGATGGCGCGGGCCAAGGCCAGCCGGTTGCCCGCCAACAGCCCGTCGATCAGTTCAGCGGGTGCAATTGACCTACGCATGGGCGACCTCCGCTGGGGGGAAGCGCCGGATCATTCGATCACCGCGCCGAGGCTTTGGCGGATAAAGTCGGCAATTGCCTGGCTGGCCGTCCCTGGCCCAAAGACGGCGTTGATGCCCGCTTCTTTGAGCTTCACCACATCGTCGTCGGGGATGATACCGCCCACGAGCACAAGGACGTCGTCCTGTCCTTGGGCGTGTAACAGATCGACCACCTTGGGGCAAAGTGTCATATGTGCGCCGCTAAGGATGCTCAGGCCGACCACGTCCACATCTTCCTGGAGCGCAGCTTCGGCGATCATCTGCGGCGTCTGGCGAATGCCGGTGTAGATCACCTCGAAACCGGCATCACGCAAAGACTGGGCAATAAATTTCGCGCCGCGATCATGGCCGTCCAGCCCGGGTTTGGCCACGAGCACACGGATTTTGTCTGATGACATGGGGTGTACACTCGTTTCTCTGATGATGAGATTTATTCGTGTTGCGTGTTGCGTGTATCAATGTTCGATGTTGCATTTTCATGAGTGCGCTTTCTGCCGTACAACACTCCCCAATATACCGTCAAGGTTCTCAGTTTGTACACGCAACACGCACTACGCACTACGCACTACACAAGATTGTACCGAAAAGCCGCCACTGCGCCAACGTTCCCCCTCTGTGTTAAAATAGACCCGTCTTGTGAAGCCAAACACGAGTGATCGATCCCCAGGAGATCCACATGATCTATCCACGCACCGAGCGCCAGCGCCACTTTGTGAAATTGGCCCGTCAACTGGCCGAACAATTTCAGAAACGGGCGGCGGGGTATGATGAAACGGGCCAATTCCCCTTTGAAAATTATGCCGATCTACGCGTCGCCGGCTTTCCTGCACTGGTGATCCCCGAGGAATTTGGCGGGTGGGGGGCCAACCTGCTCGAAAGTGTGCTGGTGATGGAAGCGCTGGCCACTGGAGACGGCAGCACGGCGTTGAGTTTCACCATGCACGTACAGGTAATGGGATCCGCCGCCGAAGCCCGATCCTGGCCCGAGGATCTCTTTGTGCGCCTCTGCCGCGAATCTGTGGATCGAGGCGCATTGATCAACGCCGTGGCTACTGAACCACGCTTGGGCAGCCCTTCGCGCGGTGGTTTGCCCGACACCACCGCCACACCCGTCTACGCCAACGGCGCACAGGACGATCCCATTGCCTGGATCATCAACGGGCACAAGAATTTTGCCAGCCTCAGCCCTGCGCTGGACTATTTCATCGTCCCCGCGGCGTTGGAAGATGGCAGCGGACAGGTGGCACGCTTCATCGTCCCAGCAGGTGAATACATCGAAATCGAAGAGACGTGGAACGCCATGGGCATGCGCGCCACCGGCAGCCACGACATCTACCTGCGCGATGCCCGTGTCACCCCCGACTTGATGTTGGGCCGCAGCGACCCTAAGGCCAGCGACCCTACTGTTTCCACCGGCAACGCCTGGTTCACCCTCACCGTGTGCGCCGTCTACCTGGGCGTGGCGCAGGCAGCGCTCTCCTTTGCAGCCAACTTTGCCCACAAGCGCGTGCCCACGGCGCTGGGCAAGCCGATTGCCGAGTTAGAGAGCATTCAGCGGCTGCTGGGCGAAGCCGAACTGGCGCTGACCCAGGCCCGATCCATGCTCTACAACGTCGCCAACGATTGGGACATGCTGCCCGACTGCCGCCAAGAATTGTCGCCGCTGCTGATGGCGACCAAGGTCACCGTCACCAACAACGCCATCCGCGCCGTGGATCAATCTCTGCGCGTGGTGGGTGGCGCCGGCCTATCTCGTTCACTGCCCATGGAGCGCTACTACCGCGACGTCCGCGCCGGGCTGTATCACCCCATGGTCGACGAACAGGCCATCCCCATGTTTGGGCGCATTGCGCTGAAGAGGGAGCAAAAAGTAATGAATGAAGAATAAAGAGTGGGTGGAGCGAGGATCGTCTCCCCCCACTCTTTATTCTTCATTCATTGTTTGCAAAATTCATCGTTTGCAAAATTCATCGTTTGGTGCTATTTTTCTGCCATCCCCGACATAATCCATCCCCGTATCACTCAGTTTTGAGGAGGCCAGCATGTCCGCGTCCTCGCCGCCGCCGGATTTTCTGAAGATTCCCTCGGAAGTTGAAGCGCGTCCACTCTCTGATCCGTCCATCCGTCTGATTTTGCAGGGCTTTGGGCTAGGCTTTGCCGCCTGCCTGCTGCTGGTTGGCCTCTTCGCGTGGACAACCAGCAGCCCCGATCCGCAGCCGATTGTATTGCAGCCTCCGCCGCCTGTACAGCCCACGGCAACACCGCTACCCACGGCCACGCCCGCGCCCATTGTCGTCTTCGTGTCGGGGGCCGTCGCCGCGCCGGGGCTTTACACCCTGGCCGTTGAGGCGCGGGTGGGCGACGCACTCGAAGCCGCCGGTGGGCTGGTGGAAGAGGCGAATCTTGTCGCCATCAACCAGGCCGAACGGCTGTGGGACGGTGCGCAGGTCCACGTACCTAGTGTCGTTGAAGACGCTGCCGAGGATGTACCCACCGCCGGCGTGTCGGGTGGCGAACCGCCGCCGGTCGCTGCAGCGGCGTCATCGGGGGCGGGCGGCGGTCGCATCAACATCAACAGCGCCGGCCTCGAAGCATTGACCTCGTTGCCCGGCATCGGCACAGTCAAAGCCGAAGCCATCATCGCCGCCCGTCCTTACGCCAGCGTCGACGACCTCGACCGCGCCGTCGGCATCGGGGCAAGGACAGTGGAGCAGTTGCGTGATCTGGTGACGGTTGAGTGATTCGTGGTGCGTGGTGCGTGATTCGTGGTGAATGATTGGGATCGAATTGAGTTTACAAAGTTCACCCCATAACATTCAAACGGTGAGACAATCTGCTTAACCCACGAATCACGCACAACGCACAACTTTTCCCTTCCCACGCTAGATCGCTTATCCTTTGTCTCTGGCTTCGATATTCCGCGCAAAGGACGTACTCCGATGAAAATTGTGCATATTTCTGATCTGCATCTGCGCCATCATCTGCTCGGCACGGCGGAGATTGCCGAACGCCTCAGCCGTGACATGCCCGCGTTGCTGTCTGCTGTGGTGGATCAAGTGGCCGAGGAAGGCGCGGATCTCTTTGTCCTCAGCGGCGATCTGCTTGACTTTCCGTTTGAGGGCTTCGGCGATGCCGAGTTGGAGGCACAGGGCGAGGCCGATCTGCGCTTGATTGAGCAGATCTTGGCGCGGTTGCCCATGCCGGTGGTGCTGGTGCGCGGCAACCACGATCACCCGGTGCTGGTGGATCGAGTATTCAGTCGCCTGTCTCAGCCGATAGAGGTAGCCGGTTACCGAGTGATTGGCTTCAACGACGACGAAGGCGACGATCACCAGCCTGTGCGGCTGGGCGCGTCTTTGCGCCGCTTCAAAGACGCACTGGACGACGTCGGCTCAGCGCCACAGATCCATGTGCAGCACTACGTCGTCTGGCCCGAACGCAACGACGAATATCCGCACACCTACCGCTACGCGGCAGAGATGCGCGATCAACTCATTGAAAGCGGCCATGTGCGCCTTGTCCTCAGTGGGCATTATCACCACGGGGTACCGCTCTTTGAGATCGACGGCGTCTACTTTTCCACGGTGCGCGGCTTTTGTGAAGCGCCGCATCCATACGCTGTTTATGAGATCAACCAGGGGAAAATCTCTTGGGAAGAAAGAGCGGTATAGGTTATGTTCAAACGTGATTTTCTCATGCGCCAAATCGAGGCGCTGAGTATGGTGGTGGCGCGGGTGCTGCAACTGCTCAAAAACAACGAACCCAAAGCAGCGCTGCAATTGGTGAACGAGGAGATCGAACGGTTGACCGGTTTCGACACCGATACGCTGTGCCGCCTTTCGCACCAGGATCTTGTCACCGGGCCGGCGCTCTTAGAGACCGACGCCGATGTACACGTCAAGCGCCTGATCCTCACCACGTTGCTGGCCAAAGCAGGTGAGATCCACAAGACATTGGGCGACGACGAGGCGCATGTCCGCTGCACGATGACGGCATTGGAATTGCGCATGGAAACACCCCACGACGCCGTCCCCGACGGGCTGCCTGTAGCGGTCCCTACAGCAGGGGAATTAGCTGAAGCGCTGACAGACTATCTACTGCCGCCGGCGATCAACCTACGTCTCTTCCGCTACTACGAAGAAAGTGGTCTCTTCGCCGACGCCGAAGACCAATTCTTCGCCATGCTCGACGAAGAGCCGGATAGCCCCGAACTCATCGAGTTCGGCGTCACCTTCTACGAACGTTTGTTGGATCTGCCGGATGATGTGCTTGAGGCGGGTGGATTGCCGCGCGAGGAAGTTGTGGCGGCAATGAAAGAAATAAGCGATTAGGGGATTAAAGGATTTCAGATCCTGTACAGGATCTGAAATCCCCTAGTCGCTCAATCCCTAGTGCCCTCTGTGCTGCATCACAATATCTTTGAGCTGCTCACTGTATTCCACAACGAGCGCTGTGGCGCGGTCAACGCTGGCAGCTTCGGCGCGCAGATCGAAAAAGGGGCGATCGGGGTTAGGGCCGATATGTACCCACTCGCCGTCGGTGAGGTGAACTTTCAGCCCGTCGATAGTCTCGACATGGTCACCGCGGAAGCGGTTGTTCAGGGTACGCATCACGGCGCCCTTGCTCTCCCACGGGCAGTCGACCCGATCCTGGGCCACGTGGAAACGGGGCAGGTAGTTGACAATCTCGCTCACGGCCATCCCGCGTACGGCCAGGTATTCAAGCAGGCGCACCGTCGCCATCAACCCATCTACATTGGGCTGGAAATCGGGAAAAATGAAGTTGCCGGTGCCGTCCAGCGCCAGGAGCACGTCGGGCTGCGACGAGGTGGACATGAGGTGATGCAGATCGTTCTTGGTACGAATGACACGGGTGCCGTGCCAGTTGGCAATCGTCTCAAAGGCCGTGGGCAAGGTCACCGGGATGGCGAGGGCGCGCTTGGGGTTGGCGTAGCAGGAAAGTTCGGTCATCAGCAGCGACGTGGTGGTGTTGTCGAGCACATGTCCTTTGTCGTCGACCAGGAAGATCTTTTCGCCGCCCACATCGAGTTTGATCCCCACATCGGCGTCGAGGACGCTCATGATCTTGGCCATGCGCCGCATGTGGGTGTTGAACTGATCGCGCAAGACGGCCAGCTTGTTCTCGTCCATGAGGGCGTTGAGGGGCAGATAGTCGAGATTGAGATCACTGAGGATGCTTGAGAGCGTATCCGCCGCCAGCCCATGCGAGTAGTCAACGATGACGTTGAGGCTGGAATGGCGGATGCGATCCTGGTTGATATGTTCCAGGAAGTCGGCACGGTAGCTTTCAGTGGCGTCCACAGGGTAATCGATGCGGCCGATTTCGTTGAGATAAGCGCGGCGAAAGTCTTCGCGGAAGAAGATGCGTTCGATGGCGCGTTCGCTGGTGCGACTCTGGTTCATGCCTTCGGCATCCATGAAGCGGATATCTACCACACGCTGATCGAAAGGACTGAGGCGTACATGAACACCCGCCGTGGTCGAAGGATGGGTGCGCACAAAATGGCGCGCCACCGGAATCGGCACCGTACCCAGATCGAGTACGTTGATCCCGGCGCTGGGCAGGCCGCTGATCATGGCGCGTTTGAGCATGCGTGAACTCCGGTGGGCGTCGCGGTTCATGGCCACGTAGCTGCCTTGGGCAAGCGCCGCACCCAAAGCGCTGCCCAACTTGGCGGCAAATTCGGGTGTGAGATCTACGTTCACAACACCGGTGACGCCGTATTTGCCAAAGAGTGAACGGCGTCCCTGGCTGCCCCAGATGATACTGCGCCGCACGGTTGCGCCGGGCTCGATCTCTTTGTTGGGCCACAGCTTCACATCGGCGTGGATGACACTGTTTTCGTCTAGCACACAGTTGTCGCCGATGACGGCGCCTTCGTAGGCAATGGCGCCGCTTTTGATGCTGCATTGCCGCCCTACAATCACCCCACGCAATTCGCAGGCTTCGCCCACGTAAGTATTGCGCCAGAGGACACTGCGTTCGATGCGGCTGTAGTTGTCGATTACGGTATAGTCGCGGATCACCGCCGGGCCATGGATCGAAACACCGCCCTTGATCTTCACCGAGTCGCCTAGGTAAACCGGGCCGTAGATCTGAGCGTCGGGCGCGATTTCAACATTCTGTCCTGTCCACACGCCGCCCCAGATCTGGTTGCCAATGGGATCGGGCAAGCTGACGCGTCCATGCAGCAAGTCAGCATTGGCGCGTAAATATTCGGGGATGTTGCCCACATCACACCAATAGCCCTCGGCAATGAAACCGTAGAGCGCTCCCCCTTCAGCCAGGATTTGGGGAAAGAGCTGCGTCGAAAAATCGAAAGGCTCATCGTCGGGGATGAGTGCCAGCACCTCGGGTTCAAGGACGTAAATCCCCGTGTTCACCGTGTCGGAGATGACGTTACCCCAGTCGGGTTTCTCTTGAAATTGGGTGATGCGCCCTTCTTCATCGGTGATGATAACGCCATACTCAAGTGGATTAGGGACGTGGTAGAGGGTGAGGGTGGCCAGCGCATTCTTCACACAGTGATAGTCGATGATCTTGCGCAAATCAAAGTCGGTGAGGGCGTCGCCGCTGATCACAAGGAAGGTATCATTGAGCAGGGCGGCCGCGTTTTTTACACTACCGGCTGTGCCCAGGGGTGATTCTTCTACAGTGTAGCTTATCTTCATCCCAAACGAACTGCCGTCACCAAAGTAATCTTGAATTGCCGTCGGCATGTACTGCAACGTGATGACAACTTCGGTAATACCGAAGTGTTTCAGCAGATCGAGGATGTGCCCCAACACTGGTTTGTTGACCAGGGGGACCATGGGTTTGGGGCGACCTACGGTTAGTGGACGTAGTCGAGATCCTTCACCACCGGCCATCACCACCGCTTTCACTGGCTGCTCCTTGTTATCTATTCTGCCTGTCTAGCTTGATTCGAGTATGCTAGGTATCACTTCAAGTGCAATACTCTCCTGGCTAGTATGTGGCACCTGTATTGTTACAGTCTGTTGATTAAATGGGCGGCCAGGGGTGGTTACGCTGATAAGGCAGCGGATTGGGGTATTGTCCACCATCAAGCAATTGTTGTAGACGCATACAAAAGGCGCTGCGCTCAGTTTGGGTAAGCAATGAGTTGAGACGCTGGTTTAGATCGCTGTCGGTGTCATCCATAATCCGCCGGAGTTCTTGCAGATCGGCCATCAGTTCTGCTTCGATGGCTTCACCGCTGAATTCCCAGATCACGGTGCGCAGTTTGTACTCTTCGTGAAAGCAGATGCCGTGATCAATCGCCCAGACACGGTCATCGTTGCCAAAGAGACAGTGTCCACTCTTGCGATCTGCGTTGTTGACAATGTAATCGAAGAGAACGAGACGACGCAGTGTGGATGCATAGCGTGCGTCCTCGCGCATGGTAAAGTAATGGATCTCAGGATCGCAGTCGATGAAGAACTGTACGCTGCCGATGCCGCGTGTCCCTTTGCGGAGGACGGTTGGGGGCACGAGATCCCAGCCAAGGGCATGACTCACGTCGAAGGCGGCAGTTTCGCGCTGACAGAGCGTGCCGGTTGTAAAGTCCCACAATGGATTTTCACCGCGCCGGGGTTTGTAGACGGCAGGGAGCTGGATGTCGCCGTCGTCGACAAGTACGAGGAAGCTGTAATTGGAGCTGTAGGGCAGCAGGCTCCTCTCTTCCATTTTGCCGTGAGTGAGCACATTGATCACCCGTTCCACGTCAATGACAACCGCTTCGCCCTCTTCCTCGTCATCGGACGCGTCGGTCTCATCAAGAAGGTTGGGGTTGGCTTCATTGGCAGCATCGTCTGGGAGTTCAAACAGTGGATCTGAAGGAAACGTGCTGGGCATAGATCCTCACAGGGAGTAATGCGTAACTCGTAATGCGTAACTCGTAATGGGTTAACATTATTGGATGTGCATTGGCGAATCTTTATGGTTTAACAGTCTAGCCACACATCACTTTGGTTTTTCGGGCTGCTAGCGCCGGTTGAGTAGCGCAGCGTATCGAAACCAAGCGGGTTAACGAGATCTGCTCCTTTGTAGACCCGCCCCTTGGTTTCGCTATGGCTCGCAGACTCGCCTACTCAACCGGCAAGGCCGCGGCGTCGCTAGTCTAGTGACAAAAGTGATGTGTGGCTAGTTTAACAGTTACGCATTACGGATTACGCATTACAAGCTACACAGAAAGCGGATACGCATGTCCATTCGTACGCGGACAAAAGTGTCCTTCTGCATCAATAGGCCGCCCACAGAGGGGACATTCGGGACGACCGGATGCCACTGCTTCGAGAGCGTGTTCACTCAATGCGCGCATCTGTTCACGGGTGGCATAGAAACGGGCACGCGGAACATCGTCTTCGCTCACCGTCTCTTCATCGTCAACAACAATGGCCTGAGCCACCAGCACCATCATGTCCTGGTTTTCATCGTAGCCCAATCCCATCTGCCCAACACGGAAAGCAGGATCAATCGGTTCTTCGAGATGCAGATCCTGTACGGTGATGCTGGTCATAGTGAGATCGGGGTTCTTCTCTTCCAATTCTTCAAGCAATTGCAGGATCGAAGCAGCCAACGCCGCCACCTGTTGCTTTTCCATGGTCAATGTTGCCGTTTGTCGGCCCTGGCGCGCCTGCAAAAAGAAGGTGCGCTGTCCCGGTTTCCCCACGGCGTCGGCCACGATAGTACTCACCCGATCAAAATCGAATGTAAAGTGTGTCGCCATTTGATTTCAGCCTTTGCGGTGATAGACGACTGCCTGGATGTGGAAGACTGCCTGGATGTGGAAGACTGCCTGAATATACAAATTAAGCATCCGCTTCACCGATTATGATTTTGTCGATTGTTGTCTTGCTTCAGATTGTATTGACCTGACGCCCCAGCTTATGCTGACGATTCAGGTTTGGCCGGCTCTTCCTTGTCTGTCTCTTTGCTTTCCCACTGGATTACAGGCAGTTCGCCGGTATCGTTCATGCGCAAAATCGCCGGGCCAAAGCGGTGAAAGCCAATCAGGCTGACCGATGCCGTATTGATATGAATTCGTTGAAAAAGATCGAGCGGTGCGCCTATGTAATAGGCAAGCGCCGTACGGATTACATCCCCGTGTGCAAAGACGGCTACAGCCTCACCTTCATGCTCGTTGCGAATGCGCTCAAGTGTGGTGACCACTCGATTCTGTACCTCGCGCAGCGTTTCGCCATCTGGGAAGCGGAAACCGCCCGGGTAGATCTGCACCAGTTGCCATTCGGGCTTCTTTGAGAGATCCTTGAGCGCTGCGCCGCGCCATTCACCGTAATCCACTTCGATCACCCCCGGCTCTTCGCGCACAGGCAGATCCAATGCAGCGGCCAAGGGTTGAGCCGTCTCTACACAACGCACTAGGGGGCTTGAATAGACGGCCGAGAGCGGCTGCACTTTCAAGCGTTCAGCCAGTGCCGCCGATTGATTGTGCCCTTTTTCGTTTAAGTGGACACCAGGTGTACGACCAGCCAGCTTGCCGGTATCGACCCAATCGTTCTCACCATGCCGAATCAGAAAGAGATAGGTCATGCGCGGCGACTGTTTTGATTCCGACTCTTGCGTTGCATCATTCGCCTGTGCGCTGCCGTCTTTTTCATTGTTCGTTATCAAGATAACCACCTATTTTGTGAGAAGAAGGTCAATACACAAGCAGTACATCAACCATCTTCAACGATTCTTTTCTATTGTACCGAAGCGCAGAACAGTTGTAAATTTACCCTGTTCATCCCAAACCATAGCACTTTGCCGGTTTGGAGACTGCTAGATTGATTACCCTTTGCCATTGAGGGTGTAATTCAAGTTGGATGTGCGCTCGCCACAGTGCCTGGCACTGTTCGCCCCAACTTTGAATTACACCCGGCCACTGAGCGATGATTGCGAGTGGATCTCGGCTATGGTACAATCGGAATCACGTTTCCCACCATCGGAGGTTCCAGTGCGCCACCGTTTTTACATTGCTGGGCGCTCCTCATGAGCGGAATTAAACCCCTGATCTTCGTGTCAAAGCAGCTACGCCGCCTACTCTCGTTGATCCTGCTTTTGTTGGGGCTATTGTTTGTGACTACGCCGACAATGGCGCAATCCCCAACACCCCAGCCGCGCGCCGGAGACGCACCGGGCACGGCGGCCGGCTGTAGCGAATTGCTGGTCAACGGCGGCTTTGAAGTGGAAGGATTGGGCTGGCAACCGCTGCTGCCCGGTTCACCTGCTGAGTTAGGCGCTGAGTACGTCTCCTTTCCCGTCTTCGCGGGGACACGCTCCATGCGCTTAGGACTCGTCGACGCTGCCAATACCGGGTTGACAAACGGCGTCTCCCAAGTTGTCACCTTGCCCCAAAACGCCGATCCAATTGCGCTGAATGTGCAGCTCTTACCCGTCCACGAAGCCAATCCTGGCACTGATCTCCAATTTATTGATATTTTCGACGCATCCACCAACGAATTGTTGGTGCGAGTTTGGTCGCAGCTTTCCAACCGCGATGGCTGGCTCTTTCAACAGTTCCCACTTACATCACTGGCTGGGCGCACGGTCCGCGTTTCTATCGGCGTCAGCAATGACGGCCTTGGCGGTAAGACGGCGCTCTACGTCGACAGCGTCTCGCTTCAGGCATGTGATGCTGTCCCTGTACCGACGCCAACGTCCACCGCACCCATTATCATCTTTCCAACGCCAACACCAACCAACAGCGGTGTGATCATCGCCACATCCACACCGACATCGATAATGCTTACCCCTACACCGGTTGTGTGGACGCCTACGCCGATTGTGCCAACGGTCACCTTTACGCCGATCCTACCGTCGACGCCGCTGCCGCCGGGGTGCATCACCAATGTGATTATAAACAGTGGCTTCGAGGAAGAGATCCTCGGCTCTACAGGCTGGATTTTGGGCGATGATCCGGTGCCGCCGCGCCTAATTGCCGGCGGATTTGAGGGGCTGCGCTCGTTGCAGTTGGGCAACCCACCCAACAGTGGACGGGCCGACGTGCTGAGCTATTCGTCGGTGCGCCAGTTGATCACCATCCCCCATACCGCCGCCACAGCAGAGTTGCTCTGGTGGCACTGGTCACACACACAAGACAACGGCGAACCGGCTTTTCAAAACCGTGTCGACCGCCAGGAGTTGATCCTGCTTTCACCCGATTTGGTGACACTGGCGCCGCCACTCTACCGCATCATGCGCAACACCGGCGGCTGGACGCAGGAAGTATCGGATCTCACCTCGCATCGCGGCCAAAGTCTCTACATCTATTTCAACGTCCTCAACGACGGCGACGGCCTGCGCACGTGGATGGAGCTGGATCAAGTACAGTTGAAACTCTGCTTCCCCGCGGCCACGCCCTCGCCCGTTTTGACCCTCCCCGCAGACGTCTCCCCGCTTGCAACGCCCATTGTGGCAACATTCACACCAACAGGTGAGGGCTCCGGCGCTGACACAGCTGCCACCCGCTCAATTATTGATGTCACAGAGGTGATCATTTCACCAGAAGGTGCACAACGCACCCTTGACGAGGCCGTCCAGCAGGTGACCGAAGAACAGCAGACGTTGGTACAACGTACTATCGTTCTTTTCCAACAGTTCTGGTGGGTGCTTGCAATTATTGTGCTTCTCTGGGCAGCGTGGGGATTTGTCAGCAATCAGACGAAGTAACATGGCTCGTTTTTGTATCATTGCGTACTTGTCGAAGCCATCCGCTTTCGCTACAATGGATAAGCCCACTACAAGAATCATAGCGACAGAGGCGGCACTTTCGGCGCATCTCGATGCACTGGAGAGCTAAACCGATTTTCTTTGCACCGTTTTTTTGTGCCGTTTTTTTGTGCCGATTTTTTGCGCCGATTTTTTTGCACAGCCTTTCGAAGTGCGCCTTTCTAGGTGCGGCCTTTCGAACCGAGCACGACTTTACTGAATCCACAGATCAAGGACACCATGTCGACAACACACAATGGATCGGGTAGTCATACACACGCCGACGATGGCGAACGTGACGAAGCCCCCCTCGACTGTATTGTTTACGGCCCCGATGCTGAGGTCGATGGTTTTCAAGCGCTAGCCGCCGAGTGGAATGAATTGGTGGCGCGCAGCCGTTTTGATACCTTTTTTCTAACCCATGAATGGCAAACTACCTGGTGGCAGACCTTAGGCGAAGGGGATCTCTGGATCGCCGCCTTTCGCACCCCACAGGGCAAATTGGTTGGGATTGCGCCCTTCTACCGGCTTGAACACAGCAGCGGCGATTGGGCCGGACTTTCTTCATTGCACATTGTCGGTTGCATCGAAGTGAGTGATTTTCTTGATATTATCATTGCCAAGGGATGGGAAAAGCCTGTCTGTACCGCCTTGCGCACCTGGCTTGAAAGCAATGACGCGCCAAGCTGGGATCTTTGCGACTTCTGCAATCTACCCGAAGAGAGCCTCACCTACCGCCTGCTGCCTGAACTATGGGCGGCGGACGGCTATGGTGTCGACGTCTTCCAGGAAGATGTTGCACCCCACATCCGGTTGCCGCTGCGCTATGAAAACTATCTGGGCGAGCAGGTCGACAAGAAGCAGCGACACGAAATCCGGCGCAAGCAGCGTCGCGCAGAGCGTGAGGCCCAGGTCGATTTTTACCTGGTGTCACAAGACATTGACGATGAACAACTCGACGCCGAACTCGATGAGTTTATCCGTTTGCAGCGGCTAAGCAGCCCCGACAAAGAAGATTTTATGACGCCGCGGATGCAGCGCTTCTTCAAGGTGATGGCACGGCGTATGCTCGACGCTGGTTTCCTACGCCTGGCCTTCCTCTCGCTAGATGGTCAACACGCGGCGACACTCTTCGCCTTCGAGTATCGCAAGCAGTTTCTACTCTACAATTCAGGCTTCGACACCGGGCATATGGCCCATCTGAGCCCCGGTTGGGTGCTGCTGGCCTACTTGATCCAGTATGCAATTGCCGCAGGCTGTGATCTCTTTGATTTCTTACAAGGCGACGAAGAGTATAAGTACCACTTTGGCAGCGTCAACTACAAAGTGATGCGCGCCATTGTGCGCAACCGCACCACCGAAAAGGTGCCGACTGAAGCAGTGCCGGTACATTAGGAGGGAACGTGTCCAAACGAGGCAAAATTGACATCGGCGGTCTGGGCAATGCGGCGGAAGAGAGGCCGGTTGCCGCAACGCCCGCCCAGAACGTGAGCCAAACTGCATCTACACCACCGCCCCGCGTCAAGCCAGAATCAGAGCCCACGCCGCAAGCGGAAAAGCGGGCGTCGCCTGGTCGCTCCTACGATCCGCCGCCACGCCGCCCGCGCCAGGAACGCAAAAACGCCTTCGATGTCGGCTCATGGCTGATCGAAGGCGTCTTAGGCATTGCGGAAGAAGTGCGACACAACGATTTAGGTTTACCCGAAGAATTCTGGACACACGCCTACGCCGCCCGCAGAGAAGCGTTGCTCGCCGCCCGTGCCCTCATCGACACAGCCCTGGAACGCTTCGACGAAGAAGACGACGCTAGTGCCCGGCGCGAAGCGGGTCGCCGTCAACGCGGGCCTGTCAACGTCAACTTCGACTGACTGGGGTAGATCCTCGGCATCCTCAGCCTCACCCCAATCGCGCGTTCTGCCTCTCAACCGGTACACGCACTACGCGCTATCCCCACAACGTAGCACTACAGTTCAGGCTTCACCGCCGCAACAACGCGCGTCTCTTCGTTGCGGAAGTGGACCTGCCCCGTGCGCCCGCCCGCCATGCGCGTGACGAATCGCCGCGGCGTGATGGCCACCGGCACAGCCTGTTCACCGCGCTGGCTGGAGTAGTAGGCGGCCAACTGGGCGGCGACGGTCAGCGTCTCCTCGCTGACACGCTGCCCACCATTGCGAATCACCACATGCGCGCCGGGCAGATCACGGATGTGCAGCCACAGGTCTTCGGCGTTGGCCTCTTTGAAGGTGACAATCTCATTCTGCCGCGCATTGCGCCCCACCACAATTGCAAACCCGTCCGGCGAAAGAAAACGTAGGGGATCAGAGCGATCCGGCGCGCTGCGCTGCCGTTTGGGGCGTACACGCAGGTAGCCGGCGGCGCGCAGTTCTTCGCGCACAGAGATAATTTCGGGCTGGTTTTCGGCCAATGCCAGATCGCTCTGCAACTGTGCGAGAAAGTCGCGATCCGTCGTCAACTCGGCGCGGCGCTGAGGAATGAACTCAGCGGCCCGTTCCATCTTGGCCGCACGGTCGAAAAGACGTTCCGCCTGCTCTACCGGCGTCAACCGTTCGTCGAGGCGGATGGTGAGGCTCTCTTCTTCCAACGGCACCACCAATTCCTTTTGCCCCGGTTTGATCTGATTGTGCAGCGCCAACAGCCATTCGGCCTGGGTACGCACCTGTGTCGGCTCGCCGGGGGCGGGTTCGTCGGCGTCGAGCGCCGCCAGTTGACGCGCCACACGTGTCGACGCGTCCTTGAGCAGCGTCGCCACACTATTGCGCATAGCGGCATAGGCGTCTTTGTCCCCTGCGGCATCACGTGGACGTTCTCCATAAAATTGAGAGATGGCCGCGCCGATCCCTTCGCTGGGTAAGAAATCGCCCAAGAAGTGTAACTCGTAGGGCGAATACCCGGCGATGGCGCCGTCGTCGTCCACCGCCACGCCGGGTTGCCAGGCGTTCGACTGTGGCAGCGTCCACATTTCTTGGAGCGTAGCGGCTATAGCTGGCAGTTCCACCTGCGCCGAAGGGACATTCTCATCCTCGGCCACACGCCAGGCGATCTCGCGGGCGAGCGTGGGGCTGATCCCGGCGACGCCGTTCATCAGCGCCCGCCACAGTCTGTCGTCACTGCGCAGCGCCAGTTTGAGCCGTTCGTAGTAATTTTCGCTGCCGTCGTCCAGCGGAGGGATTTTATCTTGAGAGGGCGGAAAGAGGTAGGGCCGCTTGGGCAAGAGGACGCGCTCGACGTTCTCGCCCGGCGGCACAGGGTTGAGGACGCCGCGGATCACGCTCGCGGCGTCCACCAAAATCAGGTTACTCATACGCCCCATCGGTTCGAGCACCAGCGTACAAGCACCGTGCTCGGGGTGGTCAAAGTGCAGGTTAAGCACCCGCTCGAAGGGGATGGGCTGTTCGACGCCCTCCAGCAGCGCTCCGCGCACATATTTTCGTAACAGAAGCAGCATGGGGGTGTCCGTCTCGACGCCACGGCGCAACTTCTGAGCGGAGATGTGCGCCCGCCCTGCCTGCGAATGGGCCGAGAGGAGCAGGTGGTAGCGCTGCCGATTGGCGTAGACTTCCATGCCCACGCTTTTGGCGTCGGGCAGGATTACCTGCTGCACACGGCCACCCTGGAGAAGGCGGCTCAGTTCATCGCGCACGGCGGCGAGGGTGAGGGCGTCGAAGTGCATGGTTACGCTTCGGTGATGGTCACCGACTCCATGACATCACCCTGGGAAATGGCGTTCACCACGTCTTGACCTTCGGTCACCTTGCCGAAGACGCTGTGGCGATCATCGAGCCAGTCGGTTTTTACGTGGGTGATGAAGAATTGGCTGCCGTTGGAGTTGGGTCCGGCATTGGCCATGCTCAGGATGCCCGGTCCACTGTGGCGCAGGGAGGGGTGGAATTCATCGGCAAATTTGTAGCCGGGGCCGCCACGACCGGTGCCGGTGGGGTCACCTGTCTGCACCATGAAGTCGGCGATGACACGGTGGAACTTGATGCCGTCGTAGTAGCCGTCCTGGGCCAGGAAGACGAAATTGTTCACCGTCTTCGGTGCTTTGTCGGCAAAGAGTTCAATCACAATGTCGCCACGGTTGGTTTTGATGGTGGCCGTGTATGTCTTTGACGGATCAATGGTCATCTCGGGGGCTTTGCTATACTGTTTCATGAGAAACCCTTTCTCTCAAGCAAGTGGTTGTTGATACACCTAAACACTCTATCACCATCGTTCTCTCCACCCAAAATTCAAAAGACACCCAAAATTCAAAAGACAAAGAACAATACAAGCCCCATCCGAAAGGATCGTTCGATGCCCGCTGCGCTCTCTGATATCACCGTGCTTGATCTCTCACGCGTCCTTGCCGGGCCATACGGCACCATGATCCTGGGCGATCTGGGGGCCGAGGTCATTAAGATCGAACAGCCCGGCGCCGGAGACGACACCCGCCATTGGGGGCCACCCTTCACCGACAGTGGACAGAGCGCCTACTTTCTCTCGGCCAACCGCAACAAACAGAGCCTCACCCTCAACCTCAAAGACGAGCGAGGCAAAGCGATCCTGCGCCGCCTTGTGCAACAGGCCGATGTGTTGATCGAGAATTTCAAAGTGGGGACAATGACGCGTCTTGGTTTGGGGTACGACGATCTGCGGCAGATCAATCCTGGGTTGGTCTACTGTGCCATTACCGGTTACGGCCAAAGTGGACCGTACCACGAGCGCCCCGGTTACGACACCGTGATTCAAGCACAGGGCGGCGTCATGAGCATCACCGGCCCTGTCAAAGACGGACTATCCAACGAAGACGGACTATCCAACGAAGATGAACCCTTCAAGGTGGGCGTGGCGATTGTCGACGTCACGGCGGGGATGCACGCAGTAATCGCCATCCTGGCGGCGTTGCATCACCGCGCCCGCAGCGGTGAGGGGCAATTTATCGACATTGCCCTTTTCGACGCGCAGTTGGGGTGGCTGGTCAATGTGGCCGGCAGCTACCTGGTGTCGGAGACGCCGCCGGCGCGCTACGGCAATGCCCACGGCACCATCGTCCCCTACCAGACGTTCGCCACGGCGGATGGTCACCTGATGCTGGCCGTGGGCAACGATCGCCAGTTCGGCGCGTTGTGTCGTCTCTTGGGGCGGGTGGAATGGATCGACGATGCGCGCTTTGCCACCAATCCGGCGCGGGTGACGCACCGCGCCGAGTTGATCCCATTGTTGGCCGAAGAATTTGTGTGCGCGCCCACCCACATCTGGATCGAACGTCTGCTTGATGTAGACGTGCCGTGTGGGCCGGTCAATGACATCCCGGCGGCGTTGGCTGATCCGCAGACGGTGGCGCGCAACATGGTGCAGTCGGTGGTGGATAGTCAGGGCGAAACGATCCGGTTGGTGGGTCCTGTGGCAAAGATGACACAGACGCCGCTCCGGATCGTTAGTGCGCCGCCCTACCTCGGCGAACACACGCAGGCGATCCTGCAAGAGCGGCTTGGTTTTTCGGTGGCGGAGATTGCGCGGTTGGGGGAGGATGGGGTGGTTTAGCGTTGGAGCGTTGGAGCGTTGAAACGTTGGAGCGTTGAAACACTGGAGCGGTGGAGTGGCGATGTGGCGATGTAGCGATGTGGCGATACCGTCGTCGGTCGTCGATCGTTAGCTGAGTCCGTTTTCTTTGTAGAAGATCTGATCCGCCCACGCTACTGCTTCCTGGTAGAGCCTGGGCAGAGAGGCTTCGCCGTTGCGTAGGATGGGGGCCAGTTCGCTGACACGCTGCCAGTTGGCTTCTTCATAAGCGACGGCCAATTGGTAGAGAGGTTCGAAACGACCACCTTCATTTGCCAGGGCGCGCTTGATTTCTTCGTTTAGGGGCAGTTGTTTCACCACTTCGGACATGGGGCAGTCGGTAAAGGCGTCGACCAGTGAGAAGAGCCCCATCAGGTAGATGTCGGTGCGGTAATTTTCCATGCCGCACTCCAGCGCCAGCAGTTCAAAGAATTTGCCGCGCATGGCACTGACAACGGCCAACTCATCGGGTTTGTCTGCGCCCATGCCGCTTAATGCCACCAGTGAGGCCCATTTGCGGATCTCTTCGGTGCCCAGCAGCATGAGGGCGTGGCGTACCGTCTTGATGCGGTGGCGTAAGTTGAAAAAGGCCGAGTTGATAAATCGCAAAAGCTTGTACGAGAGCGAAACTTCGCGCAGGATCACCGCCTCCAGTGTGTCGAAGTTCACCTGTGGCTGGTTGATCTCGTAGAGCGTGTAGAGGTAGTTGAGCTTGTAGCCAGGAATGTCTTGTACCGAGATGGTTTCGGGCTTGCTGAAGAAGTAGCCCTGAATGTAGTGATAGCCGAAATCGAGCGCCATTTGAAAGTCTTCTTTGGTCTCAACTTTTTCGGCCAGGAATTTGATGTTGAGCTTGCTCAGTTCGCGTGGTATCCGTTCGCGGTTTGCAACCGGGGTATTGAGAAAGTCGATCTTGATGATGTCGGCGAGGCGCACCAGTGGGGCCCAGCGTGGATCGTAAACAAAGTCATCGAGGACGATCAGGTAGCCGCGTTCTTTAAGCTTGCGGCACGCTTCAATGGTCAACGAGTCAGGTTCAACGTCTTCCAACACTTCGACGGCGACCATGTCCACGGGGAGCGTGGTTGCGATCTGGCGTAGCAACAGGTTGCGTGTGAAATTGATAAAGGCGCGCTTCCCGCTGGTGAGCGCATCAATGCCGATGAGCGAAAAACTATTGGTCACCACCACAGAGGTTGCGGTGTCACCATGCCAATCCAAAGCATGGCCCACCCCCTGTCGAAAGAGAAGTTCGTAGCCATAGACATGCTGGGCGCGATCAAAAATCGGCTGGCGAGCCACAAAAACAGCCGCGTTTTCATTATCGGTTCTGGCGAGTCTTGTCGTCGTCGTTTTGGCAGCGGCGGTATCCTGAGGGGACATCACGAGTGTTAGATTCTTTCCGGGTTCTATATCCTGCATGGGTGGTGCAAGTGGCATGGATGCAGGGCGTTATACGCATGCGATTCTGCCTGGCCCGGCTGGTGGAAAAAGGAGCAGCCGTCAGAGTTCAATGCATATGGTAACAACTCTGTTTGGGCAAAACACCGTCTATTTCAAGTATTCGCATGTACTTTTGGTACAGGGCTTGATTACGCCATCTACGTATTTGGACTCACTCAATGCACAACGCTCTGTTTCGATCTGTTCGATCAATGTGTGGGGAATGGCGGTCGCGGCCGATTTCGTCCTCAGGATTGCGTCCGCCATCAAGAACGAATTCACTCGTCATGGAAGATGACTCGTTGGGCACATCCTCACGCTATTTGAATGTTTACAAATTATTCCGGTAACACGCCCGCCGAATGAATTCGACGTCTGAGGCGGGAAACCGGCTGAAGCCGGCTCTGGGAACACGATTCATCGTGTTTCCAGAGCCGGCGGTTTCAACCGCTGGGTTACCGGAATAATTTCTAAACGTTCAATCAGCGTGAGCGAAGACTGCTACTGCAACGGCAGGGGCGATTGCCAGTGTGCCCCGCTTTCGTTGACATGGATACGTACGATCCACTTCACCCATTCGTAACCGCGGCGGTTGGGGGCAACCAGACGCAACGGGTAGCCGTGTCCGTGGGAGAGGGGTGAATCGGCCACGTGGGTGGCAAGCAGATAGCCGTCGAGTTGATCCAGCGCAAAACGGCGACGATAGCCGGTGACCGATTCTACGGTGACACTGCGCGCCGTGTGCAATGGTGCGGCAGCGTCGAGGAGAGCACGTAATGGCAACCCGCGCCATTCCTGTTCAGTGTACCAGCCGCCGGTACAGTCGAGCAACGCCGACGACGTCTCCTGTGCCAATGACGCAATCTCCGTCAGGCTGTAGCGGCGCGGGTGTGTCACCGCGCCGTCGATGGAGAGTGTCCACGTATTCACATCGATGGGGGCGGGGTTGTCGAAGAGCCAGATGACACGTGGAAAGACGCCGGTGAAGCTGCCGGTTTCGTACGAGCCGGTGAAGCGTCTTTGTGCGCCGGGCAGCTCGAGTGCCGCTTGCAATGGACGCGCCGAGCGCCAGAAGAGGACGCCGGCCAGGCTCAGGCCGGCCAACCGCAGCCACATCCGCCGATCGGTTGACCCGGGGACGCGCACGATAAACCAGCGGGCCACGGTGTGCCAGATCAGCAGTGTCATCAACGCCACCGCCAGAAAACCGTGGACGGTGAGCAGGCTAAAGCCGCCTAGATACGAAGGGCCGCCGTATGTCCACAAGTAACCGCTGACCAGGGTAAGGAGAAGCAGCGCTGTGAGCAGTAAAAAGGCGATCCGTCCCGGCGTGATGCGGGGGCGGCGCCGGATCGCCTGCACAATGACGATGCTCTTCCAGCCCAGTGCCAGCACCGCGGCGTACGCGCCGATGCCGTGTAGGGCAGCAATCCACGCCTGCGACGGATTGCCGCTCATCAGCGCGCCAAGACCGGTGATCAGTTGCAGCGAGAGCAAAATGAGGAGTGCGGTGTTGATCCAGGGGTGAGGCATAAGCTATGGTGAATGGTGATTGGTGATTAGGCTTGCGATTTAGCGGACGAATGGACGTTCAATGGTGCTGTAAAGCAAACAGATATGTACACTCATAGACATGTTCTGATCCCCAATCACCAATCACCAATCACCATTCACACCTTAGTTAAATACGAGATCACAGGCTTCGGCAGGCATCCAGTGCGCATCCTGCCCCTGCCATTTGACGTTGCAGCCAACGGGATTGGTCAGCGGCGTGCGCAACGGACGGACGGCCAAGTGATCTGCCAGCGCGTTCTCCAGATCGTTGACCGTCATCTTGCTTGTGTCTTTGGGGCTGTCGACGCCGCGACCGGTGTAGACGAGTTTGCGATCCTTGTCGAAGACGTAGAAGTGAGGCGTGCGCAGTGCGCCGTAGGCCATCGCCACCTCCTGCGATTCGTCGCGCAGGTAAGTCCACGGGAAGTTGTGTTCCTTCATGCGCTGCACCATACCGGCGAAGTCGTCTTCGGCATGGACGTGGACGCTGTTGCTGTTGATGCCCACAAACTTCACTCCGCGGTCGGCGAACTTGTCGGCGGTCTGGCGGGTCACCTCGTCGGAGCCGACGACGTAGGGGCAGTGGTTACAGGTGAAGAAAACCACCAGCGTTTCAGCGTCAGCGAAGTCGGCCAGGTTGTAGGTCTTGCCGTCGGTGGCAGGTAGAGCGTGGAAATCGGGGGCGGTTTCGCCCAGTTGTAGTGTGAAAGCCATGTTGGTCCTCCCAGTGATTGAATTGGTGCGTACCGTACATGCTGCCAGGTAGATGGGAACCCAGCATACCCATGCTACAGCTTGCCCGCCAGGAGTTCGGTGATTGTCTATCCTTTCTTGGCTTTGCTACAATGGCAATCTGGGTAGGAACAGTGCATGGCACTGAGCGCACGCATCTGAGGTGACTGGTGACTGGTGATTGGGGCAGAGGTGAAATCTGCCCCAATCACCAATCACCAATCACCAATCACATTCTCGGAGGAACTTCGTGTCTGACACCGAAAATACCTGGCGCAAGTACCTGACCGACTACAACGAAGGGCTGGGGTTGGTCTACGAGCGCTTTGTTTTGAACGATTTTCTGGAGGAACTGCGCCGCCGCTATGCGCTGAGCGAAGTGTTGGAAGCGCCGCTTTACGGCATGGCGGGGGTGAGCGGCATCAATAGCTATGCCCTCGCCCAAAAGGACGTCGCCGTGACGCTGGTGGACGATGTCCCCGAGCGCTTGGCCGGCGTGGAGCGCATCTGGCGCGAGGACCTGCACACGCCGGTGAATTTGATCGGCGTCGATCCCCACGGCTGGCACGCGCTGCCCTTTGCCGACCGCAGCTTCGATATGACGTGGTGTTGGGCCGCGCTCTGGTACATTCGCAACCCGGCGGGGTTGATCCACGAGTTGGTGCGCACCAGCCGCGATCTCGTCTTTGTGGCCATGCCCAACAACATTCAGGTGGGGTATTGGATGCGCAAACTGGTGATCGATCAGGAGTTCTTCGCCACCCACGACGAAACGTGGACCGACATCGGGTTGATCCGTCAATTGTTGGAGGGGGCAGGCGTGCAGATCATCGAAGAAGGGGTGCTCGACGTGCCACCCTGGCCCGACACGGTGATGCCGGCCAACGAAGTGCTCAAACGGCTGGGCATTCGCAGCAAATCTCTCGAATCTCAGTTCACCGGCGAGGGCTGGCAGTGGAGCACGATGGCCTACTACACCGGCGCTGAACCGGATCTGCGCGATCGTGTCCTCAAGTATGCGTGGCTCGATCACGCACCGCTGCCCTGGCAGGTCAAGTCGATCTGGGCGCATCACCGCTATCTGGTAGGGCGACGACGGTAACAAGAAAAGAGATTAGGGGATTCAGAGATTAGGCGATTGAAGCAGAAGTTCAATCGCCTAATCTCTGAATCCCCTAATCTCATCCAAACCGATAAATTACTGATACTGACTACACACTACGCACTATCCCCGTAGCGCCCCTCCTCACAGAGAAATTTCTATTGCTCAACAATCGGCAGGAAGGTCGCCCGATCGCTGGTGAGTTTGATGCTGTCTGTCGAGAAAGAATCGTTGGCGGCGGCAATGTCGGTGACACGTAGTTCAACCAGTACAGAGAAGTCGCGGTCGCTCTCGGCAAAGGGAACAGTGTACGCGTAGGTTTGCCCACTGCCCACAAGTTCGCCGCCCACATACCAGCTATAGCTGTAGTCCCCGCGACCGAGGACAATGTCGAAGTCGGCGACGCCAAGTGTGCGCAACGTCTGTGTCGCATCGGCGGCAGTCAAGGTGACCACCGTGCCAGACTGCACCGGCGCAGAGATCACCGAGGTAATGCGCGCCACCGGCCGCATGTACGTTTCATTGGCCGGGACGTAGACATACTCTTCGATTTCGGCGTCGCTCTGGGCTTCCACCATCTTCACCTTGAGTTCGTAGACAGGGATCATCTCACCCTGGCTGACGCCGATGGGTTCTTCCCAGTAGGCCACGGTGTAACTCAAGACCTCGCGGCTCTTGATGTCCAACGGCAGATCGTGGAGTGCGATCTCTTCGTTCAAGGCAGCATAGAGTTCTTGGATCTGTGCCGGTGTGAAGATTGTCACCAGCAACGCTTCACCGGTGGCGGCGTCCACGCCCTGCTGAATGCCACGCCAGCCGGCCTGAACACCGATAGGGGCTGTATCCAGCACACTGGCTGCGCCCACAGGAGCGGAAACCGGCACGTAGACTTTCTGTTTGGCGCCGGGCCCCACCACGGAGAACTCATGGTTGTCCATAACGCCGGCAGCGTTCAAGGCAGGCGCGGTCAGCCGCCGCGAGTAGATCACCTGCCACACAATGGGCGTTTCCGTGGCTTCCGTCACGGTGCTTGCGGCGTTGATGTCTTCGGGATCGATGACGCTGGAGATGGTATCGGAGATCACCTCGTAGAAGACAGCGCCGTCTCCGTTCAGTTGTGTGTTGCGCAAGAAGGTGTCGGCGATTGTGCGGGCGTCGTCGTTGCTGATGTAGTTGGCGGCGGCGGCGCTGATGCTCATCGCCTCAACAGCCTGTTCTGCGCTCCACAGTTGGTTCAGGTCTGAGTAACTGAAGAGACCGCTGTTCTGGTCGATTTCCAGCGTACGCGAGTTGACGTCGCTCACCAGGATCGGGTTGTCGTCGGTAGAGAAAGCAGCCGCGCTTACTGTCTCTGAGATGGGTACACCGAAGGCGGCTTCCAGCTTGGCGGCATCTTCGCGCAGATCGTCCAGCGCGTAAGGCTGCATCACGAAGACAGGCATGGCGCGAATGTCATCGGCGGGGACGAATGTCGCCGTCTCGGTACCGCACGAGTGGGTCTGGTACCACCAGTCGGTGTCGTAGCTGTCTGCGCAGATTTGCCCAAGATTGGGTTTGTCGTTGAGACAGGCCAGTTCGTTGATGATGGTGCGGGTGACACGTCCACGTTGGGCAACGTCGCACGCTTTGTACCAGGCTTGCGGCATGGAGTAGTTCAGCCGGATGTAGCGGCCGAAGTGATAGGCCTGGGTGCTGAACATGTTGTTGTAGGCGCTGGCATTGGTGACAAAGCCCATAATCAGGTGCTGCCCGTTCATGCATGAGGCCCACTGCGAGAGATTCGAGTTTGCCATCACCTGGCAGGAGGTTAACGCCAGCCACTCGTTGTCGCGGTCGCCCCAGGATCGGAAACAGTCGTTGGGCACCAGTGAACCATCATCGTTGTTGTTGTTGTCAAAGGTGAAGCCACCCGGCCAGCCATGTCCTACGTAAAACTGTAGGTCGACCGAATCAATGTACGAATTTTCCCAGCCACCCAAGGCAGAACGCTTGAAGTCCTTTTCCCAAGCGGTGGACTCTGCGAAGCTATAACGTTGTACCCAGTTACTGGCAGGCGCCAGCCAGAAGGACATACCGGCGCGTTCCGCAGCCGTGGCGCTGGTGAGATCACCCGCTGTACCGTGGATACCTAGTTCCCAGTCACCACCGTCGTCGAATGCGCCCTGTGTGGCAGCGCCCGTTGTTTCACCGACGGTGACCGGTTCTTCTTCCCCTTCTTGCGCCCATGCATTCATGCCAAACAGCAGGGCCAACACGAAAACCAGCGGCAATGCAGACAAAAATGCGATGGGATGGCTGCGACGACGAAATATGCGTGACATAACTTTCTCCTCCTGAGCTAAAAATCGATTTGTAAATTCACAGCAGCCCGACGAGTTGGGCCATTCTTGAGATTGCCCTCCTTTCCGCCCTGTTTTTGTGGTGGGCGATTGTCCTACACGCGCGTTGTCACGAAAAGTGAGACACAGTACTCAACGTCAAGTGCGACGCGCCGGTCAAGCGTTTGGTGCGATATCATCGCTTCCAGACCAGGGCGTCGCACCTTTCGCGCAATCAACGATGGCTAGTGGGCGGGTGTGCGGCGAATTACGGGGTAGTTTGCCCTACCAGGCTGTAGAGCAATTCAAGTTGTCCTTGTGCATCTGCCGGCGTTGCGAGGGTGTAAAGTTGCCAGTCGCCGCCCGCTGCCTGCCTTCCTAACAACATCACTTCTGCTTCGAGCATGGTGACGACAACTTCGGCTGCCGTCCACTGCATTCCTGCTCCATCAAATGTGACATCTGATGCAAACCGAAGGTAGACGTGAGCGCTCGGCGCAATCTCTGCATCGAACCGCGCCGGCGAGAAGACGGTGCGTGCACGCGCCGCAACGTCGTCGAAGATAGGTGCCAGCGTGGTCAGCGCTTCGGTGAACTGGCCGGCGGTGAGCGTAAAGGGATCCTCACCCTGTGGATGAATCACAATCATTTCAGGCAGAGACGTGGCCGGTGGGGTGGCCGTCTCAGGCAAAACGCTACAACCCGCCAGGATACAAACACATACAAAAGCTGCCATTCTGTAGAAACATCGTAGCAATAGTTTTCTCCAGAGTCAGCTTCGCCCTGGGTGCACATGGTGCACCCAGGGCGAACTTTGTTGAACAATTTGCAGGCTATTGTGCAGACAGGTCGGGCAAGTAGACCGGCGGCACAACGTTGAATGTCAACACGGCCTGGCTGGTGAACGGTTCGCTGTTCTTGCCGGTGTCGGTGACCACGAGAATAATACGCTGCGTGCCGATGGCATTGTTCTTGGCATCGACGCCGAGCGCCGGGTTTGCCGTGTACTCGACGACACGGTTGCCGCTACCTTCCTTCGGCGTGAGCTTGTTCTCATCGGAAATCTCATTGAGATACCAGGCGTAGGTGACGTCGCCACTGCCCAGCACGAAGTTCAGCGGGTTACCGTCGTTGGGGGTCGGATCAAGCCCCAACTCGGTAAGCGTCTTCGACGCATCCAGCGCCTCGAAGACAACCGTCTGGCCGGGAACGAGGTTCTCGGTGAGGCTCTCCGAAGTGGAGATCGCGGCCAGCGGTGCCATGTAGTCGGCCGCTACAGGGATCGACGTGGTGCTCGTCACCTCGACGCTGCCGGTGAGCACGTTGCGCACGGTCAACGAATAGATGGGCAGCAATTCAGACTGGCTGAAGCCGATGGGGCCTTCCCAGTAGGCAGGCGTGTAGGTGACGATTTCGCGCGAGACGATCTCTGTCGGCGCCAACGGGATGAAGTCCAGCGTAACTGTGCTTTCAAGGTTCTCGAAAAGTTTCGCAATCGTCTCGAAAGGCAGCATTGTCACCATCTGTAGCGCGCCGACGTTGGCAGCTTCGGCAGGTGTCTGCACCGCACGGTAACCACCCATGCCACCCAGCACAGCCTCATTGTAGAGTGCTGCGCCGCTAACACCGGTAGGCACCTGATTGGCTACATAGACCTTGAGCTTCGAGCCAGGCCCCATTACCGAGAATTCCACCGGTTCTGCGGCTGCGTCGGCGCCCTCGAGGGTGGGTGTGTAGCTAATGATACGCGAGTAGATCACCTGGAAGTTGGTGGTCTCCTCAGAGACGGTGGCCAACGTCGACGTGCCATCGGCGGCTACGATGGATTCCATCGTAGCCAGCGTGTCGGAAGCTACTTCATAGAACTGAGCATCGCCGGGCAGGAAGCCGAACTCATTCAGGAAGCCGTCGGCGATTTCCTTCGCCTGCTCAGTAGAGATGGCCTGCATGGCAGTACCGGCAGCCGCCTGTAAAGACATTGCACTCTCCGTCTTCCACAGGTTGTCCTTGTCGGTGTGCAAGAAGAGACCGTACTCGCTGTCCATCTCGAGCTGGCCGTCTTCGCTGTAGTAGACTTCGCCGGCCTCAAGCATATCTTGGAAGGCCGCCGCCTGGATGCCGGTGGAAGGCACGGTGACCGTCACACCGAAGGCGTTAGCCAGGGTGTTGAGCTGAGACTCACGTTGATCCAGGCTGAGTGGCTGCACCACCAACACCGGCATCTGATTGTTCACGGCGGCGGCGTCGACGAAGCGGGCCGGTTCACTACCGACGGTGTGGGTGCGATAGTACTTGGTGCCGTCGACAACGGTTGCCGAGTTGTGGCGCGCATGGGTATCGTCGAAGTAAGTGGTATGCTCGGCCAGGACGCGGGCCACGCGGTTCTGCGATTGCAGTTTGTCCGCTGCTTTAAACCAGGCCTGGGTGAGGCTATATCCGTCACGGAGGTAACGGCCGAACTCGACGCCGTGGGGCACGTCGTTCATGACGGTCTTGAAGCCGAGGATCAGGCGTACACCGTTCATGGTGTCGGCCCAGCCCTGCAAGTTGCTGACTGGATCATCCAGCACGTTACACGCCGCCAGTGCCAGCCAATCGGCGTCGAGCGTTCCCCAGGCATCGAGGCCGTCGTTCTTGGTGACAGTGCGCGGGGTGGGTGAATTGGCGCCGAAGATGATTCCGTTCCTGGAACCATGACCGGCGAAGTAGGCCAGATCGACGGTATCGATGTAGCTGTTCTCTGATCCGCCGTTCTGTGAGCGCCGCCAGTCGCTGGCCCATGCATTGCTGTTGCCGTAGACAAAGCGGGCTGTCCACGTAGGTGTTGACCAGTTACTGATGCAGATACCTAAGAAGCGGAGCTTGCACGTCGACGTCAGCTTGTCGCGCAGGCCCAAGGCATCAGGGCGTGTGGCCGGTAAGTCTGAGCCGCCGGGGCCGGCGGGATCGTAATCTTCAACCCACCAAACGCCGAATTCACGTGTACCGTCGTTCACACGTCCGTCGGCGGCGGCGGCGTCCACGGGCACATTGTCGGTGTCGGCTTCCTGTGCGAAAGCGCCAGATGGCACCCCCATCAACAGCACGGTGAAGATCAACAAACTGAGCCAGGCACGATGTAACTGTTTGTGAGTGTGTCGATGCTTTTGAAACATATTTCCTCCTGGATTGATACGAATAGATACAGATACGACTGTAAGGCACAAGATGTGCCCAGGCTGTGTCGTAGTTCACAGGCTTTTGCGCACCCGGACACGTTGTAGCTACAGAGACGGGGCAAACCACGCTCAGCCCAGACACAAACCACAGATCTCGTTCATCTCCAGTTGCCTCCTTGGGTTCAGTTTCCTCTTTGGATGGTAGGTAGGTAGATGTTCTGCTCGATCGAGCGCCCTTCAATCAAGGGCAGAGGTGGAAGCAAAGGGTGGTACCGTCCCTTATTGTCGTCGATAGAGATGTTGCCGGCGCCGTCGACAACCTGTACGAAATAACGGGTGTTGACCGTACCGGTGATGACACCCGTCCACTTGGCGCTGGGGGCGTCGAAGAGTAGATCCTGGCTCGACCAGACGCCGTCGCCTGCGGTATAGGCCACCACCACGCGCGCCACGCCGGCGGGATCCGTGGCCTCGACCTTGAACAGCCCCTTGCCCATCGCCTCATCCAAGACAGCATCAACGTGGGTTACCTCGCCGGGGGTGGTATCGGCGCTGTCGGAGTAGTAGGTGTCGAAGCTCATACGGTCGAAGACACGCTGGGCGCCGGTCTGGCTGTCGTATTGGCCCAACGCGAGGACAACTGTGTCGGTGAGGCTGGGATCGAGGGCGCTACTCTGCACGCCGAAGGGTACCGATGGATACCAGCCGGCGGCGCTAAAGTCCTGTGTGGTGGTATCGGTGATGTATTCGTTGTAGGCCAGGGCGATGGGCGCTTCTGTGATTGTTTCGGTATAGACGCCGCCGCGGAAGATCACCCCGCGCAGGCTACCCGCGTTGGGTGCCGAGAGATCCCGATAGTAGCCCGGCTGAATCGGCGCACCTGCGTCGAAGACGATGTTGCCGTCGAGATCCAGGCGGTAGTCGGGATTGGCGTCATCTGAACCGAAAGCGCCGAAAGATTGGGGCAGGCCGTAGCCGAAGCTGCCCACGTTGGCCTGATCGCTGAACGCACCGGGCGGCGAGACGGCGTCTTCGAGGCTGGGGAAGGGATCCTCATCGCTGAGGGCGCCGCCGCTGGTGATCTCGAACATGGGCAGGCCGTACAGGGTTGTTTGCATCAGGATCTTGGCATCATAGCCACCGAAGACACGCGCCCGCGACACATAGGTCTGTTTGGCGGCGGTAAGCGCGGGGCCAATCTCGGCCTTGGTTTCCGTCAACACAGCACGTGTGAAGTTACGCATCAACGATTCAGAATAGACAATGCCGCCGCCACCCCAGCCGTAACCGGTGTTGCCCACATAAACGGCTCCCCGCCCCACAAAAGCCTGGGGCAGATCCAGTGTCAGTGGATCGTTCAAGCCGCCATGACAGCCCACGTTGTAGACAAGTGAACGGACAAAGTCGTTGGTGGCCGATACAATTTCGCCGGCCTGGATGTCCGCGACATCGGGAACCCCGATGCTGATGTGGGTGGCGTGGCCGTTGATCGAAATCAGATCATAGCGGCTGTTGGGTGTCGAATCGGTGAGCATGGTAGCGCGCAATGCATCGCCTGGCCAGACGCTGCCGATGTAATCCGCCGAGGAGACGTTGACAATGCCGTCGTTGACCATCAAACCTCGCATCAGGGTGGCGCTGTCTTGCACGAAATCATAGCCGGTGACCAGCGCCCGCTGTGTGTTGATGACCTTGCCGCCGAGGAAGATGTCGATCTGGCCTATGATCTCGCCGGGTTCTTCAATGAGGCGGCCGATGGCATAGTCGGGGATGAAGAGATCGTTGCCCTTCCACTGGCTCGGCTCGATGTCGGCGTAGAAATCATCGGTAAGGATCATGTCGTTGGCCAGCGCCGCGCCGACGGTATTGCCGCCGGCCAATTCGGCGGCGTACTCATTTTCGTTCTTGGCAAGGACGGCCTCGGGCACACGCCGGAAAGGGATCACCCGATCATCACCCACAATGACCATATACTTGAGATCAGGCGCGCCCGCTGCAAAGGACAGAACGCGATTCCGAATTGCCCCGGCTACATCGTTGGCCAGATCCACAGAGAGCAACGAGTCGGCGGTGGCCGTCCACGTCGTGTAGGCGGCGGCTACGGCGGGATCGTCTTCCACCTGGATCACGGCGCCGTCCACATCGTCGGCGTCGGCCAGCTCGAACAATTTCGCCATGATCAGCCCGGCATCACCATTGCCGTGGACCGCGGCCAGCCGTTCACGGTTGACCAGGATGAGCGTGCGCACATCCGAAGGATCCGGCGGCGGCGGCGGCGTGGGTGTCGCCGTGGGGGGCGGTGTAGGAGACGGTGTGGGCGTGGGCGGCAGATTCTCTTCGACGCGCACGCTGTAGTTCGTCTCACGTCCAACCACGCGCGAGTTGTACTGGGTCACCTGCACAAAGTAATCGCCGGCCACGGTGGGCGTAAAGACGAGTTCCGCCCCCAACCCGGCGCCGTTGTCGTCGCTGGTTTGGAGCAACGTGACGCCGTTGCGGTCGTAAAGGCGCAGCACCGGATCGGCATTGGGACCGAGATCGGTGGTACGCACATGATAGCGGGCGCCGGGTAGCGCGCTCACGCGAATCCAGTCCTGGTCGCCGCGGTTGTTAGAAAGTGAATCGGCGCAGAAGTTGCGCGGCGTCGGCGTGCCGACGGCAGAGACGGTGCGGGCATCGCCCGGGCCGTTGTCGCCGTCGGTTTCAGCGTCATCGGGGACGCAGAAACCCGTCTCCAACGTCAGGTCGTAGTTGGTGTTTGGGCCTGCCGCGGTTGGATTCAGGTGGCGCACTTTGGCATAGTAGACGCCGCTTGCCGACGGTTGGAAGGTGATGCGCGACGCCTTGACATAGTCATAGTCGTCGTTGACGGCAATCTGGTTGCCCTTGTCGTCCCACAATTCGAGGACGGTGTCAGAGGCGAAGCCCAGGTTGCTTGTCTTGATCACATAGATCTGGTCGGCGGTCAGATTGAGACGCACCCAATCTTGGTCACCAGCGGGGCAGAAAGCACGGGTCTGCACTGTGTTGAGCGGCAAGTCGACGGCCTGCCCCACGGTGTCGTCCTCTTCGAAGCCGTCTGGGGCGCAGGCGGACGCCAGGACGGAGATATCGTATTTGGCGTCGGCGCCGAAGCGGTCGGGGTTCTGGTTGGCGATGCGAGCATAGTAGACCTGATCGCCGACGCTGCGCGATTCGACGCGGTTGACGCCTGAATTGACGGTATTGTTGCTACGCGCCTGACTACATGAGCTGAAGAGCGTGATGATCGGGTTGACGCCCTGGGCGGTGTTGTCGGCCACCAGTGCGAAGCTTTCCCCGGCGACGATGGAAAACTTCACCCAGTCGGTGTCGCCGGGCGCCTGGAAGAGACGAGTCTGACGGCTGCCGTCGACGGTGATGTCCCGCGCCTGGCTGCACGCATCATCTGGCTCGAAATCATCGGTAACCGCGGGGACGGCGGAGAGCGTCACCTGGTAATTGGTGAGTGGGCCGCTGCCTTCGGCGTCTTCTTGGTTGCGGATCTGGGCCAGGTAGACGCCGGTGACGCCAGGCTGCCAGACGGCGGCGGCGGCAGGTCCGCTCAGCGCTTGCGTCGGCGCGCCCGACCAGAAGAGCGAGATTTGCGGATCGGTGTGGACGCCGGTGTTGGTGGTGGCAAGGGTGTAGGTCAGCCCGGCGAAGGCGGTGAACTTCACCCAGTCCTGGTCGCCGGTGGTGGTGAGACCGCCCGCGGTGTTGCGGCAGAAGCTGCGGTCTTGTGCAGCGCCGGTGGTCAGCCAGACGGCATTGTCCTGCGCGCCGTCGTCTTCGAAGGCGTCGACCTCACACTGTACGCCGACGCAGACTTGTTGGCCGATCAGGTTGTTCGAGCGGTCAGCATCTGTGACCAATTGGTCTCGATCCACCCAGACGTAGACATTGTGATCACAGCCGACTGTGCCAAAAGTGACCGAGCGTTCAAGCTGAGATGATCCGCCAGGTTGTAGACTGGGCACCCCCGAGAAGAACGACGGCGCTGTGCCAGCTAGAGGCGGCTGCTGGGCAGGATTGACATAGAGGTAAAAGGTCGCCGGCGAAGAAGTCAGCGTGCCCCGGTTGCGGAAAATCATGCGCACCGTGGCCGGCACCCCAGGATCAGGCACCTGCGGAATTATCTGAATTTCCACCGTCAAATCCGGCCCAGTGTCGCCGGCCGCCTCGACGCCGGGCATCAACCCCAACGCAAACGCTGCCATCAACACAGCAAAGACGCCAAACACCGACAGATAACGGCGCAACGTCGCTGGTCTGCGTTTAGGTAAAGCCAGGATATGATCCGACAAAACTTTCTCATCCATAAGTTAATCCAGTCTGTGATTCATAATCGTCGGTCGTCCGTCGTCGGTCGTCTCACCGCGCAACCACCGGCAAGAAGAGCTGTGTCCCCGTGCCTGGGCCGGCGGGGGCGGCGTTAATGCCGAGACGATCCTGGGCGTAAAAGACGACGCGGTAGTCGCCCTGTTGGGTGAAGCCGTTGGGATAGACGACGCTGAAGCGGCCAGGTTGGCCTGTCACCGGTTCCAGGCGCACAACAGGTACGCTCAGGTTCAGCGTCACATCCGTCGGTTCGGCGAAATCGGGCGGGAAGACAGCCGCCCATACCAGTGTCACTGCTTCGGCCCCCTCTTCGATGGTGGCCGAAAGGGTGCCGTTTGTACCGTCACGTTGCAGATCCGTGGCTGCAATCACAGGGCGGACTGAACTGAAGAAGCGGGTGATGGCCCGATTTTGGGCGATGGTGCCGTCGTCGCTGTTGTAGACGCCGTCGCCGTTGTCGTCGAGGAAAGGCGTCTGGTTGACACCCGTCGCCAGGACAGCGTCTTTGGCCTCGTTGAAACAGGCGCGCATGTTGCCGCTGTCGGCCACACACGAGAAGAAAGCATCTGAGAAGTAGGCGCCCTGGGCCGAGGCGTAGGCGTTGTTGTCGGCCCCGGTAGAGGTGATAATCACCCGGTTCGGCTTCGAGATGGTGCCGATTGCGCCTTCTTTGGTAATGAAACTGCCCGAAACACAGGCTTCGTAGATCACCGTCACCTCGGTGACGCCGGTATCGGCCTCCAACGTGCGCAGCCAGCCGTCGAGTTCGTCGGGGGTGACGATTTTGCCCGCACCACAGCCGTTGACACAGAACTTGTTCTCTAGCCCGTGATCCATCATGTAGATGAACAGCGGCTTGCCCGGGCCAACCTTGTCTTTAGCCCAGACGGTGATGGCTTCTTCAAACTCCGCCGGCGTGGACAGCGCGTCGGTGTCGGGCGTGCCGTCGCCGTCGGCGTCTTGGGGGACGGGGGCGATGTAGTAGATGTTTTCGTCGCTGAAACCGCCGCTTTTGAAGATGCGATAGGCGCGGTTGGTGGAATTGTAGATATTGGTCTGCAAGCCGAATGTCTCGTTGTGGCCGGCGATGATGATAGCCGCCCCCCCCAGCCCTGAAAGCCGGTTGACGGTGATTGTCTGAGGTGTGGCGTTGTTGGCCTCGTCGAAGACGGTGACACGCACCTGGTTCGCCCCGGCGGCGAGGGGAATGTCCTCGACACGGAAGGGGGCGCTGCTGCCCGCCAGGGTAAAGTCCCACCCTTCTTGGGCATTGTTGAGATTGCGCACATTGACGCGGCTCAGGTTGCCGCCGCTATCCTGTGCCAGCCCTGTCACCGTAAGCATCGACGCCGTGGTGGTGAAGACTGTGCCTGCCGTTGGTTGCTGTACTGTGGCAGAGGGCAGTGTGTTATCGGCAGGGGCAACCACAGTACAGGGCAGCGCCGGGGCCGTGGGATCGCTGAGATTCCCCGAAAAATCGACGGCGCGCAGTTCCACGTCGTAGGTAGAATTGGTGCTCAGGTTTTGTAGCTCGTAGAAACTGGTGGCAGCACCCTCAATGGTGCGGATGCCGCTGTCACCGCCGCCGCGGCGGGTATAGCTGAGACGGTAGCCCACCACATCACGTTCGGGGCTGCGTTCCCATTGGATCGCCTGTGTGGTGGCGTTGACGGCGACACAGCGCGGGTTCTTGGGTGTGGCGGGTGGCGTCATGTCCTGTGTCACCGAGATGCGGTAGTTGACGTCGTTGCCGAACTGGCTGGGATCAAATTGGCGAAGTTCAATGAAATATTGCCCATTCTTGGTTGAGTCCCATTCCAGGGTGACGGTGCTGCCAAAGGCGTTGTCCTGTGAGTCGTCGGGTGGTGCGCCACACACATCGTATACGAAGATCACTGCATCTGATTTGGCACTCAGGTTTTCAATTCTAATCACATAAGTGCGGTTGGCCTGTGCGCTAAACGACACCCAATCTGTGTCTCCCTCCACATGAAAGGTACGTGTTTGGAAGGTGCCATTGGTGGGGATGCTCTTGGCATTCTGGCAACTGTTGTCGTTTTCAAAACTGTCGCCGCCTGCTGTAGCTGTGGCTGTCGCGGGAGATGTGGCTGCCGCTGTGGCTGTCGGCGTCGACGTGGCTGTCGGCGTCGCCGTCGCCGTGGGCGTGGCCGTGGCCGTGGGCGTCGGTGTGGCGAGAGGTTCGGGGAAGTAGTCGGCGGCTTCCTGCGCTGTAAGGTAGACGGTCAACGCGCCGCCTTCGCCGAGGATCGGCTCGACGCCGTTGTCATCCAGATCGGAGCCATAGGCGAGGCGGTTGGCAAATCCAAGCAGTTGGGGCACGAAGCCCTGTGCCTGGGCTACTGTGGACGAGTTCAGAATCGATTCAGCCGCCGCAATTAACTGTGTGGACCAGGTTGTGCCGCTGCTGTTGCTCCAGAAATTGGCGATGGTCGTCTGTGCAGCAGTAGACCGTTCGGCCATATGCGGCGAGACGTCGGCGATGGTTGTCACCTGGCCGAGCACCCCTTCGCTTTTTTCGGCGTAAAAGAGCACACCGAAGCCGTCGCCGGGATCTTCCACTACGGAGTCGCCGTCCTGATCGCCGTAGTTGGGGTTGCCCGAACCGTAAAGGATGTTGAGCACATGCTCAATGTGCTGTTTGCCCACCGTCAAATTGTTGGCGGCCAGCGCACTCTGTGCCAATTTGGCGTGAGTGTCCACCAGAAACGCCTGCTCGGCCAGCCCGGCGGCGTAGCCTTTGCCGTTGGGTGTGTCGGTGGCGCTGCTGGTCGCCTGCCGCAGCACGCTCAGCGCGTTGAGCGGGAGCTGATCCTCGGCGTAGAGCTGTCCTTCGGTGAGGTAAAAACGATTGTAGCGTTCAAGGAGATCGCGGTTGGGGAAGTTCTTTTCCAACGTGGCGCTGTTGCTGCTCACAGTCAACGCGCCCAGGGGCAGGTGATCGCCGTTGTCGTCGACCAGGTAACCCCACAGTTGATTACTGCCTGTGGGTAGCGTGATGTCGCCCAAAGAGATCACCAGTTTGTCGTTGGCTGGGGCGCTGCCGGATCGACGCACGCCGATCCGTCCACTGCCGGTGGTGGGGAAGTAGTCGCCCGCTTCCTGCGCCGTGAGGAAGACGGTCAACGCGCCGCCTTCGCCGAGGATTGGCTCGATGCCGTTGTCATCAAGATCAGAGCCGAAGGCAATACGGTTGGAGAAGCCCAACAACTGGGCGGTGAATGTCTGCGCCTCGGCCACAGTGGACGAGTTGAGGATCGATTCCGCCGCCGCGATCAATTGGGTGGACCAGTTTGTGGCGCCGTTGTTCCAGTAGTTGCCGATGGTGGTCTGCGCCGCGGTGACCCGTTCGGCCATGTAGGGCGTCACGTCGGGCGCGCCGGCAACCACGCCCAGCACCGTGTCGGCCTGAGATGCGTAGAAGAGCACGCCGAGGCCGTCACCTGGATCTTCGATGACGGTGTCGCCATCTTGATCGCCGTAGTTGGGATCGAATTGGCCGTAGAGAATGTTAAGCACATGCTCAATGTGCTGCTTGGCCGCCGTGAGGTTGTTGGCATTGAGCGAAGCCCGCGCCAGGTTGGCGTGGATATCCACCAGTTCGGCCTGCTCCGCCATGCCCAGCGCATAGCCCTTGCCCTCGGGCGTGTCACCGGCGCGGCTGGTGATCTGGCGTAGGTGATGCAAAGCCGTGGGCGGCAGAGACACGTCAAAGCGCGTTGTCTGTTGCATGATCTGGAATTGATCATAGAGGCCGATCAGGTTGCGTCCCGGCGCGTCGACGGTGTATTCAATCGCACCGTTGGACACAGGCAGCGTGCCGCAGAAGAAACCGCCTTCGTCGCTCAGCAAGTAAGCCTGTAACGTCCCCTGTGTCGGCGCGGTGACGCCATCCAGATCAACGAAGAAGCGGTCACCGGCATAGGAGAAGAAACCGCCCTGCTCTGCATCGCGCACCCCGGCGCGCCCCGTCAATGCGTCCACAGTGGCAGCGACACGCGGCGCAAAGTAGACACCGGCGATCACAACTGCCAGCATCCCCACCACCATCGCCCCAACCGACCACGGAGATTTCGTGGATGTTCGATTTACTTCAGAGGTTTGTGTCTGATTGTCGAGTAAGTCCATGATTTCTCCAGAATAAACAATTGACGATTTTCGATTGACGATTTTCGATTGATCGTGTTGACGGCGTTGGTTCTTCTTGAATGGGTATGGACGGAGGACGGAAAACGAACGTTAAGTTGATGCCGCGACGGCAACAGTGCTATCGTTCGGCATTCGTCTACCATCTCATCTACGCATGAAGCATCAACACCCTCGACGAGTCGTAAATCGTCAATCGAAAATCGCAAATCGTCTCACTTTTCCACCAACGGCAAGAAGAGCGAGACAGTGCTCTCTCCATGCCGGATGGGGGTTGCACCCAGCCCGGCTGCATCCTGGGCGTAGAAGACAACACGGTAGCCGTCGCCTTGGGTGAAGCCGTTGGGGTAGAAGACGCTGAACTGGCCGGGTTGGCCCGCCACCGGTTCGAGACGCACAACCGGCACATTGAGGTTCAGCGTGATGTCGGTAGGTTCAACGAAGTCGGGCGGGAAGACGGCGGCCCAGACCAGGTCCATGGCTTCGACGCCTTCGTTGATCTGTGCGCGTAGCGTGCCATTGCTGTTGTCCAACTGAATATCGGTAGAGGTAATGACCGGGCGCACCGAGTTGAAGAAACGGGTGACGAAACGAGTCTGGGCGACGGTACCGTCCTGCGCCGGATTGTAGACGCCGTCGCCGTTGTCGTCGAGCATGGGCGTCTGGTTAATGCCGGTGGCAAGCACGGCCAGGCGCGCCTCGTCGAAACAGCTCTTCAGGTCACCGCTGTCGGCGAGGCAGGAGAAGAAGGTGTCTGAGAAGTAGGCACCCTGGGCCGAGGCGTAGGCGTTGTTGTTGAAGCCGGTGGAAGTGATGATCACGCGCCCCAGTTTCGAGATGCTGCCGCCGAGACCGGTCCCCGCGCGCTGGATGAAGCTGCCCGATACGCACGCCTCGTAGACCACGGTGACGTCGGCGACACCGCTTTCGGTCTCCAGCGTCGTCAGCCAGGTGTTCAACTGATCGGGGGTGACGCTGTTGGCGTCGGAACAGCCCGTGACACAGAACTTGTTTTCCAAGCCGTGGTCCATGAGGTAGACAAAGAGTGGCTTGTCGGGCCCGACTTTGTCTTTGGCCCAGACGGTGATGGCCTGTTGCACGGCGGCGGGCGAGGCGAGGGCGTCGGTGTCGACGACGCCGTCGTTGTTGGCGTCCTGGTTGACGGGTGCAATGTAGTAGATGTCATCGGGGCTGAAACCGGCGCTGAGGAAGATGCGGTAGGCCCGATTCGTCGAGTTGTAGATATTGGTTTGCAGGCCGAAGGTCTCGTTGTGACCGGCCACGATGATCACGGCGCCTGCACTATTCCCCAGGCGGCGCACGGTGATGGTCTGCTCGCTCATATTGCCGGCGGCGTCGAGGACCTGCACCTTGATGGTGTTGTCGCCGATGGCCAACGGCAGACTTTCCAGGCGGAAGGTATCGCTGCTGCCTTCCAGGCTGAAGTCGGAGACGGTGGCATTGGCGGTTGTGTTCTGTGCATTGGCGCGGCTGAGGTTGCCGCCGCTGTCGGTAGCCACACCGTTGATGGTGATGGAACCGGCCGTAGTAGAGAAGATCCCCGTGATCTGGGGCTGCTGGATCGTGATCACAGGTTTGGTCGTGTCCGCAGGCGTAAGGGCTCTACACTGCACTTCGCCTGAGAAGGCGCTGGTGTTGTTCGAGAAATCCAGCGCTTGTACCTTAAGCTCGTACTCTTGCCCCGGCGTGAGCGCACCCAGTTCGTAATAAGTGGTATCACCGCCCAACACATCGTCGTTGCCCGAAAAGGTGTTGCTCTCATTGCTGTATGAGACGCGATACTGGCGCACATCTCGTTCGGGGCTGCGCTTCCACTGTACGCCGATGGTAGTGTCGTTGATGGCGATACAGCGGGGATTGGTGGGCGCGGAAGGTGGCGTCTGGTCCCTGCGCACAGAGATGCGATAGTTCGCCTCTGGGCCGAAACGGGCGGGATCAAACTGGCGCAACTCCATAAAGTATTCGCCGTTGATATTTGAATCCCACTCAATCGTCACCGTGGAGCCAAAGGCGTTGTTGTTGGCTGTAGCAGGCGCCGCCACACACGAATCGTAGAGGAAGATAACGGCATCGGCCTGACTTCCTACGTTCTCGATCTGAATGATGTAGGTCTGCCCGGCCTGCGCATTGAACTTGATCCAGTCAACGTCCCCTTCCACGTGGAAGTTGTGCTGTTGCACTGTGTCCAGCGGGATCGAGCGCGCCTGTGCGCAGGTGTTGTTGACTTCGTAGATGTCGGCCAACGGATCGGGTGTGTTCGACGGCGTCGGCGTAATGGTAGGCGTATTGGTGACCGTCGGTGTAGCGGACGGCGTGAAGGTGGGTGTGAAAGTCGGCGTGTTCGTCGGTGTATTCGACGGCGTCGGCGTCTGGCTTGGTGTATGCGTGGGGGTAAAGGTCGGCGTCGGCGTCGGCGTGAAGGTGGGCGTTGTGCCGGGGATGGGCGTGTGGGTGTTGGTGGGCGTGGCCGCAGGCACCAGCGGCACCAACCCAGCCACAAAACCACTCTCAATGCGGTAGCTGCCGCTGACAGAAGTGTCTGCCACGGCCTGGCCGGCTGAATCTTGCAGGCGATAGTTTGTCGACTCTCGTTGTGCGCCTGCACCAAAGCCCAACCAACTGATGTTGTAGTTGGCTGAGATTTGGGCAACGGCCACACCGGTGAAGAGCAGCGCGCCAATCGCCACTATCAAGAAAAGGGACGCTCGCTTAGACATCAATCGTTATTCCTTGATGACGTACAGGTGACAATGCACCTGGTGGAAGAGTGGCTACTGCTGTGGTGCCGGCTGAGTTACGGCGTCGACGGCACGCGGTGCAATACCGCTTGTTTGCATCGGACCGTGCGACATAAGCGCCTCTTGTTTGTACTCGAGGCCCAGGGTGCGATCCTTTCCGTACGCCTCGGGGTAGAGATAGGTACCCCGCTCTTCCGCAGGCTTATCGACTTCAACCTGAACACGGTTGGCGTTGGCATAGGGATCCTGACGGATGCCCGTCACCTGCCAGGAGACTTGCAAGTTGGGCGATCCACCGGCGATTCGGAAGGTGTTGCCCTGTACTTCTTGGGCGATGTAGAGATTGGGGCCGGGGCCGCCGATGGGCGTAAGTTGGTAGCGGAAGTCGCGGTTGAGCGCCTGGAAGTAGTCGGGCAGTTGCACCACTGCTTCACCATTTGCGCCCAGTGTGACGTTGCCATTGTAGACATTCATCATATCCGGGCTTTCCACAAAGGAGTGGTAGAGGTACTTGTTTTCGGGATCGAGCGGGTGATCGATCTTGAACGTACCGCTGCCTTTGGAAACGCTGCCGAAGACAGACAGGTCACCGGTGACCCTAACCTTGCCGGCAAAGTAACCGGCCCAGGTATTGGTTCCGCTGGTCTCAGATCCCCAAACGCCGTATGAGTTCGAAGCCCCGGTGGCCCGCCCGTAGACGCCCCAGCGTGTCCCTTCACCCCAGACGCCCACATAAGAACCGTCGCCGCGCACGCCGGCACCGTTGTTGGTGGAATTGCTTATGCCGTAAACCCCATGAACGGCGCCGGAGGTGGCTGCGGCCAGCCCCTCGATTCCATCTGACGTCGAACTCTGTCCTTTGACGCCGACAGCATTCGTGCTGAAGGCCAACAGCGCATCGTTGGATGTGCTGCTTGCAACCACACCCCGTCCTGTCGCGGAGGTGCCGAAGACACCGGCCACGCCATTCAGAATCGGCCCGGCTGTGCCTGCGCGACCATGCAGCGCCGCCTCACCTGGATCGGTGGACGCCGTTGTGGCGAAGACGCCGTTCTGTGAGCCGTTTTGTGTCACCGAGAGCATGGCGGCGGCGGCGCTGTTGCCGCTAATGCTTGTCGGCCCGGTGGTGCGTACAAAGGCCGTACTCTCCAACCCGTCGAGGAGATCGGCGTCTAGCCCCGATCCTGCGCCGTCGATGGTGGCGACAATATCTTTGACTTCAGAATCGCGGGTGATGATGTCGGGGATGCGCCCTTCGGAGAGCGTCCCGGCGTTGATGTTGTTTGCGTTGCGGAAGAAGGCGCTGTCCTGGCCGTCGAGGCGGTCGGCGTTGTCGCTGTACATGGCGTAGGGCACCGCGGCAAAACGCTGGCGGGGCGCCGCTTCGGGGTCGGCCCCTACTTTGATGCCCAACCAGAGGTTCTGTCCGTTGAAAACTGTGGCGGGCAGGGCGGTGACATCACCCAACAGAGTGGTGACGAGGCCGTTGACCGCGGTCAGATCCTTGGTCTCCGTCCAGAGCGCCGTACCCTCGGTGGCAACGTTGTAGAGGCGAAAGACAAAGGTGAAGGTGCCGTTTAAGGGTGCGCCGGTGGTGGGATTGGCCAGGCGCGCCTGGTAAGAGATCACGGGCGTCACCGCGGCCACAGAGACAGCGGGTTTGGCATCAATGGAGACAGCATCGGCGATGCGTGGCCCAAACAGGGTGAACAACACAACCAGTGCGGCCAAAAGAGCGGCGCTGCCGGCGATCACGTTCACACGAGCGGGGATCTGACGTAGCCAGGGTGTTAGACGACTCATGGGTACTCCTTCAAATAGCTTCTAGGTGGGTATTATGACGATGCAGAACAAGTATCAAATAATTTTTGGTCAATTTAGTGCGCGATGAACCGTGCCAACCGTCGCAATGTTGGTTGCAGTCGGTTGATTAGCAGTGATTTCGCCACAAAAAAGAAGTGGAAGCGTACAATCGGATCAGGTGAATGGAATCGGGGTGGCACATCTCTGATCTCTGGATCTTCCTCGCGTTTAAGACTTTACACTCTGTAACAGCAACCAGGACAGAGCAACGCGGCTCTAATGAACGCCAAGAATGCGAAGAAGTAAAGCTTCTTGCCGACAGTGGCAACAATAGAAGAATATTGAGTCGGATACGTCCAGATAAGATTCTTTGTCTATCAATCCGTTGATCAAATTTCATAGTCATGTAAGGGGAATCTTCGTCCAGCGTACTGCAAACAGGTTAATTCGTCAAGGCAGACGGCTTTTTTCAGGGTGCAATTCATGTGCAAACACATTCTCTCTCTTCGTCACTTCAATCGCTGTGCGCCACTGCACAGGAGAAATGTGGTGAAAACTGCGAAGGAGATCACGGTGTGAATGGAATTGATCTCGTAGTGCATAGTGCGATAGGGGCATGCGTGGGGCGGGAAGCACCTGTCGCTTCATCGACAAGTTTTTTCCCGCCTTATGCATGCCCTTACGTTTATTGTCCAGAGAGGAGCGGCAGGAAGATCTCGGTCGTTCCTGTGCCGTCTACGGTGATGACGCCGTCCTGGCGTACGATGACGTTCTCCGCGAAGTTGTGGACGAAGTCGCGCCCGTTCAGATCGAAGAGCGACGCTTCGGCCAGGCGCACCGGGCTTTGTCCTTGGGCGGCCTCTGCGCGCAGGACAAAGGTTACCGCCACCAGATCGCCGTCGCCGCTGATCATCTCGTCGTTTGCCACAGAGACGAGCAACCGACCCGCAGTGGGGACATGGCTGCTGAACGAGAACTCGTTGGCAGCCAAGAGGCCGGCACGTGACACACTCCGGAACGACGCCACACTGGGATCGTAGCGAATCACAAAGTCACCGGCGGCAAACTTTTGTAGATCAACGGAGCGCAGTGTCAGCGTAACTTCGTTGTTCGTGGGGGCGGCGGCGCTGCTCAAAGCAAGGGTGGCCGTCGCACCATTCACCAGCGCGCGGCTCGCTTCGTCTTCAGGCAACGGCGGCCACGCATTGTGGGTTGCGTAGTAGAGGATCATGGCACCGTCTACCGACTCGATGGTCCCGTTGCCGTTGATGTCGCCAGCGAGCAGTTCGCTGGGTGTGGGCGTCCGCTTTCCTGCGGCCAACACCATGGCATGGAAGGCGTCTTCGCCGTTGACAACGCCGTTGCCGGTGATGTCGCCGAGGATGTAGCCGCTGCTCTCGTTGCCCACAGAGAGTAACCCATCGTCGAGCAGTAGGTTCACGGGGATTGTGTTGCTGTCGCTGATCAGCGTTGTGATGGCCGAGCCACCGCTGCCCACAGGCGGGGCTACATAATCCACCAGATCCAATGGGCTTTTGTCGCCGTCGTTACCGGTGACGAGGGCCGTGATCTCAAAGAGCTTGCCCTCACCAAAGAGTTGCGCCGGGTTGTCTGTGTCTGCCGGAATGGCCGCGATTTTGATGCGGCTTGTCTGCGCGTCCACAGGCTGCGCGCTGTACGACCAACTGTAATCCACCGTCAACGCCGAGCGCGAGACGTTGGTGACAGACAAGACATTGGAGTTGAAGTCCACCCAGATATCGGTGGACGCAATGCGTAGCCCGTCTGCATTGCGCACATTGACGGGTATGGTCACCACATCGCCTTGCTTGCCCACCACGTCCTGAATCCAGACGTTGAGCTTACCGATCTGGCCACATGCCTCGTTTGATCGATCCAGGATGGCGTTGCTGCCTTCCAACGCTTCGATTTGGTAGCAGTAGGTAGCGCCTTCGACGAGATCGTTGCCGGCGTCGTCGTCGATGTCGTTGTAGAAGGTATCGGTCACACTATCCACCGGCGTGGTGCTGCCGCCGTCCACTTTGCGCAGCACGCGGTAGCTGGTTACATTCAGCGCAGCAGGGATGTCCCATGCCAAATTGATACTCTTGCTGCCCGAGGTTGCTGTCAGTGTGAACGGCTGTGGCGTTTCTGTGGGAATCGGCGTCGCCGGGGTGGCTGTGGCCGTTGGTACGCCTGCTTTCAGTGTCATCCCCACCGTGTCGAGGAAGAAGTTGCTGTTGCCGGAGCTGTCTGTGGAGATGCGGAAGGCAAGCGTGGCCTGTGTCCCTGCGAAGGCGCTAAGATCCAGGCGTTCCTCTCGCCAGCCACTGGTGTTGTTGTTTGCGCACAGATCGTAGCGCGCCACTTCTTGATTGCCGATTGTTTGATTGCCGATTATGACGTAGACGAAGTCGTACCCGCACAGATCCGCCGAAGCGGCCCAGTATTGGTAAACGAGCGCGTCCACGTTGGCGTCAAAGGAGACGGATTGCGATAATGTCGCGTTCTCGTCGTAAGCGCCGCCCAGCCAGACGGCATACTCGCCGCTATGTGGTAGCAGGCCGCTGGGCAAGTTGCTGCCAGGCAAAATGAGCGAGCCGGTGCCGCCAAACTGCGCCGAAGACTCAGTCCAATCGCCGTTCGGCCCCAGTTCAAAGTCGCCGTTGTCAATGGCGCCGGCAATCGGCGTCACCGAAGGCGTGGGCGTGGGCGGTTCGGTGGTGGTGGTCGGCGTAGGATCAGCGCCGCCGCTGCCGCTTAACACGACATCGTCCATCACCAGGATGCTCGGCGCACTTTCATCGGTATGCCCACGAAAGGTCAAGGTACCCGTTTGGCCGGCAAGCGCCGCAATGGGGCCGCCGACCTGCGTCCAACCACTGGTATTGTTCCCACTACAAAGCTCAACATAGCCAATCATCTGCCCGTTGAACAGGATATCTAGCACGTCGTAGAAATTGCCACACTCCTCAGCCGATCCGACCTGCACGTAGAAAGTAAGCACCGGATCGACGGCAGGAATAGTGACTTGTTGAGAGATTTCGGCGATCTCGTTGTCCACGCCGCCGAACCAGGCCAGGTAGTCGCCCGACAACGGTGCAACCCCTTCGAGCAGACTCCGATGTGTGATGACGTTCTCGTAAGCGAGCGACTGTTCATTCCAACTACCGTCACTGCCATTGTCGAAGTTGCCGTTCAAGAGTACGTTGTTGCCCGGCGTCGAGGTGACAACAGGCGTCGCCGTGGGGGGCACAGGCGTCGAAGTGGGCACACCGGGCGTCACCGGCGTTGGCGTTGACGGCACTGCTGTGGGCGAAACCCCGCCCGTGTTCTGATTGATCCAGTCGACGTAACGCGAAACTCGGGCATAGACGCCGGGGAAATTGGGGCGGGCGCAGCCGCGACCAAAGCTGACCACGCCGGCCAGCAGCCAGCCGCCGTTGCCATTGGGCACCACCAGCGGGCCGCCGCTGTCGCCCTGGCAGGCGTCTTTACCGCCCTGGGTGAAGCCTGCACAGAGCATGTTGTCTGTAATGTTGCCGTAGGCGGAGTTGCAAGTGCGGTTAGAGACAACCGGCACTTCTACTTCCAACAGGGTTGACGATGTACTGCCGCCTTCCGACGTCGTCCCCCATCCGGTGACAGTTGACGGATCTCCCGCCTCCACAAGTGAGTCGTGTGTGGGGCTCAACGTCAACAGGACGGGCTGCACGAATTGGTTTAGTTGGGCCGGTGTGCTCAAGCGCAGCAGGGCGATGTCGTTGTCCCATCCCTGTCCGGAACGGTAGTTGGGGTGGGGAACCACCTGTGAGATGTTGCGCTGCTGTTCGCTGCCGTCGTTGCTCCCGCGCCGGTATTCGCCCAGCACCACCGTAATTTGCCCGGCGGGGATCAGATTGTTGCTCTGATCGAAGACACAGTGGGCTGCCGTCACCACCCAGTCGGTTGAAATCAACGAGCCGCCACAAAGGTAGCCGGCAGGCTGCACCAAGACCTGCCACGGCCATTCCCCATGTGTCGCCGGTTGGCCACCGACAATGTCGATCTGCCTTCCTGGGTTAGGATCCGCTTCCACCTGGTCAGGTTCAGTTCGTGTCCAGTTCGTCTGCTTGGTGACACCCACCGGCGCTTTGTCTGCCACAGCGGGTGTATGCACGCGCATAGCGTCTGCGCCGTCGGTGCGCACAAAGAGCGAGCGCCCCGGCACATCAGGTTTTTCGTCCTGTGCCAAGAGGATACCGCCCGAAAGGGCAAGGGCCAACAACAAGAAAAGTATCCCGATCATCCTATGGTAGATGCGAAGCATTTGTCCTCCCTGTAATCATAAATTCCTGGTCGCACTCGGTCGCATTGGTCATTACAACACACAAATCTTGTCATGTTCATTTCGGCTGCAAAGCCTGCAATGAGCGTAGACACTATCCATGTGAAATCACGTGTGCGTTGTGAAGCAGTGCACAGCACAGAATACCAACATTCCTGTACCGCCACCCTTCGATTCACTTGCAGATTCCCTTTACACCACCTCCACAATTTCTCCACACTCCTCCGTTATGCTGAACTCGTGTCAATAAACCGAAAGCCAAGGACTTCAACATGGAGAAAATGGAAGCAGCAGCACCCTACAATCAATCGACGTTGATCGAAATGGAATCGATCACAAAGCTCTACCGCATGGGCGACACCGAGGTACACGCCCTACGCGGCGTCTCGTTGACGATTGAACATGGCGAGTACGTGGCAATTGTCGGCGCCAGCGGCTCCGGCAAGAGCACGCTGATGAACGTCATCGGCTTACTTGATCGGCCCAGCGACGGCGTCTACCGGCTGCGTGGTCAAGAGGTGAGCCGCATCAACCGTAACCGCCAATCGGATCTGCGCAACCGCGAGATCGGCTTCATCTTCCAGCGCTTCAACCTGCTCGCCCGCACCAGCGCCCGCAAGCAGGTTGAGCTTCCGCTCTTCTACGCAGGCGTCAGCGGCGGCGAGGCCAAACGCCGTGCGCTGGAAGCGTTGGGGCAGGTGGGGCTGGCCGAACGCGCCCACCACCGCCCAGACGAGCTTTCAGGCGGCCAACAACAGCGTGTCGCTATCGCCCGCGCCCTGGTGACACGCCCCAGCCTGCTCCTGGCCGACGAACCCACCGGCGCACTGGACACGAAAACCGGCGAAGAGGTGATGGCACTCTTCGAGACGCTGCACCAGAACGGGCTGACGCTGATCATCGTCACCCACGACGTGGACGTGGCTGCACGCGCCCGCCGCATTGTCACCATCCGCGACGGCGAAATCCTGTCGGACGAGCGTCGTGATGCACCCCAGGCACACCACAACGGTGTGGTCCACGCGCCGGAGATGGCGCAAAGCGAGGAGATCTTCCATGCGCTGGTTTAGATATTTCGGCGTCGCCGTCGAAAGCATCATGGCCCATAAGTTACGCGCCGCCCTCACCATGCTGGGCATCGTCATCGGTGTAACGGCGGTGCTGACCACGCTGGGCATCGGCCGTGGCGCTTCGGCCAGCATCACCGGCGAAATCGCCGGCCAGGGCACAACGATGCTTACCATCACGCCCGGCGCAACCAGCAGCGGCGGCGTCACCGGGGCCAGTGGATCGGCCCGCACATTGACCGTGGCCGACGCCGACGCCTTGGCCAATCCAACACTTCATCCCGACGTGGTGTTGGTGGTGCCGCAGTACAACGGCACGGCGCAGTTGGTGGTAGGCAGCAACAATGTGCAAGAGCAGATCGTGGGCACAACCGAAGGCTACGCAGAGATCCGCAACCTCGAGATCGGCTCGGGCCGCTTCCTCAGCGCCAAGGACGTCACCGAACAGCAGCGTGTGGCCGTCCTCGGTGCCGACATTGCCCAGGATCTCTTTGGCCAGGTCGACGTGGTGGGCGAGGCGGTGCGCATCAACGGCGAACCCTTCCAGGTGATCGGCGTGCTGACCGCAAGCGGCGGCAACGGCTTCGGCAGCAGCGACAACCAGACCTTCGTCCCCATCGGTGTGGCACAGGGACGCCTCTTCAACGCCCCACGCTACCGTGGCGAACTGACCGTGAGCCAGATTCTGGTGGACGCCGCCGCCGAGGAACAGGTCAACGCCGCCGAACGCCAGGTGGAACAGACACTGCGCCTGCGTCACGGCCTGGCCATCGACACTGAAAACGATTTCAACATCACCAACCAGACAAGCCTGCTCGACCTGATCAGCACCGTCACCGGCACGTTGACCCTCTTCCTGGGCAGCATCGGGGCCATCAGTCTACTCGTGGGCGGCATCGGCATCATGAACATTATGTTGGTCTCCGTTACCGAACGCACCAAGGAAATTGGCCTACGTCGTGCCCTGGGTGCCCACGATTCGGATCTACTACTCCAATTCGTGGTTGAAGCGCTGGTGCTCACCGTCCTCGGCGGCGTGGTCGGCATCGCCCTTAGCTATGGCATCGCCGTCCTGGCCAGCAACATTCCCGGCTTCACATTCAGCGTCCTCATCGAAGCGGACTCAATTGGGTTGGCCCTGGGTGTCAGCGCAGGCAGCGGCCTCGTCTTCGGCCTCTACCCGGCATGGCGGGCGATGCAGCTCGATCCCATCGACGCGCTCAGGTACGAGTGAGGTGCGGATTGGGGACCGGGGACTGGGGATTTCAGACGCTCGACACGATCCCCAATCTCTCAATCGCCCAATCCCATCCGCAAATCAGCCGTCAACCGATTGCTCAACCAACAAACTCAACCCATTCATCAATCATCATTCATCCCTGGAGAACCATCATGTTCAAAAAACTCTCTCAAATCGCTCTCTTCGCCATTTTCGCTGTGCTTCTCCTTTCTGGAGGATATGTGCTTGCCGTAGGGTCTCCCCAGGCGGCGCTGGATCGGCTGCTTGGCGGGGTCCCCCAACCACAGGGGACCGTTGAGGATCTGCCCCCAGCAGCCCCCATCCCGGCGACGACGGGCGCAAACAGCGTCGACACATCCACAACGTTGCAAACCACCGCCGTGCGCGCCGCCGAGGCGGTGGACGCTGTGAGCGCCGCCGGCAATATTTCGCTGTTGGAAGAACACTACGTGGTGATGGAAGTCGACGGCATGGTGCAGAATGTCTCGGTGCGCAGCGGCGACACGGTGCAAGCAGGCGATCCGCTCTTGATCCTCGACACCCGCGTCCTCGAACAGAAGGTGAAACAGGCGCAGTTGAACCTCTCCTCGGCTCAGCTTGAACTGGACAAACTGCTCGCCGAGGCCGACGCCACCGACATCGCCGCCGCCCAGGCCGATCTCGATTCGGCCCAGGCCGCACTGGACGATCTACTGGCGCCACCGGGTGATCGTGAACTGGCGGCAGCCCAGAGCAACGCCGCTTCGGCATGGTCAAAATACCGTGAACTCCAGGCAGGCCCCAGCGAAGCCGAATTGACGCAACGTTCCGCCGAACTGCGCAAAGCCGAAATCGCCTTGCAAGAAGCGCGGCGCGCCTACGAGGCCATCGCCTGGCGCAACGACAAGGGCATGACCGCCGAAGCCGCCGCCTACGAAAAGGCCAATGTCGACTACGAAACTGCACTGGCCGCCCACGAAGAGACCACCGCCCCCGCCGACGCATCAGAATTGCAGTCGGCGCTGAGTGCAGCGCAAAGCGCACAACAGCAGCTAGAGGATCTACAGGATGGCGCCGACGCTGCCGACCTCGCCGCTGCCGAAGCCAAACTGGTGAACGCACAAACCAAACTGGAACAACTCATCGACGGCACAGACAGCAACGACATCATCGCCGCCGAAATCAAGATCGAACAGGCCCAGTTGGATCTGGAAGATGCGATCGAACAGTTAACCGACGCCCAGGTTGTCGCCCCCATCGCGGGGACGGTCCTCTCGGTGGCAGTGGAGAAAGGCCAGCGCGTCGGCACCGGCAACACCGCCGTCGTCCTCGCCGACACCAGTCGGCTCGAACTGGTGGTCAACGTAGCCGAAGTAGACGTGCGCAAGGTGCTCACGGATCAGCCCGCCGCTGTCACCGTCGACGCCTTCCCCGGTCGCACGCTGGCAGGAACCGTCACCACGGTTGCACCGTCCAGCGCGTCGGATGGCGGGGTGGTCAACTACGCCGTCACCGTGCGCCTTACCGATGAAGATCTCAACGGTATCCGTTCGGGGATGACGGCGGTGGCTACGCTGCAAAGCGAAGTCCAGGCCAACCGCTGGCTCGTCCCCACCGTCGCCATCGACGCCGACAGCGCACAGGTCACCGTGATCCGCGACGGCCAGGCAGTGGCATTGGCCGTCACCGCCGGTGAGACCCAGGGCGAGTGGACGGTAGTCACCTCCAGCGCCTTGCAGGCGGGCGACCAGGTTGTGGGGTCCACCGCCACCTTCCTCGGCGACGGCCTGCCCGAAGAGTTCAGCGGGGCAGACGGTGCGCCAGCTCCTTTCCAGCGGGGTGGCTGATTCAAAGCAAAAAAGAGACCCGCCTGGTCCATTGGGAACCAGGCGGGTCTCTTTTTTATTTGCGCATTGCTCAGATGCAAGGGACTTCAGTGGTTCGCTCGCCTGGGCCGCTTGAATTTCAAAGCCATTTAAATGGCAAAGAGGACAACCGGGGGTAACTCAACCTTGGGGCAAACAGTGCCAGGCACGGGCCAGTGCATCGCCCGGCAAAGCTGTGCGCTTGCCCCCAACTTGAATTACACCCGGGAACAACAGTGAGGTTGACAGGCATTGGAGAATCTGATAAAGTCTCCAACGCTGGTATATACCACTAGACCCCTAGGTGTATAGCCCCATGAAATATCGAGAACCGAATAAAAACAGTCCAATTCCACTCTATTATCAGTTGGCCGAGTGGATCCGCGAAGAGATCGGTGCCGGCCATTTTAGGCCCGGCGCGCAGCTCCCTTCAGAGCGTGAGTTGAGCGACCGCATGGGTATCAGCCGCATGACAGTGCGGCAGGCGATTTCGTATCTGGTCAGCGAAGGGTTGCTTGTGTCACACCAAGGCGTAGGAACCTTTGTGGCCGAACCAAAGCTGGTGCACAACACGCTGAATCTGCTCGGTTTTACCGAAGAGATGACGCGCCAGGGTGAGCATGTCACCTCGCAGGTGTTGGAACAGGAAGTGGTGGTCGCTTCGCGGCAAGTAGCCAGCCACCTGCAATTGGCCGATGGCGACGAAGTCGTCAAAATCGTGCGTCTGCGCCGTGTCAACAATGTGCCGCTCCTGCTAGAGACTAGCTTCGTGCCGCTAGCGCTCTGCCCCGGCCTCGAAAACGCCGATCTGGCTGATCAATCGCTCTATGCACTCATGACTCGAGAGTATCAGATCCAGCTTCAACGCAGCAGTCAAAGTATTGAGGTGACGGTGGTCAACGAGTATGAGCAGCAACTGCTTGGCGTTGATGCGCGCATGTGTATGTTGTTGCTGCGCGGCGTCACCTATGCCAGAAATGACCAGCCGGTGGAGTATTTCAAAGCACTCTACCGGGGGGATCGGTTCAAATTCACCGTCGATAGCCGGCTTGGCGACGGCGTTCATGCAGCCGTTGCCCCAGCAACGTTGGGGCTTATCTTTGCCGGAAAAGGTAGCTAAGTACAGTTTCACAAGAAGGTCTGGAATTTTAGAGCCAGCACCTCTGTGCCTGCATCTTGCAAACCATATCAATTTATGAAACTGTACTTAGTCAACTGTAAAGAGATAAGGTTGCAGAAGATCGACCGTTCTAGATCACCCATCACTTGGAGGAGCTTGCATCTATGTCAAATCCTGTACGCATTGGCATCATTGGTTATGGCAGTGTTGGCTCTGGCCCGTATACGCGGCAGATCAGGCGCATGCAACAAGAAGGATATGCAATCGAGGTCGTGCAGGTATGCGATGTGAGCGAAGGAAGACGACAGGTAGCAAAGGAGTTGCTGGGTGTCGACCGCTTTTCCAGCAACCACGCAGACATCATTGAGAACGACAATGTCGATCTAGTGCTGGTGTTGACCTCAATGAACGAGCATGGACCGCTGGCCAAGGCGGCACTACAAGCGGGCAAACATGTCCTTGTGGAAAAGCCGATGGCCACCAACTTGGAAGAGGCAGCAGAGTTGGTGACACTGGCCAAGAGCAGCCCCGGTTATCTGGTGCCCGCCCCCCATGTGATCCTCAGCCCCACCTATCAGGCAATGTGGCGACGTGTCCACCGCGGCGAGTTGGGCAAAATCCGGCTGGCACGCGCCTTTTACGGCTGGGCCGGCCCCAGTTGGGGACAGTGGTTTTACCGTCCCGGTGGCGGCGCTCACTTCGATCTCGGCGTCTATAACGTGATCAGCCTCACTGGGCTCCTCGGGCCGGCCAAACGGGTGACCGGCCTTGCCGGCACGTCGATCCCCGAACGAGTGGTGGACGGCGAGATGATGAAGGTGGAAGCGCTAGACAACGCCCACATCTGCATCGACTTCGGCGAAGGCGTTTTCGCCGTGGTAACCACCGGCTTTACGATTCAAAAATATCGCTGCCCAGCCGTTGAACTCTACGGCGATAAGGGCACCATCCAAATGCTGGGCGACGACTGGGACCCTAACGGCTACGAGCTGTGGCTCAACGAGGTGGGCGCCTGGCAGATCCATGAGGAAACTGACCCCAACTGGCCGTGGACCGACGGCCTCCGCCATCTAGTTGAGTGTATCCAGAGCGGGCAGAAGCCCATGATCACGCCTGAGCATGGCTACCACGCCCTGGAGATCATGATCAAAGCAGAGCAAGCGGGCCGCGATGGGCAGGCCCGTACCATTGAAAGCACTTTCCCAGCGCTGAACCTCTACGAAAAAGAGGCAGAGCAGGATTCGGCACACCTCATCCACGACAGGACGCAGTTGTAATGGGCTATTCACCGTCGCCGCGGCCCACCTTTTCGGAGCCGACGCACATTCGTTACGCAGATGTCACCCGCCACCTGTGGGGCGATCCCGTGGCCGGGGAAGTGTCGGATTGGATCTACGCCTCCACCGACAAGATCCACCAGCTTCTCTTTGGGCTGCCCCCGGGCGGGGCGTTTCGGCACTCCGACTCGGCGCGCACCATCTTTGCCGCCGACGAAGTGCTCTATGTGATCAGCGGCGTCATGGTGCTGGTGAACCCCCAAACCGGTGAAGTTCATCCTGTACACAAGGGTGAAGCGGCCTTCTTTCGCCGCGACACCTGGCACCATGCCTTCAACTATAGCAGTGAGCCGCTGCGGGTTTTGGAATACTTCGCCCCCCCCCCGTCACAGGGGACGTCGGGACGCTACGCGCAGACGAAGCCAAACCTCACCGAGCCTCTCTACGCCCAGGATCATTTGCTGGGGCAATGGCCCATACAGCAGGCGCAGATCCGCGCGGGCGACAGTATCCGCGTCCTCCGCCGTGAAGACACGCTGTGGCGGCTCGAAGGAGCGGAACAACAGATGTTGGTGGGCATACAGGCGGCTACCGAACACCTGACCACCGGCACCATCGAACTCCTGCCCGGGCGAAAGTCGGATCTGCACGTCCACGGCGGGGACGAGTGCCTCTACCTGCTGGAAGGCACGCTAAATGTCTACGCGCCTGAAAACGACGGACAAAAGTGGTTTGAATTGGAGCCCCGCGATGGCTTCTATGTGCCACAGGGGGCCGCCCACCAATACTGGAACATGAGTGATCGCCCCGTCACCTTTATCTTTGGCGTGGCGCCCCACTACCTGCCGGAGCAGGCGTAGACGATGGCGGCCGATCATCTGCCAGAGGGTTGGGCGATTGGATTGGATGTGGGCGGCACCAAAATCGCCGGCGGCGTGGTGGATCTGGCGCAAGGACGTCTGCTGCTGCGCCAGGAGACGCCCACGCAGCCGCAGCGAGGCGGCGAGGCCGTTTTGCAGACGGCGCTGGCAATGGCCAGGGAACTACGACACTACGCGGGCTTGCCCCAAGATCGCTTCCTGGGGATCGGCATCGGCGTCTGCGAACTGGTCGACCCCACTGGTCAGGTAACAAGCGGACACACGGTGGCCTGGGATCGTCTACCAGTGCAGGATCGCTTTGCCGTCCTTGCGCCGGCGGTGGTGGAATCGGATGTGCGGGCGGCGGCGCTGGCCGAAGCGCGCTACGGTGCAGGCCAGGATGTGGATTCCTTCGTCTACGTCACCGTCGGCACTGGGATCAGCTCATGTTTAGTGCAGGGTGGGCGTCCTTTTGCAGGGGCGCGCGGCAATGCACTGGTGCTCACCACCGGCCCCATCACGTTGACATGCTCCACCTGCGGCGCAACCGTGCGTACAGTGATCGAAGAGATTGCTGCCGGGCCTGCACTGGTGATGCGCTATAACCAGCGCAGCGGCGCTGCCCACGTTCGCGCCGAAGCTGTGTTAACGGCAGCGGACACCGGCGATCCGGTGGCGGTGGATGTGGTGCGCAGCGGCGGTGCAGCCTTAGGCGTCGCTGTCGGCTGGCTGGTCAACGTCCTTGATCCGGCGGCTATCGTCGTCGGTGGTGGATTGGGTATGGCGCAAGGCTTGTACTGGTCGAGCTTTGTAGATGCTTGTCGCGATCACATTTGGGCTGAGTCCAGCCGTGGGTTGCCGATTCGGCGAGCCCAACTGAGCACCGACGCCGGCATCATCGGTGCAGCGGCGGCGATCCTGCACAAGTAGTCACCCGATGTCGCTTCAAATTGATCTCATTTATCTGGATATACAGAATTGTCGCTGTTCGGTTTCAGATGTGTTGGTTCAATTGATTTCCTCCTCACGTTCCCACAGAGATTGAAAGAAAGGAAACGACCTTGAAAACACAGGCAAACAAGCAGGCGAAGAGAGCATTGAGTCGGCGTGATTTTCTGCGGTTGACGGGGGTTGCAGGCGGCGCGGCGCTCGTCGCCGCCTGTGCCGCCCCGGCCACCCAACCGGCAGGGGATACAGGCAGTGCAGCAGACGCAGAAGGTGTCACCATCAGTTGGTGGAATGAGTTGGACACCCCCACCACACAGGAGATGGTTCCGCTGATCGTTGCCGGCTTCGAAGAGACCTACCCCGGCGTAAAGGTTGACTACGAGTTGACCGGTGGCCCACCCGGCGGTGGTGCGTTTACTGAAGTTCTGCTCACCCGCATTGCTGCCGGCACGCCACCCAACGCCGCCACCATCTGGTCGCCGCCGGTAGAGTTCGCCGCGCAGGGATCGCTTATGGCCATCGACGAGTACATGGCCGATGCACAGTGGGCCACCCCCGACGCCTTCTACGAAGGCCCGTTGAAATCCACCACCTGGCAAGGAAAGGTCTACGGCCTACCCGCTTCTGCCGGCGCAGCCAGCCTCTTCTTCAACGCCGAAAAATTCACCGAAAAGGGCATCTCTACGGCGACAGCAGATTTCCCTACCACCTGGCAGGGGTTGAAGGATCTCTCAGCCGAATTTGTGATCTGGGAAGGCGACGAGTTGAAGCAGGCCGGTTATGTCCCCTGGGCAACGGGCTGGATTCGACCGATCTGGAGCGAGGTCAACGGTGGGCAGATCTTCGACGCCGAGAACAATCGCTACGTCATCGACAGCAGCGCCAACGAGGAATGGCTCAACTTCTGGCTTCAGTGGCTCGACGAGCAGTATCGGGGCGACATCGAACAGTTGAACATCTTCGGCGAATGGTCCGGCGTCTACCCGCAGACGGCTTTCGGCCTGGGTAATCAGGCCCTGGCCGATTCGGGCAGTTGGGCGCCCACCGATGCCGACATTCCTTTCGAGTGGAATGTGGCCAAATTCCCGATTGGGCCAAGCGGCACACAATCGGCCACGGCCTACTACCCCAACTGGTTCGTGGTGCCTTCCGGCGCAGGGCAAGCGCAGGAATCGTTCAACTTCATCGAGTACTTTGCCACCAAGGGTTGGGAGACGTGGTACACCTACATCATGGATACGCCGGCGTGGAAGGCATTCCCGCAGGGTGTGCTGCCCACCAAGTTGGTGGATCTCTACGGCCAGGAAAGGGCGCAGGAGATCCACAATTTCTACGCCGACTATCTGAACACCGCCGCTGACATGTGGACCTCTCCAGTGGAAAGCTTCGCCTCGGACACACTAGGCGCAGCCATCGACGAAGTGCTGCACAAGACCAAAACACCGGCCCAGGCGTTGGCCGAAACCCAGGCCATCGTCCAGGCGCGGCTGGATGAGACGATGCGGCAATAACGAGCGCAGGACGGATCTGTGCGTTTGGTTTCGAGAAGAATGGATAACGAGTAAGGAGTAATGAGTAAGGCGAGGATGTAGTTGTGCCCTACTCGTTACTCCTTACGCCGAAGGAGACCCTCATGTCACAAGCGATCAAACAACGTTCGCCCAGTGCTACGCCGCGGTGGCGCCCGAGCCGTGCCATGCGTGAAAGCCTAACGGCGTATCTCTTTGTGGCGCCCTGGATCTTCGCATTGTTGGTGTTCACGGCTTACCCGATCCTGGCCTCGTTTTACTTCTCGCTCACCAAGTATACTGTTCTCAATCCTCCGAATTGGATCGGTCTGGACAACTTTCAGACCATGTTCACCAAGGATCCACTCTTCTGGAAGTCGGTGTGGAACACCACCTACTACACACTCTTCTCGGTACCGTTGGGGTTGATGGTTGCGCTCTTGTTGGCGCTCCTCCTGAACACAAGCAGCCGGGGCATCGGCATCTATCGCACCATCTACTACCTGCCTAACTTGATGCCGGCAGTGGCCATGGCGCTGCTCTGGTATGTGATCCTCGATCCGCGGATGGGGTTGCTCAACGCCGGGCTGGAGGCATTGGGGCTGCCGCGGCTGGGCTGGATGCGCAGCGCCACCTGGTCGAAGCCGGCGATGATCCTGATCCACGTATGGGGAAGTTCGGGTGCGGCGATGTTGATCTTCCTGGCCGGCCTCAAGGAGATCCCCAATTCGCTTATGGAAGCCGCCACCATCGACGGGGCCAACGGCTGGCAACGTTTCTGGCGTATCACAATTCCGCTGCTCACGCCTACCATCTTTTTCAACCTGATTATCGGCATGATTGGCTCATTTCAAGTCTTCACCGTGGCATTTGTGGCAAGTTCGGCCAGTGGTGACGCAGGCGGCGGTCCGCTGAATTCGCTGCTCATGTACATGATCCACCTCTATCGCAACGGCTTCCGCTACTTCGATATGGGCTATGCCTCGGCTATGGCGGTGGCTATGTTCATCGTGTTGATCATCATCACACTGGCCCTCGTCCGCTCATCCAACTACTGGGTCCACTACGAAACCGGCGGCCGTAGATAAGCGAGGAGTCTTTCATGCAGCAGACCATCTCAGAACAAACCCAACCCCACCGCCTTACGCGTAGACGGCGCATCACTCGCCGCCGTGTGGTAGGCGGATTCGTCACCCACCTGCTGCTTTCCAGTGTGGCCATCCTCTTTCTGATTCCCTTTTTGTGGCTGGTGATTACCTCACTCAAACCGATCAATCAGGTTTTCACCGACCCGCCACAGTGGATCCCCGATCCGGTGCTGTGGAGCAACTACGTCGAGGCGTTGACGAGCCCTGCCTTTCCTTTCGCCCGGCTGATGGGCAACACGCTCTACTATGCCATCACCACCACCATCGGCGTGGTGGTCTCTTCGGGTGTGATTGCCTATGCTTTTGCCCGTATGAACTTCTGGGGGCGCGATACCTTGTTCGCCATCACCCTGGCCACCATGATGCTGCCAGGGATCGTGCTGCTGATCCCCACCTACATTCTTTTTCAAACCTTCGGCTGGGTGGGCAGCTATGCACCACTGATTGTGCCGTCCTTTTTCGGCAGCGCATTCAACATTTTCTTGCTGCGCCAGTTCATGATGACCATCCCCTGGGATCTCAGCGATGCCGCCTACGTCGACGGCGCCGGGGATTTCACCATTTTGTGGCGGATCATCCTGCCCCTGGTCAAGCCGGCACTGATGGTGGTAGCCGTCTTCCACTTTATGTACACGTGGAACGACTTCCTCGGCCCACTGATCTACCTGGACAATGCCAACGAGTACCCGCTGGTGCTGGGTCTTTATGCCTTCCAGACACGCTTCGGCATCCAATGGCATTTGATGATGGCGGCATCGTTGGCGGTGACATTCCCCTTGCTCGTGCTTTTCTTTGTGGCGCAGCGTTACTTTATTGAAGGCATTACACTGACAGGGGTGAAAGGCTAAAGTGTAACCATCGTCACGGGACAAATAGAGCAGTTCGGCTTCACTGTTATGTGGGGGGGAGAGCGATGGCTTCGGCCTTAAAACTTTCATACCCAACGGAGAACAGCCATGCGTTACCAAATGAAGCAACGAATCTGGTCTTTTGCCGACAACTTTGAAATCAAAGACGCGTCCGGCACGACTGCATATCAGGTGAAGGGCAAAGTCTTTTCTTGGGGCGACAAATTGCAGATGCTTGACCGCAATGGTAAAGAAGTCGCCTACATCGCCCAGAAACTCCTGAGCCTGCGCCCACAGTACACCATCTATCGCAACGGTGAAGCCTTTGCCGAAGTGAAGAAGGATTTCCTCTCGCTCTTCCGCGACAAGTTCACCTTAGACGTCCCCGGCCCCAACGATTACCACATCACCGGCTCTATCCTCGACTACGACTATCGGTTCGAGCGCAAAGGACGTACCGTCGCCCAGGTGTCGAAGCGTTTCTTCTCAATTCGTGATAGCTACGGCGTCGATATTGAAGACGGAGAAGACGATATCGCCATCCTGGCCACCTGTGTGGTCATCGATATGGTAGCCCACGACGACAACGCCTGAAGTAACGCCTGAAGTAACGCGCCAAGAAAACGCAAGCAGCCCCTAACCATCCGCGTTGGGGGCTGCTTGAATTTTCCCCGAATGGGGAAAATACGCTCATAAGTGGATAGTAGCCCCAGTACCAAAATACCAGAGAAAAATCATAGCCCGTGAGGAAAAGACGAAGTTATCCTAACGTTATCCCCAATTGGGGATAACTAATTGGGCTGTGGATAGTTCCGGGGATAAGTGCTTGAAAAGGGGGATAAATTGGCTGTGCATAACATTAGAATGAAATTATCCCCACAATTCCGGCTTATCCACAGCCTTTTTCGGTAATCAACCTTCCACACAACATCTAGTGTAGACCGTTTGTTCTGCCAATGGGTCTCCAAAGTTTCATGTAATTCTGCACCAACTTATACTCAACCTTCATTTCATTCTACGAAATTTCAACTACTACATATGGCCTAGAATCCACAACCAAAACAATATGTAGTAGCAGCATCAACTGTGCAAAGAGATATCCCCATATCCCCAGCCCCTACTATTAGTTCTATATTTAATCTATAAAAAGAAACTGAGAAAGGGATAACTTTAAAAACATTTATCACACCACATTATTGAACGTCCTTTTGCATCTGTGCATAGAGCCGCTCAACGTCTTCACGACGACACAATTCCGATCCAGGGGTCATCACGGCGGCTGCGCCGGCGGCCACACCAAACCGAGCAGCGTCTGTGAAGGTGTATCCACGCGCCAATGCAAAGACAAGCCCGCCCACCATACTGTCCCCTGCGCCGACTTTGCTCTGAATGGGGACCGTCGGCGAACGGAACTGCGTGTAGCCTGCTTTGGTCACTAGGGCTGCACCTGCTGCGCCCAACGATACAAGGACCGCCTCACTCTGCCCACCCGCTACAATGGCCTCTGCCTCACGGCGTAGATCCAGGTCGTCTTTGATCTGTCGGCCCACCAGTAGACCCAGTTCACGAAAGTTTGGCTTTATCAAGAAGACACCCTGAGCCAGTGCCGCTTGCATGGCCGGTCCTGAGGTATCCACAACCAGCCGTGCGCCTACACGGCGCGCCAGCGTGGCCAGTTCGGCGAAGAAAGCGTCTGTTACGCCCGGAGGGAAACTGCCGCTGATCACCAGATAGTCCGGCATGGGGGACAACGAACTAATTCGGTCGACCACCAGATTGCACTCGACATTGTCGATCTGTGTGCCGGGCATGCTGAAACGGTATTGCTGTCCACTTGTCGTTTCGTAGACGGCGAAACTCTCGCGTGTGTAGTATCGGCTCTGTATAGGACGTTGCACCACGCCCTCTTCGGCCAACAACTGGGTAAGCATCTGCCCGGTTGGCCCACCTGCCAGATAACAGGCAGTGGCGGCGCCGCCCAACTTGTGGATCGCTCGGGCAACGTTGATGCCGCCGCCGCCCGGTTCGTAGCTGGGCGCGGCGCAACGTAGTTTGTGCTCGGGCACAACCGTGTCCACACTGGTGCTAATATCGAGCGACGGGTTCATGGTCAATGTGACGATGGTTTGCATCGGGGGCTCCTTTTCGTGACCGGCGACGGACGACAGCGTGTGTTCTACTTTCTCCCAACATATCCCCAACAGCAAGATCTGAAAAGAGAGTAGCTTCCTTTTTCTGATGATTTGCCTTATGGTACTTAAGCGATCCCGTTTGCACGGCGCGATTGGCTGTGCTATCATCGTTTTCAACTATACGACATATCACGGCGTCCACTACTGTCGGTCTCCCTGCACAAAGAGACGTTAAGAAACCATCCTGAAATTCCATTGTGACGCCATTCGCTGGCTCTAACAGACGGCATTGACATGGAGACTTTCAGGGCCGAGCTTCAGGACAGATACCAGAGCAAAGAGATGAGAGAAATGCGTCGATCGATACGATGGGTCCCGACACTGCTCGTTGTGCTAATGCTTGCTGCCATGATCAGTGGCTGCACTCGAGAACGCGCCGCTGAGGCTGATCCAAATAGCAGTGCGCCTACCGGCGTCGACGCCACCGTTGTCGACGAGCCGGAAGTGGTGGTGCTACCTGTGATCGAAGCCACCAACACACCTGCACCAGAACCCACACCGACGCCGACTGTCTCTGTATCGACGATGCCCTATCAGGTGCAGCCCGGTGACACCGTGTCGACCATTGCCGAGAAGTTCGGCATCACCTCTCAAGAGTTGCGCCAACTTAACTTGCTCAGCACCGATGCGCTCCAGGTTGGGCAGGTGCTGCGTGTGCCCAATACCGGCGCACCTGTTGCCGGCGAAACGGCTGCGCCGGTTTCCACAGCAGGCCCGTTCACCTATGTCGTCCGAGCAGGTGACTCGCTACTTTCGATTGCCATGAATTTTGGGGTGACCACCAACGAGATCATTGCTGCCAATACGCTGGCCGATCCCAACGCCGTCTTCGTGGGGCAGGCGTTGATCATCCCCGGTTACGCGCCTGAAGTGCCGCCAACCCCTGTGCCCCCCCAACCGTATGAGTATGTGATCCAGGCCGGTGACACGCTCTTCTCCATTTCGCAGGAGTTTAACGTAGCAGCGCAGGCCATTGTCGATGCCAACACCATTGCCGACCCCAACAACCTCATTCAAGGACGTGTCCTTGTTATCCCCGGCTACCAGGGGACAGCCCAAACGGGTGCTGTCGCCGATGCACCTGTCGCCAATCAACGGGCCAATGATGCCGGCGCGGCCGTTCACACTGTGCGCGCTGGGGAAACCCTGTTGGAAATTGCCCGGCTGTACAATGTCAATGCTGCTGACATCACATCGGCCAACAGCCTGGCCAACCCCAACCAGATCCAGCCGGGTCAGCAACTCACCATCCCCGGCGTCACCGCCGAACAGGTGCGCGCCGCCAATCAGACTGTGCACACCGTTGTCCGCGGAGAAACACTCTTTTCCATTGCACAGCGCTACGATGTCACCGTTGATGCTATCCTCGAAGCCAATAACCTTACCAATCCCAACTTTGTCACAGTGGGGCAGCGGTTGGTCATTCCGGGCGACGAATAAATTTTCTATCGTAGAAAGTCGGATAGACTTTTGCTAAATGGAGGGTGAAACTCAGTTTCGGCAGCATGGACGGAGTAATGTATGTCGGAGTTTTTTACAGTACAGACACCCAAAGACGCACACCGCCTCTTCTCAGAACACTTCCACCCACGTGTGCGCACCGAACGTATCCCCACAGCCGATGCATTGGATCGCATCCTCGCTGAGGCGTTGACTTCTCCTCAGGATCTACCCGAATTTGCCCGCTCCACCGTCGACGGTTACGCCGTCAACGCCGTGGACACCTACGGCGCGTCCGGCGGGTTACCCGCGTTCCTCACCGTCATCGGCGAGGTGCCTATGGGCGCAACCAGTTCGCTTGAGTTGGGATCAGGCGAAGCTGTGCTGATCCACACCGGCGGCGCGCTGCCCGCAGGCGCAACCGCCGTGGTGATGGTAGAGGAGACGCAGCGCATCGACGACGCTGCCATTGAGGTGCTCAAACCGGTGGCCGAGGGCGAAAACGTGATCCAGATCGGCGAAGACATCCGCCGCGGCGATCTGCTGATGACGGCGGGACGTCCCCTGCGTCCTCAGGACATTGGCGGGCTGCTGGCTTTGGGAATCACCGAAGTGAGTGTCGCCCAGCCGCCCCGTGTGGCCGTCGTCTCTAGTGGCGACGAAGTGGTACCCCCCGATCAACCCACCACACCAGGACAGATCCGCGACATCAATTCCTATTCGCTCGCTGCATTGATCCGCCGAGCCGGTGGTGAACCCATCCTCTATGGCATTGTGCCGGATCGACGCGAAGCGTTGCTGGCGGCCATGCAGAAAGCCCACCACGAAGCCGACATCGTCGTCCTCTCGGCGGGAAGCTCGGTGAGTTACCGCGATCTCAGCGTCGACATCATCGAAGAACTGGGCGCGCCCGGCGTGCTTGTCCACGGGCTGAGTGTGAAGCCGGGCAAACCCACGATCCTGGCTGTGTGCGACGGTGTGCCTGTCTTCGGGTTGCCGGGCAATCCTGTGTCGGCCATGGTTATCTTCGACCTGGTGGTGACGCCTGCCATCCGCGCCTGCCTAGGGGCCTCTGCGCCTGCCCACACCCGGATCCAGGCGCGTCTGGCGCGTAACGTCGCCTCTGCCACCGGCCGCGAAGACTACGTCCAGGTGCGCATTGAAGCACGCGACGGCGAAAGCTGGGCCGTCCCCGTCTTCGGCAAATCCAACCTGATCTACACCCTGGTCAACGCCGACGGCGTGATCCAAATTCCCCTCGATTCAGGGGGGATACGCGAAGGTGCCTGGGTGACGGTGACGCTTCACTGAACGTAGTGCGTAGTGCGTGTACCAGTAGAGAGTGTTAGCGCTACATTGGGAGATTTCGGTGTGTTTACCGCCGCCCATGCGCCAATGAAGAACCAGCTTTCTATAAAGGTACACGCACCACGCACTATCCTAAACGCAGCAATTCCCAATCGCGCGACAATCTGCTCTCCCCACGTAATACGGAAAGATATTATGTCTACGCCAACCGAACGCAACATCTACCTGCACGACGTGGCGCTTTCTGAAGCTGTGGCCAACTGGCATGAAGCGTTGGCGGCAAACGGATTGTTGGCCACCCTCTCGGCAGAAACAATCCCGCTAACCGAAGCGCTGTACCGGGTGACGGCACAGCCGGTGTGGGCGCGGCTCTCGTCGCCCCACTATCACGCCGCCGCTATGGACGGTTACGCCGTCCACAGCGACGAGACACGCGGGGCCACCGAAACCAGCCCCCGTTTGCTCGCCATGGGCAGTCAGGCCCTGCCTGTTGACACCGGCGATCCCCTGCCCGTGGGCAAAAACGCCGTGATCATGATCGAACAGACGCAGCCCGTTCACCAGGACGGCGTGGACTATATCGAGATCCTCGCCGCCTGCGCACCGTGGACAGATGTGCGCCCCATGGGCGAAGACATGGTGGCCACCGAACTGGTCTTGCCTGCCAATCACCGTCTCCGTCCACAGGATCTGGGCGCAGTCGCCGGTAGTGGACACGCACAGATCAGCGTCTACCGGCGGCCCCGTGTCGCCATCATCCCCACCGGCACCGAGTTGGTACCCGTGGGCAGCGAACCGAAACCCGGCGACATCATCGAATACAACTCGTTAATGCTAGGCGCCCAGGCCGAAGAGGCCGGCTGCCTTGTCACCCGCTGGCCGATTGTCATCGACGACTACAATTCGCTGCGCGATGCCGTAGCCGCGGCGCTGAAGGATCACGATCTCGTGGCCGTCAACGCCGGCTCGTCCGCCGGATCCGAAGACTACACCGCCGCCGTGGTGAGCGAACTGGGCGAACTTCGTGTCCACGGCATTGCCATTCGCCCGGGGCACCCTGTCGTGCTAGGTGTAGCCCAGGGGAAAGCGCTGGTCGGCATCCCCGGCTACCCCGTCTCCGCGGCCATGACCTTTGATCTCCTGGTGAAACCGCTGCTCTACCGCTGGCAAGGGCTGCCGTTGCCGGAACGCCCCACGATTCAGGCGACGTTGAGCCGCAAGCTCTCCTCGCCCATGGGTGAAGATCACTACGTGCGGGTCACCGTGGGCAAAGTGGGCGACAAAGTGGTGGCCACGCCGTTACAGGGCGGCGCAGGCGTGCTCATGTCACTGGTCAAAGCTGATGGCATTGTCACTGTGCCCCGCTTCTCCGAAGGACATCAGGCCGGCGAAGCCGTCAACGTCGAACTGCTGCGCCCCCCTGGCACGGTGGATCGCACCATCGTCGTCATTGGCAGCCACGACATGACACTCGATCTCCTGGCAGACAGGCTGCATCAGCGCCACCCGGATCGTTTCCTGGCGTCGGCGCATGTGGGCAGTTTGAGCGGCCTGCTCACCTTGCAACGTGGAGAGGCGCACATTGCCGGTTCTCATTTGTTGGATGAGGAGACCGGCGCGTACAACACAGACTTCATCCGCAGATTGCTCACTCCGCACAACATTCGGGTTGTCTTGCTTGGGTTTGTCAACCGTTCTCAGGGGCTGATCGTGCCCAAGGGAAACCCCAAACAGATCAGCGAACTGGTCGATCTCCAGCGCGAGGACGTCATCTTCGTCAACCGTCAACGTGGCGCAGGGACACGTGTCCTGCTCGACTATGTGCTCAAGCAGCGCGGCGTAAATCCCCAATCGATCCGTGGCTACGAACGCCAGGAGTTTACCCACCTCGCCGTAGCCGCCACCGTCAAGAGTGGCGCCGCCGACTGCGGCCTGGGCATCCTCGCCGCCGCCCGCGCCCTCGATCTCGACTTCATCCCCCTCTTCGACGAGCGCTACGATCTCGTGATTCCTGTTGAACACTACGAAAGCGATCTCCTGGCCCCTCTCCTCAAACTCATCCGCGAAGACAAGACATTTGTCCACGCCGTCAACGCCCTGGGTGGCTACGACACGGGGCAGATGGGGAAGGTGATTGCGGAAATATAGTGATTCGTGATTCGTGATTCGTGATCTGTGATCTGTGGTTAGGGCGTCTCTCGTCATTGTTTGAACGGAGTCGGTGTCAAGCCCATCACGAATCACGAATCACGAATCACGGATCAAGCAAAGGATTGACCCATTCGCACCCTCATCGACGGTTTCATCCAGTCCATCGTTTTAATCACTGGCGGCGATCCGGCGCTCTTCGAGATCGTCATGCTTTCGCTTTCGGTGTCGGGGGCGGCGTTGGCGATTAGCGTGGTGCTGGGAGTGCCGGCTGGGGTGCTCCTCGGCCTGACTCACTTCCGCGGGCGCGGACTCGCTATCTCTACGATCTACACCGGCATGGCCTTCCCGCCCGTGGTGATCGGTCTCTTCGTCTACCTTATGCTCTCGCGCAGTGGACCGTTGGGATCATTGGCATGGGATTGGATTCCTAATCTCTTTACGCCACAGGCAATGATCATCGCTCAGACGATTATCGCCTTTCCCCTGGTGGCGGGCTTTACCATGGCTGCGGTCAATGGTGTGGACCCGGCGCTGCGGCTTCAGGTGCGGGCGCTGGGCGCGTCACGGTGGCAGACGACATGGGCGGTGCTCGAAGAGGCACGCGTTGGGGTGATTGCTGCGATTGTGGCCGGTTTCGGCGGCATCATCTCCGAAGTGGGCGCAGTGATCATGGTGGGCGGCAACATCGAAGGACGCACCCGCGTGCTCACCACGGCTATCGTGTTGGAGACGGGCAAGGGCAATTTCGACATGGCCATCGCCCTCAGCATCATCCTGTTGGGGCTGGCTTTCATCACCAATGCCATTGTGGTGCGCCTGCAAGGACGCTCTTTCGACGTATGAACAAGACGATCTACGAAGTGCGCAACGTAACAAAAAGCTACGGGCCGCGTTGTGTCCTCGCCGTAGATACATTGGACGTCTACCAGGGTGAGATCCTGGCGCTGGTGGGGCCAAGCGGCGTGGGCAAAAGTACGTTGCTGCGCCTGCTCAACTTCCTCGAAGCGCCCAGCACAGGGACAATCCGTTTTCACAACGAAGTCATCGGCAGTGGACATGAGGCGTCGTTGGCGCTGCGACGGCGGGTTACCACCGTCTTTCAGCGTCCGCTTCTGCTCAAACGCAGCGTCGAAGCCAATGTTGCCTACGGCCTGAACTTGCGTGGTCAACGCAACAGCGGGCAGGCCATCCATGCTGCGTTAGACGAAGTGGGGTTGGGCCACATGGCGAAGCAGTCGGCGCGCACGCTCTCTGGCGGTGAAGCACAGCGAGTGGCCCTGGCCCGCGCCCTGATCCTGCGCCCCGATGCCCTGCTCCTCGACGAACCTACTGCCAATCTCGATCCGGCCAACGTGGCCTTGATCGAACGATTGGTGAGACGCCTAAACCAGGATGATGGCGTCACTGTGGTCTTTGTCACCCACAATGTGTTTCAGGCGCGGCGCATGGGCCATCGCGTCGCCCTGCTCCTGGAAAATCGGTTGGCCGAAGTCGCCGATGTACAGACGTTTTTCGAATCGCCGAAAGATCCACGCACGGCGGCGTTTGTACAAGGGGACATGATCTATTAATTCAAAGGAGTAGAAGATGAAGCGGACACTGTGGTTTTCTCTCGTGGTGGTGTTCATGATGGCGCTGCTGGCTGCCTGCCAGCCGATTGCCCTGCCGGTCACCGTCCCCTCGGCGGAGGACGGTTCAGCGGCTGCTGAAGTGACGGCGCCGGCGCAGGAAGAGGGCAACGCCGCCGCTGAGGATCGGCTGATCCTGGCGACGACGACGAGTACCCGCGACTCCGGATTGCTCGACGTGATCTTGCCGCTCTATGAAGCAGAATTCGGCGTTGCAGTGGACGTGGTGGCTGTGGGCACCGGTCAGGCGCTCCAGTTGGGTCGAGATGGCAACGCCGACGTGGTGTTGGTCCATGCGCGGTCGCAAGAAGACGCCTTCATGGAAGCCGGAGACGGTGTCCGCCGCGAGGATGTGATGTACAACGATTTCATCATCGTCGGCCCTGCCAGTGACCCGGCAGGCATCGCCGGCAGCAGCGCCGCCGCCGTCGCCATCACCCAGATTGCAGAGACCGAATCGCCTTTTGTCTCGCGCGGCGACGATTCGGGCACCCACAGCAAAGAAAAGTCGCTCTGGGCAGCCGCAGCCATCGAACCCAGCGGCGATTGGTACATCTCTGCTGGGCAGGGCATGGGCGCTGTGCTGACCATGGCCAATGAGCAAGAAGCCTACACCTTGAGCGACCGCGCCACCTACCTGGCCCGCACCCTGGAAGGCACTGAACTGATCATTGTCGCCGAAGGGGATCCCATCCTCTTCAACCCGTACGGCGTCATGGCTGTCAACCCCGAGAAAAATTCTGAAATCAAGGGCGAACTGGCCAATCAGTTCATTGATTGGCTTGTCTCTGTGCCTACCCAGGAAGCCATCAGCCAGTTCGGCGTCGAGGAATTCGGATCGCCGCTCTTCGTCCCCGACTCGGAGGCGTGGCGCAACCGCTGATTCAGAAGCATTGATCCACGAAGGCACACGAAGAAAAAGAAGATCAAGAAAGTCGGACACGGATTGTACGGATTGTTTGGAATGAAAAGAAACCAAATCTTTTTTCCTCAGAATCCTAAAAATCCGTGTAATCCGTGTCCCTTTCTCCTTCATCATGTGCCTTCGTGGATCAAATTCTGCAATAGACTGTCCTGGTGGACGATCTGGAAAGGCAATTCCCGGTACTACAATTAAGGGTATCTTACGTAAAATCGCGAAAATCTAATCCGCAATGGAGGAGTAAGATGCCCAGCAGCTACAATGGCAAGATCTTGCATGTTGATTTAACCGAATCGCGCACCTGGATTGAGGAACTCGACGAGTTGATCTACCGCAAGTACTTGGGCGGCGGCGCGCTGGCCAGTTACTTCATGTTGCGCGACATGAAGCCCGGCATCGATCCGCTAGGACCCGACAACCTGCTTATCTTTATGACCAGTGTGATCAACGGCTTACCCCTGTCGGGGGCCAACCGCTACACCGCGGCGGGCAAGTCACCGTTGAGCGGCGGTTATGGCGAAGCCGAAGCCGGCGGCTACTGGGGACCGGAACTGAAGCGCACCGGTTTCGACGGCGTCATCGTTCACGGCAAAGCCGCCAAACCTACCTACCTCTTCCTACACGACGGCGAATGCGAATTCCGCGACGCCACCCAATATTGGGGCAAACTCGCCGGCGAAGTCCAGGACGGCCTCGAAGAGGAACTGGGCGACAAGCGCATCAACGTCCTCCAGACTGGGGTGGCGGGCGAAAATTTGGTCCTTTACGCCGCCATCACCAACCAGCTTCGTCACTTCCACGGGCGCGCCGGTTTGGGCGCGGTGATGGGCAGCAAGAACCTCAAAGCCATCGTCACCCGTGGGCGTGAACGGGTGGCCGCCGAGGAACGCGAGAAATCCAACGGCGTCCTCCAATGGTTCCGCGACAACTACGATCGCGAAACCGACCGCATGCACCTGCACGGTACCGCCGGCGGCATCAACGGGCTGGACGCAGACGGCATTCTCCCCACCCACAACTTCCGCGATGGATCGTTTGAGCATGCCAACGCCATCTCCGGCACGCGCATGTCCGACACCATCCTTGTGAACCGGGGCACCTGCTATGCCTGTACCGTCGCCTGCAAACGCGAAGTCGAAGTGCCCGAACGGGGTGTTTCGGCTAAGTACGGCGGCATGGAATACGAGATCATCGGCGCGCTGGGATCGCTCTGCGGTGTGGGCGACATGGCTGCCGTCGCCGAAGCGTCGCAGTGGGTCAACCGCTATGTCCTCGACGGCATTTCCACCGGCGTCTCCATTGCTTTCGCCATGGAATGCTACGAAAACGGCATCCTCACCCAAGAAGATACCGACGGCATCGATCTAACCTGGGGCAACGCCGACGCCGTGATCGCCATGATCCACAAAATCGGCAAACGCGAAGGTTTCGGCAACGTCCTGGCCGACGGTGTCAAGCGCGCCGCCGAGAAGATCGGCAAAGGATCAGAACGCTTCGCCCTACACGTCAAGGGGCAGGAACTGCCTATGCACGAGCCACGTGGCAAAGTCAGCCTGAGCCTGGCCTACTCGCTTTCGCCCACCGGCGCCGATCACATGGAAGCCATCCACGATCCTGCTTTTGAAGGGTTGGGCGTCCTTGATAATGGGTTGAGCGAAGTCGGCCTGCTTGAGCCGATGGATCGCCGTGATCTCAGCGGCGAAAAGGTACGGGCTTTCTTCTACAGCCAGGCAATCTGGAGCCTCTACAACAGCGTGGGCATGTGCGACTTCGTAGGGATCCCGATTGGGGCGTTGAAACTGCATCAACTGGCCGATTTCGTCAACGCCGCCACAGGATGGGACATGACGATGTGGGAGCTGATCAAAGTGGGCGAACGCGCCAACACCATGTCGCGTCTCTTCAACCAGCGTGAGGGCTTCGGCGAAAAAGACGACAACCTGCCGCAGCGCATGTTCGAGCCGCTGCAGAATGGCAAACTCACCGGCGTCGCCCTAGACAAAAAAGAGTTCGTCCATGCCCGCTCGCTCTACTACCAGATGGCAGGCTGGGGCAATCATGGTGAGCCTACGGAAGCCAAGCTGTCGGAACTGGGCCTGACCTGGGCGAATTAGCTTCTCTATAAAAATAAGGGGTGAAAGGGCAAGAATTCAGCCAAGCGCCCTATTGGTTCTGCTGCTTATATTCTGTACCGTGCGAAAGAGGACGAGGCACGCTTGCTCTCGACAAGCGCCTCGTCCTCTTTCAGCGTATTAGAACCAAAATAAGCGATGGGGGTTGGCATGGCAAGCACGTATGATCTGCTCTTTGTATCTTTGTTGCTGTTTTTAGGGATGGTGCTGGCCTTTGGGCTTGGCCAATGGTTAGGTCGTCGACGTCCCTTGGCCCAGGATGCAACCACCGAAGTCCCCAATGCTGTCAACGGCGCGATCTTTGCCGTATTGGGGCTGTTGCTTGCCTTCACCTTTTCTGCGGCCTATGGCCGTTTGGATGTGCGGCGGCACTTGATTGTGCAAGAGGCAAATGCCATCTCCACCGCTTACCTGCGGCTTGATCTACTGCCTATCGATACACAGCCACCGTTGCGCGAACTTTTCCGATCCTACGCCACTTCACGTGCCGCCCTGTACGGCGATCTTGCCGACTCAGGGCTCACAGAAACGGAACTGGCCCGTACCGCGTCCCTTCAGATGGAGATCTGGTATAGCGCAACGTCTGCCGCCAATTGCGCCGACTGTGAGTCGACCCGCCTGCTGCTCATACCGGCGCTCAACGAGATGATCGACCTTGTCACCACCCGCACTGCTGCCATCAACAGCCACCCGCCCACACCGATCTTTATTGCCCTCTTTGCCCTGGCCCTGATCTGTTCCGGCTTGATGGGCCTGCGCACCGGACGGACAGAACAGCTTGGTCGCCTGCACAGCCTACTTTTTGCCGTGGTGGTTTCAGGTCTCCTCTACCTGATCCTCGACATCGAATATCCCCGTTTCGGCCTCGTGCGCCTGGAACACTCCAATCAGACACTGGTGAATCTGCTCCAGCTTATGCAGTAGCCTCTCAGTCGGCCTGTACCGCCGCCGGTTGAGAGGACGTAAAATCGTCGATCCCCGCGATGTAAGACAAACTCTGGTGGCGGAAGTAGGTGTTGTACAACTCGGCGTAGTGACCGCCCTGCGCCATGAGCGCGTCGTGGTCGCCCTCTTCGATGACTTCCCCTTTGCGTAGGACCAGGATCCGATCCGCCGCCCGAATCGTGGAAAGACGATGGGCGATGACAATCGCCGTCCGCTCGCGGAGGACAACTTCGAGACCTTCCTGAATCTGCGCTTCGGTGAGTGGATCAATGCTGGCCGTGGCTTCGTCTAGGATGACGATGGCCGGATCTTGCAGCAAGACACGCGCCAGCGCCACCAACTGGCGTTGCCCCATGGAAATACCCCGTCCTTGCTCGGTGATGGGTGTTGCCAATCCTTGGGGCAGAGCGTCGATCCAGTCGCCGCCGCCCACCTTGCGTGCTACTGCTTCCACCTGTTCGTCGGTGGCCTGTGGGGTGCCGTAGCGGATGTTGTCGGCCACCGTCCCCGAGAAGAGGAAGGGCGTCTGCGGCACAATGCCCAGCCGCCGCCGGTAGTCGCCCAGATCGAAGGTGCGGATGTCGCGGTCGTCGATGAGCAGCCGCCCGCCCTGGAACTCGTAGAAGCGCGCCACCAGCTTGCCCAGGCTCGACTTCCCCGCGCCAGTGTGGCCCACCAGCGCAATGGTCTGCCCGGCAGGGATGACCAGGCTGAAGTCTTTGAGCACGGTCTCCTTCTCGGTGTAGCGGAAATCCATCTTCTCAAACTCGATGCGTCCCTTCAGCGCGGGGACAGGCTGATTGTCGCTCTGCACCACCTGCGCCTCGGCATCCACCAGTGCAAAGACACGTTCACTGGCCGACATGCCCAACTGAAACTGGCTCCAGAACGAGGCGATGCCGGTGAGCGGGAACCAGAAGAGGTTGATGCTCTCCACAAAGAGGAACCACGCCCCCGCCGACACCACACCCGCCAGCACGCTGCGCCCGCCAAAGTAGAGGATCAGCGCCGTGCCGATCCCCGCCACGGTGCCGAGGATGGGAAAGATGGCGCTGAAGACCAGCCCCTGCCGCCAACTCAACCGATACGACTGCGCATTCACCTGTGTGAACTCGTTATAGATCGTCTGTTCCTGACGGAAGTTTTTTGCGATGGCAATGCCGGCGATAGACTCTTGCACATTGGCGTTTACCTGGGCAATGACACGCCGCGCCTGCTGAGTGGTGCGGCGGGCGATGCGGCGAAAGGTGAGCGCAATGATGATGATCAACGGCGCAATCGCCAGCGCGATGAAGGCCAGTTGCACGTTGATGAAGATCAGGATCGACACCACCACCGTCACCTGGAGTACCTGGCTGATCAGGTTGAGTGTCAAGGTGACCACGTTGGCAAAGTCTTGCGTGTCCGACGTGACGCGACTGACGATCTTGCCCGAAGAAAACTCGTCGTAGAACGACATGTCACGCGCCAGGACGGCGTTGAAGGCGTCTCTGCGCAGATCGAGCACCACATCGCCCACAGTGCGGGCGGTGTAGCGTTGACGCACAAAGTTGAATGTCCACGAGAGCACGCCGGTAAGGAAGATGGCCACGATCAACCACCAACTGCGCTCCCACACGTCGACGCGGATGTTGTCGCTGCCGGTGAGCAGGTCTAACCCGGTGGCGATGAGCACCGGGAAGGCTGCATCCATCAGCGAGTTGAGTACAATCATCCCGCCTACCAGCAGCATCTGTCCTCGATAGGGTTTGAAATAGCGCCCAATGCGCCCCAACAGTTCCCGATCCGAATAGCTGCGGTCGTATGCCTCGGCATCGAGACCGTCCATGATGAAGCCCATGTGTTTCCTCCGTGAGAATGCGTGTTGCGTGATTCGTGTTGCGCGGGTGGAGGTTGTTGTCTGCTCGGCTTGGATCTTTTCTTGTCAAGTGGTGCGTAGTGCGTGTACCAGTAGAGATAGTGGTTCTACATTGGGATAATTGAGCGAACCAGTAACAATAGGTGCTCAACAAGTAGCCCACCAATGTATACTCATTCACTTTACTGGTACACGCACTACGCACTACGTACCACGTACCACGAGTTCAACATCCAAAGGCAGCCGGCAACACACTCCATCCACGCAACACGTAACACGAATCACGCTCAGTTATATCTGGCAAAAATCCGCTTATACAGCGCGCACCGTTCCATCAATTCCGCGTGTGTGCCTTGATCCACAACCGTCCCCTTGTCGAGGACGAGGATGTGATCGGCGCGGCGGATCTGGGAGAGGCGGTGGGTGATGAGCAGGGTGGTGCGCCCTTCCATGACTTTGTCGATGGCGCGCTGGATCTTGTCTTCGGTGGCGCTGTCGATGGCGCTGGTGGAATCGTCGAGGATCAGGATGCGCGGATCGGTGAGCAGGGCGCGGGCAATGGCGATGCGTTGCCGCTGTCCACCTGAGAGCGTGACACCCCGTTCGCCGATCTCCGTCTCGTAGCCGTCGCGGAAGCCTTCGATGAAGTCGTGGGCCTGGGCGGCGCTGGCGGCGGCTTCGATGGCGTTGTGATCCACGCGCTGCGACATGCCGAAGGCGATGTTCTGGGCGATGGTGCGCGAAAAGAGGAAGATCTCCTGCTCGATGGTGGAGATCTGCGAACGCAGCGCTTCCATCTGCCATGCGCGCACGTCCACCCCGTCGATGAGGATGCGCCCGCCGTCGACGTCGTAGGTGCGGTTGACTAGCTTCGTCAACATACTCTTGCCCGACCCCGTCTGCCCGACGATGGCCACCACCTGTCCCGGTGCGGCGCGAAAGGAGACGTCCTTGAGGATAGGGGTCACGTTGCCGCCGCTGAAGCCCATCTGAAAGGTGACATTCTCGAAGACGAGTTCACCGCGCATCAGCTCGGCGTGGCCCACCTTGTTTTCGTCGAGTTCGGTCTCTTCGCGCATCAATTCGAGGATGCGTTCCGCGCCCGAAAGGCCAAGCTGCACCAGTGAAAAGGTGAAGATCGAAATGAAAGCCGGGAAGCGCAGCACGCCCATCAACCCCATGTAGGCCACCAGTTCCCCGATGGTCAGCTCATCGATGGAGAAGAGATACAGCCCGTGGATGAACGCGCCGGTGAGCGCAAAACCCAACAGCAACAGCGGCAAGTAGCGCGCCTGGATCTCTCCTTCGCGCACGAAGTAATCACGGTATTTGCGGGCATTGTCGATGAAGCGATCGCGTTCCTGCTGCTCCTGCGCCATCGACTTCACCACTTCGATCCCCGAGATCGCCTCGTTCAGCCCGGCGTTGAGCATGCCGAACTGCATACGCTGTAAACCGGCCACCGGGTTCAACTGGTTGGTGTAGCGGCGCAGCGCGAAGACAAAGGCGATCACCCAAAGTACAGGCGCCACCAGTAGCCGTGGATCGATGAAGGTGATGAAGATCAACGGCGTGATGATCCCTGTCAGCGATTCGGTGATAAGCGAGACGCCGGGGTTCATCATCGGGTTGAGCTGGCGCACATCGTTGCTGGCGCGCGCCATAATGTCGCCCACCCGCTGTCGGTTGTGGAAGGTCTGACTCTTGCCCAACAGGCTGATGTAGAGTTCCTCACGGGCGTCACGTTCCAGGCGCTGACCCAGGGTTTCCACCGCAAAGGCGTTGGTGAGATCAAGCACCCCGCGCAACAGGACGATCCCCAACGCGGCCAGGGCGATCCAGAGCAGCCGCTGCACGCTGGCATCGGGTTTGAGCACCTCGTCGAAGGCAATGCCGATCACCCGTGGGATCGACGCAAAAAGCACGTTGGTCAACATGGCGGCGGTGACAAAGGTGAGGATCAGTCCTTTGTAGCGCAGTAGATGAGAGAGGATCCAGCGGATCGGGCCACGCCGATCATAGACATGTTCGTCGGCGACACTAAACTCCCGTTTGGGCGGGGCGGCACTGAGGTTGAGGGTATCGACAGCCAAGGCATCGTCCTCCTGTTGGGTTGGGGGAAACAAGAACAAATGTTCGTGAAGGGCCAGTATACTATAAATTTCGGCAATTTGTCGAGTCACATTTTTCAGAAATAGAACGCGGATTTAGCGGATTGGGCAGATTTGTGCTGATTTTTATGATTCTGATCTGCATCTGTTTGATCCGCCCAATCCGCTAAATCCGCGTTCTATCCCATGCCCTTCGCGAAGATAGAATCTTATTACATCGGACCGATCCGTTCTGTGCCCACATCGACAATCCCACGCATAGACGCGTCGAAGCTGCGTAGCAACAAGATGCTCTTGATGGCGGCATGATCCGGGTCGTCCCACAGGTTGGTGAACTCGTTGGGATCTTCGTCCAGGTCGTAGAGTTCGCCCAGTTCATGACCGTGGTAGACCACCAGCTTGTAGCGATGATCGCGGTACATGGTAGCGAAGGTGTGATCGGCGTGGTCAAGGGCGTCGAAATATTCACTGCGTACAAAGAATCTGTGACTGGCATCGTCCCCTGTGCCGGTGAGGAGCGGTAGCAGGCTCCGTCCTTGCATGTGCGTGGGGACAGGTTGCCCCGCCAATTCAAGCAACGTGGGGGCGAGGTCGGTCAACTCTACCAGGGCGCGGCTCACCTTTCCCTGTGCAAAGTGGCCGGGCCACGAAATGATCAGCGGCACTCGCACCAGTCCTTCGTAGAAGCGCGCCCCCTTCTGGATCAACCCATGATCGCCCAACGTTTCGCCGTGATCGCTCATGAAAATGATCACCGTCTTCTCGCGCTGGCCACTTGCTTCCAGCGCGTCGAGGATGCGGCCAAGCTGGTCGTCGATGAGTTTGATCATGGCATAGTAGGCGGCTTGCAGCGTGCGTGCGTTGCGGTCACCGCCGCCGCGTGCGTCCAGCCAGTCGGCGTTGAGCGGCGAACGGGGCACAATCGGGCTTTTGATGTCCAGTTCGTCTGGTCTGCGCGCCTCGGATTGGAAGTCTACGGCGGCCAGCTTGCGTTGTGTCTCTAGATCGCTTTCGCGAAAAAGTGGACCGGGCATCTGCGCCGGATCGAAGAGATCCCGGTATTCTTTGGGTGGGTTGAAGGGTGGGTGCGGATCGTAGATGTTGACACTGGCCAGCCAGGGACCGTTGTGTGTTTGGTTGATGAACTCGATGGTCTTCTCTGCGCACCAGGTGGTTTGGTGGAATTGGGTAGGCACACCGTCGAGGCTCTGGCTCATCTCGGCCAGGTTGCCGCCGCGTTGGCGCACCCAATCGGCGTAGTTGTGGCCGGTGGACCAGTCATCGCGCGGGGCGTGGCTATATTGCCAGTAGGTGTAGCCGTCGTCGGTGCGCTTTTCCACACGGCGATAGGCGCTGGTAAGGTGCAGTTTGCCGATGAGGCCACAGTTGTAGCCTTGCTCGGCCATGAGACGGGTCACTAGCGGCGGGTGTCCTGCCGGCACATCGTCGTTACCGTTGCGGGTGATGCGTGCAAAAGCGGGGTACGTCCCTGTGAGGAAGCTGGCGCGGCTGGGTGTGCAGATTGGGCTTTGGCAGTAGGCATAGTCGAAGGCGACCCCTTCCGCCACCAGCCGGTCCATATTCGGCGTGGACACGTAAGGGTTGTTGAGTGCGCCGATGGTGTCGTACCGCTGCTGATCTGTGCAGATCCAGAGGATGTTGGGGGCGTCGGTCATGAGTTTGCTCCTGTGGTGAGATGGTTGGCTGTGATCGGGAGTATTGTACAGCTTGGTGGGGATTTGGGACTAGGGACTGGGGACTGGGGGTTGGGTTGAAACACTGAAATCTAGATGCGTCCGTTGCCATGTATAAAACGTCACGGATGGTAGGATTGTACAACCGATCCCTAGTCCCCGATCCCCAATCCCCAAATCATCGATTACTTACCTCGAAACCTAATTTTTCCTTACCTAAGCCCAGGAATAATCCTATACTGCCCTTGTTTGACCAATGAAGCCTGTCAATTGTATTCTGAATCAATTGCTATATACCTTACATTTACTCGACTATTCGTTTGGGTTTTTTGCTGTTGCAAGGACGAAGCCTTATGGCGAATAATGCACCACTTACTACACAGACCCAGCCGCCACTTGTTTTGTCGCGTCGTGGTTTTCTTCGCTTCAGTGGATTGGGATTGGCCGGCGCGGTGCTTTCCGCCTGTACGTCTTCGCAGTCGTTGTCTCAGCTACGCGATGAACCAACGCCCGCGGTGATCCAACTTGTTTACCAAGATTGGCGCACCGACTGGTTTCCGCCTATGGTGCAACGCTTGTTGGCCGAGTTCCACGACGAGCACCCGAACATTCGCGTCTTCTACACACCCGACCCTGAAAACGTAGGCGAGGTGATGTTGTCGGATATGGCTTCGGGCACCGCGCCTGATGTCTTCCAGGGCTGCTGCGACTTCTTCCCGATCTGGGCGCAGCGCGGAGGAACGGTTGATCTGCGCGACTACGTGGCCGCCGATCTCGACGATGCCACCATCAGCGATTGGTCGCCCGCCCAGTACGACGCCTTTTTCCTGAGCAGTGGCGAGCAGTTCGGCCTGCCCAAGTATCACGGCGGGCTGGCGCTCTATTACAACAAAGATCTCTTCGACGCTTACGATGTGGCCTACCCCACCGGCGACTGGGATCACGACGACTATCTCGACGCCATGTTCCTGCTCACCCAGGATCGCGACGGCGACGGCCGTATCGATCTCTTCGGCAGCATGGTCGACATTGCCTGGGAGCGCATCCAGGTTCACGTGAATGGTTGGGGCGGTCATCTAGTCGATCCTGATGACCCCACGCTCTGCCGTATGAACGAACCCGCGGCGTTGGCGGCTATGGAGTGGCTACGCGCCCGCATGTGGGATGATCGCGTCATGGCTAACTTCCTTGCCGTGCAGAACAAAGAGACACGCCAGGCCTTTGTTGATCAAAACATTGCCATGGTCGAAGACGGTTCCTGGGCGCTCAAAGACATTATCGTCAACGCCGATTTTCGGATTGGGGTGGCGCCGTTTCCCGCCGGTCCTTCGCAGCGGGTGACCCTAGCCACCACCGACGGATTCGGTATCTACGCCCAGACTCGATATCCTGATGCCGCCTGGGATCTACTCCAGTTCCTCACCGGCGAAGCGTATGGCCGGGCGATGGCGCAGGCCAGCTTCCTGCAACCGGCACGTGCTTCGCTTGTGGAATCCTGGGTTGATTTTATTCGCGCCGACTATCCCGAACAGACTGCCGGCATGGACATTGCCGCCTTTGCCGACGGTCATCTGAAGGGATACTCCGTCACCGCCGAAATTGCCGCCAACATGGGCGAAGTGGCTCGCCTTACCTCCGCCGCCTGGGATCGCATCTTCAAGTTGGGCGAAGCGCCGGTGGAGATTATGATTGATGTGTGTGAGCAGATAAATGCGTAGAGATTAAGCGATTAGGAGATTTCAGATCGTCGACAGAATCTGAAATCTCCTAATCTCTCTATCTCACAAACGGATCCGAATGCCTGAGTTGAAACTCAAATCACCCAACCTGCCATCGACCTTTACCTCGAACTTTGCGCCGCTGCTGAATATGCGGGGGCTGCGCGCCAAGATCATCGCCTGGGCTTTCGTGCCCACGGCGATTATTTTACTTGCCGTGGCCCTGGTCACCTATCAGGCCTATCGCCAGGTGACAGAAGAACTGGTGATTGGACGCGATCAAGAATTGATCCGCCTTTCGGCAGATCAATTGATCTCTGAGATCGCCGAGTATAGCAACCGACTTGCAGACGAAGCTCGTTCCGACGCCATGCGCAACACCGACGATCCAGACAGCTTGCAGGCGGCGCTTGCCGATGCGCACAACCGGCTCGTCGTCTTCGACGGCGGTGTAATCGTCTTCGACAATTTCGGTAGAGTGGTGGCTGCGGATCCAGCGCGGCCCAATGCCTTGGGCGAAACCTGGCATACGAAACCCTATGTGAGCCACATGTTGCTCTCACCGCAGCCGGTCTACTCCAACATTGTGCCCGACGGCCCCAACGGCGAAGACGTCATCGTGGTGGCCGTGCCTATCATCGGTGCGCAGCGAGAGTTTCGCGGTGCACTGGCCGGCATGTTTCGTCTCAATGCCGATACCGTCAGCAGTTTCTATGGGGATCTTGTTAAACTTCGCCTCAACAAGGGCGGCGTTGCCTATCTCGTCGATGGCGAGGGACGGGTTATCTATCATGTCGACGCCAACCGCATCGGCGAGGATCTGTCGGCGTCGCCCATTGTGCAAGCGGTGATGGCGGGTGAGACTGAGGCGGTACGTACCCGCGCCGACAACGACGAAGACATTGTGGCCGCCTTTGCACCTGTGCCGGACACAGCGTGGGGTCTTGTCACCGAAGAGAGTTGGATCGAGTTGAACCGGGCCGGCGAAGGCTACCGTCAATTCCTGGCGCTGTTGTTGGTGTTAGGTTTTGTGGTGCCGTCGCTTTTTGTCGCCTTCGGTGTGCAGCGGATTACCCAGCCGCTGCAAGATGTCATCGATGCCGCCAAGAAGGTGGCGGCGGGGAATTTTGAGCAGCAGATCATCGTACACACCAACGACGAGATCGCCGAACTGGCGCGTCAGTTCAACCACATGTCGGCGCAGTTGCAGGCATCGTACGCCGAGATGGAACGGCGTGTGGCCGCACGCACACGCGAACTGGCCACGTTGTACGACATCACCCAGTCCACCAGCCATTCGCTCGACTTGCCCACCGTCCTCAAAACCGGCCTCGAAGGCGTGATCAGTGCGCTGAATTTTGAACTGGGCGTCATCTACTTGCGCGACCGCACCACCGGCGAGTTACAGCAGATCTATGACTGGGGCATGTCGGACGACTTTCGCCACCAACCCTCACGCGGACAGTTCTCACGTCAGGTGGCCGAGACGGCGAAAGCCGTGCTCATCGACGATCTGCGGCTGGCTGAGGACCCGCCGCAAAATCTGCTGGCGGGCGGCTATCGCGCTGTGGCTGGCATTCCACTGCTCTCGAAACAGCAGGTGCAGGGCGTCCTCAGTGTGGCGAGCCGTGAACCGCGTCTCTTCAAAGCGCAAGATGTGGAACTGCTCACGTCGATTGGTCGCCAGATCGGCATTGCCATTGAGAATGCACAGCTTTACGAAACCGAACAGCACCGCGCCGAGCAGTTCCGCGTTATTGGCGAGATGGGGCGCACGATTACGTCGATCCTCGATGTGGATGATCTGCTGAGCCAGATGACGCAGTTGATCCAATCGACCTTTAACTACTATCACGTGGGCATCGGCATGGTCGAAGAGGACGAAATCGTCTACCAGGTGGGTGCGGGTAAAATGCTTGAAGAAAACAATGGCCTGTTTTCGCCGAGCCGGCTGAAAATCGGTCGGCAAGGGCTTTCGGGGCTGGCGGCCTCAACAGGCGAACCCTACCTGTCGCGTGACGTAAGCATTGATCCCCAATATGTAGCGTTGGCCGGTAGCCGCACCCGTTCTGAATTGGTGCTTCCGATCAAGTCAAAGGGGCAGGTCATCGGCGTCCTCGATGTACAAGAAGAGCACACCAACGCCTTCGATGATATTGAAGTGACCGTATTGCAGTCGCTGGCCAACCAGGCCGGCGTCGCCATAGACAACGCCCGTCTCTACGAACAGGCGCGCCAATTGGCGGTGTTGGAAGAACGACAGCGGCTGGCGCGAGATCTTCACGATTCTGTCACCCAGTCGCTTTACGGGGCCACGCTCTATGCCGAAGCCGCCGCCCGCCTCGTCGACGCCGGCAAGACGGAGATTGCGGCCGGGCATCTGCGTAACCTGCGCGACACCACACACGAGGCCTTAGGCGAGATGCGCCTGTTGATCTTCGAGCTGCGTCCGTCTGTGCTTGATAGTGAGGGATTGGTGGTGGCGTTGCATGCCCGCCTCGAAGCTGTCGAAGGACGTACTGGCCTCAACACCAACATCAGCGTTGAGGGTGTCACCAAACTGCCACCCGATGTGGAAGAGGGGTTATACTGGATCTCGCAGGAGGTGCTGAACAACACCCTCAAACACGCCAAGGCCACCCATGTCACCGTCAAACTGCTGGGGATTGCCGAGAAGCAGTGTGTCCAACTTGTGATTGAGGACAATGGCGTGGGCTGCGATCTGGCTGAAGCGCGTCGAGCCGGCGGTTTTGGACTGCGCGGTATCGAAGAACGGGTGAATTTACTCCGCGGTCGCTTGGAGATGCACAGCCGGCCTGGCGCAGGCACCACCGTCATTGTCGAAGTGCCTGTTTCGGAACTCTAACTGATAGAACTTATGCTTAAGGAGTAGACGGTCGCATGAGCAACTTAATTCGTATTCTCATCACCGATGACCATGTGGTTGTCCGGCGTGGCACCCAGGCACTGCTGGCCACCGAACCCGAAATCGAAGTGGTGGGTGAGGCCAAGAACGGTGAAGAAGCCGTGGCCAAAGCACTCCAATTGCAGCCGGATGTGATCTTGATGGATCTGGAAATGCCGGTGATGGACGGTATTGAAGCCATTCGGCGCATCACCGCCAGCCGGCCCGACGCCCGTGTCCTTGTGCTCACCAGCTTCGCCACCGACGATAAAGTCTTCCCGGCGATTAAGGCCGGCGCTCTGGGCTATCTGCTCAAGGATTCCAGCCCAGATGAACTTGTGCGCGCCATCCGGCAGGTCCACCGCGGCGAGTCGTCTCTGCACCCTACGATTGCGCGCAAACTGCTACAAGAGATGTCGCGCCCAATGCAGAAGCCGCCCACCGCGGATCCCCTCACCGAGCGCGAGGTCGAAGTGCTTCGGCTCGTGGCCCAAGGACGCAGCAACCAGGACATCGCCGACGAACTGGTGATCAGCGAGGCCACTGTGCGCACCCATGTGAGTAACATCCTGGGCAAGTTACATCTGGCCAGCCGCACCCAGGCTGCGCTGTACGCGCTGAAAGAAGGACTGGCGTCGCTCGACGATGCCGATATTGTTTAGTACTCATTATTCTGGTCAATTTGTCCAGGTCGTACACTGGTCACCTGTCCATTGAAGAATCGCCGTCTCCTGGTAGAGTAGTAAGTAATGAAACGTCACTGTGATTGATAAATTCAGTTGATGAATTTCACCGGTGCGTTCATTCTAACCCTGAAGTATTACCTCCTTCTCTCCTGGTTGGTGGTTCTCCTTTCGGTGCAAGGCCCGGCCCCTTCGTGTGGAAGGCAAGCCGGGCCTTGTGCTTTTTTGTTCCCGTTTGCCCACTAGGGTTCCCATTCATGCGGCGGTGTATGGCACAAAAGTTGTAGTCCACCTTGCCTCTATATACCATTCTCTCTCCATGCCCACTGCTTCTAATCCACACCATGCCTATTTGAAGTTCAGCACAATGTGGATTTCAAGATCGCTTTCTCCTGATACACTGGAGATACGAAATCTGCTTGGTGAGCGGGAGTTCGAGACGAGCGATGGCGTTGTCGGTCCGTCTTCAGTCCCCGTTCACTCTGTTCAGGAAAGAAGACAACGATGATGACCATGCCTATGACCAATCTTATCCACAGCCAGCCTGACCGAGACGCGTTAAATCAGCGCTTTCAGGGTATTGCTTGGGCAATCTTCCTGATTATGAGCGGCGTTATCTGGCTGCTGCCCAGTTGGTTGTTGCCTGATGGCCTTTGGATGTTGGGGACAGGCTTTGTGTTACTGGGGTTGAATGTGGCGCGTGCGTTACATGATATTGAGACGAGTGGCTTTACAGTGACACTGGGCCTGCTGGCGCTGATTGGCGGTCTGGGCAACTTGATGAGTGTCAGCTTGCCCATTGTGCCGGCACTCTTGATCGGCAGCGGTGTGCTCATCATTTTGCGGGCCTGGCAGCAGCGAGGATAAACAGAGCGGATGGCCGCTACATCATTTGATGTAGCGGCCATCCGCTTTTTTCCTGATACAGATCCCATCCGCCTCCTCAGTTTGTGGAGTCTACTTTCCGCTCATATAGGATGTACGTCTCTTTGGTTTGTGTTAACTTGAAGTGACTCTGGCGTGGCGGTCCATCCCCCTTTACCGCGGATCTGTTCTCTTGTTCACAAGTTGCCTCTCTCTTCAGGTGCGGCGCATCTGATACAGTGTGATGCAATTTTTTATTGACAAACTGTGCTTCTGCTCGATCCAACCCTGCAAGAACGATGCTTGTGCCAATCCAAACCTTGATTGTAGACGACAGCCCCCGATCCCGTGCCGGTTTGCGTGCACTACTGACCACCAGCCCTGAAGTAGAAGTGGTGGGCGAAGCCGCCAGCGGCAGCGAAGCCGTTGAGCAGGTGGCCCAACACCACCCCGATGCCGTCCTTATGGACGTGCGCATGCCCGGTATGGACGGCTTGGCCGCCACCCGCTGTATTAAGAAAAAGTGGCCTCAGATCCGTATCGTCCTCTTGACGATGTACGACAGCTACCGTCAAGAAGCCCAAGCCGCCGGCGCAGAAGCCTATTTGATCAAAGGCTGTTCGTTGGACGAATTGATCCATGCGTTGGGGACTAGGGACTAGGGATCGTGTTGAGTCTCTGAATCTTTCATTCGCCTGATCCCAACTTGACGCCGGTTCAAGCAAGAGCCGATCTTACGCCCTCAACCCAGTCGCCGATCCCCGATCTCCCTAATTCCCAAACAACGAAATGCCATACAGCGGCATCATGATCACGAGGAAGTTGTAGAGCCCGTGGGCAATCGCCGCTGTGGACGTGTTGGTGTATTTACGTAGCACGCCGAAGACGGTCCCCAACAAAAAGACGACGAGCAGCGCGTCCCAGTTGTATTGGAAGGCGTGCAGGCTGGTAAAGAAAAGATTGGAGAGTAGGATCCCCAGTCGCGGTTGTAACACGCCGCGCACACCCAATTCCTCACCCAACCCTGCCGTCACACCAATCACAACTGCTCCCAGTGGATTGAGGGCGAAGGCCAGCAACTCGCCGAAGGCTTCGGCATCGGTCTGCGGCCATCCCATTGTTTGCCACAGCCAGGTAAGCACAATGTCGAGCAGATTCATGGCCACCACCATGAGCAGCGCTGCGCCAATCCCAATCCCAATTTGCCGCAAGGACGGCGCCACGAACCCCAATCGCGCAAAAGTCTCACCCAACGAACGACGCAGACCAAACCCCACCGCAAAGAGTGCCACCGGCACCGTCCACACCAACGTATAGATCTGCGCCAACAGGCCGCTGTTGCCTGTCATTTCGCTTTCTTGCATCATATCAAGCATGGCATCGGTCAGCAACGGCGGCTGCGCCAGGACGATCAATGGCGCAACGCTCATCAATGTCAACGCCGTCACCGTCACCAGTGCAATGGTGTGTACAAACGAATTGGGGTCTAGGGGCAGCAGACGGCTGATCCCACGTCGCACGGCGGGGACAAAGCCAAGGCTGGCTACCAAGATCGAAAGGAAGGCCAATCCGCCGGTGCCCCCAAGGATCCCGGCCATGGCAGGATCAACAGCGCCTCCACTGAGCAGGCTATCTACATTCGCTACAGCCGTCATGCTAAAGCCCACCACCACCACAAGGTAGATCACCAGCAGCGAGAGTAGCCACAAGATCGCCAGGATGCGTGCCGCCGTGTAGCGGATCCCAAGGTAGGCCAGCACGGCCACAGCCAGGAATGGAATGAAGGTGAGGCCGATTTGTGCAAAAGAGGCCGCTTCACCACCAAAGATGAACCCCATCATCATCGCCAGCGCCAACGCAGCATAACCCGCCAGTGCTGTTGTCGTCAGCTTCACTTCAGGGGCGGGCGTACTGGTTTCTACTTCAGAAACAGATGTAGTCATATTTCCACCTTACAGAAATATTGAAAGAGAGAATCTGTCATCTACCACGAAAACAGCGCAGACGGTCCTCTGTCGGCGCGCCGCAGTCGTCTACTACAGCGTAAACGCATTCCCATGATTCTGTCCAGCATAACACGTACAACATAAATCGAAAGTAACCATGCAGCTAAAGGTGCGTTTCACCTAAATTTGAACAGGCACAAGAGATATTCCTTAACCTGCCAATGACTAAATGTTAACTTACGACCAGTCCCCAGTCCCCAGTCCCCGATCCCATGTATAATGAATCTGACGGCGCCTGACGTCGCGTGAACTTTCCTCCCCCTTTCTGAAAGGACAAACGATGCTCAAACGTCTTGTGCTCTCCAGCACGTGGCTGCTTCTCCTGTCGGCCGGCCTTTTGTGGACGCTGGGCAGCCGAGAAATTGCCCAAGCCGCCACGCCTCTTTTGATCAACGAGTTTGTCGTCAATCACATCGGCAACGATACCAGCGAATATGTAGAACTCTTCGGCGACCCCAATACCGACTACAGCACCTATACTCTGCTCCAAATCGAAGGGGACAGCAGCAGCAACCTCGGTCAAATCACCAGCGCAACGCCGGTCACCACCACCGATGCCAATGGTTTTTGGACAACCGGCCTGGTGGACAGCCTTTTCCAGAACGGCACCCTCACCTTCCTGCTCGTGGAAAACTTCCAGGGCAATTCAGGCGAAGATTTGGACACCAACGACGACGGCGCATTCGACACGACGCCCTACGCCGCCGTCCACGACAGTGTGGCCGTGGGCGACGGCGGCGTTGGCGATGTCACCTACGCCGAGCCGGTGTTGACAGGCAACTTCGACGGCGTCCCCTTTGTGCCGGGGGGCGCATCGCGCATCCCCAACGGCGCCGACACCGACACCCTGACCGACTGGAAGCGCAACGATTTCGATCTGGTCGGCCTCCCCGGTCAGGACGGCACACCCGTCTTCCCCGAGGCGTTCAACACGCCAGGCGCGGTCAACCTTGCCGTGTTGCCCGACGTGAAGATCAACGAGATCCGCATCGACCAACCCGGCGATGACAACAACGAATTCTTCGAGCTGACCGGCACACCCAACGCACCGCTCAACGGCATGGCCTACATCGTCATCGGCGATGGGACAGGCGAGAACGATGGCGTCATCGAATCGGTGACGCTGCTCACGGGGCACTCGCTCGACGGATCGGGCTTCTTTTGGGCGGCGGAAGCCACCTTCACCACCGCCACATCCAGCCTCGTCACCTCGACGCTCAACTTTGAGAACAGCGACAACGTCACCCACCTGCTCGTGGCCGACTTCAGCGGCGGCAACGGCGACGACCTCGACGCCAACGACGACGGCGTCCTCGATACGACGCCGTGGGGCAGTGTCATCGACTGCCTGGCGCTGCTCGAAACACCCGGCGCAGAAAATCACACCTACTGCGAATCGTCTATCGGGCCAGACGCCGGATTCGTGCCCGGCACCGTCTACCGCTGTGACTTTGGTTGGCAGATTGGCGACTTTGCCGATCTCGCCGCCAACACCCCCGGTGCAGCCAACAACTGCCCCAGCGGCGGCGATTTCGGCGTCTGCGGAGACCCAGCCACCTTCATCCACGCCATTCAGGGGATGACCGAGACAAGCCCGCTCGTAGGCTCGATTCAGATCATCGAAGGCGTGGTTTCGGGGGATTATCAATCTGGGCTGGGCGGCTTTTATCTGCAAGAGGAAAGCGCCGATCAAGACGACAATCCCGCTACGTCTGAGGGGATCTTTGTCTTCGATTCCGACGGCATCCCCGCTGTGGACGTGGGGCAGATCGTGCGCATACAGGGCGAGATTGGCGAATTCCGCAGCAGCGGCAGCTCGTTGACCCAGATCAGCCAGATCCAAAATGCCGTCGTCTGCACGGGGACCGAGACCGTCGTCCCTGTGGTGCTGACACTCCCCGTTACCGACGTCAACTTGTTTGAAGCCTACGAGGGCATGCTGGTCACCTTCCCCATGACGTTGACGGTGACCGAGCACTTCAATCTAGGCCGTTTCGGCGAAGTGGCGCTCTCGGCGGGTGGGCGGCTGTTCAACCCCACCAATGTGATCACCCCCGGCGGCCCGGCCAATGCACTGGCGGCAGAAAACAACCGCCGTCTCATCCTCCTCGACGACGGCAATTCAGTGCAAAATCCCGACCCGATCCCCTATCCGCAGCCCGAGTTGACGGCGCTGAACGTGCTGCGTTTGGGGGATGAGGTGGAAAATCTTACCGGCGTCATGGACCAACGCTTCGGCGTCTACCGTATTCAGCCTGTGGGCGTCATCTCGTTCACCGAGGGCAACCCACGTGACGCTGCACCTGTCACCGTAGGCGGCGAAATCCAGGTGGCGAGCTTCAACGTGCTCAACTACTTTCTCACATTGGATGCCGGTGCCGCCGGCTGTGGTCCTGGCCAGGACATGGATTGCCGCGGGGCCAACAGCGCTGAGGAATTCGAGCGCCAGCGCGCCAAGATCCTACAGGCGCTCACCGCCATCGACGCCGAGATCGTGGGCCTCATCGAAATGGAAAACACGCCCGGCGTCGAGCCGCTGGCCGATCTGGTGAGTGGGTTGAATCAGATTGCTGGGAGCGAGGTCTACACCTACGTGGATACGGGCATCATCGGCACCGACGCCATTCGGGTGGGGATGATCTACAAGTCCGCTGTGGTGACGCCGACAGGTCGCTTTGCCGTGCTCGATTCGTCGGTCGATCCCGATTTTGTCGACAGGCTCAACCGTCCGGCGTTGGCGCAGAGCTTCCAAACCGCCGCGGGGGACAAATTCACCGTGGTGGTCAATCACCTCAAATCGAAGGGATCGGCCTGTAGCGGCGATCCCAACACCGGCGACGGCCAGGGGAATTGTAACGGCGTGCGCACGGCGGCGGCGAATGCGCTGGCTGCGTGGCTGGCAACCGATCCCACCGGCAGCGGCGACGCCGATGTGTTGATCCTCGGTGATCTCAACGCCTACGCCGAAGAAGATCCGATCCGCGCCCTGCAATCTCAGGGCTACACCAACCTGGTGAAGCAGTTTGTCCCTGCGGCAGATGCTTACTCCTACGTCTTCAACGGCGAGGTGGGCTACCTGGATCACGCCCTGGCCACGTCCACACTCACAGCGCAGGTGACCGGCGTGACGATCTGGCACATCAATTCCGACGAACCGCGTGTCCTCGATTACAACGTCGAGTTCAAGTCCACCGGCCAGGTGACCGATCTCTACAACGTCGATCCCTACCGATCCTCCGACCACGATCCGGTGATCGTCGGGCTGGCGTTTGAGGCGACGGCGGCATATGAGATCTACTTGCCAAGTGTCCTGCGCGGGGAAGATTGACGATGGATCGCGTTGGGGATGTTGGTCAGCCGGTGCTTTAAGAAAGGATTGACAGAATCGGCTCATAAGTCTACACTCTCTCTAGTAACTAGAGACTTTAAGAGAGGAAAACAATGGCCACACAGGTAATGAAAAGTGATGAAGCACGCGTTAAGTGGCGTGACGTGCTGGAAAGCGCCATGGTTGGCAATGATACCGTCATCGAGCGCTACAACCGCCCAACCGCCGTCGTGATTCCCTTTGATGACTACACAGCGATTCTTGAGGTGTTAGAAGATTACCGGGCCGGTCAACGTGCACAAATGGCACACCAGGAGTGGCTCGAAGATCCTGAGAGCGGGGAAGATTGGGAAACAGTCAAGGCGGAACTGATCGCCGATGGACTGTTAGCCAATGACTAAAGAATCATCCTGGCGCATCATTATTCAGCGCCAGGCCAAACGTCAACTTAGGCGACTGCCTGTAGATGTGATGAAGCGGATTTCGGCAGCGTTGGATGAAATTGCCAAAGACCCCCATGCTGGAGAACACTTGCAGGGATTTGAGTACCGAAAGTGGCGAGTAGGATCCTGGCGCATTATCTATCAGATCGAAGAAGATCAGTTGATCGTATTGGTAATCGATTTGGGTGCAAGAGGTGGGATTTATCGGCGATTAAATCGCTGACTGGAACGCACGAAGCTTCATTCAGCATTTCTTTGCTGAACAGAGAAGCGTATGCAGACCCCTCTCTCCCACAGCCATCTGGCGCAGCTATATCCTTGTAGCAAAATTTCCCTTGACCTGCTTCTACCCTTGACATATACTCAACACATGATTACGACAATCACAGGAAAGAACCAAGTAACGTTACCGGCAGAAATCGTGCGAGCACTGGCACTGACGCCGGGAACACAGCTCAAATGGTCAGTGAGCGCCGATGGCTCGTTGATTGCAACGCCGCAGCCCAAACGCGCCCAGCGCGCCGCGGCCCTTCACGGCGCCGGACGCAAACTCCTTCCCCCTGGCGTAGATCCCGTACGTGACCTGATTGCGGAGCGTCTACAAGAGGACGACGACGAGGCGCGCCCGTGAGCTACCTGCTGGACTCTTCAGCGCTGCTGGCTTTTTACTTTGGCGAATCGGGGGGCCACCGGGTGCAGGAGATTTTGAGTGACGAGAAAACCATTGTGTACTTAAGTGTGCTTAGCATGGCCGAATTCTGGAGCCGTCTGCGCGCCATAGGCTCCACATCGCTCTTCGATGACGAGTGGCAGCAGATCAGCGAGATGATGACCGGTATCGTCCCAATCTCGTCTGAGATTGTGTACCGCTCGTTGGATCTACGTGCTGCAGCGACGGCGCGCTTGCCACAGATCGATGCGCTTATTGCAGCGACAGCCGCAGTACAAAACGCCACCCTCGTTCACCGGGATCCACACTTCCAGTCCCTTCCTGAACATCTTCTCCAACAAGAAACGCTGCCGGAAAAGGATTAACCTACGCCCACATCTCGTGGGATATATCAATCATCCCGATGATCTAACCTATGCGCTGCCCAAGCACCCATTCGCGCCACCTGCACCGGTTGCAGGTGGCGCTTTCTATTGGAGATACAAGCCTACAAGTTTTCGTTGACGAGCGACCAGTTGTTGGCTGTGATTGGCGAAAGCGGAATCGTCAATCGAAAATCGTCAATCGTTAATCGCCCGCAGCACGGCTTCGTGGATGCGCCCGTTGGTGGCGACGGTACTGTCGTTGCTGACGGGATCGTTGCCGCGCCAGTCGGTGATCATGCCGCCGGCGCCGCGGATCAGGGGGATCAGGGGTAGGCGATCCCACGGGTGCATGAAGGGTTCGAGCGAGATGTCGGCGCTGCCCTGCGCCACCAGCGAAAAGCCGTGACAGCCGCCCCAACCCCGGTATTCACGCACACGGCGGATAAGATCCTCGAAGTGGACGCCGTTCTGGTAGCGTTCGACGCTGAGGTGTTCGCTCACCAGCAGCAGCGCGTCCTCGATGGATGGGGTGGTGCTGACGTGGATCACGTCTTCATTGCGCCAGGCGGTCTGGTTGTCGCCCAGGAAAAGCTCACCTGCGGCAGGGTGATTGACAAAACCGAGGATCGGTTGACCGTCCTCAAGCAGGGCGGCCATGTTGCCGAAGAGGTAGTTGCGCGCCACGAAGTTGGCTGTGCCGTCGATGGGATCGAGCACCCACACGTAGCGGGCGTCGGGCTGGTGGGGTGGGAACTCTTCGCCCAGCACGCCGTGATCAGGGAAGCGTTGGTTGATCAGCTCGCGCATGCGCAGTTCCGCTTCACGGTCGGCGGTGGTGACGGGCGAGCGATCGGTTTTGATGTCCACTTGAAAGCCGTTGCGGAAGTAGTGCATCACCACGTCACCGGCGGCGGCGGCCAGTTCGCGGGCGAAGGGCAGTAGATCTTGCACCGGGCTAGGCATGGAAAATCTCCTGAGGGATGCTGCCCTCCCACTGGAAGTGCGGCGCCAACCCCAAAACGTGCGCCAGCGTCGGCGCAGTGTCGAGCAGTGAAACCGGCGCCTGGATGGCGTAGTTCTCGCGAATCCCCGGCCCGCTGATCATCCAGGGGATGGTCATGTCTTCGGGTTGATCGGTGCCGTGGCTGCGGTCGTGGCCGCCGTGATCGCTCTGAAAGAGGACGGTCGAGCCGTCGGGCAGGGCATCGAGCAGGCGACCGACTGCGCTGTCCACATGGGCGAGCTGTTTCAGATAGCCCTCGCTCATCCACCCGTAGCGATGGCCCACCTCGTCTACGGTGCCAAGGTAGACGAAGGCAAAATCAGGCGCGTAGGCGTCCTGGTAGGCGAGGTAGTCTTCGACAGTGGTGTGATCGCTGTCGTCGTTGACGGCGCAATCGTTGACGCAACGGCTGTAGTGGAGCATGCCGGGGCGACTGAGATCGCGCAGTTGTTCCCAGTTGTGGAAGAAGGCACATCGTTTGCCGGCCTGCGCTGCGATTTCGATCAGGCCGGGCAGGGGTCGCGCCATGGGGATGTAGGTGTTCGACGTGATGCCGTGGCGCGTCGGCGGCACGCTGTGAAAGATCGACATGTGACAGGGCAATGTAATCGAAGGCATCACCGACGATGCTGCCAGGGTATAGGCGCTGCGCTGCTGCAACGCTTCGAGATTGGGGCAGCCCGCCGCCGCAATGGCATCGGGGCGAGTCCCGTCGATCATCAGAAAGATGACAGTTGGCACGTCTGATTCTCCTTGAAGGTGAGTTACGTAGAGATCTCGATGTCTTTACACAAAGTGCCGGGGACTTCACGAAGAACGTGGCGCCAAGAATGAAACCCCTGTCGCGCGACAACGAAAAGTCCCCGGCACTTTCTCAGAATGGGCAGAAAAGTGGGTACAGATTTTCTGAAAACATTTGAAGAGGACAGGAGCCGTCTGCTACAATATAGTATCCGGTTAGTAGTGTCAACGAATTAGATGTTAACGAATTAGATCTCAACGAAAGCAGCTTCTATGAACCTCAAGCGTCTCTCCGCCGTCTCCATCGGCCATTTTGCCATCGACATTCTGAACTCGTCTGTGGCCATGATTTTGACGGTGTTGGCGGTGCCCTTTGCCATTTCCAACGGCCAGATTGGGCTGGGCATCATGCTCTATCAACTGGTGGGATCGCTTTCGCAGCCCGTCTTCGGTTGGCTGGCGGATCGCTTGTCGGGGCGATGGTTGGGCGCGCTCGGTCTGCTGTGGACGGCGACCTTCTACAGCCTGGCCACCTTTGCTGAAGGTTATGTTTTCCTGGTGACGATGATGACGCTGGCCTCGTTGGGCAGTGGCGCTTTTCACCCTCAAGGTGCGATGGTCGCCAGCGATGCCGGTGGACGCCGATCTTCGAGTTCGACGGCGATCTTCTTTCTATTGGGGCAGATGGGGTTGGCGTTTGGGCCGATTATTGCTGGGCTGGTGCTCCAATACCTGGATCTGGCTGGGGCGCGGCTGGTGGCATTGGCCACACTGCCCGCTGTGGCGTTGATGGCCTACGGTTTGTACAGTCCTATTGCAGCGCGCAAGGACGGCGATCCACAGGCTGCGGCCAAAGCGAAGCGTGCGCCGTCGGTGGATCGCCGCTTGAGCGTGATCGTGGCGTTTGCCGTCTTTGTGGCGCTGCGGGCGACGGTGCAACAGAGCTACTACGGCCTGCTGCCCAAATTCTTCGCCGATCAGAATTTTGAACCAGCCACCTACGGTTTCCTGGTGGGTGTTTTTAGCACGACGCTGGCCATCGGCACCCTCGTTGGCGGCATCCTGGGAGATCGGTTGGAACACCGTACGCTGCTCATGTGGGCATCGGCCTTCACTGCGCCCTTCACCTATGCCATGCTTTTTGTGGATGGTGGTTTGTATCTGCTGCTGGCCGGGGTGGCAGGTTTCCTTGTGGGGATACCCCACAGCGTCCTGGTGGTGATGGCGCAGAATCTGCTGCCCAAGCGTCAGGGACTGGCCAGTGGGGCGGTGCTCGGCTTTATGTTTGCCACCGGCGCCGCGGGGACAGGTATTGTCGGCTGGGTGGCCGACTACACCGGTATGGCGGCGTCGTTGCATGGTGTGGCGCTCTTGCCCATTGGCGCCACGATTGCGGCCTTCTTCCTTGCCCGGCAACCGAAGGCGAAGGTAGAGCCTGTACCGGTGCTGAGCAGAGGTGATTAAGCGATTTGGAGATTAGGCGATTGGGGAATCGTGGGGAACATGGCTTCTGAAATCCCCTAATCGCTTAATCCCTTAATCGCCCCATTATTTCCAGTTTTGTGTTCAACAAAGGATCCCCCCTCAATGAGCATTTCAAATCTTCCTGAAGAGTATGAACGGCACCGTACTGTGCAAGTGCGCTGGGTTGGCCAGCCGCCGCGCCGCCGGGTTGGGCTGGCGTTGGGCGGTGGTGCCGCCCGCGGCATTGCCCACATCGGTGTGCTCGAAGTGCTGGACAAGCACAACATCCCCATCGATTGTATTGCCGGCACCAGCGCGGGCGCCATTGCCGGCGGTATGTACGCTGCTGGTCTCGCACCCAAACGCATGGAAGAGTTAATCCGCAAAACCAGTTGGTTCGAGTTGGCGTCGTTTGCACTGCCCAAGCTCGGCTTGCTTAACTATGACCGTGTCACCCAGTGGATCGAAGATTGTCTGGACGATCACCCAGCCACCTTTGAGGATCTTAAAATTCCCTTTGCCGCCGTTGCTGCCGACATTGTCAGCGGCGAGCTTGTGGCCGTTGTGCAAGGACGTATTTCTGAGGCACTGCGTGCCAGTTCCAGCGTGCCGGGTATCCTCAGCCCTACGGAAATTGACGGTCACATGCTTGTGGACGGTGGCATTCTCAACAACTTGCCTGTCACCGTGGCGCGGCGTTTGGGTGCGGATTATGTCATCGCCGTCGATCTGCTGCCGCCCGGATCCATTGGCGGCAAAAACCCGCAGAATGTGCTGGAATTGACCCTCACGGCGCTCTACATGCTGATGCGATCCACCCACAATGACGGCGCTCGCGCCGACCGGGTGATCCTGCCCATGATCAGCGACTTCAGCCTAATTGATCTCGGTCACATCGACGAACTCCTCGAAGCCGGGCGCGCTGCTGCGGAGGAAGTCATCCCGAAGATCAAGCGCGATCTGGACATGGTGTGAGGAAGCGGTGGAGCGGTGGAGCGTTGAAGCGATAGAGCGTTGGAGCGATAGAGCGTTGAAGCGTTGAAGCGTTGAAACGTTGAAGCGTTGGAGCGTTGGAGCGGGGAAACAATGATGTCGAGACGTTCCACCGTTCCACCGTTCCACCGTTCCACCGTTCCACCGTTCCACCGTTCCACCGTTCCACCGTTCCACCGTTCCACCGTTCCACCGTTTCAACGCTTCAACGTTTCAACGCTTCAACGTTTCAACGCTTCAACGCTTCAACGTTTCAACGTTTCAACGCTTCAACGTTTCAACGCTTCAACGCTTCAACGTTTCAACGTTTCAACGCTTCAACGTTTCAACGCTTCAACGTTTCAACGCTTCAACGTTTCAACGCTTCAACGTTTCAACGCTTCAACGCTTCAACGCTTCAACGCTCCCCCCGAATGTTGATCAAGTTCCCCACCAACATAATCACCGCGCCCACAAGGACACTCCATGCCAGGGGTTCGTTGTAAAAGAGGAAGCCGATGAGGGCGATGAGGGGCAAACGCAAAAAATCCATGGGCACGACGACAGTGGCGTCGGCCAGGATCAGGGCGCGTGTCATGCAGTAGTGGGCTGTCAGTGCGCCGATGCCCACCACAGTGAGCCATGCCCACAGGATCGGTGTGGGCGTCACCCAGCCGAAGATCGACGGGATTAACCCCAACGGCAGTTGGATCAGCGTCATGTAGAAGAGGATGGTGAGGGGTGCGTCACGGCGGGTCAATTTTTTGGTGAAGGTGTGGGCCAGGGCATAGCCCAACGCCGCCCCGAGGACGGCCAATGCCGCCGGCTGCACCATCGCCACACCAGGACGCAGGATCACCAGCATGCCCACCAGCCCGAAGACAATGGCGATGATGCGTCCGCGCGTGAGACGTTCGCCCAGTAAGAGCGCCGCCAGGATCGCCGTCCACACCGGCACGGTGAACTCAATTGCGAAGACTTCGGCCAGCGGGATCAACCCCAGCCCATAGAACCATCCCCACTGTCCCCCATAGTGGACAAGATTGCGCAGTAGATGCAGGCCGAACTGTTCGGTGCGCATCAGCCGCCGATCCTGACGCAGCACAACCACCCCGATCACCAGCAGGCCAATTACACTCCGAAAAAAGAGGATCTGAAAGGTGCTTAGGTGCCCCGCCAGCTCACGCCCACCGATGGCCATGAGCATAAACGAAGCCAGCGCGCCCACCATCCACAAAGCGGCGCGGGCAGCGGCGGAGTTTTGGAGTGCAGGTTGGGTTTGCATAGAGGACACTGGGATGGTGAGATGATGGGGATAGATTGGGCTTGCTAATAAACGCTCACCGCCTCAAACGGTACACGCACTACGCACTACGTGTCTACAACACATCCTCTGGTCGCCACGCCGCTTCGCCAATCTCTACCTGCACAATGGGATCGCGTTTCCCCTCTTGCAGCCGCCCGGTGACCACTTGAGCGTCGTGTTGGAAGATGAGCAATGCGTTGCGGCGCATGGCCTCGCCGCGCAGATGACGTTTGCTTTCGATGCTGATCATGGGGTCGAGGTCGAAGGCGGGCACCCAGGCCAGGCGTTCCAAGTGGACGGCCCAGTTGCAGGCGTCGCCCAAAAAGAGCAGGCTTTCGCCGCCATTTTCCACCCACACCACCTGCAAGCTTGCCGTGTGGCCAGGGATGATTTCAGTGCGTACGCTGGGCGTCAAGTATTGATCGCCCGCCACCACGTCAAGTTGACCGGCGGTGTGGAGCGGTTCCCAGTTTTCGGGGAAGTAGGTGCCGCGTGTACGTTCGTTTGGGAAGCTGGCGTCGGCGAGTTCCTGGCGTTGTACCAGATAGCGTGCCCGCGGAAAGGTAGGGACGACGTCGCTGTTGGGATCGTTCCCGACCTGGAAGCGAGTGGCCCCGCCAGCGTGGTCCCCGTGGAGGTGGGTAAGGAGGACGATATCGACGTCCTCGGGGGCGATGCCGAGCTGGGCCAGGTCACCGATCAAGCGCCGGTTGGCGTCGGTCATACCCAGGAAGCCGCGGCTCTTCGCTGTGATTTTGTCTCCCTGCCCTGTGTCAACTAAAATCAAGCCCTGCTCCGACTCGATCAAAAGACAGCGCAGATCCGACGGGATACGATTTTTTGTATCCGGCGCCACCACCGGCTCCCACAGCGTGCGCGGCACCAGCCCAAAAAAGCCGCCGCCGTCGCTGCGTTGCCGTCCATCACTGACAATATGACAGCGAATCGCGCCGATTTGGAGAGAGTAAGGCATATCGAACTCTTTCTAGCGTGATTTTGGGCAGATTGGAGATTGAGCGATTAAACGATTGGGAGATTTCAGATCGTCGATAGGATCTGAAATCTCCTAATCGCCTAGTCTCTTAATCTCCATTTTGAGTATAGCACGCACCCATTAAATCGACAGACACAGGTCTGTTTAAGGATAGGGAACTATGCAGCCATCTGATCACGAAGATCGTCGCCAGGACGATCCACAGGCACAGGAAAACGAGTTGGGTGACGAGACACCCAACGAGGATACACCCAACAGTGCTGAGTACAAGCATCTTTACAGCGAGGGGATGGAGGCGCTCACATTCGACGAGCTAGACGAATTTATGAAGCGGGCCAAGTCGCGAGCGCAGAATTTCGGCGAAGCCGAGCGCCGCTCTCTCCGTCAAGGAGATCCCGACGAATTGGAAGAGATCCCCGTCGACCTGGATCCACAGACGGTGGCCTCGCTCACCCAAAATTTCTTTCCATACTTGCCGGCAACGCTCCCTTCTCGGCGGCTGGTGCAGGGGATCATCTTCGATTTCGACAATACCCTCGCCCGGCTCAAACGTCCTATCGAGGAATTGATGGCCGAAGGCGCGAAGACAGCCGAAGCCTACATGCGTTCTACCGGTATGGAATTGCCCGAGGAATTCTGGGAAAGTATTGTCGAAGCCCGCATCTTTGCCATGACCAAATCAGACGATGAGCAGGAAGAGCATATTGCCGACGACACGCTCAGTTTCCTCTTACAGTTCTTCGGTTACCCCGCATCAAAGATGGATCCAGACGTGCTCCACCGCGCCGTGGATCTCTTCTACGCACCCGAAATGACGGCATGGGAAGCGATGCCGGGCGCGCTGGATCTGCTCCGTCGTCTCCATGATGAAGGTTACGCCCTGGCCATGATCGCCAACTATCCTTGCGACCGCGCCTTCCAACGCATTGTGGACTACACGAGGCTTCGTCCATTCTTCGACGTCTGCATTAGCAGCGCCGCCGTGGAATGGCGCAAACCCGGCAAGGATATCTATGACATTGTCATCAAACGTTGGGATGCAGAACCATACGAGCTTGTCTGCGTGGGCGACAGCCTCAAACACGACATCGCCGGCGGCATCGATCTCGGTGCACAGACAATCTACTGCCGCATGATTCCCCTGGCAGAAGATCAGCGCATTGTCGAAACAGTAACGGCGGATGCAGAAGTGGGGGAGCTGGGAGATGTTTGGCGATTCGTTGAAGCGTGGACGTGATAATGAATAAGGAGTAAGGAGTAAGGTCTCGTTAACGGAGTTGGTTCCTCAATTGGAACCAACTCCGTTAACGAGACCTTACTCCTTACTCCTTACTCATTACTCGTTCATTCTTACGCCATGCGTCGACGGAAGAACAACACCGCACCCGCTACAACCGCAGCGAACAGGCCCACAGCCCAGGGCAGGCCGTTGGTGCTGTCGGTTGCGCTGCCACCGGTGACGGGCAGCATTTCGGGTTCGTGCATTTCTTCTTCAGCGGCGGGGGTCGCGGTGGCTTCCGGCGCAGCTTCCTCAGCCGCAGGCACCAGGACAGCATCAATCACGTGGATGACGCCATTAGAGGCCATCACGTCGGCAGTGACAACCATTGCGTCGTTGATCATCACCTTGCCGTCGCTGATGCTGACGGTCAACATGCCGCCGCCAACAGTCTCAATCGTCATACCATCGCTGAGATCTGTGGAGAGCGCCTTGCCCGACACCACATGGTAGAGCAGAACATCGGTCAACGCACCGGACGGATCGGCCAACAGCGAATCAATTGTGCCGTCGGGTAGGGCGGCAAAGGCATCGTCGGTGGGGGCGAAGACAGTGAACGGCCCTTCGCCACTCAAGGTCTCAACCAGACCGGCAGCGTCTACAGCGGCGACTAGGGTGCTGAATGCGCCCGCATCAATCGCCGTCTCAACGATGTTCATTTCGGCCATGCCACCTTCGGCCATTTCTTCTTCGGCCATCTCTTCTTCGGCAGCGGGCGTAGGTGTGGCTTCAGCCATTGCGTCCTCAGCCATCTCTTCTTCGGCGGCGGGGGTGGGTGTGGCTTCGGCCATTGCGCCTTCAGCCATCTCTTCTTCGGCAGCAGGCACCAAGACGGCATCGATGACGTGAATCACGCCGTTAGAGGTCTTGATGTCGGCGGTGACCACCATTGCGTCGTTGATCATGACACCGGCGTCGCTGATGCTCACGGTCAATGTGCCGCCGCCCACTGTCTCAATCGTCATGCCGTCGCTGAGATCGGTGGAAAGCGCTTTGCCTACCACCACATGGTAGAGCAGAATGTCGGTCAATGCACCCGATGGATCGGCCAGCAAGGTGTCGATGGTGCCGGCGGGCAAGGCGGCGAAGGCATCGTCGGTGGGGGCAAAGACGGTAAACGGACCCTCGCCACTCAGCGTATCCACCAGACCGGCGGCCTGTACGGCAGCAACCAGCGTAGTGAAACTGCCGGCAGCAATGGCGGTTTCGACGATGTTCATCTCAGCCATTTCTTCTTCGGCTGCCGGCGTCGGTGTGGCGCTTTGAGCGCTTGTCAGGGTCGCCGTGCCAAAAAGCAGGGCGAAGGCCAACATGAATGACAGGAAATTGCGTACTCGGTACACAGGCGTATCCTCCCGATGTGTGTTTTGAATGCAGTTGTAGTGAGGTGATTTGTTTCAGTGTTAACTGTTGTGTCTTACTGCTTGTTTTGTTGCAATCTGCGGACAAAAGAGGGATTACAATGAGTGAATCCTCCAAACAGTGTAACACACCTGGCAACGATTGTTGGTAGAAACTGTTACAGTCGCCCAGGGAATGTCCATATTTGGAAGTGTTTTGCTTTATGGTCACTGCCGTAGGGCGGAAAAATTTGATAAAAATTGGAACGAGTGTCTAACTTCTGCACCTGCTTTGTGAATTGGTTCACCTCTCGCTGGAATGTATAATGACAGGAGCGTCAAGTGATTGGTACTGGGAACAGGGAGTTCGTTGAGATTGAGTAGCCCACAAAATATTGAACGGGATAGTGTGAAGGTCGTCTTTCAGCCTGCCGGTCGCCAGGGGGAGATCCCTGTCGGGATGACGCTACTTGAAGCGGCGCGCCGGATGGGTGTGGAGATCGAGTCGATCTGCGGCGGGCATCAGACATGTGGCAAGTGTAAAATTGTGGTGGAGGAAGGCGACTTCCCCAAGTTTGCTGTCCAATCCGCCGCCGATCATTTGACGCCGGCTGAAGAACGCGAGGTAGCCTACGCTGCGCGCCGTAACTTTAAAGAAAACGAGCGCCTCAGTTGCGCCTGCCAGGTGACCGGCAACCTGGTGATCCGTGTCCCCGAAGAGAGCCAGACGCGCAAACAGGTGGTGCGCAAGGCCGTGGGTGTGGAACGCCGGATCACGGTGGACGCGTCCATGCGTCTTTACTACGCGGAGTTGCCCGCCCCTGAGATGAAGGATCACCGCGGCGATTGGGAACGACTGCGCGATGAACTTTACACCGTTCACGGGTTAGAGAGCCTGCGCATTGATCCGCTGCTCTTGCCCGAAATCCAGCCTTCGCTGGCCAAAGGCAACCGGGGCGTCACCGTCACCGTCTTTGACGGCGGCGAAGTGGTGCGTATCCAGCCCGGCTTTCACGACAAAATTTACGGCGTCGCCGTGGATGTGGGCACCACGACGGTGGCGTTGCACCTTTGTCACCTGCGTACAGGCGAAGTGCTCTCCACCGTCAGCCGCATGAACCCCCAGGTCCCCTACGGCGAGGACCTGATGAGCCGCGTCAGCTATGCTATGGTCAACGCCGACGGCACAGATCGTATGCATCGCGCCATTATCGACGGCCTCAACGAGATGATCGCCGAAGCTGCATCCGCTGCGGGCATCACCGCCGCCGATGTGGTCGAAATGGTGGTGGTGGGCAATACAACCATGCACCATTTAATTTTGGGCGTCAACCCGCAAGAGTTGGGCGGTGCGCCTTTCAGCCTGGTGATCCACAACGCCGTAGACGTCAAAGCCCGCGATCTGGGCATTCGTATCGCTTGCGGTGGGAATGTCCATGTGCCGCCGTGTGAAGCAGGCCATGTCGGGGCCGACAATGTGGGCGTCCTCGTGGCCGAAGCGCCTTATCAACAGGACGCGCAGATGTTGATCCTCGACATCGGCACCAATGGCGAGATCCTCCTGGGCAACCGCGAGCGAATGCTCAGCGCCAGCAGCCCCACCGGCCCCGCCTTTGAAGGCGCTCAGATTGTCCACGGGATGCGCGCCGCCCCCGGTGCCATCGAACGTGTGCGCATCGACCCCGCCACGCTGTCGGTGAAGTATAAGATCATTGGCAAGGATGAGTGGATTGAGAGTGCAGAAGAGGGATTGGTGATTGGTGATAGGGGATTGGGTACAGAAGGGCGACAGGACGACCAATCCCTAATCACCAATCACCAATCACCAATTACTGATCGTAAACGCCGCCGAGACGCTCTACTCAACCCCGAACTGAAGACCTCCGGTATCTGCGGTTCCGGCATCATCGAGGCGATTGCCGAGTTGTTTACGGCGGGCGTCATTGCTGCCAATGGTCGTTTCGCCAATTTTGAGCATCCTCGCTTGCGCATGGGGTTAGGGGAAGGCGGCGGCAAGGCCGAGTTCATTTTGGCCTTCCCCCATGAAACCAGCAATGGCGAAGCCGTCACCGTCCACTCCGACGATGTGCGGGCCATCCAACTGGGCAAGGCGGCGCTCTACGCCGGGGCCAAACTGTTGATGAATCGTTTTGATCTTGCCGCCGTAGACAAGATCGTCCTGGCCGGTGGCTTCGGCAGCTACATCGATCCCAAACATGCCATGATCCTGGGGCTGATCCCCGATTGCGATCTGGCGCAGGTGGCCGCCGTAGGCAATGCCGCCGGTGATGGGGCGCGCATGATCCTGCTCGACCGCACCAAACGCACCGAAGCTCAGTGGGCGGCGCGCTGGGTGCGCTACGTGGAAACAGCCGTCGAACCCACCTTCCAAAACGAGTTTGTGGGCGCGATCAACATTCCACACGCCACCGATCCCTTCCCTCACCTGGCCGACTATCTGGCCGAGTGCCGGGCACAATGGTCACCGGAGCGCCAGGAAGCCATCGCCGGCCTCGAAACCAGTGGACGCACCAGCCGCGCCGACCGTGAGGCGCGCCGGCGTGAGCGCCAGGAACGTCGTAGCGAAACAGGTGCATAAAACAAAACAGGAGCCTGGAGATCATGAAGTGCATTGTGGAAACGTGTAGCGGCGAATACGAAGACCGCGACATTGAGCACAGTATGGAAGTAAAGGGCGAACTCGTCGTCATCGACAATGTGCCGGCGTTGGTTTGCCCTGTTTGTGGCAATGTACTAATGGCAGAAGAGACTGTGGCTGCGCTTAGCCGGATTGTGGCCGAAGTTGAAGCAGGAAAACAATAAGGAGTATGGCAGTATGGGGAAACAGGTGAAACCCTACGGGGAGTGGACGTCGCCGATTACAGCAGACTTTATCGTATCGAAAAGCATTCGGCTGGGCAAAGCGACCTTCGACGGCGAAGACATTGTGTGGCATGAACTGCGACCCGCCGAAAGTGGACGTACGGCTGTAGTGCGTTGCTCGCCCAATGGCACCACGCAGGATCTGATCCCAGCACCCTACAACGCCCGCACTCGTGTCCACGAGTATGGCGGCGGCGCCTACACCGTCGCCGACGGCGTGCTCTACTTTGTGAACTTTGCCGATCAGGTGCTCTACTGTGTGGCAAAGGACGGCAATTCACAGCCGCTGACACCAGGCGGTGATCTGCGCTACGCCGATTTCGTGGTGGATCAGGTGCACAATCGTCTCATCGCCGTGTGCGAGGACCATCGGATGTCTAGCCGAGAGGCTGTCAACAGCATTGTGGCATTGCCGATTGCCGGTGTCCCCGCGGCGGAGAATCAAGGCGAGATCTTGGCATCCGGCAGTGATTTCTGTGCCAATCCACGCCTCAGTCCCGACGGCAGCCGCCTCAGTTGGATCACCTGGAATCATCCCAACATGCCCTGGGACGGCACCGAGCTATGGGTTGCGCCTGTCCTGGCAGATGGGCGATTGGGCGAGGCAGAGTTAATCGCCGGCAGCGTGGACGAGTCGATCTTCCAACCGTCGTGGTCGCCTGACGGCAAGCTCTACTTCGTCTCGGATCGTACCGGATGGTGGAATCTCTATCAGTTTGACGGTGGGCAGATCCGGCAGATGACCGGCATGGATGCCGAGTTCGGCGTGCCACAGTGGACGTTCGGTGCAACGACCTATGCGTTTGTCTCGGCACAGCAGATTGCTTGTACGTACATCGAATTCGGTATCTCGCGTCTGGCCTTGCTTGACACCAAGAGCCTAACGTTGACCACCATCGACTGCCCTTACACCGAGATCGATGAGCTCCATGCCCGCAGCGATGGGCTTCTGTTTCGCGGTGGTTCGCCCACGCAACAGCCGGTGGTGGTGTACTTTGATCTCATTGCCCACAACTTCAAAGTTTTGCGCAAGAGCAGTGAGACAATGATCGACGCCGCCTACTTGTCGGTAGCGCAGGCGGTGGAGTTCCCCACCGAAGGTGGGCTGACTGCGCATGCGTTCTACTATCCACCGCACAATCCTGATTTTGAGGTGCCTGCCGGAGAACTACCGCCACTGATCGTCGAAATTCACGGTGGCCCTACCGGCGCGACTTCGAGTATGCTTGATCTGGGCAAACAGTTTTGGACAAGCCGCGGCTTTGCGGTGTTGGATGTCAACTATGGCGGCAGCACCGGCTATGGCCGCGCCTATCGTGAACGGCTTAAAGATCGCTGGGGCATTGTGGACGTGGACGATTGCTGCAACGGCGCTCTCTTTCTGGCCGAGCAAGGATTGGCCGATCCCAAGCGGTTGCTGATCCACGGCGGCAGCGCCGGCGGCTACACCACCCTGGCTGCGCTGGCTTTCCGCGATATCTTCAGCGCCGGGGCCAGTTATTACGGTGTCAGCGATCTTACAGCGTTGGCCGAAGAGACGCACAAGTTCGAATCGCGCTACCTCGATGGGCTGATTGGTCCTTATCCTGAGGCCAAAGCGATTTACGACGAACGGTCACCTATTCACCATGTGGAAGGTTTATCCTGCCCTGTGATCTTCTTTCAGGGCCTGGAAGACAAGATTGTCTTGCCCAACCAGGCCGAGCGCATGGTGGAAGCGTTGAAGTACAAGGAAGTGCCGGTGGCCTACGTCCCCTTTGAAGGGGAGCAACACGGTTTCCGCCGCGCCGAGAACATCAAACGCACCCTCGAAGGCGAACTCTACTTCTACAGCCGTATCTTCGGCTTCACCCCGGCGGATGAGATTGAGCCTGTGGAGATCGAGAACCTTTAGCGACGACAACCGCGGAATTCTGTGATAAAGTGAGCCGAGACGACTCAGCACACGATTTCGCTCAAACTGAGCACATAAAATGGTGACGCAACATGGAAAAAGCATGCATTCAATCGGACCCGAAAGTGATGATGGGCAAACCCGTCATCGCCGGAACCCGAATTACGGTCGAACTGCTGCTTGAGAAGCTTGCCGCCGGTGAAACATCTGAACAGATCAAAGAAGCCTATCCGCATCTACCTGAAGACGCGATACCAGCGGCGCTCGCTTTTGCCGCAGAAGCCCTCAAGGCAGATGTCGTCTACCCTCTCCCGGTGGGAATTGCATGAACCTCTTAGCCGAACTGTTGAACGCCTTTAGCGTCATCGCGCCTGGCTCGATTCGAGTTCGCAAGCAATGATAGGTTGAAGGTCCAGGCCGTCCTCCAAGGGGCGGCTTCGCTGCACCTAACGTCAACGAAATTGTTTTTCCGGACGAGGACGTGGGGGCATGTGGGGATTGGCATCCGTGTCCACAGTCGAACGCGCCAATACAAGTTCAACATCGTCACCGGTACACACACCACGCACCACGAAATCACATGGAACGACTCAATCATGGCTGAGTATCAAATCACCTTCTGGCAACAAATCCCGTCTCTGGTCACCGCCCGCGAAGGACGGCGCAATCGGGCGAGTGTGGAGCTAGCGCAGCGCTTTCAAGTCGCCATCGACGAAGCAGCGATGCGCGCCGGTATGACCGGCACCGACGCCTATCTGGAACAATGGCGTCGTTCCGACTGGCAAGAGCGCCCCGGCACGCCCGAAGAAGTAGCCGCCGCCGTGGCCGCCGAAGTGGAAGCTGAGTACACGCCCGAGCGAGTGCGCGAGATTTTGCGGGGGATGTAGTTTTTTTGACGGAGGACGGAAGACGAAAGACGAACGTCAAGATAGTTGACATGCTTCTCGTTTATCTTCCGTCTGTCGTCCGTCGTCTGTCGTCCGTCGTCCGTCGTCTGTCGTCCGTCGTCAATCTTCAAAAGGGAGTCACATATGTCTGAAAACAAATTACTTGCCCGCCTCCAAGCCGGTGTTCCACTCCTGAGTGACGGGGCGATGGGCACGATGTTGCAGGATGCGGGCCTCACCGACGGCGGCGCGCCTGAGGTGTGGAATGTCAAACGCCCTGATGTGGTCAAGGCGATTTACCAGGGCTACATCGACGCCGGGTCACAGATCATCTCGACGAACACCTTTGGCGGCACGTCGGCGCGGCTCAAACTGCACAACGAACAGGATCGGGTCTACGAGTTGAACAAGGCCGGCGTGGCGTTGGCCAAAGAGGTGGCGGAACCGGCGGGTGTCCTCGTGGCCGCCAGCGTGGGACCGTCGGGCGAACTTATCGATCCGTTGGGTCCATTGACGTTGGAAGAAGCCACCGAGATCTTCGCGGAACAGGCCGCGGCCCTGGCCGATGGGGGCGCAGATTTTATCCTCATCGAAACAATGAGCGATATGCGCGAGGTAGAAGCCGCCGTGAAGGGATCACAGAAAGCCTGTGATCTGCCCATTGTCGTTACCATGACCTTCGACACCAACTACCACACCATGATGGGGGTCAGCCCGGCGCAGGCGGTGAAGACCTTGAGCCAATGGGGTGTCTTCCTTATCGGCGCCAACTGTGGCAACGGCCCCGCCGAGATCGAAGCGATTATGACTGAGATGGTGCAAAATCGGCCTGAAGGCGTCTACTTGATGGCGCAGAGCAACGCCGGTATGCCCCAATACAACAAGGGCGTCATCAGCTACGACGGCACCCCCGACGTGATGGCCGACTACGCAGTGACCATGCGTCGATTGGGTGTCAATGTGATCGGCGGCTGTTGCGGCACCACCCCGGATCACTTGCGTTCCATGGCGTCGGCACTCAGCGCCGCCATGGACGATCCCATCCTGGGCGTGGGAGAAAGCGCCGGCCCCGAAATTGAAACCGACGAGAGCCGCGCCGCCCGTCGCGATGCGCGCCGCGCTGCACGGCGGCAGGTGGGGTAAATGGCGGCGGTTGCAGTTCCATTGTGGCATAAACGAACGAGTAATGTGTAGGTTAAAATAGGAGATCCTATGACGAAGGCAATGAACGTCCTCGGCGGCCCACTACAACCGGCCAGTTTGGAACCGTTGACCGGCTTCTACCGTGACGGCTACTGCCACACCGGGCCAGATGATCGGGGTGTTCACGTGGTGTGTGCACAGGTGACAGACGAATTCCTCGAATTCTCGAAGGCACACGGCAACGACCTGAGCACGCCGCACCCCGAGTATCACTTTCCTGGTCTCAAAGCTGGGGATCGCTGGTGCCTGTGTGCCGAACGCTGGCAAGAAGCGCTGGACGCCGGCATGGCCCCGGCTGTGGTCCTCGCCGCCACCCACGTCACGGCGTTGGAGTTTGTGGATCTAGAAGATCTCGTGGCCTATGCGATTGATGCCGACAAGGCAGCGTCGGTGTGAAGAGATGAATGAAGAATGATGATTGGGGTGAGCAATTGGTTCCCAATTGGGAGCAACTCTGGTCAACCCAATCTTTATTCTTCATTCATTCCTTTTCCTTCCAATCATCCATGACGAATCCACTTCTCCCCTCCGAAACCACCTGGTTGACCCTGCGTGAAGCGAGCGATCTGCTGGGCATCCACTTTACCACGCTGCGCGCCTGGGCCGATCAAGGGCAGATCCCCGTCTTTCGCACACCGGGCGGCCATCGACGTTTCCGCCTGGCCGATGTGCGCAACTTCTTGCAGGATCGGGCCAACCAAGCCGCAGGGACGAACATGGATCGGGTGGTGGAGCATGCCCTCACCCGTGTGCGCCAGGAGATCGCCAAGATGCCCGGCGAGTGGCGCACCGAGATGGACGAGTCTGTGCGTGAGGCCAACCGCGACCGCGGACGGCGTCTGTTTGCGCTGGCGCTGAACTATGTCATGCGCCCCGAACAGCGGACGGAGATCCTCGTCGATGGGCGTGTCCTCGGGCGGCAGTATGGGCACGAAGCAGCGCGCACCGGCGTTAGCCTCTCTGAAACCGGGCGCACCGTGCAATTCTTCCGCCGCCAACTCCTCGAATCCGTCCGCCGCGACGATGCCCTCGATCCCGCCGACATGCAGATCCGCCAGGCCATCGCCCAGTTCCTCGACGAAGTGTTGTATGCGGTGTTGGAAGGGTACGAGATGGCGTGGGGAGATGGGGAGTAGGGAAAGCAAAAGGCAAATTGCAAAAGGCGGCACATCTCTTCAACGCGGCAACGGCTCCCTCCCCGCCTCATAAACTCGACGAAACCACCTACTTAACCATTGCGGGGAGGGTTGGGGAGGGGTTCTGAAATCCCCCCAATCTCCAACTCACGCAGCCTTCACCGCATCCCGCACCCGCCCCGCGTTCGCCGCCAATCGCCGTTCCGCTTCTGCCGCGTCCACATCTGCCAACCCCATCACCACCGCAGTTTTGACCTTCCCCCCACCGGCTTCGAGCAGACGCTGTGCCTCGCCGCGCCCTGTCCCCAGGACGGCGTCGACGATGCGGATCGCCCGATCTTCGAGCTTGACGTTGGTAGGCTGCACATCGATCATGAGGTTGCCGTAAACTTTGCCCAGCCGCACCATCGCCCCAGTGCTCAGCATGTTGAGCACCATCTTCTGCGCCGTCCCCGCTTTGAGGCGCGTAGAGCCGGTGAGGATCTCCGCCCCGGTGACGACTTCGATGGGGATCTGCGCCGTCGCTGCCACGGCAGAATCGGGGTTGCAGACGACGGCGATGGTGGGCGCACCCAGTTCGTTGGCGTATTCCAGCCCGCCGATGACGTAGGGGGTGCGTCCGCTGGCAGCGATGCCGATGAGGACGTCGCCGGCGTTGAAGTCATGGGCGACAAGGTCGGCGCGTCCTTGCTCGGCGGAGTCTTCAGCGCGCTCGACAGAGCCGGTCACCGCGCCGGGGCCGCCGGCGATCAGGGCAACCGCCCGTTCGCTGGGAAAGCTGAAGGTGGGCACCAGCTCGGTGGCGTCGAGCACGCCCAGCCGTCCGCTGGTCCCTGCTCCCTGGTAAAAAAGACGCCCGCCCGCGCCAACCTGATCCGCAATCGCCTGGATGCCATCGGCAATTTGTGGCAGCATCTCGGCCACTGCCAGCGGCACGGCGGCGTCGATGCGGTTCATCAAGCGCGCAAAGTCCAGCGGCGAAAGGCTGTCCATTGCTGCGCTGAGGGGATTGGCTTGTTCGGTGGGGGGAAGTTGAGATGTCATGTCTACGCTCCGCGTGGGTGAATGGATTTTGGCGAAGCATAACATGACTCCTATATCCCTCCAATCCACCCCCGCGAAAGATAATCACTAAACACGATCACCAGCAGCGTCATCAACATGAAGAAGGCGGTGAGCACCACGATCCAGAAAATCTGATCGCTATGGCGCAGGTGCATGAAGTAGAGCAGCACCAGTACGGCCTTGACGGTGGCAATCGTCAGCGCCACAAGGACGCCCCATCCGCCGAAATCGATGTAGGCCGCGCCCACGGTTAGCCCCAGCAGAACAAGAAGGGCAATATAAACGATGATGTAGGTTCGGAGAGAGGTGATGTGCATAGGTTAGACTCTTGATTTGTCATTGGGGGTGCGGTTCGGGAGAGTATAGTGCGTAGTTGTCGCCTATCAGCACATCGTTTCACAAAGCGCCGTTCTGCCTGGAAGATGGAACAGCATGTGAACAGAACGATACGATGTGCTAATGGTTTGCTCGCTAAAAACGAAACGATGTGCTGATGTACGACAACTACGCATTACGTTCTCCCAATCAAATACAACAGCGGAAACAAGAAGATCCACACAATGTCCACAAAATGCCAGTACAGCGCCGTCAACTCGATGGGATCGAAGTCGGTTGGGGTGAAGTGACCGCGCCAGGACCGCCACGCCATGATCGCCACCACGAAGATGCCGATGATCATGTGGATGGCGTGCAGCCCGGTCATGACAAAGTATTGGGCGAAGAAGAGACCCACACCGCGCGCCAGCGGTCCGCTGTAGGTGAAGTTGATGCCGGGGATCAGCCCTTCCTCGTACTCCAGGAACCATTCGTAGCCCTTGATCCCCAAAAAGATCAGCGCCAACACCACCACAGCCACCAGCAACAGCGCCGCCCGTCGCGGACGATGGGTGCGCACGTCGTGGACGGCCCACGCCACGCACAGACTGCTGGTAAGCAGGAAGAAGGTGTTGAGCGTCCCCAACCAGACGATGAGATGATTGCTGGCTTCGACAAATGCCTCGGGGTAAGACGCTCGATAAACGAGGTAACCCAGAAATAGCCCACCAAAGAAGAGCAACTCCGTGGCCAAAAAGACCCACATGCCCAGCTTTGTCGATTCGTGCTGGTGTTCGTAGTTCTTGAAGTGATGCACCACCGGCTTGGTCAAGTCAGTCATGGGCCGATCTCCTCTTCGACGCATGCCTGTAGGATGGGTTACGACCGCATCTGTTCACAGCGTTCGCCGCGCCAAGAGCGGCGGTCGTAACCCATCGAACAAGCGACATAAACTCAGTCATGGCGGGCCTCCCGTTCGGCGCGGACATCGCTCAGCGTCGTCGTCGCCTGCCCGCGGACGCCGCCGGTCACGGGTTCATAATGATACGGTTCTCGGGTGATCACCGGCGTCTCCGCGAAGTTGTGGGTGGGCGGCGGTGACGAGATCTGCCACTCCAATCCACTGCCACCCCAGGGATTGTCTTCGGCCTTTTTGCCCCAGTAAAGCGACCAGATCAGATAACCCAATGGCAGCAGGTAGCCAATCGCCAGGATCGACGCCCCCGCCGTGGACATAACATTGAGCACCTGATATTCCGGCGCGTATTCCCAGTAGCGGCGCGGCATGCCGTTGTAACCCAAAATAAACTGTGGAAAGAAGGTGAGGTTGAAGCCGGCGAAAATCAGGATCGCCGCCGCAATCCCCCAGCCTTCGGGGTAGACTCGCCCTGTCATCTTGGGCCACCAGAAGTGGATGCCGCCCAGGTAGCCCATCACCGCGCCACCCACCATAATGTAGTGGAAGTGGGCCACCACAAAGTAAGTGTCGTGTACATGCACGTCCACAGGCAGTGTCGCCACGAAGAGGCCGGTCAACCCGCCGATGGTGAAGAGACCGATAAAGCCCATGGCGTACAACATGGGCGTCTTCAACTGGATGTTGCCTTTGTACATCGTCGCCGTCCAGTTGAATACTTTAATCGCCGACGGCACCGCCACTGCAAAGCTGAGGAACGAGAAGATCAGGCTGCCGTAGACCGACTGCCCACTCACAAACATGTGATGTCCCCATACCAGGAAGCCGAAGAGGGCGATGGCGATGCTGGACCCGGCGATGAAGACGTAGCCAAAGGGCGGTTTGCGCGAGAAGCAGGTGATCAGCTCGCTGATCACGCCCTGCGCCGGCAAAATCATAATGTAGACCGCTGGGTGCGAGTAGAACCAGAAAAGATGCTGGAAGAGCAGCGGATCGCCGCCCAGGTTCGGGTCGAAGATGCCGATGCCGAAGGCGCGTTCCACCACCAGCAGCAACAACGTCACCGCCAGCACCGGCGTCGCCAGGATGATGACGAGGCTGGTGGCGTACTGCGACCAGACGAACAACGGCATGCGGAACCACGTCATCCCCGGCGCGCGCAACTTGTGCACGGTGACGATGATGTTGATCGCCGTGAAGATCGACGAGAAGCCGGTGATGAAGATGCCTATCGCCATCGCCACCACGTAGCCCTGGCTGTACTGTGTGCTGTAGGGCGTGTAAAAGGTCCAGCCGGTGTCGACACCGCCCGCGATCAGGGCAGCCAGAGCGAAGACAACGCCAAAGAGCAGCACGTACCAGCTTGCTAGATTGAGGCGTGGAAAGGCCATGTCCTCGGCGCCGACCATAATCGGCACCAAAAAGTTACCCAACGTCGTGGGGATCGACGGTACCAGGAAGAACCAGACCATGATCACGCCGTGCATGGTGAAAAGCTGGTTGTAGCCGTCCGCGCCCACCACATCACCTTGCGGCGTCAGCAGTTCCAGCCGGATCACCGTCGCCGCCGCCCCGCCAATGAAAAAGAGCGCCGTAATCGAGATCAAATACATGATCCCAATCCGTTTGTGATCGGTCGTCGTCAGCCACGACTTGATCGTATAGCTGGCATTCAAATAATTGCGCGCCCGGCGGCGTTCGAGAATTGGTGCGGTTGCGGACATGGTTGAGGATCCTTTTTGAATAATGCGACCTGGTATGTGACGCGTAGTGCGTAGTTCGTAGTCAATGTCATTAAGTTAAGCGAGGAGTGAGCATCCTCAGATGCGGGTGCACACTGGTAGAGCCGCATCTGAGGATGCTCACTCCACAGTTTGATGACAACGGGATTCCTTAACTTAATGACAATGAGTTCGTAGTGCGTAGTCCAGAGGCGAGATCGTCGACGGACTACGCACTACGCACTATTCTTCTCCTAGCGATTGAACATACTCCACCAGCAACAACAACTCCTCCTCATCTACCTGCCCCGCATACGTCGGCATGATAGGTTGGTAGCCGGCCACGATCTGGGCGTGCGGGTCGATGATGGAGGTGCGGATGTAGCCGATGTCAGCGGTGACGGTCTCGCCGTTGGCCAGTTGCACTTTGCTGCCGTAGACGCCCACCAGCGACGGGCCGACGCCGACGCCCTCCATCTGGTGACAGGTGGGGCAGCCCAGACTTTGGAAGAGTTGCTCCCCGGCCGACGCCATTGTCTGCGGCATTTCACCGGAGCGTCCTTGCGCTTCGGGGATGACTTCGGCGTCGTCGTCGAGAGGACGTCCTTCGAGCCAGGCCTGGTAGTCGCGCTCCGAGAGCACCACCACGGAACCGATCATGTCGGAATGTTCGGTGCCGCAGAATTCGGTGCAGAATAGGTGGTAGACGCCCGGCTGCGTCGCCTCGAACCAGGCTGTGGTATAGCGACCGGGCAGCACATCGCGCTTCACCCGAAAGGCGGGGACGTAGAAACTGTGAATCACGTCCTGCGAAATCAGTGTCATGCGCACAGGGCGGTTCACCGGCACGTGCAGCATGTTGATCTCGCTCTGCCCCGTGGGGTGCTGGAACTTCCACATCCACTGCTTGCCCACGCCATAGACATCGAGCCCATTCGGTGGGACGTTGTAGAGATCGAAGTAGACCTGCGCCCCCCAACCGAAGACGCCCATGGACACGAAAAACGGGATCACGGCCCAGGCGATCTCCAGCTTCAAACTGCCGTGGATCGCTCCGCCACGGTCGGCGGGTGATCCGCGCCGATAACGCACGGCGAAGATCACAATCAGCGCTGCAATCACAACCGAGATCGTGCCGGCCAGGCCGATGAGCACCCAGAAGAGGGTGTCCACGCGCCCGGCGATGGTTGAAGCCTGTTCAGGAAAGAGGGGGAATTGCCACATGATTCTTTTCTCTTCTCAACATCCAGGTGATTGCACCCGCCATACCCAGTACGGTGACCAGACCGGCGACGCGCAGGATCATCATAATGTCCGCCGTGTACTTGCCGGTGACGGGGTTGTAGTGGTAACAGAGCAGCAGCAGTTGATCCACCGGCGATCCAATACGCTCTTTGGCCGCTTCCACCAGCCCCAGCCGCAGATCGCGCGGCTCAAATTCCAGCCCAAAGAAGTAGCGCGCCACCCGTCCTTCCGGCGTCAAGAGGACGAGCCCGCTGGCGTGGGCGAACTGCTGCTGGCCTTCGTCCCAGGCGTAGCGGAAGCCCACGGTGTCGGCGATGGCGTCGATCTCCTCGTGGGCGCCGGTGAGGAAGCGCCAGCCGTCCGCCGTCTCAGGACGCCCATACGCGGCCAGCGTCTCGTCTTTCACGCGCCGCGCCGTGGACGGTGTCTCCGCCGGATCGATGCTGACGTGCACCACGTCGAAGTCTTCACCGGCGTCGAAGCGGATCTCCCGCACCGCATCGACCAGGCCCATACGGGTCAACGAGCAGAGGTTGGGGCACTCGAAATAGCCCATCACCAGGATCACGGGGCGCTCGCCCAGCAGATCCCCAAAGCGTACCGTTCGCCCATCCTCATCCACAAAGGGTGTCTGCCCCGGCACCGTCGCTTGCAGTCGCTGATCAAACCCAATCAACGGCAAAATGTCGTTGGACGAATGCGGCTCACCGTCGTGGGCGGAGGAAGGAAGCGCGGCAAGGAGTGTGAATGCTAGTGTGATGAGTAATGAATGAAGAATGGGGCGGATTGCGAATTGCGAATTGCGTCGGTTGAGAATGTCCCTTCTTCTCTTGGGTGAAATGGGGTTGAGATAGTGCGTAGTGCGTAGTCCGTTTACGCACCACGCACTACGCACTACGCTCCCCCGATCCTTCCAAGAGAAAGCACAGCAAACTCGATCCACGCAATTCGCAACCCGCCTCACTCCACCCCTCCCTCACTATCCAACTGATACGCGTTATCCAGCCCAAAGTCGGGGACGTCGCCGTCGCGCGCGGGGAGTCCTTGCTCGGCTACGATCTGCATGGCGCGCTCAATGGGGATGCGGGCGGTGTCAGTCTGTCCTTCGCTTTGGCCGTAGGAATGGAGCAACTCGATCTCCTCGGCAAGGTAGCGTTGGTATTCCAGCCGCGGCACAGGGACGAGATCTGGGCCGGGAACGTCTGATTCTGCCACAATCGCAGGGGGCACTTGTGGCACGAAGGTTAGATCGCGGTCTGCCCAGACCTGGAGCAGCAGCCATAGCCCTACTTGAATGACAATCCCGGCAATGGCCAATCCCCCTGCCACCATTAAAAAGGTGCGCAGGCGTACATCACGCACTTCGTGTCCTTCGGCGATGGATTCGGCCGGGAGATGGGTAGTGGCCTGATCGCCCTGAACCATGTCATCAGGCGAGGCGTCACCCTGGTGTGCACCATGACGATCAATGCCATGCCCATCCGATCCTTGACGATCCGATTCACGGGTGGAGACGGCGCGGTTGATCCCCACCAGTGCGGCCAATCCACCCAGCCATGCCGCAATGGACAGGCAACCTGGCCGGTCATCGTTATTCGGTTGGTGCGGACCGTTAGGCGGACCGTTAGGCGGACCGTTAGGCGGTTGCTTCGTGCCGGCCATGCGGATGAGCCTCCTCGATTAGAACGCGATCGTTGCGTGGCAGCAGCGGCGCACGTTTTACAAACCACACAAACCCGGCGATCCACAGCCCGCCCACGCCCAGCGGGGCCACAAAGTCCAGCCAGTGCACGGTAAAGTCGGCGGGGTGCAGCGTCGGCGCAATTAGCCAGAAGAGATGGACCAGGTTGGCCGTCAACACCAGCGCCGCCACCCAGGCCAGCCGTCGAATCTCCTGTTTCACGCGGCGGGTGAGCAGCACGGCGAAGGGGATGGCAAAGTGAAAAAACAGCAGTGCATAGATCACCCAGCGCCAGCCCCCTTCCAGCCGAGCGATGTACCAGACCACTTCTTCGGGCAGGTTGCCCGACCAGATGATCAGATATTGGATGAAGGCCATGTAGCTGGCCAGGATCACACTGGTGAGCAGCAGGTTGCCCAGGTGCGACAGGTGCGTACTGGTGAGCACGTCCACGTAAGGACGGTGGCGGGCCAGCAACGCCAGGGCAATGATGGCAAAGGAGATCGCCGTCGTTGCCTGTGAGCTGGCCAGGAGCACGCCGAAGATGGTGGAATACCAATGTGGCTCCATCGACATCAGCCAGTCCACCGACGCGAAGGTGATGGTGATCCCGTAGAGCAGAAAGCCGGGGCCACTGAGCACGCGCAGCCGCCGCGAAATGGTCGGTTGATCGGCGAGCGCGGCGTTGTCCTGGCGAATGGAGTAGCGGCGTATCGCTGCCACCAGCCCGCCCCACAAGACGAAGTAGAGCACGGTGCGTCCCCAGAAAAAGAGATCGTTCAGGTAGGGCGCTTTGTGCTGTAAGATGGCGTCCTCGGCAACGAGGGCGTCAATGGACCAGGGGAAAAGCAGCTCCATGCCAAAGTAAATCGGGATGAAGAGCACGGCCATTGGCGCGATCAGCAGCGTCCCCGCTTCTAGCAGCCGCCGGATCGAGAGGCTCCAGCGTCCACCCGCCAGAAAGTGGACGAGCAGCCAGATCAAGCAACCCAAACTGATCCCAAGCCAGAAGAGCAGCGCCATCCAATACGAATGGAAAAATTGCGCCCCGTCCAGCCACCACCCCAGCGCGCAGAGGAGAATGCCCACTGTGGCAACGATGGCGGCGGTGCGTTGGATGCGGTTTAGGAGGTTGGTTGGTTCAGTCATCATTGGTGACATTCCTAAGGCAGAAAGCAGAATTTGATCCACGAAGGCACACGAAGAAACACGAAGGCAGAGAAGAAGAACCACAGATTATAGGGATTCATAGACTTTCCTTCTGCTCCTAATCTCTTAAATTCCCTATCTCTTCTTGGGTTAAGTCTGCCATCGGCGCGTTCTGGCTGTACTGCAACGCTCGCACATAGGCGATGATGGCCCAGCGGTCGTCGGGAGGGATGCGGGAACGATAACTGTACATGGCACCGAAGCCGTTGGTGATGACGTCGAAGTAGTAGCCGACTGGGGCGGTGCGCAGCCGCTCCTCGTGGAATGAGGGTGGTGGCGACAGGCCCCGTTGCACGATCATGCCGTCGCCGTAGCCCGCGTAACCGTGACAGGGCGCGCAGAAGATGTCGTAACGTTCGTGGCCTCGTTCAAGCACCGTCATCGTCGCCGGGAAGGGGAAGGTGTCGGCCAGTTGACCGTCCACGCGACCGGCGTAGCGCAGCGAATCGTCGCGTAGCAGTCCACGTGCCACCGTCCCTTCCACCAGATCGCGTGACGCCTTGCCGTCCTCGAAGAATGCACTCGCCTCCAACGGCTCATAGCGCGGCTGATCGCTCATCTGTCCACCGCAGGCGGCGCAGAGGAGAAGGATCAGGATGGGGAGGGCAAATCTCGTTGCTTTCATAATTGGTCCGATGAGCTAGGGACTGGGGACTGGGAACTGGGGACTTCGTCAAGTCTATGATTCCCAAATGGGCGGAGATCGTGTCAACCCGATCCCCAGCCCCTAATCCCCCCAATCACATCTCCACCTCAAACACCCTCACCGCGCCCACCGCATCCAAGAAATGATGGGTTTCGACGCGGTCGAAACGCTCGTCCTCGGCTTCGATGCAGAGGTAGAAGCGGTCGCGGGAGGCGGCGGCGAACTCGACTACGTTGAAGATAGGGTGGTATGGCTGCGGCAGGCCGTTGAGGGCGAACATGCCCAGCACGGCGGTGATCCCCGCCACAAGGATGATCACCTCGAAGGTAACGGGAATGAACGACGGCCAGCTTGCCAGCGGTCGCCCGCCCACGTTGAGCGGGTAGTGAATCGTGGCTGAATACCACTGCATCAAGAGCGCGCCCAGCCCGCCCACAATCCCGCCGCCAAGGACAATCAAAGGCAGCCGCCGGTTGCGCACCCCCAACACCCGTGCCAGCCCGTGGACAGGATAGGGCGTGTACGCTTCGATGCGGGCGTAGCCGCGGTTCACCGTCTCCTGTGTGGCGGTGAGCAGGGTGTCGCCGTCCTCGAACTCGGCCAGCAGCCCGTAGAGGCCCTCTTCTTCTCTCTTTTCTTTGCGCTCTTTGCGTCTTTGCGGTGAATCTTGTTCCGCTGTGTGGTTATCCATCTGCTTCCTGGTCCTTGCGTTCTTCGGCCACCAGTTCGCGCATCTCAAAGATCGAGATCATGGGCAGCACCCGGATAAAAAGGAAGAGCAGGGCAAAGAACATGCCGATGGTGCCGATGTACATGGCCCAGTCCCAAAAAGTGGGGGCATAGTTGCCCCACGCCGCAGGGACAAAATCACGGTGCAGGCTGGTCACCACGATTACAAAGCGTTCCAGCCACATGCCGATGTTCACCACAATCGAAATCACCCATAAGATCGCCACATTGTGGCGAATGCGCCGCGACCAGAGCAACTGCGGCAGCACCACGTTGCAGGTGATCATGGCCCAGAATGCAGGTGCGTACGGCCCCAGGCCACGGTTGACCATCATGAACCACTCGAATTCATTGGCGCTGTACCAGGTGAAGAAGACTTCGATGACATAGCCGTAGGCCACAATCAGCCCGGTGGCCAACATCACCTTGGCCATGTTGTCGAGGTGACGCATGGTGATGAAATCTTGCAGCCCAAAGGCCCGCCGCAGTGGAATCGAAATCGTGAGCACCATGGCAAAGCCACTGAAGATCGCCCCGCCCACAAAATACGGCGGGAAGATCGTGGAATGCCAGCCGGGGATCACACCCACGGCAAAGTCGAGACCGACGATGCTGTGCACCGAGATCACCAGCGGCGTCGCCAGCGCGGCCAGGATGAAGTAGGCGCCCTGGTAGCGTTCCCAATGGGTGGCGGCGTTGCGCCAGCCCATGGCGAAAAAGCCGAAGATCCACTGGGCGACGCGGTTGGTGGAGCGGTCGCGCAGTGTGGCCATGTCTGGCACCAGGCCGGTGTACCAGAAGAGCAACGAGATCAGCGCGTACGTCGTCACCGCGAAGACGTCCCATACCAGGGGGCTGCGCCACTGGGGCCACAGCGCCATCGTGTTGGGGTAGGGCACCAGCCAGTAGAAAAGCCACGGTCGCCCCAAATGCAGCAGCGGAAAGAGACCGGCGCTGGCCACGGCGAAGAGCGTCATCGCCTCGGCGAAACGGTTGATCGACGTGCGCCACTCCTGATTCAGCAGCAACAGAATCGCCGAAATAAAGGTCCCGGCGTGGCCGATGCCGATCCACCAGACGAAGTTGATGATGGCAAAGCCCCACCCAACCGGCGCGTTGATGCCCCAGATCCCTGTCCCTTGCAAGAGCAGCCAGGTGATGGAATAGAAGAGCAGCATCGTCAGCAAAAAACCAATGCCGAAGCCCACATACCACCAACGCGGCGTACGTTGCGTTAGCACAATCTCGCTGATCTTGTCCGTCACCGAGCCGTAGGTGTGGCCGGGCGCGAGGACGGGCGTGGGTTGGGATGGGGGAGGGAGATCTCGTTGCATTGGGTTTCATTTCGGTTAGGTAACGAGTAACGAGTAATGTGTTAAGCGAGGATCGTCGCCAATGGAACGATCCGGTGTTAACGAATTACTTATTACTCCTTACGCATTACGATTCTCCACCGCCGCCAAATAACTCGTCCGCGGCTGCGTGCCCAGTTCTTCGAGCATGCCGTAGTTAAGCGGATGGGCTTTGAGTTGGGCAACGCGGCTCTCTTCGTTGTTGATGTCCCCAAAGATGATGGCCTGGGTCGGGCAGGCTTGTTGGCAGGCGGTGCGGATCTCGCCGTCGCCGATTGGGCGGTTGTCGATGTTGGCTTCCATGCGCGCCTGGTTAATGCGCTGCACACAGTAGGTACACTTTTCCATGACGCCCCGGGTGCGCACGGTGACATCTGGGTTGCGGAACATTTTGAGCAACTGGGGTTCGTCGTCCACATATTCAAAGAAATTGAAGCGGCGCACCTTGTACGGGCAGTTGTTGGCGCAGTAGCGGGTGCCTACACAGCGGTTGTAGACCATCTGATTCAGCCCTTCGGAATCGTGCACAGTGGCTGCAACAGGGCAGACCGGTTCACACGGCGCTTTTTCGCAGTGCATACAAGGGCGCGGCTGGAAGTAGGTGCGCGGCGCATCAACTTCACCCTCGAAGTAGGTGTCGATCTTGATCCAGTGCATCTCGCGCCCGTTGAGTACACCCTCTTTGCCTACCGTGGGGATGTTGTTTTCCACCTGGCAGCCGATGACACAGGCGTTACAGCCGATACAGGCGCTCAGGTCGATGGTCATGCCCCAGGCGTTGCCTTCGTAGACGTACTCTGGATAGAGTGACGGCGGCTCTCCCTCGAAATGGTGATCCCCATGGGCGAAGTCGGGGTGTTCCTGGTACTCTTCCAGCGTAGCCACCCGCACAAGATCGCGGCCTTCCAGTGCGTAGTGGTTCTGCGTCGTTGCCAGTGGATAGGTCTCACCTGTTTTGCGCAGTTCGAGGCCACGCCCGAAGTAGAGCGCGTCTGTAGTGCGCAGGCTGTAGGCGTCAAAGCCGAGATTCTGGCTGATTTCGTTCGGCCAGCGATGTCCGTAGCCCAGGTAGAGGGTGACGGAATTGTGGGCGTGGCCCGGCAGCACAAAGACAGGCGCAAGCAGCGTGCGCCCGTTGTGGGTCAGTTCGACGACATCCCCCGTCGTCACCTCCAACCCCAGCGCAGTGGACGGGCTGAGCAGCGCCGCGTTGTCCCACGTGAGCGTTGAGAGCGGCTTGGGCAGCTCTTGCAACCAGGCGTTGTTGGCGAAGCGTCCGTCGCCGATGGACGGATCTGCGCGGAAATTGATCTCCAGTGATGTCGGTTGCAGGCCAATCGGATCACCCAGCGCTGTAGACAGGTCGGCGGCGATGGTCACATCGACCGGCGGCAAAGTTGTCCCCGCGATGACGCCGTCGTGGAGGGATCGTCGCCAAAAAGTCTCAAAGTCGGGCGCCGGCAATTCGGTTTGGTCTTCAAAAAATGCCTGCCATGTCTGTGCCACGATTTCAAAGCTGGATCGGGGCGTCGATCCGCCAAGTGCGGTCAGCACTTCGTGGACGGTGTGGCTCTGGAAAAGCGGCTCGATCAAGGGCTGCACGATGCTGGCGGTGCCGTCAAAGGCGCGGGCGTCGCTCCAAGATTCCAAATAGTGGCTGGCGGGAATGTGCCAGCGGCAGTGGGCCGACGTTTCGTCGAAATAGAGGCTCTGGTGGACGGTCATCGGCACCTGGTCGAGCAGGTTGACAAAGTTCAGGTCCGCCGGTGCGGTGAAGACCGGGTTGGCGTCGAGGATCACCAGCGTGTGGACGTCACCGGCGGCGATCTCTTCGGCCAGGGTGATGAGTGATTCGCTCTGGATTTCGGGCCGCGCTTCGACGGGTTCGGTGAAGTAGAGGGTGGTGCCGATGTTGCCCAGGGCGTCGTTGATGGCGTAGGCCAGGGCGTGGACGACGGGCGGCTGTTCCTCACCGGCGATGACGAGGCTTGCCCCGCGGTGTGTGGAGAGGTCTTCGACGGCGGCGCTGATCCAGGCTGTGAACTCTTCGTCCAATGCAGGCGCGGCAACGTCCACCCCCAACTGGGCGGCGGCGGCGCGTGCCAGCAGCCCGATCTGGTCGGCGCGGGCGGCAATGCGGTAATCCGCCTTGGCGCCGGTCAACGTGGGCGTGCTTTCGATGGCGTAGAGGCGGTTCATGTCTTCGACGCCTTCTGACAAGCGCCGGTTGTCGGCAAATTGACGAGCGTAGCGCAGGCTCCCCGGCAACGAGGACAGAAAATTGGCGTCCAAAGCCAGGATGCGTTGCGCCCCGCTCAGATCGTAGACGGGGTTGAGCACGCGACCGAAGGCGAGTTGGGTCCCCGCGCGGATGTTGTCGAGGCCGGTGGGTTCGTATTGGTGCCAGCGGGCTTGTGGGTAGGCTTCGAGCAGACCCGCAATCTGCGCCGCCAGCGTCGGCGAGGTGACAGTTTCGGTGAGCAGTCGGAAGCCTGCACCGCCGTCGGTCATCGCTTCCATGTGGGCGGTGATGGTATCGACGAAGGTACTCCAGGTGCGGATCTGTCCATTCTCGGTGAGCACTTCGGCGCGGTCTGGATCGTAGAGGCCGAGGACTGAGCCTTGCATGAAGACGTCCGTCGCGCCAAGGCTGTCGGGGTGATCAGGATTGCCTTCCACTTTGGTGGGGCGGCCCATGTGGTTTTCCACGAGTACGCCGCGGGCGTAGCCGTTGTGGGGCATGACCGACGCGAAAAAGAGCGGCTTGCCCGGCACAATGTCCTCGGGCGCTTCAACGTAGGGGACAATCGGTTCCCGTGGCGGTTGGGTACAACCGGCCAACCCCATCATCGCCAACGACGCCCCCATCAATTTGAGGAAGGATCGTCGATCTGCGTTGAAGGAAAAGCTTTGATTCGGATATTCCTGCGCCAATTGCGCTCGGAATTCCTCGGTGTCGGCCAGTTCTTCCAGGCTGCGCCAGAAGTGGCGACCCGAGGGGAAGGTTGGTTGGTTTTGGGTCATAGAAATTGATAGAGATGAATAATGAGTAAAGATCGGGTTGACGAAGTGTCTTTGTCTGTCGTAGCCCCACGCAACCTGCGTGGGGGGCGTTGAGGACGAGATCACTTCCTTTGGAGCGGGCTTCGTCGAACGCGTCTTTCACTTTTGCCTTTTGCTTTGCACTTTGCCTTTTGACTTTTGACTTGTCTCCAGGCACTGACTCGACCTTACCGATGACAGATGTAACAATCTGACAATCGTTCGTGTTCAATCCCGTACTCGGCCAGCAGTTGTTCGCCCACAACATGTTGATCGGGCGGCGGTTGCCACTGCATGTTGAAAATCTCCTCTTGCGGGCGCACATTGCGCGCCGGGTCGCGGTGACATTCGAGGCACCAGCCCATGGTCATCGGTTCGGCTTTGGCTACAAGTGGCATGTTGCCCACGTCACCGTGGCAGGACGCGCAGCCGATGCCGTTGTTCACGTGCACGGCGTGGTTAAAATAGACAAAGTCCGCCATGTCGTGGACACGCACCCACGGCAACGGGATACCTGTCTGATAACTCTGGCGCACCGGTTCGAGCATAGGGCTGTCCACCCAGATCTGTGAATGACAGGTCATACAGGTATGGGTAGGCGGAATGCCGGCAAAGGACGATTCCTCGACCGATGTGTGGCAGTAGCGACAATCGATCCCCAGCCCGCTGACGTGGTGTTCATGGCTGAAGGGGACCGGCTGTGGCTGTACCACACCTACCTGCGTCTCATAGGGCGAGCGATAGTAGAAGTAGAGCAGCGCCAGGATCGCACCGACGATCAAGATTGCGCCAAAGATCGTGGCCCGGGCAATTGCGTTTGTGCTGGGGTGGAAGATCTGCGACACGCGATAGTCCTGTTGAATTGTGATTGGTGATTGGTGACTGGGCAGAGGTGAGATCTGCCCAGTCACTAATCACCAATCACCAATCACCTAAATCAGCTTGCGAATGCGTTCCTGCATGGTCGCGCCGAGAATTTCGGTGAGATCACTTTCGCCTTTGGCCAGCGCCTGGGCTAGATTTTCGGCGTAGTCGGGTTTCAAATGGGGCGGCATGGGCAATTCATTCGGATCAACCACCGCCTCGACCACAACCGGTCCTGGCGTGGAGAGTGCCTGGCGAAGCTGTTGGCCGCAGTCGGCAGGATCTTCAATGGTGATGCCGGTTGCACCGAAAGCCTGCGCAATCATGGCGAAGTTGATGGGTTGCAGTTCGCAGCCAAATTCGGGATTCCCCAAAAAGAGCATCTGTTCCCAGCGGATCTGCCCCAGTGTGTTGTTCTTGAAGATGATGATCTTTACGGGCAGGTTGTATTTGATGCAGGTGGCCAACTCGCCCATGAGCATGGTAAAACCGCCGTCACCGATGATGGCGACACACTGCCGTTCTGAAAAAGCAACTTGTGCGGCCATGGCGTAGGGCAGGGCGCATGCCATACTGGCAAGATTGCCTGAGACGGCATGTTGTTGCTGCTCACGTGCCTCAATGTAGCGCGCCCACATGCTGGTAATGGTGCCCGAATCGCAGGCAATCACAGCGTCGTTGTCGAGCAACTTGTTAAGTTCATGGGCGACAACTTGTGGTTTCATCGGCTTGTCGCGTCGTGAACCCCGCTCCTGCAATCGCTTTTTCCAATCCTGCATGGCGGCTTGCGCTTTCTCCAAGAAGGATCGGTCCGCCTTGCGCTTGAGTAACGGCAGCAATGCCACCAACGTGTGCTTGCTGTCGCCGACCAGTGGGACCTCTGTGGGGTAGCGTAGCCCGATACGCGCCGGATCAAGGTCGATCTGCACGGTGCGCGCCTGCCCGGGCTTTGGCAGAAATTCCATGTACGGAAAGGATGACCCCACCCAGAGCAACGCATCACACTCGGCCAGCGCATCTTGAGAGGGGACAGTGCCCAACAGGCCGATGCCACCTGTGGTGTAGGGGCTGGCATCGGGGACGACCCCCTTGCCCAGCAGTGCTTTGACAATGGGAGCGCCCAATGTTTCGGCGGCGCTCTCCAGTTCCTCACGCGCCCCGTATGCGCCGCTGCCACACAGAATGACGATGTTTTTCGCTTCGTTCAGCAAATCAGCCGCCCGTTGCAGGGCATCTTCGTGAGGGACGGTGCGTGGATGGGCGAAGACATCGGACGTGTGCCCCCTGCGGTAGCGCATGGACGTCTTTTCTTCGTCGATTTCCATTTCCTGTAGGTCGACGGGGATGGTGATATGCGCCACACCGCGTAGCCCGAGCGCATGACGGCAGGCCAGATCGGTGATCGTTTCGATGTGGGCCGCACTCATGGCGCGTGTGTTGTAGACCGTCACGTCCTCAAAGAGCGCTTCGAGGTTGACGTCCTGTTGGCCGTAGGTGCGCAGCAAATCGTGGAACTGGGTGCCGGTAATGGCAAGTACGGGCGCGCCGTCCATTTTTGCGTCGTAAAGGCCGTTGAGCAGGTGGATGGCCCCTGGCCCCGAAGTGGCCAGGCAAACGCCCAACTTGCCGGTGTATTTGGCGTAGCCGCAGGCCATAAAAGCGGCTGTTTCTTCGTGGCGAACCTGGATAAAGCGGATCTTGTCCTGGCGGGTGCGAAGCGCTTCCATGATACCGTTGATGCCGTCGCCAGGCAGCCCAAAAATGGTGTCGACGTGCCAGTCTAGGAGTTTTTCGATGAGAATATCTGAAGCCGTTATGGCCATACATCACTCCGTAAGGTTTTCTACTCTGTAAGGTTTTCTACTCCGTAAGGTTTTCTCGGCTGACAACAATCGACGTCGGCCCGAAAAATCGGTTGAGCAGACGGGCCGACGTCGAATATCGAAGAAAAACAAGTAGCCGGTTACTTAGCTGCTCAACGGTACAATGCGCGTGCCAAAAGTTGGATAGGAGACGGTATAGAGAAGGGGTATAGAAAATGGCATATTCGGCAGCGTGTTCGACTTTGTGTGCAGTATGAAGTACGATAAGTCCAATTTCGTCGACATTTCCTCGCCCCACCTTGTTTCGGATAAACGCTATGAAACCGCTGCTCATCCTCGCCGACGACTTAACGGGCGCGGCCGACAGCGCCGCCCGCTGCCGCCATGCCGGTTTTGCCGCGACCATTTTCCTGCAACCACCGCAACCACCTTTCCTGGGCGATGTGCTCGCGTTTACTTCAGATTCGCGTTACCTTTCTGCGGAAGATGCCGCTCATCGGGTGCGCGCCGTCACCGCTCCCCTGTCGCTTCTTGACGTGCGTTGGTACAAAAAAGTCGACTCGACGTTGCGCGGACATCTGGGCAGCGAATTGGACGCGCTGCTCGACCTGGGGATGGCCTCTTGCGCTGTGATCTGTCCTGCCTTCCCCGCGCAAGGACGGGCGTTGATCGATGGCATGCTGGTTGCACCGGGTGTCACCGCGCAGATTCACCTGCCCACGTTGTTGAAGACACAGAGCCGCCACGCCGTGGCCCATCTTCTCCTCGAAGACGTGCGCAGCGACGGCGCAGTGCAGAAGGTACGTGAGTTGATCGCCGACGGGGCAAAGTTGATCGTCGTCGACGCGGCGGAAGACGCGGATCTTGAGGCTGTCCTGGCGGCGGTGGAGGCTGCCGCGGCGGACGTGCTCCTGTGTGGCAGCGCCGGTTTGATCGGGGCATGGGCGGCAAGAGAAGCCAGGTCCGCGGCAAGCTCCGCTCCGGTCCCCCAAGTGGAAATGCCGGTTGGCGCAAAATTGGGTTGCCTGCTGGTAATTGGCAGTGGCAGCGACATGGCGCAACGGCAGATCGAACAGTTGCGCGCAACCCGCTCGCTGGTGGCATGGACGGTGGAACCGGGCGCAACCTATGACGGCGTCGGTGAAACAATGCTCCTTCACCTCCCCCGTCCATCCCACGGTACGGTCTTGGACGGTCCACAGGCGCGGGTGTCGGCGGAACAACTGGCCGAAGCTGCTGCGGAAGTGATTGCGCGCACGTCGCCGTCGCTGCTCATCCTCAGCGGCGGGGACACGGCAATGCACGTCCTGGCGCGGTTGGGGATCGAGCGGTTGACCGTCCTTGCGGAATGGCTGCCGGGGATGCCGCTCTGTACCGCCGTGGACAAACACAGACGCGCCTACAAGATTGTCCTCAAACCGGGCAGCTTTGGCCAGGAAGAGACTTTGATCACGTTACTCGATCTCATCAGAAATTGATCCACGAAGTCACACGAAGAAACACGAAGAAATACAGAAATATGAAGAATAGAGAGAGGGAGATGGACGCGGATTTCACGGATAAAAGGATTTAGAAGAGGTAAGAAAGATTTACCGCAAAGGCGCAAAGAGGGTACGCAAAGGATGCAAGATTTGATATCTTCTCTTTCTTCTCTATCTTTGCGTACTTTGCGTACTTTGCGCCTTTGCGGTGAAGTTCTGCTCTTCTCGTCTTTTCTCCTGAAAATCCTTCAAATCCGTGTCACTCTTCTTCTCCCCTTCTTCTTCGTGTGCCTCCGTGGATCAAATCCTCTGCTATCCAAATCTCAGAGAGAAAGCGAAGGTTGCACATGAACGAACGGGAACGTTTTGTGGCGACGATGCACTATCAACCGCGGGATCGCGCCCCCATCTCGGACTTCGGCTTTTGGGACGAAACGCTGCCTATCTGGCACGAACAGGGCTTGCCGAACTGGGTGAATCGCGAAAACGCGTCGGATTACTTTGGGGTAGATTTTGGCATTGAGTGGGCAACGAAACCAGTGGGGGTGAACGTGGGGCTTGCCCCCGAATTTGAGGAGTTGACGCTGGAAGATCGAGGCGACGAATACGAACTGCGCCAGCAAAAGGACGGCGTGCGTGTGCTGCGGCGCAAGTTCATGGGATCGATTCCACACCCCGAAAGCCATCTGCTCACAGATCGGGAGAGTTGGGAGAAGTACTACAAGCCTCGACTTGATCCCGACAACCCGGCCCGCTACCCCAAAGACTGGGACGAACGGGTGAAGGTGTGGAAAGATCCCAACCGTCCTTACCTGGCGGCGTTGTCAGGCGGCAGCCTCTACGGCTGGCTACGCAACTGGATGGGGATGGAGAATTTGTCGTATCTGGTCTACGACGATCCCAAGCTCTTTGAGGAGATGATGACAACGATTGCCGACTGTGTCATCGGCACGCTGACACGCGTCTTGGCGACGGGGGGGCGCTTCGACGGGTGCAGCATGTGGGAAGACATGGCCTACAACGCCGGTCCGCTGCTCAGCCCGTCCCATTTCAAGCGTTACCTCGTGCCCCAATACCGGCGCATCACCGATCTACTGCGCAGTTACGGCGTCGACGTGATCTGGCTCGACTGCGACGGCAACATCGACAAGCTAATCCCGTTGTGGCTGGATGCCGGCGTCAACTGTATGTTCCCGTTGGAGATCGGTACGTGGGGCGCGGATCCTGTGCGCTATCGCCGTGAATACGGCAAGGATCTGCTCCTGATGGGTGGCTTCGACAAGCACATCCTGGCGCAGAGCAAAGAGGTTATCGCCGCCGAAGTGGATCGCCTGGCCCCACTCGTGGAAGAAGGCGGCTACATCAGCTTCTGCGATCACCGTGTGCCGCCGGACGTGCCGCTGGAGAACTATGTCTTCTTTTTAGAAAAAGCGCGGGAAGTGTGGGCGAAGGGGATTCACTTGAAGAAGATGAACAAAGAATAAAGAATGGGTAGAGGCAGTCTCGACGGCACAAGTTACTTGCTCCATCGAGACTGCCTCTACCCATTCTTTATTCATCAATCATCCGCCGCTAGGCAGGCACTTTCGCCGGTTCCATCTGCCACGGGCTGTTCATGACGCCCTCTTCGAAGCTCAGAGGCACTTCGTCGACGATCTTGAGGCGAGGGTGGGCTTCGACGGTCTCCCGCAGGCTGGGGCTGACGTAGAAGTGTTCCAGGCTCAAGGTGTCGCGGATAAAGACCATCTTCGCTTCTTCGGGTGGTTCGGCGCAACCGCGCACGGCCACATGCAGGGCGCGTTCGTCGTCGGCCATGGTAATGGGCAGGTGTGTTCGGAACATGCCGAAAATCCCCGAAGTGATGGCGTTGGTGTAGGTGGAGATCCAGTCGATCTTCGAGAAGACGCGGGCCGTGGTGACGTTGGCCAATCCCAGCCCGGCAATGTTGCCATGTGTCGGCTCGGTGAGGTCGAGCACGGCGATGATCCCGGTGTCGACGTTGCCGAAGGCTTCGGGCTGGCGGGGAATCATCAGGCGGCTGATCACGTTGGTGTCCATGCCCGTGCCGCTGATGTTCTTGCCCAACTGCTGCACAACCAGGATATCGACGGTGTCAAACGGGATTTTGGCGAGGTACTCTTTGGCCAACTTAAGCAGTTTGACCTCTTTTTCGGTGCCGATCCCGGCGGCGTTCAGGCCGACGATCAGCGCTGTATCCTCATAGGCATTTTCCACAGGACAGATCGCGCCGCGCAGATTGGTGTTGGCTTCATAGATACGCGCCGCCGGTTCCAGATAGCGCTGGAAGTTGCGCCCGCCGCCGGCGTGCATGATCGACGCGCCATGCTGCTTGCCCAGGCCAATCACCGCCATCTTGGACGGTCCGCTTTCCAGGTGGCTGCGGAAATCGGTGTGAGGCTTGATGCGGCTGACCAGGATGGTGTGATCGGCAACCATCGAGTCTTTGCCCTGGTAAAGGATGGGGCCATTCTCGATCTGGCCGATGGCTTCCACTTCCATCGTGGCGCGCACTTCTACACCCATCGCCTCGGCGGTGACGCCCATCCCTGCCAGGATCTCGATCTGTCCTTCGGCAGTGGCGCCGCCGTGGCTGCCCATAGCAGGGACGATGTAGGGCTTCATGCCGGCTGCCTTAAGGTGATCAGCCGTGGCGCGCACGATTTTGGGCAGATTGGCGATGCCGCGGCTGCCCGCGCCGATGGCGACGGTGTCGCCCGGCTTCATGGCGGCCAGGATGCCGCTCTCTTGCAGCGCCTTGCCCACCTCGGCGTGGATCTCCTTGACACGGGGCGTATCGAACGTCTGCTCAACAGCCAGCAACGTCTTAGGCAGCGGGGCAGGGAAACGTAGTTCTTCGATCTGTTCGAGTAAGTTCATCGGGTTTCTCTTTCTCAGTATCGTACAACAGACGACGGATGACGGGCGACAGACGACACGCACTACGCACTCAATGTCATTCAATTAAGGGAATCGGCTACTCGTCACACTGCGAAGAGAGCATCCTGCCCTGAAAGTAGCCCGGTTTTCATCCACCGTGGCGAACAGCCGGGCATGAATAACTCAGATGCGAGTCCACACCTGTAGAGCCGCATCTGAGAATGCTCTCTCCGCACTTAACTGAATGACATCGGCTACGCACTATGCACTACGGCTCCAACACCACCTTCACGAGATCAATCTCCCCCGACGCTAATTGCTTGAAGTAAGCCGGCCCTTCGGCCAGGGGGGCGACTTTTTCGATCAGTGGCTGCACGTCGATGCGTCCGCCGGCCATGGCCTGAATCGATTTGCCAAATTCATAATCGGTGAAGGCGTAGGTGCCGCGCACGGTGATCTCGCGGGTCACCACCGACTGCATGTCAATCTCGATCATCTTGGCGCTATTGCCGATCCAGGTGACATTGCCACCGTTGCGTGTAATGTCGATGGCCTGCTGTGCGGTGGCGCTATAACCTACTGCCTCCAGTGTCACGTCCACACCGCCGCTGGTGAGCTCGCGTACGACATCGACGGCGTTCTGTTCCCCGGCATTGATCACAATGTCTGCGCCCAGTTGTTTTGCCATTTCCAGGCGGCGTGGCATTTTGTCGATCACAATTACGCGGCCGGCGCCCTTCAACTTGGCTGCAAGCAGCACCAACAGGCCAATGGTGCCAGAACCGATAATGGCAACATCGGTCATAATGTCCATTGGCGTGATTTGCACGGCGTGCATTGCCACCGCCAGCGGTTCGCAAAGCGAAGCCTGTTGCCAGCTCAAGCCGGCGGGTTTGGGGAAGAGTTGCGATGCCTTGACGGTGACACGGTCGGCGTAGGCGCCATTGACCTCTACGCCCAATAGACGGCGGTTCGGCGACCAGTTCATGGGAACGGTTTCGGGTGTGGGGCTGATGGAGAACATGGGGGAGACCACCACCTCGTCGCCAACGGTGTAGTTGGATACGCCGTCTGTTACCGCAGCGACAACGCCGGCGAATTCGTGGCCCATGATCATACCCGGCCAGCGCCGTCCTGTGCTGCCGGTATAACCATGCACATCGGATCCACAGATGCCAATCGCTTTGACATCGATCAACACTTCGCCGGGATTGGGTTTTGGTTCAGCTACTTCTTCCAGGGTCATTTCCCAAGGACCTTTGTAGATCAGTGCTTTCATAGGGTTACCTGCTAGGCGGTGGGTGGGGATTGTGGTTCGTTCGAAGGGCAAGTGTGACAGATCGATGCAGGCCAAAAGAGCCTTAATTGCTTTGCATCAATCGAATCAATAGTGGCACTTTACGCAGAAAATGTCAATTGTTCCACCGAAAATCGGTATATAATAGCCTGGTAAGTTTTTTTCTATATTGAATTAGGCTTTGTTTATTGAAAATGTGGGATCGCTTTGGTTTTTGTGCGCAATTTCTTTATCTTTCGCGCGTATATAATTTGGCGCAATAGTGTTTGTATTGTCATTGTTCAACCAAAGGTTTTGCCTAATGAAGCATTGGCCCCTGCGGTATCAACTGTGGGTGTTGCTATTCGTTGTGATTGTTCCACTGGTGGGTTTGTTGACACAAACTGCCCTCTCAGAAGAGCGCGCAAGTGTTCAACGTGTCAGCGAGCAGAACCTCAGGCTGGCGCAGTTATTGGGCACAACGGTCGAAACCTTTGTACGTGAACAAGAACGTTATCTTGCGGCGATTGCCAATCGACCTGCTACACAGTTAATGGATCGGGCTACCTGTGATCCGATTCTGCTGGAATTCCCCAATCTACACCCGAGTTACCAGCGGATCAGTGTGCTTGATTTGAATGGCAACCTCATCTGTTCTTCCAGCCCATCCTTGTTGAGCAAAACCCCATCGACCATCAGGATGCAACTGTTTGAGGCATTTCTGCAAAACAGTGGGGGCTACCTGGTCGGCGGGTTGTCGGTAGCGCCTGAAACAGGCGAGCGTCTGGTTGATCAAATTCACCCGGTTTATGCGCCGACAGGTGAAAGGATTGGCGCCATTGCGGCATCACTGCGGATTGAACAATTTGGTGAAATTTTTGAAAACAGCCTTTTGCCCGGTGACACCGTTGCCACACTAATCCATGAAAATGGATCCATTCTCGCTCGCTCAGTCGAAAATGAGCAGTGGAAGGGCATCAACGCGAGCGAGCTTGTGGTTGTGCAGGCTGCTGTGAAAAACAAAGAAGGTTGGGTTCAGGGCGTAGGCGTAAGCGGTGTGGAACGACTCTATGGTTACAGCCAGGTCGAAGGAACACCCTGGTATGTCTACATCGGCACCTCAATGGACGTTGTCCACGCTTCGACACAGCGCTTGTTGCTTTACAATCTGGCCTGGGGGGCGCTGTTGGTGGGGCTGGGATTGGCCTTTGCATTGATCATCAAACGCAATATTGAACAGCCCATTTGGGCACTGGCGGAGACTGCGCGTGCTGTTGCCCGCGGCGAAACCTGTAGACGTGCCGTTGTTTCCGGGCCTGCGGAGATTGTTGAAGTCGCCGCCAGTTTCAATTCCATGCTACAAACGCTTACGGTGACAGATCGTGTGCTACATGAAAGCGAAGATCGCTTTCGTCGTCTGCTCGAAAACTCTCAAGATGCCATGTATCGCCTCGATCTACGCTCTTTACGCTACGACTACATCAGCCCGGTCATTTCGGCGATTGTGGGCCACAGCGTCGAAGAGATTCGTAGCCTTTCTGAAACAGACCGTGCTGTTCTCTTACACCCACAGGATCGAGAACGTGTCCTCGCTGAGTTTGCTCAGGCGCTCACCGAAGTGGGTACAGCCCACTATCTTGAGTATCGTTGTGTCCACAAGAATGGCGACACCGTCTGGATTGGTGACAAATTCTCCGTCCTGTACGGCGAAGATGGCGCCCCCCACTTTGTTGTAGGCGCACAGCGCAACATTACCAGCCAAAAGATTGCCGCCGCCGAACTACATGCCTACGAAGATCGTCTGCGTGTGATTATAGAGGCGTCGCCCGATCTGATTGTTGTGGTCGACGAAGACGGCGAGAATTTAGAGATCCTGACAAACGAATCGTACGTGTTGACGATGCCTCTACACAAGGTGAAAAACAAATCGTTGGCAGAACTCTTCTCGCCTGATGAGGTCAGCTTGTACAAGGGCATTATCCAGCAAACCCTTTTATCCAACACCCCACAGACGATTGAATTTCCGATAACGACCGATGAGCAAGTCTTCTGGCTCGAGGCTCGGTCTGCCCAACTCAAGCTGACCGAAAACGGCAAACGGCTGCTTCTCTTCATTTTGCGAAACGCAACAGAACGTAAAAAGATCGAGGAGGGGCTGCGCAAATTTACACGGGCCATCGAACAGAGCCCTGCTTCGGTTGTCATTACGAATGTGGACGGCGTTGTTGAGTACGTCAACCCCCGCTTCTGTCAGGTGACAGGCTATTCGGCAGACGAAGTGATTGGCCAGAATCCTCGCTTGGTCAATTCCGGTTATCAATCCTCAGAATATTACAGTGACCTGTGGGCGCAGATTACCGATGGGCATGAATGGCGCGGGGAACTGTGCAACTGCAAGAAGAACGGCGAGCTTTTCTGGGAACAGGCTTCGATCTCCCCCATCAAGAATGAACGCGGTGTCGTCACCCACTACATCGCCATCAAAGAAGACATCACCGAGCGTAAACGCATTGAAGATCAACTCCGTCAACAGGATCGATTGGCGGCGGTGGGGCAACTGGCGGCAGGCATTGCCCACGATTTTAACAACATTATGTCGGCCATTATCCTCTATGCGCGTATGTTGCAGCAGCAGGCCAATCTCTCCGGGAAAGATCAGACGCGCCTAAACATCATTCATGATCAGGCACAGCATGCGGTCAATTTGATCCGGCAGATTCTCGACTTTAGCCGGCGTTCGCTGGTGGAACGGGGCGCCGTTGATCTAGTCCCCTTCTTCAACGAGATGATCAAGCTCTGGGAACGGACGTTGCCGGAGAACATCCAGGTTCAATTCGACTACGACGCCAATCATTATACAGTTCATGCCGATCCAACACGCCTGCAACAGGCAATGCTGAATCTGGCGTTAAATGCCCGTGATGCCATGCCTGATGGTGGCCTGTTGACGGTTTCGCTACAGGCTGAAGCACTTGTGTCGGGGCAGATCCCACCGATTCAGGGCATGGATCCCGGCGACTGGCTCTGTATTACGTGTCAGGACAGCGGTAGCGGCATTCCGTCGGAAGCGCTGCCGCACATTTTCAATCCATTCTTCACGACCAAAGATCCCGGCAAAGGTACAGGTCTGGGCCTGGCGCAAGTCTATGGCATCGTCGGCCAACACGACGGTTTCATTGATGTGAACAGCGCGTCAGGCACAGGTGCAACCTTTCGTATCTACCTACCCCTTCAACAGGAGACGGAGCGAACCGAATTGTCGGCTACAATGCAAGCGCCGCGCACTGGCAACGAATTGATCCTCTTGGTAGAAGACAACAGCATCAGCCGTGATGCCATCGAAGATATCCTTGATCTACAAGGGTATCGTGTCCTCACGGCGAACAATGGTGTTGAGGCGTTGTCTATCTATCGCGACCGCGGCGACGAAATTGATCTTGTGTTGAGTGACATGATCATGCCCGAAATGAGCGGCCAACATCTCTATCGAGCGATCAAGGAAGTAAACCCCAATCTAAAAATGGTGTTGATGACCGGCTACCCGCTGGAAGAGGAAGGGCGCAAGCTGCTGGAGCAGGGCCTTTTCGCCTGGCTCCAAAAACCCTTCACCATCGACGCCCTCTCCGACGTCCTCTCGACGGCGCTCGATCAGCCCGTGGAACAATCTCAGCCGCTACAAGTTTGAGCAGAATAGAACGCGGATTGGGCGAATTAAGCGGAGCAGAACGGATTCTTTCGCCCAATTCGCGTTCTATTTTGTTGATACCCCGCTGCCTTTCCACAAGATCCGCGTATCCGCTATAATTGGAGCATTGATCACCCACCTCCTCACCATACCCACACCAGAGAGGATAGAAGAATGTTCCCCAACCTGAATGCACCGAACATCGGCGTCAAAACCGATTTCGTAGGGACACTTGATCTTGCCGCCAAACATGGCTTCCCCGGCGTTGATTTCTCCATCACCGAAGCACAGCAGATCGCTGATGCACACGGCGTCGATCACATCTACCGTCTGCTCGAAAGCAAGGGGCTGCGCCTGGGCAGTTGGGGGATGCCCGTCGACTTCCGCAACGACGAAGCGAAATTTGAGCAAGGGCTGGCCCAACTCGACGCCCAGGCTGCTCTGGCCAAGGAACTCTGCTGCTACCGTTGTGCCACCTGGATCATGCCTTGTAGCGACACGCTCCCCTTCGCCGAAAACTACAAGATCCACCGCAACCGGCTGCGCGCCATTGCCGAAATTCTGGCCAAACACGAGATCCGATTCGGCCTCGAATTTGTTGGACCCAAGACCCTGCGCGACACACGTAAATATCCCTTTATCCACAGCATCGACGGCATGTTGGCCCTCTGCGCCGACATTGACACCGGCAACATGGGCTTGCTCGTCGATCTCTACCACGTCTACACCAGCCACGCCACCATCGACGATGTGCGCAAGCTGAGCACTGCGGATGTCGTTACCGTACACATCAACGACGCCGTCGCCGGCCTGCCCATCAACGAACTGCTCGACGGTGTACGCACCCTGCCCGCCGAAACTGGCGTCACCGACATTGGCGGCTTCCTCAACGCCCTCAACGACATCGGCTACGATGGCCCTGTCACCAGCGAACCGTTCAGCCAGCGCGTGCGCGACCTCCCTGCGGACGAGGCCGTGGCCGAAACCGCCGCCGCCATGCGCAAGTCCTGGCAGATGGCCGGGATTTCCTGGTAAAAATTGTGATTGGTGATTCGTGATTGGTGATTAGGTCGGCAAGCGAGTGGATGCATTATTCATCTATACGTTTTACAACGCCATCGAACGTCCATTCACTGACCAATCGAAAAACCCAATCACGAATCACCAATCACTTCTGAAGGAGTTTGCTCATGAAGGCTGTTTCGTTTCCCAATCCGCAGGCCGTGGAGATCATCGACATCCCCGAACCGACGCCGGGAGCGGAGGATCTGCTCATCGAGATCCAGTTTGCCGGCCTCTGTGGCTCAGATTTGAACATCTACCGCGGGCTTTACCCACACACCAAGTACCCCATCATCCCTGGCCACGAGGTTGGCGGCGTGGTGATCGGCAAGGGCGACGCTGTGCCGGATTCGTTCGACATCGGGGATCGGGTGATGCTGTCTCCGTTTGTGGAGTGTGGAAAGTGCCCATCCTGCCGCCAAGGACGCTACAACTGTTGTCAGAACAACCGCACGTTGGGCGTAGAGCGCAACGGCGCCATGACGCGGCAGGTGGTCTTCCCCTACCGCAAGGTCTACCGCAGCAGCGTCCTCACCACACGTGAGCTGGCGCTGGTCGAGCCGATGAGTATCGGCAGCCATGCTGTGCAACGCGCCCGCGTCACCGCGGCGGACACGGTGCTTGTCCTCGGCTGTGGCACCATTGGGATGGGTGTGATCCTGGCGGCGCTGCGCAAGGGGGCAACGGTGATCGGCCTCGACTTGGAAGACAGCAAACTGGAGATGGCGCAGCGTTTCGGCGTGCCCCACGTCATCAACCCCAAGCGCGAGGACCCGATCCAGGCGATCCACGCCATTACCGACGGCGAGGGCGCGGCCGTGGCCATCGAAGCCGTGGGCGCCGCCCCTACCTATCGCCTCGCCATCGACATGGTGGCCTACGCCGGTCGTGTGGCCGTGGTGGGCTACGCCAAAGAACCCATCGCCTTCGACACCGCCATGTGGGTGCGCAAGGAATTGGACATCCTCGGTGCGCGCAACGTCCTCACCGAGTTCGCCGACGTCATCGCCATGCTCGAAGGCCGCGACAAACCCTACACAGACTTGATTACCGCCACTTATCCGCTAGAAGAAACCGGCCGCGCCTTCGCCGACTGGAGCGCTGCGCCCGGTGATTTCATCAAGATTCAAGTAGATCTGACGGGGTAGTCAGAATATGATCCACAGATTACACAGATTACACAGATTTTCAGGATTCAGAGCAGAAACGCATGATTCTTCTGGAAATCCTTCTAACCTGTGAAATCTGTGGATCAATTTCCCCTCTTCGTGTGACTTTGTGTGACTTTGTGGATCGATGCCAGGTTGCCTGAGGTGTTGTGATGAAAGCTATTGAGCATCTGCCATTGACAAAACAAACTTTGCTGCGCTCGATCGTGGACCGACTCACCTGCGTCGAAGGCGTGGCGGCTGTGGTGCTGGGCGGGTCGTATGCCGGGGGCGGCTACCACGATGGATCGGATCTCGATGTGGGGATCTACTATTACTCAGATTCCCCATTCTCCATCGCTGAAGTGAGACAGGTTGCCGACGCCTTCTCCGCGCGAGGATCGGCCACCGTCACCGATTTCTATGAGTGGGGCGCGTGGGTCAACGGCGGCGCCTGGATTCAGACGGCGCACGGCAAGGTCGATTTCCTCTACCGCAACATTGATCAGGTGCAGCGCGCCATCAACGACGCGCTCCAGGGCACTGTCCATCATGACTATGCACAACAGCCCACCCACGGCTTCTTCAGCGTGATCTATCTGGCCGAAACGCAGATCTGCATCCCGCTCCATGATCCTCAGGGCATCATCACCGGCTTGAAGGAGCAGGTCGCTGTCTACCCAGCGCGGTTGAAGCAGAAGATCGTGGCCGATTCGCTCTGGTCTACCGAGTTCACATTGCTCTTCGCCCGCGACTACGCCGCCCAAGGAGATCTCTACAACACCGCCGGCTGCCTTAGCCGCGCCGCTTCTAGCCTTACTCAGGTGCTCTTTGCGCTCAACGAGGTCTACTTCATTCGCGACAAGAAGGTGATGGCGCAGATCGCCGCCTTTCCACTGGTGCCGCCGGGTTACGTCGATGCACTGGAGCGCATCCTCGGCCACGTGGGCGAAGACACAACAACACTTGCAGCCAGTGTGACAGCCTTCCACGAAATCTGGTTAAGTGTGGTGACGCTGCAAGGCGTGGACTACCAACCTAAGTTCAACCTCTAGCAATCTGGACACGGATTGACAGGATTTGCAGGACAGTCTGTTCCCTTTTCTGGTCCTGCAAATCCTCTCAATCCGTGTCCAAATCTTGACTGTTTGCCCAATCCGCCTCGAAGACCTGCCTAATCCGCGCATAGATTTCCGCATTTTCCACCGCCAGCGACACTTCTCGATTCATCTTGTTGCTGATCTCGCTGCCATTGAGGCTGCCCACAATGGACCAATATTCGCCGCCCACGTGAAGCAAGCTGACTTTGGCGTGGATGCCCAACACCGTTGGGTTGCCGGTGCGCGCCTGGATGTCGATCCCCTCGGCGTCGGCCAGCGCGCGGACGTACGCCACCGTCGCCGTGTTGCTGCGTAGGCCGGAACGGTCGTCGAAGAAGCCGTCAAGCAGCAGACGTACCGACGCGCCGCGACGGGCGGCGTCGATTAGCGCTTGCAAGCGCGGGTTAGGATCTGCGATTGGGTTACTGGTGGAATCGCCCCAGTATTTGTGGTCACAACCGACAAAGAAGACCCATCCCCAAAGCGGCACCGTAAGTATACAATCTTGTCTCCCTCTTCAATTGCCAGTGTGGCACGCACATCGAGTAGTTCAATGATTCGCCGGCGTGTCTCAAAGTCGTCGTCCGCTGCAGTAAGTCCCTCCGCAACCTGAACAGCAAAGTCGTACACACTCTGCAACTCACCTTCTGTCAAACTCTGTGCCCTCAGTTGAGATGTCAACTCTTCCTGTTCCCGCTCAAGAGCCGAGATAGTGTCGGTCAATCTAACCTGACGTTCCAAAAGCGCATCTTTCGGAAATTCACCTGACAGGTACAAATCAAGCAATCGATCAAGCTGAAGCTGATTATCTGTGATCAACTTATCAACTACAGTGAGGCGGTCACGCAGAGGAGCAGTTTCTCGATCTTGTTCAGACTTGTAAGCGGTTAATCCTTCTGCCAGCTTTGCTGGATCGGATAAGTATGACTTCACCCACTCCCATACCAACTCGTCTACATGGTCAGCACGGAAATGCTTTCTCTGGTTACATTCCCGACCAGAGGTTATACCTTTCTCATATGGAGTGTCACACTTATAGTAAAAGAAATCCTTCCCCTTAGACGGTGAATAGCATGCATTCATTGCGCTGCCACATTCCCGACAGATCACGTGGCGACGCATCAGATAATCATGTTTGACGTTTCTTACCGATTCAATCTTGTTCCGTTTTCTTTGTGCTTGGGCATGGTCGAAGGTTTCGCTATCAACTAGGGCAGGAACAGCCACCGCAATGAGCTGATCGGGATCGTCTGCATACTTGGAATAGTGCCAAACTCCGCTATAGGTTTCATTGCTTAGGATGTTAAGTATAGTTGACGAGCCCCATGTGGCAAATGGTCTTGACTTCATTCTACCTTTTCCTCTCCCTTTGCCTGAGTCAGCGGGGGTAGGAACACCCATCTCGCTTAACCTTCTAGCGATTTGGCGCCCGCCCAACTTCTCATCACCTGTATACCATGCAAAGATTTGGCGCACAATCCTTGCTTCATCCTCGTCAATGACCAGGGTTCTATTCTTCCCATCTTGGACATAGCTGTACCCATAAAGGGGGGCACCGTTAAGTACAACATATCCAGCCATCGCTTTTCTTCGTCTACCGCGCACCATTCGTTGTGTAATCAGAGTGCGCTCGTACTCAGAAATGACAGCCTTGATGTTTTTCATCAACGCACCTTCTGGCGTATCGGGGTAGTCACCCATTACATAGGCAATCTCTATGCCAAGGCGCGCAAATTCAGCCTCAATTACCAGTTGCTTGGCAAGGCTACGGGCGAGACGATCTAACTCGCGGCAGACAAGAACATCAAAGAAGCTTGTAGAAGCAAGCCGTAGAAGATTTTCAAGCTCAGGCAACCACTCAGCACCTGAGGTATGGGAGTTCGGATCTTCAAAGACCTCATCGACCACCGTATACCCACGCTTGGCGGCAAATGCTCGACATTCAACCAACTGGCTTTCAATAGATGATGTTGCGTATTTGCGGTCGTCGCTGGAGACCCTGGCATACAATACTGCTCGTTTTGTTTCCACGATGAGTATTCTCCTTTGGCAGTTAGCCGACAACAATCATTACAAAAGCAAAACGCTTGCCCAATTGCAGAGCAAGCGTCAGATAGGTATAATCAGCCTATCCACAAGCCGCTTACCCGGCTTCGTGGGGAGGGTTATCAAGGTGCTGGTAACACCTTGATAACCCACTATTATATTTGTCACCTCTGCGCGCCATTATACTCCAAAGGATCATCTCCCACAAACCACTGAAAAATGATGACTTTAAGGACACTAGACACACCAGGATCTTACCTGCTTTTTCGTATGGAAGTTTAGTAGTAGGTTGCAAAAGCAGATCGTTTTGCAAGGTCGTGGTCGGTAGGGGAGGCCCCTACATCCTTATCCGTTCGCTTTTTTGTTCTTAAGCGAGAGTAGCAATCGATAGACTTTCGCTAGTGCTTCCCGTTGCTCAGTAGTCAAGCCCGGCACAGATTGAGTAGGGGATTGGACAAAGTCATCTGGATGATCGTCATTCATCGTCGTATAGCTCCCAGAATCACCTAAGCTCGACCACCGCATCTGTGTTTACATCTTTCGTTCCAGAGCACGGTATCGAAACCACACCTCCCTAGTACTATAGTCAGGTATCTCCCAAAGATCATGCCTATATACAACTATTTTTGAATAAGTTGTCAAAGCAAAGAGAGATGAATTTAGAAAGCAGATAGGTATCGGAGTACTGCAACCTGTAATCGACACATGTATAGCGAATCTCACTTCTTCAATAGGAAGCATAGTTCTCGTATATTTTCCACAACAACACATCGGTTCTACGTTATGTTTTGCTGAATGAGATAGGGTAACGATCTACACAAAACCAGGGGGATAATATCGTGGACATGCAGAATGCTATCATCTTACCACTGCTTGTTGGAGTTGCTACCGTAATCATAGAATATTTTATAATTGCACCTCTTAAGGCTTCTTCTGGGTCGGTCGATCTTTTATCAAAACTTGGAGGAGCAGTAACAGTCACAGCGACTTCTATTGTGTTTGTTGTTGTTCTCCTCATTATTCTAGGCACTGGTAAATGGGCTGGGTTATCTCAGATACCGCATCTAACTCTGTCCGGTAACGGTATACTTTCTAACGCCAATTTCTCTTTTGCTGCGATTATCTACATCTGCGTTGTGACGATAAAGATCTCTTTTAACTGGGATTCATTCAGGTATCTGCTGGCTTTTCTTCCTTCAACACTTCTTACATTATGGCTAGTTGCTTTCGCGCAGAATGAGCCTGGAGTAGTACTGTCTTTTGTGGCGCTCTGTGCAATTTGGGCCATCACTTGGCTCGGCTACTTTTCCAGCCCTCTAGTTGTACATTTCTCTGTTATCATGCCTACCGCACTTTTCTTGATATTAAGCCCGCTGTCCTCGTCGATCCCAACACACTTCCTTCTAATCGGCATCATGACTGTATGGAGCCTCTATTTCGTGTTTGTGCGAGTTTTGCCTATTTTGTCATCTTTGAGTAGTAGGTTTTATATGTATGATGACTGGCAGGCTTCTAGTCTGCTGTTCCTAGCACTGCTTATGTGGCCCATTAATGCAATCATCCTGGTCCAAAATGATATCGCTATCTCTTTATGGGCTTGGATTTTCACCGCTATATTTGGTGTAGCACAGTTGGTATGGTTCGGAAGGTGAAGTCGTTGGATATGTCATATGCAGCACATCAAGCAACCTAATATAGAAAACAAAAACACCGATGACCTTTTGCAGTCTACGCCGTGTAATAAAAAGCAAAAAGAGTGGGGGATACTACCCGATTCCCTTCAGTATCTCTTTCACGTTAGGTAATGCACAGCGATCAGGTGCCGATACGCTTCTGGTTGAGCCTCGTGCAGATGTCAGGCGTATTGATAGGGTAGAGGAGGGAATAGCATTCTCTCTTGAAGGACTCAGTGAGAAATTCACCGAGCGCAACTACGCAAGGAGAGCGCGCCATCTCAGACAGTTTGTTGAGTATTTGAAGGGGGCTGGTCACTCAATGAGGCTCCAGGATCTGACACAGGCTCACGGCATAGGATTTCTCCACAAGCTCACGAACGTTCGTACAGGGGAGAAGCTGTCACTTGCCATCATACAAGACTACGAGAGTGCGCGGCGGTCTTTCAGCCGGTCTCTGGTGCAGAGTGATATGCTCAATTAACGTCTTCTTTGAACTGACTGTTGAGTAGCCTGGATGGCGTGACCGCAGGTAACTCAGTCGGATGCAGGGCATCTGCTGCTCTGCATCTAGCCACAGAAGTCGCCCGTCACTCCAGAAGTGAATGAATATACCCGTGGGTATCATTGCGCAGCACGACACGGTCTGTACCTGTGATATTGCAGGTGCCTTTTTAATTGTAAGTATCAACTCAAGCGTTTCTTGTGTTGTCACAGTGCTGTAGTACAAGAATACAAGCTTTCCCACAATGATTTTGGGTCAGCGATAAGGTATCTCATTGGAAGAGCCGCCAAAAGTTGGGTTATTAGAAGAATCGACAATGCCTGTAAACGTTGAGAAGAACAAAATCTATTTTAATTTGACATACAAATACCTCTAAGTATACTTCCATAAACACTCCTTTAACTTCCTTAGCAAGGAGAGCTAACTTATGGAAGCATATAACTATCAGTTCACCGCTTTGCGTGGTACACAGTCTGGGCGTGAATACTACGTAGCTATGTGCCCGCTGAAACTGATCCCCAAGATCTTCTTGTTTGATGAAGAGGAAATACCACCTGAACTTCGCGCTCAAAGAGTGCTAAACAGAGCACGCATTCCTGAAATCGCCCGTTACATCGTGGAAAATCCCCACGAGTACGTATTTTCCTCAATCACAGCATGCATTGACGGCGAAGTACAATTCGAGCCACTAGCCGAACGCGGATATGGTCGCAATGCTGGCGTTCTTACCATATCAATGACAAGTCGTTTTCTCATCAATGATGGACAACACCGTAGAGCGGCTATTGAAGAAGCACTAAAACACAATCCACATCTGGGTGATGAATCTATCTCAGTTGTATTCTTTCTCGATGCTGGTTTGGAGCGCAGCCAACAACTGTTTGCCGATCTCAACAAACACGCCATTAGACCTACGCGATCTATAGGTATATTGTACGACCGGCGTGACCAGCTTGCGCACTTGTCGCGTAATTTGATAGAGGAAGTGCCTATCTTTCGTGGATTAACCGAGACTGAGAAGACAACGATTTCAAATCGAAGCACAAAGCTTTTTACCTTGAGTGCCATATACCAAGCCACACAGTCATTGCTCAATAAAGGTGGCAAAGATCGTTTCATGAAAGCAGATCAGGTACTGGCAACACAGTACTGGACTACACTTGGTGAAACTATACCAGAGTGGAGAGTAATGATTCAGCGGGATATTAATGCCTCTGAATTACGCCGAGACTATGTCCATTGCCATGGGGTAGCTTTACATGCACTTGGTATTGCGGGGCGTACCTTGATAGAAACGTATCCGGAGACCTGGGGAGACAAGTTAGCTCCACTTGCAAAGATGGACTGGCTGAGGACAAACCCAATTTGGGAAGGAAGAGCAATGGTGCGTGGTAAAATGAGTAAAGCTGTTGACCACGTTTCATTAACCGCCAATGCTATCAAACAGGCATTGGGAATACCTTTAATGGCCAGTGAAGTCGAACTCGAAAGATCCTTACATCAAGTAATGGGAGAAGACTAGCATGAATCGAATTGGGCTTCCAGGCGAAAATCAGTCAATTTTTGATACACGTTCAATCAATGATATCTATGACGAAATTCGTGAAGTCTATCGATCAACAAAGCTACCTTGGGTAATTGGCTATAGCGGTGGCAAGGACTCAACTGCAACTGTTCAATTGGTATGGTATGCGCTTTCCGCACTACCACCAGAAGAACGGAAAGTTCCAGTCTACATCATCGCCTCTGATACTTTGGTTGAAACACCTGTAATCGTAGATCACCTCACTGCCACATTGCGGCGGATGAATGATGCCGCAAAACAGCAAGGTCTTCCTTTTGAAGCGCACAAAGTGATTCCGCAGGTTACGGATACATTTTGGGTAAATTTGATTGGTCGCGGGTATCCAGCACCGAACCAGCGATTTCGTTGGTGTACTGAACGCATGAAGATTCGGCCAGCGAATAAGTTTATCCTGGATCGTGCTGCTGAATTCGGTGAAGTTGTGATGGTGCTTGGTGGTCGTAAGAGCGAGAGTGCAAGCCGGGCTCAGGTGATGTCAGACAAGAGAGGACATATTACAGGAAGCCGTCTGGGCAGGCATCATATTTTAACCAGAGCATATGTTTATACCCCTATTGAAGATTTCACAACAGACGATGTCTGGACCTACCTTTTGCAAGTCTCTTCACCGTGGGGAAGCAACAATCGAGATCTTGCTGCCATGTACCGAAGTGCTCAATCTGGTGAATGCCCACTGGTGGTTGATGATAAGACACCCTCTTGTGGAAACAGTCGATTTGGCTGTTGGACATGCACCGTGGTCACCAGAGACAAGTCGATGGAAGCAATGATCGATAGCGGCGAAGAGTGGATGCTGCCTCTGCTAGAATTCCGTGACTGGCTAACTGAAACACAAGATCCAGCTAAAAAGTATCTTTATCGAGAGCACAAACGCAGAACTGGTGAAGTCTTAATTCAAGCTCAAGCATCTGACGGCAAGACACTACGCGGACTACGCAACATCGAACAGTACGAGGACGAAACCGGAGAAGCCGTCAAAGATCCCAAGCTGATCCGTGGTCCTTATAAGCTCGATTTTTGCAAAGAGATGCTTCGTCGCTTGCTTCAGACACAGAATGAAGTCAGAAAGCATGGACCCGATCCCAAACAGGAGTTGATCACAGAAGCAGAGCTACATGAGATTCGTCGCTTGTGGCGTACAGAACGCCAGGATTGGGAAGATTCAGTTCCACAAATATACTACAAAGTCACGCAGCAACATCTTGAGTGGTTGCACGATGACATTGGCGCATTTTCAGGTCAAGAGTACCAGTTACTTAACGAAGTTTGCCAGCAACATGATCTTCCTACGGACCTTGTTGCGCGCCTCATGGAACAGGAACGACAGATGCAAGGGATGCATCGACGCGCTGGAATCTTTCAACGTATTAATGAAGTTTTGCGCGAAGAATGGCGAGATGAGGCCACCATTATCGAGACCTATAACCTCCCATTGACATTCAACGATGATGAGGTCGAGCTAGAATGATTTTCACGCGCCTCACTATCACAGATTTTGGCGTCTATCAGGGTGTCAATGAATTTGATCTGCGCCCTAGAGTCGTTAACGGGCAGATGCTGCCGCTTGTCATATTCGGCGGCAAGAACGGCGCGGGGAAAACGACCATCCTTGAAGCGATTCGGCTTTGTTTGTATGGGCGAAGCGCCCTTGGTCCCCGCATTCGTCGTGTGGACTACGAAACATATATTGAACAGCGGATGCACAAAGGTTCAAAGGAAACCTTACCAGCCCGTAGCACTCGCATAGGATTGATGTTTGAACATGTGCACGCTGGTGTTAGGAGTCACTATGATGCAGTAAGGGCCTGGAACTTCGATGGTTCGTTGTTGCGCGAAGATGTATCGATCTATAAGGATGGCAGTATCTTAACGGACATTCTGCCGGAGCATTGGAGTGACTTCCTGCGTGATTTGATTCCGCCTGGAGTTGCGGATCTCTTCTTCTTCGATGGGGAACAAATTCAGTCTCTTGCAGATGACGACACAGAAAGCTCATCTCTAGCAAGTGCAATCAATGGCCTGCTTAATCTAGATCTAATCAATCGACTAAAGGCAGATCTAGCTCTTTATCTAAAACAGGAAGAGTTGCCGGAACGGTCTGAACTTCAACGTGAGGCAGATGAGACGGACAGTGCCTATCGAACTTTGCAGGAAGTGTATGGGGAAAAGAAGCAGGATCGAGCTGGTTTTATCTCACAGTTGGATATGACCAAAAGCCAGATCGAGCGTGCGCGTCAGGACCTGCTTCGGGAAGGTGCGATTTTCGTCGAAAATCGCACAAGAACAGAAGAGCGTTTGCGCGATGTCAACCAGGATATTGAGCAAATTTCCGCAACCCTCCGTGAACTAGTAGGTGAACTACTACCATTTGCCCTCAGTCCACAGTGGAGTATGCGCCTGAAGAAGCGGCTTGAAACCGAAGCAAGGTTTGATGAAGAACGCATTAGCTACGACATCCAACGGCAGAAAGCTGAAGAAATTGAGCAGAGCCTGGGCAGTGTAGAGTTTCGACAGTCATTAGATGAACCTCTTTCGCCCACGACTTGGTTAGCCATCATCAAGCAAGTTGGACATATATTGGAGCCGCAACAGCCCAACAGCAACATAGCAACAATTCATCCTGTTTCGGCTCAGCAGAGGGAGACTCTATTCCGGTGGATTCAGCGGGTCCTTCGCGAAGTTCCAAAGCAAACAGAGTTCCTAAACACACGCCTGGAACAGCTAGAAGCTGAGCGATCTCAACTGCAACAGTCGCTAAAGCAGATACCTGAAGATGAAATCGCCAACCCTCTGATAGAGCAGTTTCATCGTCTTTCGGAAAAGAAGGGCAAATTACAGGAACAGATCCGGCAAAAAGACGAGGAACTTGCCCGGTTTGAATATCAGCTTGCCGATCTGGATCGCAAGCGAAAACGAGCATGGCAACGATTGGCCGATGCGGGGGATGTCGATCTTCGTGTACAACGGGCTGCTAAAGTGCAGGTGATCTTGGACGAATACCTCGCTCAAATTACGGTAACTAAGCTGAAGGAGCTTGAAGAGCGAGTGGCCCATTACTTCAACTTACTTTCACGCAAGCAGATGCTTGTACAGGAAGTACAGGTCGATCCTAAGCGCTTCATTGTACGGCTTTACGGACAAAATCGGAGAGAGCTTCCCAAATCCAGTCTATCTGCCGGAGAGAAGCAACTCTATGCGATGGCGCTTTTGTGGGCGCTCCGTTCTGTCTCGGGCCGGAACCTACCTATTATTGTCGATACACCTATGGGGCGGTTGGATAGTGATCATCGCAGGTCACTGTTGATGCAATTCTTCCCCCAGGCTGCCAATCAGTTGGTTTTGCTCTCAACTGATACTGAGTTGGACGAAGAAGCGTATGAGTACCTGTCACCTTATGTATCCCATGCATATACGCTCAACTTTGAATCAGAACATTCTCGTACCCGCGTAGATGATGGTTATCTCAAGGCAAAGATTTCGGAGATTGCAGTATGAAACTCACGAGATTACGTGTCTGTGAAGAGGTGGATCAGCGCCTGATGCAAATGAAGGCCAAGACCGGTCTGAATCCGAACTACTTGTGCCGGTTGGGCTTCAATCTTTCGTTAAATGATCCGACCGTACCCAATCCGGCAGATTACCCAACAGATAGTGATCGCGAAATCAACCGGTACACGCTTACGGGCGAATGGGATGATTACTTTGTTGCTTTACTGCGCGAACGCTGTGCATTTGATAAGCTGGATTTGGAGACAGAACTTGAGAATCAGTTTCGGGCGCACGTTAACCGCGGGGTACTGATTCTGAATGGACGCATGAAACATCTAGGCGATCTTTGTCGATTGGTGCAGGATGTAGTCATTGAGTTTGCCGACGAGGAAGAAAACACATGAGTGCATCGCCATACATCTACTTGGATCACAACGCCACAACGCCCGTCGATCCTCGCGTACTTGAAGCAATGTTGCCTTACTTCACAGAGATTTATGGGAATGCCGCCAGTATCGACCACGACGCCGGTCACATGGCACAGCAGGCCGTGGAAGTGGCGCGCGAACAGTGCCGCCGCATCCTCAATGCCAGAGAATCAAAAGAGATCATCTTTACCAGTGGAGCGACCGAGTCGGACAACATCGCCTTGTTCGGTGTAGCCGAACGCTATGCAGATAAAGGTGATCACATCATTACCTGCGTCACTGAACACAAGGCTGTATTAGATTGCTGTCATCGACTGGAACAGATGGGGAAACGAGTAACCTACTTGCCGGTGGACCAATACGGGATCGTGGATCTGGATGAACTACGAAAAGCCATTACACTACGGACCATTCTGATTTCAATCATGTTTGCGAACAACGAGATAGGTACGATTGCCCCAGTCAAGGAAATCGGTACCATTGCGCGTGAACATGATGTTCTATTCCATACAGACGCCGCTCAAGCACTGGGACATGTACCCGTTGATGTCGAGGAGATGAACATCAACATCCTGTCGTTTTCTGCACATAAAGTTTATGGACCCAAGGGGGTTGGTGGACTGTACGTACGACGCCGTAACCCGCGGGTGAAGTTAGCACCAGTGATTTACGGAGGTGGGCATGAGATCGGTTTGCGGTCTGGTACACTCAATGTGCCAGGCATCGTAGGGATGGGCAAGGCATATGAGATTGCTGCCGCTCAGATGAAGAGCGATGCAGCTAGATTCGAAGTATGGACCCGCAAAATGTTAACGGAGATAACAGATCAGCTTGGTTCGGTACACATGAACGGACACCCAGTTAAGCGACTTCCACATAATCTAAACATCTCTATTGAGGGTGTAGAAAGCAAGTCTCTAGTAGTTCAGTTAAAGAATGTAGCAATATCAACTGGCTCAGCATGTACTTCTGCTTCAGTTGAACCATCACATGTTATCTCAGCCCTTGGATTTTCTCCCGAACGAGCACACAGTGCAATACGGATCAGCGTCGGCCGCAGTAACTCACCCGAGGACATCAAATTTGCAGTTACTAGTATTATTCAGTCTGCAAAGCGTATTCAAAGCCTTGTAGTTTAGTCAGAACTTCCAGACGACAGGGTTTCTACGGACAGAGCAGACATAGTTCCATTCTTTGCTAATCTCATGTAGACTCCTTCGTCTAGTTTTTCTAGCACGACACAAAGTTTGATGCGTTGTTGTTCAATAGAAGAATCCTCAAGCTGTAAACTAGCTCCTTTCGTTTGTGAATAGTTAGAAGCAAAAGTTTCATCAACTATACCGCCCTTATGGACAATAAGGTTGCGCATATCCCAAAAATAAGAAAACGCCTTTGAGTCTTCTTCTGTTAGTGTCACGTGCTTTGGGCAGTACTTTTGAATAGCTTTCAGCATATTTGCAATTGACTTGTTCATCAACTGTTTAGTGATTCGCTCAGTTATTTGTTCATGTAGATCATCAATTGATTCATAAGCAATAAGTTCCTTATATCGCATTTGATGATCATTTGTAAACTCGTTTTTCATGAGTTGGGGTTGGCGTTTAAACAGTAGCTTGAATAGACAATAAATATAAACCTCTACAATGGTGACAAACTGCACAACTGTCAGCTCATTGCGGAGCGAGTGATATTTCGACAGGCGTTCAGCCCATACTTCTTCCTCCACTTCTGCCTGAGTTTCTGATATCACTGAGGCTAGTTTTGCAGGATTCTCCACTAGCAAAGGATTTGAAAGTAAGACTTTTTCCTTAGCCCTCTCTAAAACCAAAGACTTTGCATCTTCTACATAGGAGGTTCGATAATTCTTAACAGCAGTCGCATCAGGATCTAAAGACTTTGAAAACTGAACAAACTGTATAAGTTTATCCAAGTTTGACAGGAACTCTTCATACTCTTGTGTATGTTGCAAAACGTTTGAATCTACCATCAAATCCACCTTACGTTCAATACTGCCTATTCCAGTTACGCAGATGCTTTTAGGTGTTATAGCCAGACAGACAGCTAAACGACAATCCCTAAATATAGTCAAGCACGTTTATCTTTAATGTAGCCAAATACGTCTCAAGATGCTGTGACAGTATGGAATCCAATTCCTTAATTGTGTCCTCTCGCTTTAGGGCATTTAACCAAGGCAATTTGGGGTCTAATGTCCTGTCATACTGTTGTAAGACTGTAACAAGATGTGGGGTCAATGTGCTAAACCATTCAGGGTCCCTAACTTTGTCAAGAACACTCGACGCAATTTCATAGTCGAAAGCCCCGTACTTTCGAGTCAACAACTTCTGCACAAGATGCACCAAATGTGCAGATGCCAGGTTCCGGGCGCGCGCCAACTTCGTAAATAGCTGGCTTAGCAAGTCTGTTTTTCTTTCTGACTCCCGTTTTTTTGTAGCAAGGTATTTGTCAAACTGTTCGAAAAGCAAGTACGCTACTAAGTATTCGGTTGCAGATAGTGGTGGAGAGAAGACAGAACGATAGGTACCTTCTTCTTGAAATAACTGGCCTTTGTTCACTATTGCACTTGACGGGGAATGCATAAAAGCATACCAACGCTGCGCCACATCTACCATTTTAACGTGTCTATCATACCTCTTTTTTTCCTTGCCAGAGAGCATGTCCCATTGACCGCGTTTTCGCTCGTAAAACACCCTTGGATTCAGCATTTCAAAGGATGCCGCTACTGTCTCCTGTTCCAAATCGTTGGATTTGAAGTCCGGAGCAACTACTGGAGCCTGAGCATTAGTGTACCGTGAGATATTGACTCTGACTGCTTCATCTTCGTTAGTTCTGCCCAGCCTAATAAATCGAACTAACAAAGGTAGATCAATTTGTGCAGACTGATCCTTAAGTTTCTCAACTACTCTAGCGATAGTTGCTGTTGTTTGACAGCCATTCACAATCGTAGGTGCTTTAATCCATATATTCTCCTCAGTTACACGGATATCAGAGACCAAGATAGTTAGTCCATTGTTATAGTGCCAGAAGTACTTGCGTGTATTTTCATCTAGTAAGGTTTCTTCCATTTTTTTATTTATTTTGTTTCGCAGCGGATTCCTAACGTTTGCATCGAAGATTCTGGGAATGTAATTCCGTACTTGTTGTGCATATTGACTTAGATCTACGTTAGCAACAATAGCCTCTGGCGCTATGTTTGCGATACGAATCACATTTGACTGACTCCGGTGCAACTGAAGCACTAATTCAATATCATCAATTTCTTGACGAACACCGTTAACCAACATGTACTGCTCATAAAGTGCGAATAGATCATAAATCAAGAAGGATACATTCCTCAGGTTGGCAGCTTTCTGATCAAGGTAGTTATCCAATTCTTCTTTAAATTCGCCAAATAGCAAAAAGCATACCTTTATTTCAAAGCCATGCTTAACGCTCTCCTGCAACTCACTCGAGACTGAATCAACTTCTTTTGATCCATCAAGCAGCGCTTCGTATAAGTCACATACTTCATCTATGACATCTCTTGGATAGACTTGAGGCTCTTGTCCGTACTTGCCAACGAAGATATAAAATATGCCGTTCTTCTCATCTACGAAGAACGCATTTATGCATGTCGCATTAGGTCCTGAAGTGTCTAACACTAAAGAAAAAATGTCATCATCATCCAATTCTGTCAGTACCAAGCTCATCGCCCATTGGGAAAATGCACCCATCAAGTTTGAATGAGGATATTCAGACTGAACAGTTCGTACTGATTCGCGAATGTGCATCACAAATTCATTAGGTATAGTTCGGAGATTAGTCATTGCTTTCAAGCCTCACTAGTCCTACTAGATTCCAGAGATATTCGCCACTTCTACTCCTAAGGACTGACTGTAACCGCAATATACCTGCATTTGCATACTCCTCGGCAATTTCCACAACCCTATCAAAGTCAGACATAGTGCTAATATCTTCTGTTGCTGATAATGCTATGGCTTTCAAAATGGGGATATCTGTCTGTTCAGAATACTGAGTATAGTGAAATATCTGTCGCTTGTTTCCTTTCAAAGGTAGCCTTTCACCACTTTGATGACCGAGACATACAGAAATCATGAAAATATCTTTCATGGTTCTAAATGGCGTTTCAGTTGAGTCATGCCCTTCTGAAAGCTGCCTATATAATTCGTGCCAATCGGCATCAATACTTACTCTACCAGACGAACGTGGCAGTGTACTAGGCATTAGTGGTTTCCTCAATGATTGTACAACTGGTTCTAGGGTCAAAGTTTAGGCGATACTCAGCTCCAATTCGCAGGTTCAGATTATCAAGTGCTCGATCTCGTAACTCCTCATCTGTTACGAATAGCACTAGTTGCTGTGCCAAATCTGGCAAGTTTGCTGTAATTGCTTCTCGATGGGCCGACGACAAGCGACCAAAGGGAGTATCAATAACGAGTGGCGCTTCGCGTTGCGCTACCTTAGCCATCGCAGTAATGAATGATAAGCTGAGTACTTGCCGTTCACCGGCGGAAAGATCTGGACGCGCCGGCAGGCCATAGCGATCAATCACTTCGAGCTGATAATCTTCTGAAAGTCGCACGTCTTGGAAGTGCTCACCTTTCCAGGCCAGAGCGCCAAAGATTGCCTTTGTTTCCCGCTCGACTTCTAACCGCTTAGCTTTAGCAAATTTTGTGAATGTAGTTTCGATAAGATCGGCAGCATCCTGTGCAAGCTTTACCTTGCGACTGAGCAACTGTTCCCTGTACTCGGTCTTACGCGCCTGCGCAATCTCTCTTTCTAATTCTTTAATACACTTCCGCACGTCTTCGATTATCATCTCATTTCGGATCTGCTCTGCCTTATACTCATCAATATCGGCCTGATATTGGTCACGCCGCTTGGCCAAGTCGCTAATTTCAGCTTGATTAGAGCCCTTCATTCGGCGTTGAATATCGTCGCGCTCCCCGTATAACTGCGTAATCCGCTGTTCTATCCGCACCTTCTCTTGCATGGCTGCGGAAAGATCGGTCTGAAGTTGTGTAGAACGTTCAAGAATAGCACGGAGATATCCGCCTGTCGTCAACACATCATCTTCAAGCGACGTAGGGATCGATGTGTTCAGCAAACCCAATAAATGAGCATGCGCATCATCGTGCTCAGCAAAGGGTCTGCCACAGATGCACATGTGATGATCAAGTAAGTCCTGAATAAACTGCTGGCGTATGTTGCTAGGGATTTCGCCTCGCTGCCTCTTCTCATCGAGCATTTTAAGCGCTGTTTCAACCGCAGATCGGCCGACTGAAATATAACCCTGACTGGCTAGATCACGAATACGCACAGTCAAAGCCTCAAATTCATGCTCACGTTCCTGAATTTCACGCGTATACAGATCATATTGTCGTTGAAGCGCTTGTACGGCTTCAAAGTCGCGCAGTTGTTGGTTAACCTCGTCAATATGTCGATACGCCAAAACGATATTCTCTTTCAGTTGTGCTTGCCGTGCAACCAACGTCTCATCTTGTTGGCGCAAATCCGCATCTTGGCCGATCAGGTCTTTCAGCTCGTCGCTCACAAGCCCCTTTAACTCACCGCGTAATTCACGCGCTGTGTCAGCCAAGTGTCTGCGGGCGCGTGTCATTACCTCGAGGCTAAGCACCTTGTAGATAGCGTCTTGAACCTCTTTAGCAGATTCTTGACGGGCAAAATTATCAATTTTTTCGCCATCAAAGAAAAAGTAGGTGCGGACATTGCTGGGGAGAACAGTGTTCATCACCCCAATCGGGTTATCAACTCGTGTAGAAATACCCGTCATCGTGGTGCGCAGCATCACAAATTCTGTAGCATTGTGCGCTTCAGCAACTGATCCATCTATCAATTTCTGCCCAAGTAGTTGGCGTGAGGCAATGATACGCTGCCCTTCATGCAAGAAGGTCACAGACACTTTGGCTTCGACCGTATCACCCACTTTAGCCCGGCTTGCAGCCTCTTTGCTGATGACCTGTCCAATACTCTCGACACCTTCACCATATAGACACCAGTTCATGGCAAGGAACAGTGAGGTTTTCCCTGCACCGTTTACACCATGAACCACAGTCACATTGCGGTAGTCGTCCTGCGAAAAGGTAATTCGGTGATCGCCAAAGTACTGGCGGAAATTGGTGAGGCTAACCCGTTCAATCCGCATTGGCTTGCTCGTCTTTCAATGCACGTTTGGCTACTCGATCCAGAATCAGATCAAACCTTTCCTTGTAGCGTGGACGCTCATAGCTGATTAGTTCTTCTTCAACTAATAGCACTTGTGTAATGACTTCGTGCAGGTCCGGATCGATGTCTTCAAACAAAGCTGATATCTGCTTTTGTAAATTACTCATGACATTCCTTTAGAGGTGAAGGCCATACCGCGATGCGATTCCCCAAATTACCTCTAGTGCTTCATGTTTGTTGCGAGCACTGTTGGCAAATTCCCGAAATCGATGCAATTCATGTTCAATGATGCTTTTTTCAGACGAAGAACTTGAATCGTCAGACCAGCTTTGTGAAGGGACTGCGATGAAGTCGTAGATGTGCGCTTCCGATTTCCCTGTGGCGCGACGCAGAATTCGCCCGCGTCGTTGGATGAACTCGCGAGGGTTGCCACTGCTTGCCAACACAAATGCCACTCGCGTGCTGGGCACGTCAACACCTTCATCAAGGCATTTCATGGCGACGAGTCCTTGGAGGATCTTTGCATCAAAGTCACTCAGGATCTGTTGCCGCAAATCATTGGGTTCTTTGGCTGTAAATCGTCCAATACGAAGACCGAGGTTCCAGCCTAGCAGTTGAGAAACCTGATCAATTTGCTCAGGAGCGCAGTAAAAAAGAGCGTGGTGCAAGTCGCCAAGCGAACGCACCAGGATTTCCAAGGCCGGCAGTTTTTCACCTGCATTGTTGAGTAGTTTTGCTCGTTTAATCAGAAGCATATCAAGCGCTTCTTGTTTCTGTTCGTCCTTGGCATTGATGAGCCTGGCAATTCGTACACTCAGTTGTCGATACTCCTGCATTTCATCTTCTGAAAGCTCCACGATCTGTGGGAAGTAGCTGTAGGGTGTAAGAATACCGCGCTGAATTGCTCGCTCCAGAGAGAATCGAAAAACTGTATCGCCAAAGTACTCGCGTAGTTTCTGCGTGCCTGATTCGTCGTGCCATCGGTCAGGTGTTGCGGAAAGGGCAAGTCGACAGTTTATGTTTGCAGGTAGCTTGGTTCGACGTTGTTCTGCACCGAGATGATGTACTTCATCAGCAATTAGTAGCGTTGGATACACAAGTAAGCCAATCACTCTCTGAAAATCCTCGTTGGTAAAAGTGGCGTGTGTAACAATCACACTCAACTCGCTGCGATCACCCCGATTATACTCCTGTACATGTTGGGTTAAGGTAGGAAGCCAACTACTCTTTTTTTCATATGCAAGGATGGGTTGCAAACCAAAGCGCTTTGCATCTACTTCCCACTGGTCAACGAGATGTTGATATGGGACGGCTATGATAATCGCCAGTCGGCCCTCGTTTACGTACAGCCGCACCATCGCCGCCAATGCTGTTATAGTCTTGCCGGTGCCTGTCGCCATTTCGAAAAGACCACGATAATCGTTGTCTATCCAGGCATCAATTCCAGTCAGTTGATAATCTCTCAACTGCACATTCTCTGGCAATTGAGGGAGCTTGATGCTGTACGAAGCCCGTCCTTCAACCGCTGTTCGAGCCACCTTTACCCAGCTTGGTTCTGGATAGGGTCTATCCATTGTGCGCAAACTTAGAAGTTGATTCCGGGCAGCTTCTGGCAGATCCAGAGTTTGCACATTGGGATCACCATTGGTCCAAAGCCGTTCAAATACGTCGATATCAGCGTCAACAAGCTTGGCAAGCACGGGTTCCCACGAACAGAAGACCTTAAACTTCTCAAAGTTTGAGACTGTTCCCCGCACAGTCTCATTGTTCGATCCTTCAAACGAGACTCGATTGCCTTCAGCATCGGTGAAGATGCCAAACTTGGTATGAAACTCACCACCGCTGAGTTTGTTCACCGGTACGGCAACCTTGAAAGTCAAGATATCGTCTGCCACCATCCACGCTAATGCTGACAGCGTATCTGCGGCCAACGATTCAGCCAGACTATTGATGTCTCTTTGGAGGATCTTGCGGAGGGCGATGTCCCAACGTGCCTGTTCACCGATGCTAAGTGCTTCCCAATCTGCTTCATCCAGGATAGGACTGGCAATCAGACGAATCTGTCCTTCATGTGCTGCAAACTCCACAAGCCCTTGAGCAACATTACGGAAGAAACCAGAAGAGAAGTAACCGACGCCGCGATCGTACTGGATTGACGTGCGCAGGGCTGGAACAAAGAATTCACGCACCACATCATTCGTCGAAGTGTCGTAGACAGAGGCAAAGCCCTGAGAACGCAGGCTCATCCCTTCTCCATCACAACAGTATTGATTAGAACACTGGGGTTAAGCACATACTCTTCAGGGCCATCTAACCCAACCGTGGCGATGCTGTCATAACCAGCTTCCATTAACTCAACGGTCCACTCCTCATTCCAGACCTCGTAGATGGTGTAGAGTTCAAATGTACGCTTGATGTAGGGTAGGTGGATGATCTCATCTAAGGCGGCGATTCCATCCCAGTCATAGATGCCGTCTTCATCCTGGGTGGTATCAACGAGGACCAGTCGTTTCGCCGAAGCTGGCAAAACAGATTTCACGATATAACCTTTGGGTCCTCTAGCATAGCAAGCAGCCAAAGAAATGGACGTTGTCCATGTTTCTCCGTAACCGCCATGGACATCAAACCCAATGGCGCCGGGTGTAATGCCCCTGTATAGAACGAGATCGCGTGTCATGTGATTACTCTAGACCTTCAAACATTTGTTGGAGTAAAGTGAATCGAGGCTTTAACCCATAAACTTTGTCTAATCCCCTACACACGTAGCTCACTTACCGCTATAGATACTACAGGGGGTACTTTTGAGCCAGCTAGTTATGCGCAAAAGTACCACAGCAGATCTTATATCTACTTACTTACATTTCTGTAGCATTAACATGTGTTGGCGGTGACAATACATTCTGGTACGAGGAAGAATAAGTTAAGTCTAATCATTCTGTCGACGCAAATTTTTATGTTGCCATTTAGTATACTTCACCTACGGCTGACTCGACAAGCTTCATTGAGAATTCCCAGGGCTTCTCAAAAGTCGAGGCAGAAACAGAATAGATGAAAAAGGACTCCTTTGGGGGTAGACTTGAGTCGACCAAGAACCAAATCACCCGAACAAAGGAGCCCGAAATGGAATGTAGCACAGAATCGACAACAGCGCATGAAATCAAAACGAGTTGCGTGCAGAGTTTATATGAGATCTTGCGCCAGGTGCCAGACCATCGAGACGACCGGGGGAAGCGCTACGAAGCCGCACTGGTTCTGGTACTTCTGCTGTTGGCGAAGCTAGGCGGCGAACAAACGATGAGTGGGATAGCGGAATGGGCCCGTCTTCGCCAGGAGTGGCTTGCAGGTCTGCTGCCCCTCAAGACGCTGCCGTGCGCCAACACCTACACCTATGTACTCATTCATATTGACATGAGCGAACTCAACGAAGCGGTACGGCAATGGAGCCACTGGAACGGGAAGCGGAGACGCTCGTCCACTGGGCGATTGACGGTAAGGTACTTCGGGGAAGTCGTCAGGTCATGCCCACAGAAAGGGATGGACAGGAAGTGCTCAATGTCTATGCCGTCGATTCAGGTGTTGTGCAGCACACGACTCCGATTGAGAACAAGGGATATGAGGCGGCGACCGCCCAGGCCTATGTGAGCGAGACGGATTGTACAGACATCGTCATCACGGCGGATGCCTTGCACACTCGCCCTCGTTTTGCGCGGTGCATTCGAGCCAGTAAAGGGCACTATGTGCTGCTGGTCAAACGCAATCGACCTGAGCTAGAGGCAGAAATCCGCCGCCTTTTCGCCTTACCATCCGATCCAGCCTATCCGGTTGCATGCACAACCACCGTTGAAAAAGGCCGTGGCCGCTTAACGACCAGACGCATCGCCACCAGCACAGAACTGAATCTGGCGCTGCAGGATGAGTGGCGAGACGTTGCACAAGTCTTTATGATTGAGCGCTTCGGCATGCGAGAGGGTAAACCCTTCCACGAATCTGTCTGCGGCTTGACCAGTCTTTCGCCCGACAAGGCATCGCCAGCTCAACTACTACACTGGGTCCGCACACACTGGCACATCGAAAATCGCTGCCACTGGCGCCGAGATGCTACCTTAGGCGAGGACGCTTGCACTGTGCGCCACCCTCATGTTGCTACAGTACTCAGTCTCCTCAACTCTTTGATCCTGGCCATTTTCGACCATCAGCGCATCTCTAATGCACGCTCTGCCATGCGTACCTTTGCCGCTTTCCCTGACGCTGCTTTGGCGCTTCTCATCCACCCACTCTGACTTTTGAGAAGCCCTGTAGCCACGGCGTACAAGCTATCAGTGATACTCAGGCAATGCATCCACTAGCATTGAAAATGGAGTATTGGCAATTCCAATCAATTCAGCAGTAGTCGATAGCAGAAGATCATTTTGAGCATACTTCTGAAAAATCTCGGGGCAGATGTATACCTAAAACTGTCGAGATTTCGTTTTCGCTTCGCTTTGAGTATAGGGAGGATAGAAGCTAACCTTCAGTCATAAGGTCCAATCCTCCACGAGCCAACTACACCATGCGTCCACTCTTTCGCCACATGCTTTTGAAAATTGAGAGATTTGGAAAAGGTGCTTTTGCCCTGGCAGAACCCGTGATATGGGCTTCCCTCACCGGGCATTCAAGTTTGAATTCAAGGTAGTGCCGTGAGATTATCACCGACCAGATAGAGAAGGGAGATCGAAGTGAGGCGAGTAGAATTGTTGTATGGTCTCAACGGAATCTACTCTTACACAATTTCCCCTTAGCAGTTTAGAATGCGTGAACGAAGGGTGCGAACTGCACGACTCGGCCCCAAACTGTGTTCGTGGCGATTTTGGCTCTCCACGGCTACCTATATGTAGCGTTTTCATAGTACTCATACTCAACATGTAGTAGGCAAATTCCGCGTACCAAAATCACCAATAGATTTTGCGGCCGAAACAACTGTACGGGCAAGCAGCGCCCGTACCCGTCATTTCATGCAAAGTGACCCATTAAGTAGTTCTCTCGCTAAGTTGCTATCGTGGAATTCCACGTAGGATTGGGTTACGACCGCATGAACCTACACTGGTCGTCCCGCCCACTTAAGCGGTCGTAACCCATCCTACAAACGTAGAGAGAAGACCACTAAGGGTCTAAGGGTCTGCTCAGAAATAAAGTGTCTGATTTATGCGTTTCTCGCGCTGGTACTTATTCGCAAATCATCTAACTTATGGTGTTGCGGTCGGGTTCGGATGGATGGTGTAATTTCAGTCGCCGTGCCAATCCTCGGGTTCCAGGTTGACCGTCGCCAACTGTGTATGAGATGCGTCGGCCTTTCGGGTAGTGTCGGTGGTCGAGGCGGCTGTGAACCCGTAGACCGGTTTGGGTTGAGGTGGCGGCGATTAAGTCGATGATCACCTAATGGGTAATGAGAGGTTCGCCTCGCCAGTTCTGTGTAAGTCATTAAATACAATTCCTGCCCAGAATCTGAATTAGCCCCTTTCTCATTGGCGAAAATATTGTAATTGGCGAAGGTATTGTAAAATCTGGGCGTTCGCTCATTTTCAGACCATAATCCCAGATTGGGTCGCATTTCGGCACATTTTAGCCAATTTGGGTGACGATTGGTCTCGATTTCATCCGTCAAATGATGCGACTACAAATCGCTTTCATATCACCCAGTTCACAGATCTGCGTTTAGTCGTCAAGAACCGACGAAACATAATATCTCGTGGTCGCTGAATTTAATCAAGTCCAGAATGAATGAGCGAACCTCGAATGTGAGTAGAAGCTATCTGAGCCAAGGAGCAAAGAGTGTGAGGATTCAACAGACAAACTCATTCAGGTCGATACCGGTGGGAGTCGCCGACTATTTCTGGACCGAAGCGTATGAGAGAAAGAGATTGGAAAGTACCATTCTCAATGTATTTCGTAGCTCGGGATATACAGATGTTATCCCTCCGTGTTTTGAATTTGCTGATGTCTTTCAGTTCGCTAAAAGAGGTGACCTGGTATCGCAAGATACTTACCGCTTTACAGACCGCGATGGTAGCATTTTGGCACTTCGATATGACTTCACCGTGGCGATCGCGAGATTAGTGGGGACACGACTGTATGATCAGCCTTTCCCCCAGCGCTATTGTTATGGCGGCAGCGTTTTCCGGTACGAAGAACCACAGGCAGGGAGACAGCGAGAGTTCTTTCAAGTGGGGTTAGAGCTTGTGGGCGAGGGTAACGCAGAAGCCGACGCTGAGACTCTATGCATGGTCGTTGAGGCGCTAAACACTGTCGCACTGCCAAAGTTTCAACTGTCGATAGGTCACTCTCTTTTCTTTGAGGGCCTATCGGAGGATCTGTCTCTTAGTTCGGCTGCACATACGGCCCTTCGCCATGCCGTTTCAAGACGAAGTGAGCCTGAACTGAAGGAGTTCTTGGCAAATGTATCGCTAGCAGATGCTCAAATCAATGCTGTAAAGGCAGTTATGCGCCTCAATGGTGAAGTAGACATACTAAAAGATGCAGAATCATTTTGCCTAAACGACAAGATGTATTCTGCCTTAGAGAATCTCGTCGGCGTATATGATATGCTTTGTACTAATGGGTTCCAGGAGTATTCACGTTTTGACCTAGCTGAGATTATGGACTTAGGCTACTATACTGGCATCACTTTTGAAGTCTTTACACCAAACCTTGGATTTGGCATAGCGAATGGGGGAAGGTATGATAATCTTTTAGAGCGTTTTGGCTCCCCTTTACCAGCAGTCGGAGCTACTATTGGAATAGATCGACTTCTACTTAGTCTAGTAGCCCAACGCTCTGAACCTCGAATGTTGGTACCACATGCATTGGCGGTAGGCTTTACAGATTACCAGAGCGTATCCTTACTTCGAGGGCTAAGACAAGCGGGTGCCGTCGTTGTTCGTGCGTTTGGTAACGCAAACTCCGACCCATGGCAATACGCCAGGAAGTTGTCTATTTCTCGCGTCTTGTATTGGCACGAAGGGGTTCTCACTCTTCATGAACTTCCGATGGGCAGCGATAGTAAACTGGACTCACAAGATTTTATAGTCCGACAACTGGATCTTGAGAGGCTCGACAAGGAAGTAGCCATATGGCTAAATTGACAATGGCTGTACCGGTTGATAGAACGCAGGGCGAGTTGGTTACGCGCTTGCGAGAATTGGGATTCTGTGTTCCCGATGTTAATGTATCATGTGTTCCTGAACCATTTATGCATGTAGGCGACGACTACTCCTACGTTTTCTCCAATTGCTGGGATACTATCGCTTTTGTTGAAGATGGATTTGCCGATTTTGGCATTTGTGGATTAGATGTAGTCCTTGAATCGAAATGTCTAGTGTATGAACCTGCTAGATTACCCTTTAGTTTCGGACGTGTCAGCATAATAGGAAATCAAGATTTTTTGAAAACACCGTTGCGGTATAGAACACATCTTCGTGTCGGCACTCGTTATCCTCGTTTGGCTCGTGATTATTTTGCTCGAGAAGAGTCCTTAAACGTCAATATATTAGAAGTATGCACCGCCGCCAAGGAGACTGTACATATGGGGCTATGTGATTTGTCAGTGGACCTATTAAGTTCTGCCACATCTGTGCGAGAACCTTTAGTAGAGTACAAGGTCATTTTGGAAGCTCAAGCAGTTTTGATCGTTAATCGTTCTGCCTATCGTCTTAATCATAAACAACTTCAGGAAATTACTCATTCGATGCGAAAGATAGGTGGTGGTTCATAGCACCTCGATCATTAGTTTCGTTCGCTTGGATTTGTACAGTCAAGCAGGCGAAACAATTCGTCTGTTGAACATGCATTACTTGGATGCGCATGAAAAAGCCTCATACGCCACATTTGCGTTGATGTCTCCAATCTCGTTGTTGTAGTAGCTTTTGCGTTGTGCTTAACTGCTCCAATTTCGTGTAACTGCTTCATATTAGCCATCATCTTGTGTGTCTATGTGTCCATCTTAGAGCTTTAGGATCGGCACTACGGCACTGAGATTTCACTGTAAATTTAGGGGTCTATGTATGAAATCTCCGTACTATCCTCCAAAGGGCATGCGAGACTATCTTCCAGAAGATTTTTACGTTCGCAAAAAACTAGCGAGTGATGTCTTGGCCGTACTGAGACAATATGGCTACCAAGAAGTGATCACTCCTGGTGTTGAGAATCTGGAGGTGTTTACTGCAAAATCCGGGAATGCAGTTACCGAGCAGATCTACTATTTTCAAGATAAGTCGGGACGCGATCTAGCACTAAAGTCAGATATGACGCCAGCTATTGCCAGAATCGTCGCTGCCAATGGGAAAGCAATGCAAAAGCCTATTAGGTTTGCAGTGTACGATCGAGTTTATCGCTACGAAAGACCTCAACATGGTCGGTATAGAGAATTTTATCAGATTAATGCAGAGCAGTTTGGTGCTAGCGGAGAGGATGTAGACGCCGAAGTTATAGCCTGTTTCTGCAAGTGTTTCGACGCTCTAGATCTATCCGGAGTTCAAATGCGGATTGGACATAGGCGTGTTCTAGAAGAGTTCATTATCAGCTTAGGTGTAAGTAAGGAAAGCGTCATTGATGTAGTCAGAGTTGTAGATAAACGAGCGAAAATTACTGATGCACAATACACAAGGGAATTGAGGCTGGCTGGAGTGCCAGACGGGGGTATAGATAATTTAGAGAGTTTCTCACAATCAGCAGTAGGGCCTGTTCAGATCGTTTTGCCTAGATTTATGGAAAAGTATAAACACATACCGGGAATCGCTGAGCCTCTTAAGAGCCTAGAGCGAGTTTTCCAGATGCTCGGCGTGTATAAGCAAGTTGACAAGTGTGTTCTTGACTTAGGACTTGCCCGAGGGTTTGATTATTACACTGGTCTCTTGTATGAATGCGAATTTCCAAATGAGCTTGGTATCGGTGCTATTGGCGGCGGTGGAAGATATGATAATCTAGTTGAAGTATATGGAGGTGAACCCACACCGGCGACTGGATTTTCGATAGGTTTCGATAGAGTAATCTCTCTTCTGGAAGGATTGGGCAAGCTGAATAAGTCTTCGTTCGTTCCTACGACAGATTTTTTTGTCGTAGTGATAGATGATTCCTATTCAAAAGCAATCGAAATAGCCGAGAATCTGCGTGAGAATAACTGGATTGTCGAGGTTGGCACTCCAATGCGGAGCGTAACCAAGCAATTACAGACTGCAAACAGATTTCGTTCGAAGTATGCTGTGTTCGTTGGGCCGGAAGAGATAAGTACAGGATACTTGCGTTTGAAGAATCTGCAATCTGGACAGGAAACTGCGCTAACCATGAAAGACTTGACTCCAGAGGCTTTGGTTGATATGGCTGATGCGGCGAATGCTCCATAAGGGAAGTATGATCAATGAAATCTGTCGCTAGCAATCTCCAGAAGATTGCTAGAATAGAAGTATTTGAGCAATTTTGTGAAATGAATGGACAGCTGGGGGCAATTCGAAGGCTTACTCACGGGTGAAAACCATGGTATGTTATATAGATCTGTCTCATGTCGAGCTTGTAGCACGGTTCTTAGCATGCATCGAAGAAGCTTAGCGGTGGTCAGATGGCTCCTGCTAGTGTGTATTGGGCTTTTACTACCATCTGCAGCATGAGTCAGCACTGTGTTTTCTCATTGTTCTGTAATCGGCTCCTGCTTCAAGCCCAGCCATGTTTATGCGCGAGTTTAGTCACGTAGCAGCTTTTTGGAGCGCCAAATGAATGAAAGGTTTTGTCATGATTCGTCAAGCACTTAATATGAGTGGACTCTTCATCGAAGGTACTGAAGTGTTCACTCAGGCACATGTGGTTCAGAGCTACTACGGGTTTAATGTTACCAAGACTGAGCGAGAGCCAATTGACCAAGTGCATGGTTTGTTGGCTGCAAAACGGATTCAGAAAGCAAATATTCACCGTTTTGGAGAACCAGGCGTCTTTATTGCGTTCATCGCAGGCGTTTTTGAAATTCTGAATGCACAAACACCCAAGCATCTCAATCGTATCTTAAAGAAAAATACAGCCAAAGATCAAGCTAAATATAGGCTTTTTCAGTCCTTAATGAACGCCTATGACATCAACAGCGATATCCTACTTACTCCAGATCTATGGCAAAATGCAGAATACTGGGAAATTTTCGCTGGGCTTTTTGAAAGTGGACGGTATACAGAGGACCAACTCATTGATGATACGATGAAGTGGTATAGTTCAGCTGAACAATTAAACTCATTGTGCAAGGTTCGTGATCTGCCAGAATCTGTTGTGAAAATTCCTTCTAGTCTGCTTAATTTGATTGGACACTGGCCGGCGGCAATAATCTACACACCAGCCGAGGTTGCTGAAGCCATCTATTTGGCCGAAGTAAAAGGTGTGAACTGCAAAATTGGACATGTAGATGAACGTGTATATGACAAATATATAATGGAGTTGATGGATACCGTACACTTGCGGCAGCCGGTTGACCTTCGGTCGAGGTATCTGGACCCGATCACTGTTACTCCCTATATAGAAAAACACAAGAAAAATAAAGAGCTAAGGATATATTTTGATGATACTCCCGGCGAAATCGAGGAACGTATCGAGGATATCGGTGCAGAGGACTATATTTTCACGCTTGATCCCACTCGAGGCGAAGTGCTGAATCCTTTTGTCGAAAAAGTCCTCTATGCAATCGAAGCAGCATACGCAATGAATGTAGCACCAGTCAATGTCGATGGCACTTTGTTGGAGTCGGGAATGGACCTAATTCGTGCTCTCCAGAACAAAGATATCGAAATCCAGTATTTAAAGCAGGCTTTACCGGAACTCGTCTACAAGTATATTATCGCCCCTTCCAAGATGAATTGATGCGTGGTAGAAAGGCAAACCAGGATGAATACTGATATTGTACTGTTGGATCGAGACTTGACGAGTGAGGTGGTAGAGTTATACGCGTCTGTTTTTGCGGGTCCTCCATGGTACGAAATAATGAAGTGTTCTGCGTGCAATGAAACATATGGGGCGGGTGACGATCTCAATCAATTTTGGGACGGGTCTGAATGTCGACGCTGTGGTGCTCCCTTGAAATTAGTTGAGTACTGGCGTGACGGTTCTGCCAAGGCAGTTTATGAGGATGCTCTTTCTCAGAAGAACTTCGTAGGTGTGGGAGCGAGAAGAGCGCAAGGAAATCTAATGGCATTCTCGTGGGGATATGCTGTTCCTTCATCTGATACACCTTCGGTATGGTTCAATAGCGTTCATACACTACTTGATGCACATGGGATTGATCCATCTGAAACATTCTATGCAGCAGAGACTGGAGTATTGCCTTTATATCAGAATCAAGGTATTGGGAGTGCGGTCATGTATGCAAGATTCAAGCAAGCTAAAGTCAAGAAATTCACAGGAATTTGTTTTCGAACAATCAATCCTAAGCTTGTATCGGTTAACAGACGCTTCTTTGGAGAACACGGGGTTCAGTCTTTGTTTCCAGATCCAGACCCTCTAAAAGAGGATCGGATTTGGTACTATTGTTCCTTAGAGCATTTGGGTGTTGAGTCTGAATAGTGCTCCTGGGTTTTCCGGCTGCATTTCTTGTGACAAATCATAGCCAGAAATATTGTTTAAGAACCTTGGATAACTTAACGGGGATGTTAGCAAAGTAGCATGACAATACAGCTAAGTTTCATTGATGCACAGAAGTTCGCGACGTTGGCCCTTTCATCTGCATTCGCAGTGCCGCGGCTTACGCCAACCTGAGTCCCGGGCTTGCGCTATAGCTGCAATGGGCGTAACCGTCTTGGGCTGTGGTTGGCTAGTGTAGCATTGATGGAACTACTGTTATGGGCGCGGTCGCCAGTAGCTTCTCGGGTTGTTCGTGACAAAGCCATTCCATTCGAGCTAGCACTCGAGACGCACGTAGCTTGAGCAAGACAGTGCGATTTGCTACTGCGATGGTATTCGAATCTTCACCTCGCTCAGTTTTCCACACAAGCACCCCGTTTTCGTATCTACGAAGGTGCTGTTGATAAAGAGGGCGCTAAGGTCCAAGTTGCTAAGTCCCTTTGGCCAGCGGTGGAAGTATAGATGACAGATCTCATACATTGAATATCATGCCAGTATGTCTTTTCCAGAGCCTCCCTTTTCGCAATACCCATAGGATGCCATTCAGTACATCTCTTGCCGACCTTAGAAGCTGGCCCTACCCAGTAATCGCGATGAGAAAAGAGGTTACTTACAACTTCTGTTGCGATACCATGCGTCGTCTGTTCAAGGATTGCAGGTATTTGTTGGGAACATTAACCTCGACCTATTACAGCTAGTTTCTCGTCTTCGGCTTAGGTTTGAACTTGACCCAAACTACCAACAGTAATCGCTCTCAAACTGATAGCAGATTTGGTTCATCGCTCACTTCCCATCTGTTTGATAAGCAGTATTCTACATTATCCGCCTGTGAGATAGTCTCCAATTATAGGTCAAAGTGAGGTAACACATGAAAATCCGCAAGATTGATGCGGTCTGTCAAGATATACCGTTATCGAGACCTTTCGCATTTGCTTCCGGTACCTTGGATTATCTTCCGTATGCATGGGTAAGAGTAGAGACAGAAGATGGTAGTGTGGGTTACGGCGAGTGCCCGACCTATTGGGATCCCTCAGGTGAAACCCAGCTTGCGGCAGTTGGAGCAATTCAACATATCACCCCGATGCTTGTCGGGGTTGATGCCTTCGATATGGAACGCATTTTTGAGCTTTTTGATAGAGTGGCCTACGGTGCCTTTGCCGCCAAGTGTGGCCTTGACATGGCGCTGTTTGATATTGTTGGGAAACATTTGGGGGTTCCAGCCCATATCTTACTAGGAGGTAGTAGTTATGCCGTCAATGTAAACGCTGTGATTCCCCTAAACACGTCTAAACAGCATCTAGAGGAATTGGTATCGGCATATCTAGAGGATGGGCACAAGGTGTTCAAAGTAAAAGTAGGCACCAATACTGATAAAGAACTGGATCTGGTTCGCTGTTTGTCAGGTCTATTGAGCGATGGATGCATCATTTTCATAGATGCAAATCAAGCATGGAGGGATCCAAAAACAGCAATACGCGCGATTCACCAGTTTGAAGATGCTGGAGCGCAGTGGGTTGAGCAACCCACTCTTGCACAAGATGTGGATGGATTGCGCGAAGTGAAAATGGCAGTGAAGCTATCAGTTATTGCCGATGAATCAGTTTACTCACCAATCGACGCTATGAGATTGACAAGGGCTCAAGCAGCTGATCTCTTTAACGTAAAGTTAGCTAAGTGTGGTGGAATGTATCTCGGTAAGAAACTCTTTGCAGTAGCACAGGCCGGAAACATCAGATGTATGTTAGGCTCGATGATAGAGAGTTCATTGGGGATGTTGGCAAACTACCACTTTGCAAGAGCGCATCCGATGGTAACTTGTGGATTGAGTGCGTACTCCTACATCGCTAATCCAGTCGATGTAGGCATAGCGTTCAGGAATGGGCAAATGATGCTTGAAAAAGAACTACCAGGTCTTGGTTATTCAGATCCAACTCCATTTGAGCAGGCTTTTACATAGGAGTTTAAGAATGGAAAGACTAGAAAGAATTCTCACCCAAACACAGATTATCGGCAAGCAGATCATAGACAATATACCGATTGAGGAGTGTGGCGAACCGCTTCTTAGCGTCTCGGATGTTGTCCCCAACCTGCGCATCCAGATGACGAGTATTCGGTACGAGTATGCAGGAAGTAACACTCTCTATGCCCGCAAGTCCGTCTGTGGGATGCTAAAGTCTGTAGCAGCAGAGTTAGCTCCTGCATATGAACTGATACTATTCGATGCGTACCGTCCTATTGAGTATCAACGTATGCGATACCGGTCGGTGTTTGATTCATTAAGGACAAAGTACCCTCTTAAGACCGACGAAGAAATCGAAGCTCTTACGTTTGCTGTGGTATTTCCTCCAGATGAAGATCCGAGCAAACCGCCACCTCACGCTACTGGCGGTGCAGTTGATGTTGCGATCGCTAGCAATGGAGCGTTGTTGGATTTTGGATCTAGCTATGGAATCTACAACGAAACTGAAAACCCTAGGCACTTAACTAATTCGTCTCTGGTAAATGAAGTTCAACGACAGAATAGAGAAATGCTGATTAGAGTCATGGTGAAGGCTGGGTTTAGTAATTACCCCGGAGAATGGTGGCACTTTATGTATGGAGATCGAGAATATGCTGTATACGAGGGGTTTTCACATGCCTTTTACGGAAGAGTGAGTCTTGAACAAGAACAATTGTGAAAATCTCTGCAAACCACGGCTCTTTGACTAAAGGGACGCAGCTTCGAGAACCGGGTTTTCTGACTAGCGGCGCCGACTGAGTAGGCGCATCTAGGAGCCGTATCAAAGCCAAGGAGCGCGTCTACAAAGGAGCAACCCTGTTTGAAGCCGCTTGGTTTCGATACGCCCTCCGCAACTTCGGGCTGCTCAACCGGCGCTAGCCAAATTCCGGCTTTCACAGTAGCTTTAATGAAGATCGGGTAGAAAAATGCAGACAGATCTAACTGTATCCTTAATAGGCTTGCCCAATGTAGGCAAGTCGTTGATATTTAGTGTCTTGACTGGTCACCAATCAGAAGTAAGTCCGTTGCCAGTTTCTACCAAGAAACCACTACGAGCTGTGGTGAGTTATGAAGATCCTCGAATGTCCAGGATCGCTTCTGTCATAGAGCCAAAGGAACTATTTCCTCTCAAAATTCAGTTTATTGATACTGGTGGAATTCTACCAAAGGATCGACAGGTATTCGGCGAAGATTCTGCTGAGACTAAAGAACATGCACGATCATCTGACGTTCTGATTCACATTGTACGTGCATTCGACCAAGCTGATGTACCGCACATTGATTCGCATGTAGATGTATTTAGGGATTTTTCCATGCTAATTCATGAGCTATGTACTTGGGATCTGGCACTTGTTGATCACAGAATAGTCACTATCCAGAAGGAGATTCAGGGCCGGCAAAGGTATGAACTACAGGCGGAGTTCGATCTTCTCACTAAGGCTAAGAGACTTTTGGAAGCGGGACAGCCTTTATATGAGGCAAATTGGGAAAGAAACTCATACACTAAGTTTCGCGCACTGAGTCTAGTTTCGCACATTCCTCATCTCCTTGCTGTTAATTGCGGTGAGGAAGAAATTGAGTCCTATTTTCTGCAGGGCAAGGAATTACCTTCAGATAACGCAATAATTACCTGCGCTCAGCTAGAGTCCGAAATAGTACAACTAGATGAGGACGAACGACGAGAATTTCTGGAGGCATACAATGGCCTAACTCTGAAGATTAGTGAGATACCTAAACTGGTTCTCACCGCAGCCAACAGAGTTACGTATTTTACATTTGGTCATCTTGGACTTAAGCAGTGGAGCATACCTAATGGCACGAATGCTGTTGAGGCGGCAAGACGTCTACATACGGATTTTGCGAAGAATCTGATAAATGTCGAAGTATTTGCTACTGAAGAGCTAATATTAGCTGATTCAGTAGACAAAATTAAGCAGCAAGGCAAAGTAAGAGTGGAAAGTAAGGAGTATCAAGTTCAAGATGGTGACATTATGTATTTCCGGTTTGGGAAATAACAGTAAATGAACATGTCTGTTTTGGTAGCGCTGTTTATATGATGCCTTCGGCAGATGTATTCTAACCAGTTAGGCAGTTGCCTGTTAGCTGTATCGTGATATCCTTATAGGTAGGCAGGGAGATCGCGCAATGGGAGATTTCTTACATTGCTGGCGGCCAAGCGTGCTGAGTCTGGCCAAGTCGGTGCTGATTATGGCGTTATTGGCTTCAGCTCGGCGGCTCTTGGTGCAGAAATGATGTACATTGCCCGCCGTTTTCGGCCATTTTCTACTACTTGACCAGGCGTAATGTAAGATTGATTGATCCGGTGACGCCAATGCCCTGATAGGCAGGCGTCTTCAGTTGACGATTGAATCTTTACACTGTAGATTAAGATATTCAGCAGGTTGTTTCTTGATCGCGTGTAGTAAGCAACCCCCTACGCACTTTGCCCAAAGGTCGTCTATCAAGTTTTTGCATCTAATTCTCGGGCACTACATATTGTTTTGAACTATTGTTCGGAAACGATTCGCTTTTTCAAGGACACGCATGTAACCAACAATCAGTAAAAAAAAACGTACCTCCCGCTAGTGGGGCACGTTCTCAAATTGGGCGCCCAACGGGGCTCGAACCCGTAACCTCTTGATCCACAATCAAGCGCTCTGCCATTGAGCTATGGGCGCCACATGAAAATATTATATACGAGCTATTCGGCTGAGCCAAATTCGATTTGTCATGTTAAACACATTAGTAGCTAATACAAGTACATGATCTTTGCCGAACGAAGTCTAGACGTATTAGGGAGATAGAGTAGTTCCAAGTTTCCTGCCTGTTTTCCGGCGGCTTACTCATTGTTTTCCTCGGCACAATTGGGTTGGCATCGTAGTCAGATTATTCAGACCAAATATGTAGCTCGGGGTTTGCTTATCTTTTCTAGTATACCGGTGATTTGTAGCAACTAGATACAGTGGTTTATGTAGTAAATTCAGTCGTCTTGACCGAAGCGGTCAGCAATTCTTTGCATCATTGCTTCAAATTGTCTCAAGGTGGTGCAATCGACAGACGGTTTGGCCACCAAAGGCCCTTTGACCATCTAAATCTCGTTTTTGCTTAAAATAATGAGGGAACGTCGAGTATAAAGTTAGATTACCCACCATCGTGATCGTCTGAGTCCTTTAGTGTTTTTCAGTAGTAGTTCCACCAGCATGAGACACCGGTTCAAGCAGAGAGAAACTTGCGAGTTTCTTATAGAGGAATCATTTTGAGGTCGTACAATCGTAGGGGCGCTGCTTGCCGTACCCAGACCGAAGCCGGCAAGTAGGCCCCCTATAGAAAGTCCGGCTTCTACCTGATTTGTCTATTACGACGTTATAGTAGACATGGTAAGGGCATACATGGAATCCAACGAAACACTCTGGTTTGCCATTGAACAACGTGAAAAAGAACTAGGTATTCGAAGCGATCAAGGTAACAAACTTGGTTGCGCTCAAACGCTTTATGAAATTGGGATGATTTACAATCGGTTGGGATATCACCTTAAAGCATTAGAAAAGCTCCTAGATGCTTTGCCGATACTTGAAAAATATCAACTACCTTTGCAGTTGGTACCTGTATACAACGGTGTGGGGCTGACGTTTAGTGCAGTTGATGAACATGAAAAAGCTATCGCCTTTCTCGATAAGGCGATAACAACACTTAAAAGCATACGCAATACTGAATTACAACCTCTTATCCTTAGCAACATTGGCATGGCGTACAGACGAAAGCGAGAGTATCAGGCAGCAATTGCCAGCTATCAAACAGCTTTGTCGATTGCAATTCAGCATCGCAATGACCAAGAAATATTTCTGATTCTTAACAACATGGGACTTACTTACCATGATCTAGGAGAGTACCAGCGTGCGCTCACTTGCTATCAAGATGCTTTAGCAATTATAGAAACTTCGGATAGATATCACGAGGAGATTACGGTCAAGTACAATTTGGCCATGCTCCATCGAGATTCAGGAGACCTTTCTGCAGCAGTGGACTATCTTAGGCAAACTGTGGACCTAAGCAAGTGTGTCATGCATCCAGACTTGGAACGCAACGAAAGTCTTCTCGATCAACTTATTCGCCAGTTGAGTTAAGATTTCTTACTCATACCGGTAGGTGTCAATAGTTCGATTCTGTTGGCGAAATCGAAACAGGATACGACAGTAAGATCGGTAACCTGTGTTTGGGATGTAGACAAAGGGACCACCGCTGCTGCAAGTCCAGCAATTGAATGATATAGCAAGTGATACGAGAACAGTTGCGCAGGCAGCATTCCCGTTAGGGAGTCTGGCAATGGCAAAGCGGGATCAACTGGGCCATATACGAACGAACAGTTTTGCGATCTCTTTCCAGGGCGTAGTCAACCTGCTGAATCTCCTGCACGGCCGGTGCCGGTGTTTCAGTTTGTAGAAGGGTTGACGGACCGTCAAGCTGCTGATGCGGTTCGTGGACGCATCGACTGGGAATATGGGCTAGGATTGAACCTATCCGATCCAGGATTCGACTACTCGATCTTGAGTGAGTTCCGCGCCCGACTCATACAGGCAGCGCCGAAACTCGTTTACTTAACACGCTGTTAAAGATATTTTAGGTTCTGTTGACATTTCTACTTGAGCCAAATGAGAGTGGCAGCGAGACAGATGAAACCGAGATAGCGACTGGCGAGTTTGTCGAAACGAGCAAAGACACGACGGTAATACTTCAGTTTATTGATGAAACATTCGACCAGATGTCGCTCCCGATAGAGATGTGCATCATAGCTGCGACTCTGCGTACGTCGCTTACGGGATGGAATGACCGGTTCCGCCTGACTGGCAACAATCTGTTCGACGAAGGCATCTGAATCGTACCCTCGGTCGGCAATCACATAAACAGGGTGGTAACCGTCAATCAGTGCAGCCGCTTGGGTGATATCGTGCCGGTTTCCTGCAGTCAGCAAGAAGCGCAAGGGATTGCCCAAGCCGTCCACAACAACGTGGATTTTGGTGGTGAATCCACCGCGACTGCGGTTTAGCGCCTGTTCGGTGGTCCCCCTTTTTCTTGTGACGCACCTGCGGCACAAGGATGGGCTCGAATCACCGTGCTATCTGGAATCAGATATTCCAAGTCTGCGTCCTGGGCGAAGTGTTCATGCATGCATCGCCAGATATCCTTGTCACACCAGCGCACGTAACGCTTGTAGACGCTGTTCCACTTGGCAAATTGATCGGGTACTTCTCGCCATTGTGCACCAGTTCGGGCAACCCAGAGGACTGCTTCCACAAAGCGGCGGCATTCGTCCTCTTTGCCAACGTAAACGCCCGAATGGTTATGTAGAAACTCAACGATCCGCGGCCATTGCTCATCTTTGATCTTGTAGTTTGTCATTTTTCCTCCTGTATTGAGGAACTCTATCGCAAACTACCTCATCTTATGAAATGTCAACAGAACCTAGTGTTATCGCAATATAACTCAGGCTTGGAAAACAAGGACCACTAGTCCTACTTTGTCTTCTTCAGTGGTACTCTCGCTCTGATGAGCCAAGAAGATTGCTGGTTGTGACCACGAAAACCAGTATTTGTGTTCGTAAAGCTGTACCCAGTGGATCTCGTCGCCCGCGCCTGCCCGTGCCAGGATCGCGTGGATCGCGGCATCGGGCCGCGTGGCATTGTCCGGCGCAGTGAGGACGGCGAACCGCATTTCGCCCGACGCGGAGAGAGCCTCGGCAAACGGCGCGTCGATCCACACCTCTACCGGTACTGTCTCCAGCGCAAACTCCGCCGGCGGACCATCCGTCGTTGCGTCGAAAGGACGCAGATCGTACGACCAATTCGGCTGCCAATCGGCGGCGAAGATGCGTTCAAGCTCGGCCACCACCGGCGGCGCGTCTGTAGACAGGTAGAAGCCGCGCCGTCCTTGTGGGGAAAGTGTCCCATCGGTGAGCGGCATGGCATCGAGGTTGAAATTTTCGCTGCCTACCAGTGCCATACGTCCGTCCACAATGGCGTACTTGGTGTGGAGGAACCGGTAGCGCGGACGGTAGCCCGCGGGCGCATCATCTCGTTCGTCCATCCACAAAATTTCCACACCCGCTGCCGCCATCTGCGCCAGACACCAGCGCTGCAAATCATCCACCCCACCCGCCGGCGATCCGTCTACGAGCAGGCGTACGCGCACGCCTTGCCGCGCTCGTTCCGCCAGCAGTTGCGCCAATGGCGGGTGCTCGAAGGTGTAGATCGCCAGATCCACACGCTCTGTCGCCGCGCCGAGGACAGCCGCCACGTGCGTGTAAAGTCCGTCTGGGCCAACAGCGACGGTGGTATTTGCCCAACTTGGCACTGCTTCGTGCGGTACCACTTCTTGCCAGAGCCGCCAGCCGGGAAAGTAGACTTGCCGTCCCCATACCAGGTCGTTGAGATCGCTTGCCCAGTCTGTGGCGCGATCACTGTCCACGGGCGACTGTGTTGCCGGGTCAACCTTGCGCCGCCACACCTGTCCTTGAGCAGGGATGACGCCGCGGCTGTAAAGCTGCGCCGCCGCACCTGTCCACCCATTTGCTGTGGCGGATGTGTTGCCGTAGAGCAACGTGTCGATCACTGTGCCGTCGGGCGCGAACAGTTGGATGACCCCACCTGTATTTGTGAGCGCGGGGACGCCGTCCACGAGATCGGGGACGTTGGGATCGCTGTCTGTCCACTCGCAGGCGGGGGGAAAGCCGAATGTGGCCGCAAATGCCGTTGCTTCCTTGGCGCACCAGATCGAGCCGTGAGCCGGGATTGTCAACGGGAAATCGGGTGGCGCGACGGCGGTGCGTCCATTGCCGCGCAGACGCCAGCCGGCCAGCGCCTGGGGCTGCCCGTCCAGATTCCAGAGCAGGATCGCCTCGTCGGGTTCGCCGCTGCGGGCGCTGTCGATGTGCGCCGCCGCGATGACAATGCGCGACGGGGTCCGCTGCACTGTGGGCAGAAAAACTGTGTGATCGGGTGGATTGTCCTCGGTGTGGGCGGGGAGAATCGAAAAAACGAAGAAACCAAAACAGACACAAATGCCGATCAGCCAGCTCGAAATTCGATGGTGCATCGCATGGCTCCGTATGTAGATTTGGTTGAAGAGAACGGGGGGGATTGCGAAGAATATAGCACAGGGAGGGAGTAATGCGTAATTCGTAATGCGTAATTGGTAGACGACGAATCGTTGCGATTGGGCAGGATCGATGTTAACGAATTACGCATTACGCATTATGAATTACTTCCTCCCCAGCACATCGATCTGATGCGCAATGTAGATCAACTCTCCGCGGTCGATCTGGGCGTGGCGGGTTTGCAACCATTGGTAAAAGGACGCTGCATCCAGTTCGGGGTGGCCGGTGAGGGTGCTTTCCACAAAATGGAGGATGTGACGCAAAAAGTAGGCTTCGTCGCCGGGATATTGGCCGCCACGGCTGTGGACAACCCAATCGGAGCTGCCGGCGGCGAGGACGTCGACGCCGATCTGCTGGAGTAGCGCCAGCAGGTGTCGCCCGGCGCGGTGATCGCCCGACCGCTTGCCGTCGGTGATGCGCTCGTCCATGCTGCGGTGGTACAACTGCTCGATCTGATCGTCTAGGGAACGGTTTACGCTAGGGAGGAAGGCGGTGATCCCGTCAAAATTCACAGAGAAATAACATAGGCCGTCGTCGTGTAGGGTGCGCAGCAACGACGGTGTGGCCTCGCGGATATCGAACAAGTCGAGGACGGCGTGCGCCACCAGCAGATCATACTTGCCGTGATTGGCGGCGTTCGCGGCAAAGGACAAGGCGTCGCTGTTGACGGTGCGCACATGCACATCGCCCGTACCGTCCGGCGACGTGAGGACGATCTCGCCGCCGCCCTGGGTGATCGTCCATCCCTGTGTGTTGGCCCATGCCGCCAGCCGCGCAGGGATGGCATCGACCCCTTCGGGCCAGAGATCGACGGCGGTGTAGTCGACGCTGGTGAGCAACCCGACGGCGAGCATGCGTTCGATCATGGTGCCGCTGCCAGCCCCAATTTCGAGGACACGCAGACGCCCATCTCTTTTGCGACGGGCCGTGATCTCGTCGGTCAATGTGCGCCAGACGTGTTGGTTGAGCGAACGGTCGTCGATGGGCTTTTTGGCGGCCAGGTAGCGCAGAAATGACATTTCTTCGGTCATGGTCTGTCCTTGGTGAGCAGGGATTGGAGGAAGGCGCGGGCGCGGGCTGCGCTTTCTGTCCACGTTGGGTGTTGCTCGAAACGGCGACGGGCCGCTTGTCCCATTTTGGTGCGGCGGGCGGGGTCGATCACCAACGCGATTTTGGCTGCGGCGGCGGCAAGATCGTTTTGGTCTACCAAAAACCCGTTGACGCCCTCGGCAATGAGATCGGGGGCGGCGCCGGTGCGGGCGGCGATGACAGGCAGGCCGAAGCTCATGGCTTCGAGGAAGGCGATGCCGAAGCCTTCAAACGAGAGCAGCGCCAGGGCGTGGCTGCGCCGCAACACATCGACCACGTCGTCGTCGTTGAGGCGGCCGCGTAGGTGGACGTTGTCGGCCAATCCCAGTTCGGCGATCTGGCGGCGCAGTTGGGCGGCGTAGCCAGGATCGACGGTGAGCGAGCCGACCACGTCCAGCGTCCAGCTTTCCAGCGGGAGCCGCGCCAGCACCGCCAGCAGGTGGTGAATGCCCTTGCGCGGCATGACGGTGCCCAGCGAGAGCAGGCGCAGCGGTTTTTCGCTGTGGCGGCGTTCGAGCAGCGTGGCTACGTCCTCGGCGGCGGGGGGGCGCAGGTGATCGGCGGCGGGCAGCGCCACCACGCCGGGGATCGCTCTCCCCACCAGCGCGGTGACGGCGCGGCGGGTGCTTTCACTGTTGTAGATGGCGGCATCGAGGGTGTGCAGGTAGCGGCGTTCCACCCAGCGGTAGAGCGGCATCCACAGCGGTGGGTGTTCCTCGTCGGCGCGCAGGTGGTGCACGATGCTAACGATGGGATAGTCGACGTCTCTGCGTAGCCGTTGGTTGATCCACCAGAGCGAGGGGTGGTTGAGCTCGTCTTGCAGCAGCAGATCCACGTTGAGGGTGCGCAAGCGGCGCAGCAGATCGCGATCTGTGTTGTCGGCCAGGTGGCGCGGGTAGTTGCGCCAGGGCAACGAGATGATCTCCACCTCGTCGCCGGCCTGGCGCAAGTGTGTCACCAATTGGCGGTCATAGAGATAGCCGCCGGAGAGGGTATTAAGGGAGCCGTAGATGATGAGGGCGATGCGCATGGTGCTCAGTCCCTAATCCCTCCTCACGCGGTACGCCGCCCACGCGATATTGTTCTCCCAAATCTTCACCGTGAGCGCGGAGATGTTGGGGCCGTTGAGTTGATCGGAAAACCAGGTGGCGACGATGCGGCAGAAGTGCTCGATGCTGGGGTTGAGGCCGGCGAATGCGGGCAGTTCGTTGAGGGTTTTGTCTTTGTACTGGGTTACGACCTGGGCCAGGAGTTCTTCCACGTGGACGATGTCCACGAGGTAGCCGTGTTGGTCGAGATCTGCGCCTTCGAGTTGCAGTTCGAGGCGGTAGTGATGCGAATGCCAGAAATTCTCCGCGCCCCAATCTCCCCCAATCAGGAAGTGCTGGGCCACAAAGTCGCGTTGAACGGCGAGGGTGTACATGAGAGTGTCCTTTCGGGTGGAGAGTGAGGGATTGGGGATCGGGGACTGGGGATTGGGTAGGGTGTGTTGACAGGGAATTGGTGTGTTTTGTGGTTGAGTGATGATGTGATGATGGATCTCGACGAGTCCCCGCTTTGCGCGCCATCATCCCATCCTCCCATCATCACTCAACCACAAAACATCCCCACTTCTCTACCAACATACTCCACCCAATCCCCGATCCCCAGTCGCTAAAATTCCAATAACACCTGCACACACGCTTCGGGCTGGGTCGCGATCAAGGCGTACGCGTCCGCGGCGGCGGCGAAGGGGGTGCGGTGGGTAATGAGTTTGTCCATGGGCAGTGTGCCGAGCATAGACCAGGCGACGTTGAGACGGCGGGCTTTGTCCCAGCGCCCGGCCAGGGACGGGGTGACGGTGCTGACCTGGCTGCTCTGGATCTGGATGCGGCTGCGGTGGAAGTCGCCGCCCAGGTTGAGCGCGGTGCGTTTGTCTCCGTACCACGAGCCGACGATGATGCGTCCACTGTAGCCGGTGACGGCAATGGCCTGATCCAATGCGGCGGGGTTGCCCGAGAGTTCGTAGACGAGATCCGCACCGGCATCGCCCAAAATGGTTTCGACGTCGGAAAGAAATGACGTCGCCGTGGGATCGAGGACGGCAGTCGCGCCCAAGGACGTAGCCAGATCGCGGCGCGCTGCAAGCGGGTCCACGGCGACGAGGGTGGCCAGGGGGAAGCGGGCGACTACGGCTGTGGTCAATAACCCGACAACGCCCAGGCCGAAGACGACGACGCTTTCACCAACCAAGGGCCGTCCATCTAAAAGAAAATTGACGGCGGTTTCCACGTTGGGCAATAGGGCAGCGGCGTGGGTGGGCAGGTCCGCGGGCACGGGGATCAGGGTGTGGGGGCGGGCGCAGAAGTGGCTTTCGTGTGGATGGAAGGCGAAGACGCGTCGCCCGCGCCAGGATGGATCGACATGCGCGCCGGTTTCTATCACCTCGCCCACACAGGCATAGCCATATTTAAATGGGTAGGCGACGCCGCCGGAGAGGGCGGCGATGGTGCTGTCGGCGGCCATTCCTTCGGGGATCTGGCCGCGGTAAAAGAGCATTTCGGTGCCCGGGCTGATGGCCGAGATACGCGTCTGCACCAGAACTTCGTCGTCCTGTGGCGCGGGGATCTGTTCACTGCGCACCTCCACAGTGTGGGGCGCGGTGAAATAGAGTGATTGTCGGTGTGCGGTCATTCGCCGATAGATCCCCAGATGATGGTGTCTTCACCGGCGCGGAAGGTCTGCGTGCGGTTGAGGCGGGGGAAGTGAAGCCCATTGCCGTTGGCGCTGAAAAGGGGTGCGCTCACCGAGTGCAGCCCACCGAGCAAAATGGGGGCGATGGTGATGACGGCGTTCTGCGCCAGTTTTTGCTGCCAGATGTTGGTGATGATCTGCGCACCGCCTTCGACCATGATGCTTTGTACGCCTCGACGGCCAAGTTCGGCGAATAGGGCGTCGAGATTCACCTGTCCGCCAGCGGTGGCAGGCAGTTCGAGGATCTGGGCGCCGTTAAGGCGCGTGCCGTTGAGTCGGCTGCGTTGTTCGGGTGTAGCGTGTGTACCGGCGACCCAGAGTGTTGGGTGTTTTTGCAGCACTTTGGCGTTGGGTGGCAGGCGCAAATGGGAATCGACGACGATAGGCTGTGGGTTTTGCCCCTGGGCGAAGCGGACGGTGAGGGTGGGATCGTCGGCGAGGACGGTGCCGATGCCGACGAGGATGGCGTCGTGGGCGGCGCGCAGGGCGTGTGTCCATTGCAGCGATTCGGTGGAGCTGATGGCGAAAGGTTCACCGGGTTGTGCTGTGATGGAGCCGTCGAGGCTTTGGGCGTAACTTAGGGTGACCAGGGGCCGTCCTGTGCGTTGGTGGTGGTCAACTGCTTGGGCGCGCAGGGCTGCGAAAAGATGGGCGTGGCTCACCTGCGGGTGGCTCTCTTCGGGTGCGACAAGCTTTTCGGTGGCATTGGGGGCAATGTCGAGCAGGTGGCGCATCCGATCCACTTTGGTCTGTAAATAGCCGGCGTTCTGTTCGTTGGGCGGCGTGACAACGGGGACACGGTCAACGACGTTGATGCCCAGGTCGCGCAGCCCTTCGATCTTAGCTGGGTTGTTGGTGAGCAGGCGGATCGATTGCAGTTTGAGGTCGTGGACGATATAAGCGGCGGGCAGGTAGTTGCGTTCGTCGGCCTGATGACCAAGGAGCAGGTTGGCGTCGACGGTGTCGTAGCCTTCGTCTTGCAGGTTGTAGGCGCGTAGTTTCTGTTCCAGGCCGATGCCGCGGCCTTCCTGGCGCAGGTAGATGATGACGCCGCGCCCGTTTTCGGCAATGGCGCGCATGGCGCTGTGTAGTTGTGGTCCACAATCACAGCGCAGGGAACCGAGCACGTCGCCGGTGAAGCACTCTGAGTGCACCCGCACGAGGACATTCTCCCCGCCGGTCACGTCGCCGAAGACGAGGGCGAGGTGCTCTTTGTTATCGAGGTTGTTGCGGTAGTAGCGCAGCGAAAAGTCCCCTTCGGTGGTGGGGATGCGCGCGCTGCTAGTGCAATTGAATGCAATGGGCTGATCTGTGTTGCAGGTTGTTTCGCTGGTTTGGGGTGCATTGAACATAGTGTAGATCCAGTCTGCACATTGCGGAACGGTGTTCCGGTGTTGGACTTGTACTGGGTGGCCGTGGGGGTTCGGGGATACCAGGTAAAAAAAGGACTCCCGCTTGGTTCGGTCAGGGAGTCCCTTCGAGTCAGGTACAGAGATAAACGCAGCGCGCCGGTAATTTGGATTGGCTTTCAGGAGAGAAAGTTTCTCTTGTCAATCACCGGTCGTGGATGCGTCAGGGCAGGTGGATCACCAGCCGAAGCGTTCTTCGAGCCAGGGGTCGCCTTCCATGTGGTAGCCGTGACGTTCCCAGAAGCCGGGGGTGTCGCCGCGCATAAACTCAAAGCCGCGGATCCACTTGGCGCTCTTCCAAAAATATTTCTTGGGCACGAGCAGGCGCATCGGGTAGCCGTGATCCGGCTCAATCGGCTTGCCTTCGTAGAGATAGGCGAGCATGGTATCGTCGTCGTCGAGGACGTCGAGGCTCACGTTGGTGGTATATCCCTGCTCACAGTGGACCATAACATGGGTGGCGTCGGGGTGGACGCCGAGTTGCTCAATGAACTGCTGCCAAGGGATGCCTGTCCACGTGGTGTCGAGCTTGCTCCAACGGGTGACGCAGTGAATGTCCACAGTCTGTTCGTTGGTGGCCATCTCCATGAGGTCCTGCCACGAGAAGCGTTTTTCTTCCGCTACGAGGCCGAAGACGTGCAGATCCCAGCTTGTCAGGTCTTGGTAATGGGGGGTGCTGCCGTAGGTGAGCACTGGAAAGCGATCGGTGAGGAACTGACCGGGCGGGACGCGATCGTCTGGGTTTTCGCCAGGGACGTTCTTGACCCGCTTCAGGCGTTCTACTTTTTTGAATGGGTTTTCGAGACGCATGGGATCTCCTCGACGCAGAGATTTGGACACGGATTACAGGAATTTCAGGAATTTCAGAAACGATTTTGGACACGGATTACAGGAATTTCAGGATGTTCAGAAACGATTTTGGACACGGATTACAGGAATTTCAGGAATTTCAGAAACGATTTTGGACACAGATTACAGGAATTTCAGGATGTTCAGAAACGATTTTGGACACGGATTACAGGAATTTCAGGATGTTCAGAAACACTTGACCTGAATATAGGAAGTGTAGGCATTTTCGATGCATGATGCGGTAAGAAATCATCCAGGGAGGGTATAGAACCCATCGGCGTTAAGATAGGGGCCAGCGAAAGTGCCGGGGACTTCACGTTGGACGTGACGCCAGGCGTGAATGTCCCGTGTCGCTGCGGCGAAAAGTCCCCGGCACTTGCTTGTTGGAGAGGGGTTTTGCTTCTCTTCTACGCTTCAAACCGCTTGAGGATCAACGACGCATTCTGGCCGCCCATACCGAAGCCGTTGCATAGTGCGGCGTGGATCGATTGCGCCCGTGGCCCATCGGTGACGTAGTCGAGATCGCATTCGGGGTCGGGCGTTGTGTAGTTGATCGTGGGGACGATGGTTTCTTCTTGCATGGCCTTCACGATGACGGCGGCGCTCTGTGCGCCGGCTGCGCCCATGGCATGGCCGATCATGCTCTTGATGCTGGTGACAGGGATGTTGTAGGCTGCTTCACCAAAGATACGTTTGATGGCGGCGCTTTCCATGCTGTCGTTTAGTTGCGTGCCGGTGCCGTGGGCTACAATCCAACCGAATGTGACTGGGCTGAGTCCACTTTCTTCAAGGGCGAGCTGCATGGCGCCGGTCGCGCCCTCGCCGTTGGGATCGGGCGCAGTGGCGTCGTAAGCGTCTTCGGTGATGCCGTAACCACCAAACTCGGCCAGGATGGTGGCGCCGCGCTCCTGTGCATGTTCCAACGATTCAAGGACAAGCACACCTGCACCTTCTGCGACGACCATGCCGTCACGGTCGGCGCTGAAGGGGCGGCAGGCGTGTTCGGGGTCGGCGTTGTTGGTGCTGGCTGCGCCCAGGCGGCTGAAGGTGGCGATGACGAGCGGCGTGAGGTAGCCTTCAGCGCCGCCGGCGATCATCACGTCGGCCGTGCCGTACTGAATGCGCCGCGCTGCTTCGCCGATGGCCACAATGCCGGTGGCGCAGGCGGCGACAGGACAGTTGGTTGGTCCTTTTGCACCGAGACGGATGGCGATCTGGGTGGGGCCACCGCTGGAGAGTGCGCCGAGGAGTAGGGCGGGGTTGAAGCGTTTCGGTCCTTTGGTTTCGTGGAGGATGGCCTGTTCTTCCACGATCTCCCAGCCGCCGAAGGCCAACCCCACTTCCACACCGACGCGATAGGGATTGGTTTCGTCCATTTTCAAGCCGGCCATGTCCACGGCGTCTTGTGAAGCTTTGAGCGCGAATTGGGTGCCGCGGCTCACCCGTCGCGATTCACGTCGGTCAAGGTAGCGGCTGGGATCCCAATCTTCGACGTTGGCGGCGAATTGGGTGGGGTACTCGCTCATGTCATGGCCCGTCATTGGGCGTGAGCCGGATTCTCCTGCCAACATCGCCTGCCAGGACGTCTCCAGATCATGACCGAGCGACGTGATCAGCCCAACGCCGGTCACAACCACCCGGCGCGGTGCGTGTCCATTGGCGGATGCGTTTGCAGTCATAGCAATTCCTGTCTATCCGTGATATCCAAAAACGTAGCGCGTTCGGTGCGACGCACTGGCCAGTATGACACTCGGCGTTAAATATTGTTTCGGCCAGTGCGTCGCACCGAACGCGCACCGGCTATAAGAAGACCGGCACGCCACCGCAGGAAAATTGCAGCAACCGTGCCGGTTTCAATCGTCCGGTAAGTATAACACGTGGGTGGGGGAAACGTCGCGGGGGTTGGGGACTAGGGATTGGGGACTAGGGATTGGTGATTAGGGATTGGGGACTAGGGATTGGTGATTAGGGATCTGCTTAAGCTTCTAAAATCTCCTAATCGCCTAATCTCTTGTCAACGTGAGATTAGGCGATTAGGAGATTTCAGATCCTTCTCCCGATCCCCAGTCCCCAGTCCTTAATCCCTAATCCCTAATCCCTAATCCCTAATCCCTAATCCCTATCTCATCGTCAACGCCATCACTGCCTTCTGCGCGTGGAGACGGTTTTCGGCTTCGTCGTAGACCACCGAGTTGGGGCCGTCGATGACGCCGTCGGTGACTTCGATGTTGCGGTCGGCGGGGAGACAGTGCATGTAGATGGCGTCGCGTTTGGCCAGGGACATGCGCCGTTCGTCGGTGATCCAGTCGGTGTACTGGCTCCCAATGGCGGCGCTTTCGGCGTTGTCTGTTGTGGTGAGGAGCGCACCCCAACTCTTGGGGTAGACGATGTCTGCGTCAACGAAACCGGCGTCGAAGTCGTCGAGGATCTCGAAGCTGCCGCCGTGTTTGTTGGTGTTGTCTTTGGCCTGTTGCACGATGTCGGGCATGAGTTTGTATTCGGCGGGGTGGGTGAGGCGCACGTTCATGCCGAAGCGTGTCATCTGCAAGATCAGGCTCTGTGGCACTGAGATCGGCTTCTGGTAGCTGCTGGCGTAGGCCCAACTCACGTTGATCGTCTTGCCCCGGGGATCGCCCACCTTCTCGATGATGGTCATCAGGTCGGCCAGGATCTGGAAGGGGTGGTAGACGTCGCACTGCATGTTGAGGACGGGGACGCGGCTGGCCTGGGCGACTTCGTTGATGTAACTATTGCCGAAGTCCCAATCACATTGGCGGATGGCGATGCCGTCGTAGTAGCGGCCGTAGATCTCGCCGATCTCCTTGGCTGTGTCGCCGTGGCTGATTTGGGTGGTGGTAGAGTCGATGAAGGCTGCGTGTCCACCCAATTGCGCCATCCCCACCTCAAAGCTGGAGCGGGTGCGCGTGCTGGTGAAGAAAAAGAGCAGCGCCAGCGTCTTCTGATCGAGGATGGGGTGCTTAATCCCCAGTGCGCGATCGCGCTTGAGTTTGAACGCCACATCAAGGACAGTCTCGATCTCTTCTTTGCTGAAATCCATGTCGCTGATGAAGTCGCGACCGCGTAAGTCGGTTTGCATGGGTTGAATCTCCTGATGTCGAATGTTTTTGGGAAAACGTAATGTGTGATGCGTGATGCGTAATTCGTCTACACCGGTGCCGTCTCAAATGGGGATCGTGCTGTGTACCAATTACGCATTACGAATTACGCATTATTTCACTATTCTCGTCCCCGTCTCCCCCCGCAACGCCCGTTCGAGATTCTCCGGGTTGGTGATCAGGGCGGCGACGTCGGGGTTTTCGCTCTGTTCGACGAAGTCGATAGACGCTTCGATCTTGGGTTTCATGCTGCCGGGGGCGAAGTGCCCTTCGGCCATGTACTTTCTTGCTTCGGCCACGGTCATCTGGGCGATGGGTTGTTGGTTGGGCTTGCCGAAGTTGATCGCCACCTGTTCGACGCTGGTGCTAATGAGGAGGAGATCGGCGTTGATCTTGTGGGCGAGCATGCCGCCGGCGTGGTCTTTGTCGATGACGGCGTTGATGCCGCGCAGTTCTCCCTTGGCGTTACGCACCACGGGAATGCCGCCGCCGCCACAGGCGACAACGATCCAACCCATGGACACGGCCTGCTGAATCGCCTCCAACTCGACGATCTCCTGTGGCTGTGGTGACGCGACGACGCGGCGCCAGCCGCGACCGGCGTCTTCTACAATGTGCCAACCTGCGCCCTCAAATCGTCGCGCCGTCACTTCGTCGAGAAAGCCGCCGATGGGCTTTGTTGGGTTCTGGAAGGCTGGATCGTCAGCGTCTACGCGCACCTGGGTGATCAACGAAATGCACTGCCGGGGTACATCCCGTTCATAGAATTCGTTGTTGAGCGCCTGTTGTAACATGTACCCAATCGCCCCTTGTGTATCGGCGACAATCAGGCTCAACGGGGTGGTGTGTACTTCATGGGCTGCCAGTTCGTTGCGGCGCAAAATGAAGCCTGCTTGCGGTCCATTGCCGTGGGTGATCACCATCTGCCAACCCAAATTCACCATCTCCGCGATGTGACCAACCGTTTCGCGGACAGCGTCCCACTGGTGCGGTACCTCGGGGTGATTGGTGTCTTTAATCAGGGAGTTGCCACCAATCGCGATCACCGCCAACCTGGCCGGAGTTTGCATAGGGGATTTGTTCTTTCTTGCCGGGGTGGGCATCAAGAGATTCCAGAATTTTAATGATCCACGCAGGCACACGAAATTACACAAAGTGCAGAGAGTTTATTGCTTTTCTTTTTGCGTCTTCGTATACCTTCGTGGATCACTATTCTCTAGATTCACCTTACACAGAATCACGGACCACAGATGAGATTTTAGCTTACGCGATCCTACCTTGCATTCACAGGCTGAGGCTGGTATTCTCACCTTACACAGCCTTTGCCCACTCTTTCTCGTACTAACATCCTTTGCCAAGGACGGACCTTTTATGCCGCCAGCCACGCAACCCATCTTTGTGATCTCTGGTACACACGGCGCCGGAAAGTCTACCGTTGCCGTCGCCTTGATGCAGCATTTTGAACTGGGCATTCACATTTCTGTTGACGAAATACGCCGCAGTGTCGTCTCAGGTTTTGCCGACACGTTAGACACAGCCGCAGAGTCGGAACGTCAATTCCGGTTGGCGCGATGGTCTGCTTTGCAGACGGCAACGATCTACGCTGAAGCGGCTTTTGCTGTAGCCCTCGACGACGCCGTTGAAGAGAAAATCTTCCAACGCCAATACCAACAGTTGCTGCATGGTTACCTAATCCGTAAGGTGTTACTTGCGCCGCCGTTGGATGTTGCCCTGGCTCGCTTGGCCGAACTTGGCATTAAAAAGACAAAACCCTGGGTGGAACATACCCGCACGTTGCATCAGGAATTGAGCACAGCCAACCGCGCCGGCGCCAAATGGCTCGTCCTCGACAACAGCAACCTCTCCGTCGAAGAGACGGTGCAGCAGATCCTCGATAAGACAAAGATTTAGCATGGGCATGATGCGCTGTGGACAGGAGATTAATTGCTTAATCACCCAATCTCATTCTGCGCCAATCAGCGCCGGCAGAATCGCGTAAAACTCCGTTGCCTTCACCACATCATCTAAGACAACACTATCCATCACCGTGTGCGCGGTGACTTCGTCGCCGGGGGCAAAGCCGATGGACGGGATGCCTGCTTTGCCTGCCCAGTAGATGCCGTTTGTGCTGAAGTTCCACTTGCCGGTCGGCGCTTCGGGCAGGCCAATCAATGCGCGCGCCTGCTGCCCCGCACTCACCAGGGGGTGATCCTCGTTAAGCGCCCAGGCTGGGAAGTATTTCTCCACCGGGAAGACAAAACCTGTGTAGCTGGGATCATCGTAGAAAAGCATTTCCACCATCACGTCGCCGTTCTCGCGATTGGCTTCGGGGATTAGATCGCGTACTTGCTGGATCACATCTTCTACGCCTTCGCCAAAGGTGACACGCCGATCAATGTAGACAGTGCACTCGTTGGGCACGGCGTTGATGCTGGGCGTCTGCACTGTCACGTCGGTGACGGTGATTTTGCCATGACCGAGGAATTCGTGATCGCCTAGTTCCGGTTCTAGCTTGCTGACCGCTTCGATCAAGGGGATCACTTTGTAGATGGCGTTGTCGCCCAGGTGGTTGCTGGCGGCGTGGGCGCTCTTGCCCTTGGCGACGACCTTCATCTCCACGCGTCCTTTGTGGCCGCGGTAGACCTGCATCTTCGTCGGCTCGCCGATGACCACAAAATCGGGCTTGATCCCCTCATGTTCCACAAAAGCGTGGGGCGCAATGCCGTCGCACCACTCTTCCATGTTGCCAAAGTAGTAGGCTGTCCACCCATCGAGTAAACCCAGGCGCTTGGCAATGGCCATGCCGTAGATCATCCCTGGCGTGCTGGCCTTTTCGTCGCAGGTGCCGCGGGCGTAGAAGACGCCGTCCTCGATCTTGCCTTTGAATGGATCCCACTCCCATTCGCTTGGATCGCCGATGCCTACTGTGTCGATGTGGCTGTCGAAGACAACGATGCGTGGCCCATCGCCGATGCGGCCTACGGTGTTGCCCATGCTGTCGAACCAGACTTCGTCGAAGCCAAGCTTCTTCATTTCGGCCTGGATGCGCTCGCCCACTTCGCCGATCTGCGAATTCATAGAGGGAATGGCGACGATCTCACGCAAAAAGGTGATGATCTCGTCGCGATGGCTCTCCACCGCTGATCGCACCGCGGAAACGTCGAGTTGTGGCATGATTTCTTTCCTTATTCGCGAAGTTTTCGGATAACGTGGAAATCAAAAATTTGTGGCAAATAGTAGTTTCGGGAGTAAAAACAGGGCGTTCCGGCCCCAGAGAAGACAGTCTGCTCGATGAAAAAGAGGGGCGTCTGTGTGTCGATAGACAGGGCGGTGCAAATCTCTTCACTGCCGTGGACAGGTGCAATGTGCGCCACGCCGTACCCCAAATCGTAGTGGGCGCGTTCCTGGAGCAACCCATCCAGCATGGACACTGTCCACGCCGTCGCCGTCGTTTCGTCCACCACCCCCACGGGGACAACTTCCAGTAGATAGGCCACGGGGTTATCTGCAACGGCGTAGGTGGTGGCCACCACGGTTAACGGCGCGCCTTCTTTGAGGTGAAGCCGTTGTGCCGCTTTGGGCAAAGCCCGTTCGCTGCGTACAAGTCGCTGCCGAAGGATCGGCGTCAGTTGGCGGCTGTGTAACAGCATCTCAATCGATTCGAGTGTCTCCAGCCCGCTCTCAATGTAGAGCGGGCGAGGGTTCAAGAAGGTCCCCACGCCCTGGCGGCGGCTGATGATCCCCTGCTGCTCGAAACTGCGTAACGCTTCGCGCAAGGTCGCCCGGCTCACCCCGATCTGCGCAGCCAATTCCGGCTCCGGCGGCAACTTGTCGCCAGGACGATAACCGCCGGTGTCGAGCAACGAGCGCAGCGTCTCCTCAACCTGGATATAGCGTGGCGGGGCCTTCGTTTCTTCACTTACAGACGGCATGGGCAAGGGCTCACCGAATCCCTATTTGTCAGACAATATTGTCTGACAAATTATAGGGTGCAGGGAAGGGAGATGTCAATCGGGGGATTGGGGACTGGGGACTCGGTTGAGAGAGTTGGGCTGGTATTGGAGGCATTTTGCGCCGGCCAGATAAGATGATGAGATGATGGGTGTTGAGAGCCATCATCTCATCATCAAGCACGCCCCGACATCCACCGGTTACGATATCAACAGGCTCCACCCAGTCCCCATTCCCTAGTCCCCTGTCCCCTGCATCAGCATCGCCTGCAGGGGCGAATCTTCAATGTCGAGGGGGAAATCGATGCGGGCACGACGTCGGCTGGATTCGTAGGTGGCGTAGATCAGCTCGGTGGCACGTAGGGCGCGACGACCGGCAAGTTCGGGTTCACGGCTATGTTTGAGCGCATCGACCAGATCGAGGACGCCGTCTTGTACCCACGTGAGGTCACTGCGTCCCGTGTCTAATTCGATGGCACGGGGTTCGCTGTCGCCCTTGGCCCACATGCGCAGGGGATCCTCGCGACTGGTCTTCACTTCGATGGTGCCGTCGCTGCCGATGAGCTTGTTGCCGTACATGCCCTCCGCACCGTGACCGGTGATCATCAGCCCCAAGACACCGTTCTGATAGTGAAAGTAGCTCAGCCCCTGTCCTTCGTGGGGCACGCCGAAGACGCTGGAACCGTTGCGCATATCGATCTGGCCGATCAGCCAATCCACGGGCGTTTCGTCGTTGTAGAAGAAGAGCATGTCAAACCAATGAGTGCCCCAATCGCACAGGTTGGGGCAGACGCCTTCGAGCCGTTGCAACTGACCAATCGCGCCTGAATGCAATAGATCCCGCGCCGCCCGAAACTGAGGACCAAAACGGCGCTGGTGGTTGAAGGTCAACTGCACACCGTGGGCCTCGCATACTTCAACCATGCGCATGGCTTCGCCGAACGTGGGCGCCATCGGTTTTTCACAGTGAACGGCCTTGACGCCAGCTTCCGCCGCCGCGATGACCATCTCGGCGTGTAGATGGGGCCAGGTGCAAATGCTGACGATGTCGAGTGATGCTTTCGCCAGCATCTCCTGATAGTCGGCATAGAGATTGTCGCCGCCGTGCTGCTCCTGAAAAGAGCGGGCGTTGTCGAGATTGATGTCGGCCAGCGCTGCGATCTCGGCGTCTGGCGACGCTTTGTAGCCTTCTGCATGCCAATGGGACATGCCAAATCCAGTCGCGCCGTCAGATTTCCACGGGCGACCGCAACCGATGATGCCGACGCGGTAGGGCATGGTGAGGGGTGTCCTTTCGTGAGGGGGAGTAATGCGTAATACGTGAGGAGTTAGACACCCCTTTGGGGTGGAAATGAAAGCACGTTAACAAGAGAAGACATGAAGGGGACTGTACAGTGGTTAAGCGACAAAACAAAACCATGAACAGGAGGCCCTTCATGTCCACAACAACCATAGCATC